>CAMUHY010000011.1 GCA_947088865.1 uncultured Eubacterium sp. | reverse complement strand
AAAAAATTTTTTAACTTAAAATTGATCTTCCTTAATAATATTATTTAATAAAATAATAAATATATTTTTAATATACAAGCCAATTTCAACTGAAAACATTTAAATATAAAAAGACAAGTCTTATTTAAATACTCCTGCAACAAATATACAAATAAATATTTTTATTATTTTTTATACATCTTCATTTTATAAATTCATATCTCATTATCTTTCATACGTTAATAATTTTTTTAGTTTCTTATCAAATGTTTTTATTTCATACCCTTTTACTCTATTATAAGCATATAAAATACAATCCACAAAATCTAAATTCTGTTTACCATATGTTTCTAAAGCAACCTTCAATACATCCTTTTCATCTGCCTGTATCTCTAACAAAAAATTTAACAAACTTATTCTTATTGAATCACGCTGTATTAAATAAACTCCTTTTAAAACATACACTACTTCTGCAATAACTTCTATTGTCACACCTGCATTACCTTGTGTGATAACTTTTTCTACCTCATCTGCCATTTCTTTATTATCATTTAATAAATATCTTAAAATCATATTGGTATCAAGTATTATCATAGCTGTCTTTTACTGCCTCCTCCCATGCAAATTTTTCTTTCTTTTGCAGTTTTGGATTTGCATATTGTGCTAATGAACCTCTTGCTGATAAATTTTTAGTACGTTCATTTATATCTTCTACATCTATAAATTCATCTAATATTGTGATAATCAATTTTTGATTCTTTTTTGCATGAATTTCCTCTAACATTTGTACTGTACTTCCATCATAATATCCTTGTAATGCTAACATATAAACACCTTTTTCATCCTTTCCACAATACAACTTGAACTTAGTATCCTATTTATTATAAACGATACCTTAAAGTGTCTTTATCTATATTATACCTCTTGTTTTGATACTATACAACTTATTTTTTTAGTAAATCAACTTATCTTTAATGATATAATTTATTTTATAACTACTTACTTCTGAAATCCTATCTAAAATATTTGAATATTGTGTCTTTTAGAATAACCACTATCTCTAAAACTCAAAAAAATCAAAAATCGGTCTGATTTTTCACTCATCAGACCGATTTTTTCCTCAAACTTTCACTTTTTAAAACTTTACATTTTCACCAAAACCCAGTAAAATCAAGCCTTCTAGCCCTCCTCATTCAAGCTACTTAGGCGTATCGCTTGGTCGGCGGCGATACAGGCATCAATAATCTCTTGAATATCTCCGTCCATAATTTTATCAAGCTTATATAAAGTCAATCCAATTCTATGGTCAGTCACACGCCCTTGCGGAAAATTATATGTTCTAATTTTTTCAGAACGGTCTCCTGTACCAATTTGGCTTTTTCTTGCATCCGCTTCTGCATCATGGGCTTTTTGCATTTCCATATCATATAATTTGGCGCGCAGCAGTGCAAATGCCTTTTCTTTATTTTGAATCTGTGACTTTTCTGTCTGTGAATAAATCACAATGCCTGTTGGATAATGGGTAAGTCGTACTGCGGAATCCGTTGTATTGACACACTGTCCGCCATTGCCGGAAGCACGCATAACATCAATTCGTATATCTTTATCATTAATTTGAATATCCACATCCTCTGCCTCTGGCATAACGGCTACTGATGCCGTAGAGGTGTGGATTCTTCCTCCAGACTCCGTCTCTGGCACTCGCTGTACTCTGTGAACGCCGCTCTCATACTTCATCACAGAATATGCGCCTTGACCTTTTACCATAAATTCGATTTCTTTCATTCCGCCAATACCTGTTTCATCTGCATTGACAACTTCAATCTTCCACCGTTTAGACTCTGCATAATGTGTGTACATACGAAACAACTCTGCGGCAAACAAAGCCGCCTCATCACCACCTGCGCCTGCTCGAATCTCTACCACAATATCTTTGTCATCATTTGGGTCTTTTGGCAATAACAATATTTTCAACTCGTTTTCTAGTTCTTCTACCTTTTTCTTGGAATCATTTAATTCTTCCTTTACCAATTCTAAAAGTTCAGCATCACTTTCTTCCGACAGCATTGCTAAACTATCCTCAATATTTTGCTTACAACTTTTGTATTCGGTAAATGCTGTAACAATAGGAACAATGTTGTTTTGCTCTTTCATCAGCATCTTAAATTTATTTTGGTCATTCACTACATCAGGATTGCTTAGTTCTGCTGTGATATCCTCATATCTATTTACTATATCTTCCAATTTATCAAACATATCCATTGATAATTACACACCTTTCTTTTTAATCACCTTTAAGTCTTCCCATTACAACTCTGCACAGACCAGCTAAATCCTTCACAACACGTATATCCTCATAACCACTGGCAGACATTATATCTTTTACCTGCCTTGATTGATTGCTTCCTATTTCATAGAGCAGCCAGCCGCCTGTCTTTAAATAATTTACAGACTGTTCTGTAATTTTGCGATAAAACACAAGTCCATCCTCACCGCCGTCTAACGCTGTCAATGGGTCAAACCGGCGCACTTCATCACTTAACGTATCAATCACATTCCGCTCAATATAGGGCGGATTAGAGACTATTATATCATATAAAGAATTTGAATCTATACTCATCTGTACATCTGATTTTAGATTCCTTTTTAAATTTGTCTGCACCGACAAATTTATATTTTGAAATAAATCACTTTCTATCCATTGGACATCTGCTAAAAGACGGTCTGCATTTTCTTTTGCCACTTCAAGCGCTTTTGGAGATAAGTCTACTCCAACTGCCCTCGATAATTTTTTTTCACTGGCAAGTGTAATAATAATACAGCCTGACCCTGTACACATATCTAATACACGGTCTCCTGTTCTAATACATTCTAACGCCTTTTCCACAAGCACTTCTGTATCTTGTCTAGGAATAAGCACATTTTTATTAACTAGATATTTTCGCCCCCAAAAGTAAGTATAACCTAAAATATGCTGCAAGGGTTCTCTATTTGCCCGCCGTTTTACTAATTTCTCAAATGCAGTGTACAGACTATCCTCCATTTTTTCCTCACAATGCAGCAAATAAGCCGTTCTATCCATATTTGTTACACTCATCAATAATTCTTGACTGTCATATTGAGGATTATCCACACCGCACTTTTTTAACCGTTTGGCAGCTTCTAAAACTGCCTCTCTATAAGATATATGACTCATACAATTATTTATCTGTCTTTCGCTCTTTAAAAAGAGGAACTTCATCTGCAACTAATTCATCAACAACTTCTGGTTGTGGCTCTTCAAACTCAAAACCTTCAAATACATCCTCTGATTCACCATCATCTTCTTGCTCATCATAAAGACTGTCCATTTCGATATCCTTTTCTAATGGTTCAAAATCTTCCTGGTTTTGTGATAGACTATGTGACGATTCACTATCTAAATCCTCAAATTCAATATCTGCATGACCATCAAATTCAAACTCCTCTATATCCTCATCTATATGATTTACATATACAGAAGTATCTGCATTTTCCTCTTTCATGTTTATTTCTTCCTCTGGTTTATCTTTAGATGCCGTAACAGAGCCAGTCTCCTTAGAAATTTTAATATCCATCACCTGTGCCTTTTGTTTTAATGCATCTTCACAAGCCTGTATTGCAGCTTCCTTATCCGTTTCATTCTCATAATATGCATCAAGAAATTCTTGCCAGTCAAAAACAGCCTCCACCGCTTTTATTGCAACCTCAACCATATCGGCATCAGGCTCTTTTGTGGTAAGCTTTTGAAGGAGCATACCTGGTTTGCTTACAATATTTACAAACGCATTATCATTTCTTCCAGCCCATTTTAATATCTCGTAAGAAACGCCTGCAATAACTGGAATCATAAAGATTCTAATAATAACCTGCAATATTGTATTATCAACTCTTATAAAGATAAAAAACACAATACTGATAAACATAACTAAAAACATAAAACTAGTACCACAGCGCTTATGAAGCCGTGAGCTGTTCATAACGTTTTCTACCGTCAGTCTTGCTCCATTTTCTATGCAATTGATACACTTATGTTCTGCTCCATGATACATATATGTTCTTTTTATATCATTCATTTGCGATATAGCAACCATATATAATAAAAATATGAGAACTCTTACCAACCCCTCAATAAAATTTAAGAAGATTTGAGAAGAGATTACATTTTTTAATAACCTTGACACAAAATATGGCAGTATCATAAATAATCCCACTGCCAATATAACAGATACAATCACGGTTACAGCCATCAGTATGGATTCCAGTTTATCTTTAAACACTGCTCTGCCAATTTCATCCGCCTTTGTCTTCTTCTGTTCAGCAGGGTCGTCATAAAATGAAGCAGAGTATGTAATTGTTGATATTCCTGTTACCATTGAATCAATAAAATTAAATACACCTCTAATAATAGGATAATTTAGCCATTTATATTTATCAGTCAACAGTTTACTGTCTTTTACAACTAGTTCAATTTCTTTGTCGGGCTTTCTTACTGCAATCGCATATTTATCCTTGTTGCGCATCATAATGCCTTCCAGTACAGCCTGCCCTCCAATTCCAGAATTTTTCATATTAATCCCCCATTCTTGCCTCAAAAAAGCGCAAGTTTGCTTATTATCATGTCTACTGACACTATTTTCCATAAGTAAAATCAAGCAGGAAAAAGTCATCTTCTCCTACCTATGCACCAGACACCCATCAAATTTGCTGACAATCTTCCTATAAATGTCTGTGTACATAAAACAACAGATGCCACGCAAATGCGCGGCATCCTTATTTAATAAAAGATTGAGACCTTGCATGACCTCAATCTTAAACAGGCATTAATTATTCTTAACACCATACTTTCTGTTAAACTTATCAATACGTCCGCGAGCAGCTGTTGCCTTTTGTTGACCTGTATAGAAAGGGTGGCATTTAGAACAAATCTCTACATGGATTTCTTCCTTTGTTGAACCTGTCACAAATTCATTGCCACAGTTACAAACAACTTTTGCCTGATAGTACTCTGGATGGATTCCTTCTCTCATGATTTTCACCTCTTTAACAATTATTTATTTATTCAGTAATCTTTGTCTTCAATAAGCAGCGTTGATATTGTATCATATGTCATAATCATATGCAAGACTTTTTTAGATTGTTTTAAAAACAATTGGGTTTTATAATTGTTTGCATCAATAAAAAACAATGGAATATTTATCTAAAAATATAATTTTTGAATTGCCGCTTCTTATATATGTTTATTTTTGCATACAATTTGTACAAATTCATTATTATTAATTGTTTTGCTAAATAAATCAAGTACTCTCTCTGCTGCCTCATCTGCCTTTAAGCCGCTCAATGCTTTATGAATAATATCCACTGCTTGTTTCTCATCTTTATTTAAAAGCAAATCATCTCTTCTCGTTCCAGATTTAGCAACATTGATAGCTGGAAACACTCTTTTTTCTGAAAGCTTCCTATCTAATACCAGCTCCATATTGCCTGTTCCTTTAAATTCTTCAAATACAACATCATCCATCTTGCTGCCTGTCTCAACTAATGCTGTGGCAAGTATGGTAAGACTTCCGCCTTCACGCATATTTCTGGCAGCGCCAAAAAATCGTTTAGGCATATGGAGCGCTGCGGGGTCTAAACCGCCTGAAAGCGTCCTTCCGCTAGCCTGGACTGTAAGATTATAGGCTCTTGCCAGTCTTGTTATACTGTCTAACAGTATAATGACATCTTTTTTATTTTCCACCAGCCTTTTAGCACGCTCAATAACCATCTCAGACACCCTTTTATGGCGTTCTGGCAATTCGTCAAACGTTGAATAAATCACCTCTACATTATCGCCAATAATGGATTCTTTTATATCTGTTACTTCTTCTGGACGCTCGTCTATAAGCAATATCATCAAATGCATCTCTGGATTGTTCTTTGTAATAGCGTTAGCTATCTGTTTTAAAAGTGTTGTTTTTCCTGATTTTGGCTGTGATACAATCATACCTCTTTGTCCTTTTCCAATCGGGCAAATCAAATCAACAACCCTCATAGCAACCGTACTGCTATTTTTCTCTATATGTATTCTCTCATTTGGAAATATCGGCGTAAGACTTTCAAATGATGGTCTTTTAGTGGCTTCAGCAGGACTCATGCCGCTTACCGATTCAAGATACATCAATGCTGAAAATTTTTCTCCCTGATTTTTGGGTCTTTTGGGTCCTTTTATAAAATCACCTGTTTTAAGATTAAACTTCCTTATTTGTGATGGTGATACATATACATCATTATCACCTGGTAAAAAGTTTTCACAACGTATAAATCCATATCCCTCAGACATCACTTCCAATATTCCATTTGCAATCTCTTGTGGCGCTGCCTGTTGATGAGAATATCCTAATACTTGCTGAGGTTGGGTTCCCTGTTCGCTTTTTTCACTGCCATTTGCTTTTGGCTCGCTTTTGACAGCTTTCTTTTCCTTTTCTGCCGCTTTTTCTTCCTTTATATCATCTTGTTTGTCTAACGTTTCCTCTTCCTGCTTTTCCTGCTCTGATGCGGCAATTAACGCATCAATTAATTCAGCCTTTCTCATTGAAGAAATATTTTTTAGCTTTTTATCTCTTGCAAATTCCCGTAAAACAACAAGTGATAATGTTTCTAGCTTTTCTCTCATAAAAGTCCTCCATTCTTACTCAACCTGCAAATTTAAAGAACATTTACTGTTCTATACACAAGCACAAATCTGCGAACTAATTTTTATTTCGCTATTCTCCTATTTTATTAATCTTAAATTTTAAAATAATTAAGGGATATTATACTGAACTCGTATTAAGAATTAAATCCACCACCCTCGTGGAATCAAATTTATTATACACTATTTTGTCCAAATTTCAAATAGATTTTTTTTTACAGCTATGCTATAATAAAAAGCCAAAGCGCAATTTTTTATATTCCAATTTATATTATGATAAAAGTTTACATTGAAAGGATTTTAACGATTATGACAAATGCAGAAAAAGCTATCGCACTTCACGAAGAATGGAACGGTAAATTTGAGACTACTCCTAAGATGACTATTGCAACAAGGCAGGATTTGGCACTTGCTTACACACCTGGCGTTGCAGAGCCTTGCAAAATAATAGCCAAAGACCAATCGGCTGCTTATAAATATACCATCAAATCCAACACCATCGCTGTTGTATCCGATGGAAGCGCCGTACTGGGTCTTGGCAATATCGGCGCCTATGCCGCTATGCCTGTGATGGAGGGAAAATCTGTTCTCTTTAAGTCCTTTGGCGGCGTCAATGCTGTACCAATCTGTCTTGACACTCAAGATACAGAAGAAATTATTAAAACCATTGTGCATATTGCACCTGCTTTTGGCGGAATTAATCTGGAAGATATCTCTGCTCCAAGATGTTTTGAAATTGAAGAACGTTTAAAACAATTATTAGATATTCCTGTTTTCCATGATGACCAGCATGGTACTGCTATCGTTGTCTTAGCAGGCATTATCAACAGCCTTAAGGTGACAAAAAAGACCAAAGAAAACTGCAATGTTGTTGTCAATGGAGCGGGTTCTGCTGGTATCGCTATAACAAAACTGCTTCTTTCCTATGGATTTAAGCATATTACAATGTGTGATAAGACAGGTATTCTTTCTAAAAACAGTGAGGGGTTAAACTGGATGCAAGAGACGATGATGGATTTAACCAACCTTGAGAATAAGACAGGTACACTAGCAGATGCCCTTGTGGGTGCTGATATTTTTATCGGTGTGTCTGCCCCTAATATTGTCACATCTGAAATGGTTTCTACAATGAATCAAGATGCGATTCTTTTTGCAATGGCTAATCCTGTGCCAGAAATTATGCCTGATGTTGCAAAAGCTGCCGGCGCAAGAATTGTTGGAACGGGACGTTCTGATTTTCCAAATCAGGTAAATAATGTTATCGCCTTTCCAGGCATATTTAAAGGCGCATTGGAAGGTCATGCAAAACAGATTACAGAAGAGATGAAGCTTGCTGCTGCAACGGCTATCGCTGACTTACTGTCTGACGAGGAGTTAAGCGATACGAATATCTTGCCTGAAGCCTTTGACCCACGTGTGGCAGAAGTCGTAAGCAAAGCAGTAATGGAGCATATTCATTGAATTTCTCGCAACTATTAATCACATTATATAAGGAACAATACACTAAAATATGGATACGAAAACTCTTTACAAACTTATGATTCTTTATATGTTAAATAAAGTTAGTTTTCCATTGTCAAATACACAGATAACAAACTTTTTTTTGGAAAAACAATATACAACTTATTTCACAATACAAGAAGCTATTAATTCTTTACTTACCGATAATTTTATCCGTGAAATGATACATAGAAACAGCACACAATATGTATTAACCGATGAAGCTATGGAAACGATAACTTTTTTCTCAAACAAACTATCCATTGAGGTAAAAGAAGATATCAATTCTTATCTAGTGGAACATCATTACGAATTAAAAAAAGAAATTGGCACCACCTCCGATTACCATCGCACAACGGACGGCGATTATGTCGTCCATTGTATGGTAAAAGAAGGCAATACCAATTTAATTGAATTAAATATTAGTGTTCCTCTTGAACATCAAGCGGATATTATGTGCGCAAACTGGAAAAATTCAAGTGCTGATATATATGAATTTATTATGAAACATTTAATGCAAGTAAAATAATCGTACAGCAAGTCCCCCACTTATGCCTTTGCAGCATTGAAGTGGGGGACTTCCTTGATGAGGTTAAAATCATTTTTTTATTCAGACACATTCAATGATTCAATATATTCCCATATTTTGTCGATGTTTTGCTTTGTCTCTGACGAAACAGGGATAAGCAAATCATCTTTTTCCATACCAAGCCCTATTTTAATTTCTTTTATATGCTTATCAATCTGACTTCTTTTCAGCTTATCCATCTTTGTGGCAATAATCACTGGACGATATCCATTGCTTATAATCCATTGATACATCATCACATCATTTGCTGAAGGATTATGACGAATATCTATAAGAAGAAAAATTTGTTTTAATGAACGAGAGTTTTTTAAATACCGTTCAACCATCTTGCCCCACTTTGCTTTGATGGCTTCATTGGCATTTGCATACCCATAGCCTGGCAAATCAACAAGAAATATACTATCATTAATATTATAATAGTTAATTGTCTGCGTCTTGCCTGGCTGTGAGGATATTCTTGCATATGATTTTCGATTGATTAAAGCATTGATAAGCGAGGATTTTCCCACATTGGATTTGCCTGCAAAAGCAACTTCCATCATGGTTGTTTCCGGAATCTTACTTGTGACGCCGATAACAATATCCAGATTTACTTTTTTTATAATCATCTTTATGCTTCTTTCCCCACAATATCTGTTCTGTACTCAATCAACGGCTTTGCTGTTCCCTCAACAGCTTCTTTTGTAATAATACACTTTGCAATCGTATTATCTGAAGGAATGGTATACATAACATCATTCATTACATTTTCCAAGATAGACCGTAAGCCTCTTGCACCTGTCTTGCGCTCAAAACTCTTTTTTGCAACAGCAATAATAGCATCATTTGTAAAGTCAAGGTCAACCTCGTCAAGTGAAAACAATGCTTTATACTGTTTGATAATTGCATTCTTTGGCTCTTTTAAAATACGTACAAGCGCATCTTCATCCAATGAATCCAAAGAGACAACAACAGGAACTCGGCCTACAAACTCTGGTATTAAACCATACTTTATAAGGTCTTGCGGAAGTACTTGAGAAAACATCTCTCCTACATTGGCATCCTTTTTTTCTTTAATCTGTGCATTAAATCCAATGGAACTTTTATCCATTCTGGACTCAATAATTTTTTCTAGTCCATCAAATGCTCCACCACAAATAAACAAAATATTTGTTGTATCAATAGGTATCAACTCTTGCTGTGGATGCTTTCTTCCTCCTTGAGGCGGAACAGACGCAACTGTCCCCTCAAGAATTTTAAGCAATGCCTGCTGAACGCCCTCGCCGGAAACATCTCTTGTTATAGATACATTTTCTGATTTTTTTGTTATCTTATCTATCTCATCAATATAGACAATACCATATTGAGCTTTCTCTACATCGTACTCTGCCGACTGAATAACCTTTAAGAGGATATTTTCTACATCTTCACCTACATAACCTGCCTCTGTAAGAGTGGTTGCATCGGCAATAGCAAATGGCACATTCAAAATTCTAGCAAGATTTTGAGCCAAAAATGTTTTGCCTGAACCTGTTGGTCCTAACATCAATATATTACTCTTTTGTAATTCTACATCTACTTTTCTGCCTGAAAGAATCCTCTTATAATGATTATAGACAGCTACTGATAACACCTTTTTTGCCGTATCTTGACCTACCACATACTCATCCAGAAATTCTTTTATTTCTTTTGGTTTTAACAAGTTGATATCTAAATCCAACTCGTCATACACACTGTCATCATCTTCATTATACAGCTCTTCATCAAGGATTTCTTCACATATACTGACACATTTATCACAGATATATGTTCCATCAAGCCCTGCTATAAGCTTTTTCACTTGATTTTGAGACTTATTACAGAAGGAACATCTAAGCACTTCATTCATATTCTTTCCAACCATTCTTTACTCCTAACTGATATTATGCTCTCTTTTCTACTATGCTATCTATCAATCCATATTCCAAAGCTTCTGATGCAGTCATATAATTATCGCGCTCTGTATCACGTGCAATCTCTTCTATTGATTTTCCTGTATTAGCTGCAAGAATCTCATTTAACTTATTACGTGTCTTTAAGATATTTTCCGCAACAATTCTAATTTCAGTCTCCTGTCCTCTAGCACCGCCGGAAGGCTGATGAATCATAATCTCTGCATTCGGCAATGCTAATCGCTTTCCCTTTGCGCCACCAGCTAACAAAAAAGCACCCATACTTGCAGCCATGCCCATACATATCGTTGACACATCACATTTAATATACTGCATTGTATCATAAATGGCAAAACCTGCTGATACAGAACCACCTGGACTATTAATGTACATATGAATATCTTTTGATGGGTCTTCTGCTTCCAAAAACAGTAACTGTGCAATAACAATATTGGCTGATACATCGTTGACTTCTTCACCTAAAAAAACAATTCTGTCTTTTAATAATCTTGAATAGATATCATAAGACCTTTCTCCACGACTATTTTGTTCAACAACATAAGGTATTAAACTCATACTAATCCTCCATTATTTCCATTTTTTACAAATTTATAAACCAATTGTCCAGAATATATACAGAAATCTTGTGCCTGCATACGCCGGCACAAGTCCTCTACTTACAATCCATATTAATCTGCTTTCTCAACAGCAGCCTCTGCAATAAGCTCAACAGCTTTTTGAATTTTCATATCCTCTTTAATCTGTCCAGCCTGTTCTTCACCTGTCAATTCCTTAATCTTCTCAATGTCCATATGATAAGCTTCCGCCATCTTCTTTAGCTCTTCTTCATATTCATCATCCGAAATTTCTATGTTCTCTGCCTTTGCCACAGCAGCAAGCACCAAACTATTTTTAATTCTTCTCTCAGCCTCAGGCTTCATATCGCCAATAATTTTTTCTGGTGTAAGTCCTGTATATTGAAAATATTGTTCAATGGTAAGTCCTTGTTGCTGAAGTCTCTGTGAAAAATCTTCAACCATTCTTTGCACTTGTGTGTCAATCATAGCATTTGGAATATCCATTGTTGAATTTTCAACGGCTTTGTCAACAGCTTCATTTTGCTTTTTTGTTTTTGCTTCGCTCTGTTTTTTCTCGCCGATTGTCTTCTTTAAATCTTCTTTGTATTCATCTAACGTATCAAAATCGGAAACATCACTTGCAAAATCATCATCCAAATCCGGAAGTAATTTTTCCTTAATCTCATTGATTTTTACTTTAAACATAGCTGGCTTGCTCTTAAGATTTTCAGCATGATAATTTTCTGGAAATGTAACATGAACCTCTTTCTCATCGCCAATATTCATCCCAATAAGCTGCTCTTCAAAATTGTCAATAAATGAATGCGAACCTATTGTCAAAGGATAATTGTCGCCTTTTCCGCCGTCAAATGCTTCGCCGTCAATAAATCCCTCAAAATCAATAACGGTCATATCGCCGTCTTGAACGGCTCTGTCTTCAATGGTGACAATTCTTGAATTTTGCTCTTGAACCTTCTTTAACTCTTCCTCTATATCAGCGTCTGTAACTTCAGAATCCACCTTTGAGATTTCAACGCCCTTATATTGTCCTAATTCCACTTCTGGTCTTACGGCAACCTGCGCTTCAAAGATAAATGGCTTTCCTTGTTCTAACTGAACAACGTCAATTTTAGGCTGTGAAACAATATCAAGTCCGCTCTCCTCATACGCCTCAGCGTAAGCTTCTGGAATAATCATATTGGCTGCTTCTTCAAAGAAAAAGCTCTCTCCATATAACTTTTCTATCATTTTACGTGGAGCCTTGCCTTTTCTAAAACCAGGCACATTAATCTTGTTCTTATTTTTATTGTATGCTTTATTTAAACCTGTCTCAAATGTTTCTGATGAAACTTCTATTACAAGTTTAACCATATTTTTTTCTTCTAACTGTTCTACCTTACAACTCATTATAAATTTTTCCTTTCATAAATTCACTTGTTTTTTATCTTTGTTTTGGACTTTCTTCAAATGTCACAGCACAACTGTTGCCATTATATCACACCCATTCCTTTGTTGACAATATATATTTATAAAAAAAAGCTGTAGTGCAAAAACACTACAGCCAAAATATTGAAGATAGATATAAGTTCTTAAATTTTAATTACTTACCAGACATCTGCTCTTCTTGTCTTTGAATCATCTTCTTAACCATATTACCACCTACTGAACCAGCTTCAGCAGCTGTAAGGTCACCATTGTAACCTTCCTTAAGGTTTACACCAATTTCAGAAGCTACTTCCATTTTGAACTTATCTAATGCGCTCTTAGCCTCTCCCTTAGTTTTGCTGTTTGATGAATAGTTTGCCATAATAACACCTCCTAAAAAGTTTTATTTTGTTAACTTTTATTGACAAAAGCTATATCTGACAACATTCTTGCTGTCTTGATAACATAGACCTATCAAGACAGCATTTGTCGCCCTGAAAACATCTACGTTATCTTGATGTTATTATGTGCCGTATTCAAAAAATTATTTATGGTAAATAATTCCCATAAATCTCAAAGGAATCAAAAATGGAATGCCATTTATTGGAAGCATATGCGGTAACACATATATAAGAATTATCACCTTTTGTCGCATAACTTACCATACAATGTCCCGCTTCATTTGTATATCCGGTCTTGCCTGCCGTAATTGTCACTCCCTCAACTTCTGTTCCATACATTCTGCTAAACATTGTACTTGTCAGCAAAATACCTTCTGGATGCTGTTCTGTCGTCTTTGTTGTATACTGATACGTTGACAATACTTTAGCGCACTCTGGATTACTCATTGCATAATTCATTATCATTGCCATCTCTGTACATGTCGTATATTGATTGTCGTCATATAATCCAGATACATTCATAAAATGTGTATTGCTCAGTCCAAGCTCACTGCATTTTTTATTCATTAATTCCACAAATGCATCTTGACTGCCCGCTATAAGCTCTGCAAGACCTTCTGCCGCTTCAGCTCCTGAAGGGAGAATCAATCCATAGAGCAATTCATTAAAATCAATGGTTTCATTTTCTAAAAATCCAGCAACGGATGCATCTTCTAAAAATAATCGGTTTAACATCTCAAATCCAAATGTATACGAATCATTTTTATTTTTAACATTTTCTACTGCCACTATCAACGTCATTACTTTTGTCATCGATGCTGGATATATTTTTGTCTCACTTTCTCTGCCAGCAATCAATTGATTATTGTTCACATCAATTAAAGAAATATAAGGAGAATTTACTTTCTCACTGTCAATATTCGTATAATGATTGCTCTTCTCCACCTTTGGCATGGTTGTCTGTTGTATCATATCGGGTATTTTTATATTGTTCACCGCCACTTGCAATGTTTCTCTCTCATTGATAGAATCTTTCAGCTCACTGTCACCGCCGCGAATCATCCCCACAACGCCAGAAATGCAAATAATAAAAACAACAGCGATAAGAAAAACAAAGGCTTTAATTCTTCTTAATTTTTTTTGCCTTAATTTTTTCATTTTCATTGCATGTCTTTTTCGTCTTTTTGCATTTTGTCTGGCGATTTCTTCTATACTATAATCATCAAATCCATTCATTATTAATCTCCATGTTATGACTGATTTATTTATCAATCCAGCTGATTCTTCAAACCAGTTATTGAAATAATCCCATATTGTGTCGAATCTGACAAACTTCTTGCTGCCTCTTGCCCCACTAATAAACGCACAAGCTCTAATCCTAAATCCAAAGATGTCCCCATTCCTTTAGAAGTCGTTATATTGCCATCTGTTACCACCCGGTCAGCCAATACCTCAGCTCCTTTTAAATCATTTTCAAATCCCGGAAAACAAACGGCTTTTTTTCCTTCCAGCAGCCCTAATTTTCCCAATATACTAGGTGCGGCACAGATTGCAGCAACGCGTTTTCCTTGTGCATAATGTTTTTTAATCAACTCCAGAAGCCCTGCATGTTCTAAATAAGACGTATGTCCAGGTCCACCTGGCAAAAATAAAACATCGGAATCTTCAAAATTTGCTTCTTCAAACAATGTATCCGCCTCGACTGCAATTGATTGAGCGCTTGTAACATGACGATTTCCAGTTATAGAAACCGTATCTACATTTATCTTTGCTCTTCTTAATATATCAACAACAGCCAACGCTTCTACTGTTTCAAATCCTTCTGTCAAAAATGTTGTAACCTTCATTATAATCCCCCATTCTTGCTTAACCTATAAAATTACTGTAAACATTCTTAAATATATGGCGATTATATCATGTATTACAAATATCACCAACTATTTTTTACAATTAAACAAAAAAAATGAATCCATTATTTACATATGCAAAAAATAATTTTTCTTAAACCAAAAAATTAGGAGAAGATTTTACCTTCTCCTAAATATAATGCCATATTTTCTACAATTATATACCATATAATGCTTTTATAATAAAACTTACTTGTTAAACATTTCCATGATAAAATCTAATAAATTATATTTGCTGAATAAAACAGCGGCTACAAGTGACACGGTAGACATAATTTTAATTAAAATATCCAGTGATGGTCCTACGGTATCTTTTAATGGGTCGCCGACTGTATCACCGACAACGGCTGCATCATGTGCTGGAGAGCCTTTTTTCTGTCCTTTTATCGCTCCAGACTCAATATATTTTTTAGCATTATCCCATGCGCCGCCTGCATTGCCTGTAAAGATTGCAAGCATAATAGCAGAGAGCGTCGCGCCGATTAACAATCCGCCAACAAAATAGGGTCCAAAGAGAAAACCCGATGCCAATGGAAAAACAATTGCCATAATTGCTGGCATTTTCATTTCTTTAATCGCACCTTGTGACGAAATTTCAATACAAGTCTTATAATCTGGTTTCGCTTTGCCTTCTAAGATTCCTGGAATTTCTTTAAACTGGCGTCGCACTTCTTCAACCATCTTTCTGGCAGCCTTTGCAACAGCCTCTATCAACATTCCTGAAAACAAAAATGGCAACGCCCCGCCAACTAAAGCCCCTGCTAAAATCTTTGGGTCTGTAAAATTCAAATTCAACTCTGCTTCTATCGGTTGAAACGCATACAAAAAGCTAACCATCAGTGAGAGTGCTGCAAGAGAAGCAGAACCTATGGCAAAACCTTTACCGATAGCCGCCGTTGTATTGCCGACAGAATCAAGCTTATCGGTTATCTGTCTTACTTCTGGCTCAAGCTCTGCCATCTCTGCAATACCGCCGGCATTGTCTGAGATAGGTCCATATGTATCAACAGAAACGGTTGCTGATACAAAAGAAAGCATACCTACTGCTGCCATAGCAATGCCAAACATTCCAGATACCGCATAACTGACATACGTTGTAATACCTAATATAATCAACGGATACATACATGATTTCATTCCCACTGCAAGACCTTGTGTGATGGTAAGTGCCGGTCCTTCTTTGGAAGCCTCTGAAATCATCTGTGTTGGTTTATAATCATAACTGGTATAATACTCTGCGATTCCACCAATCACAACACCGCTTAAAACGCCAAGTGATGCCGCAACCCATGGCGAAATCCAGCCTATACTAAATCCAACACCCATTAAGTCATAGTTCATACCGCTAAACATCATCTGCGTAGCAATAAATCCACCAATAATCGTAATAGCGGCAGCGCTCCATGTAGAGATATTTAAATCTCTGTGAGGATTATCCGAGCCTTTCTTAAACAGGACAAATGCAACTCCAAGTATGGAAGCAATCAAGCCAAGTGCGGCAAATACAAGCGGAAAATACATCATTTTTTGTAAGATATCATATGGAATAAATGCCTGTGCATCAACCGCTGCATGTAATGCCAAACTAATTGCAAGGATAACAGAAGATGCGATTGCTCCTACAAAAGATTCCAACAGGTCTGAACCAAGTCCCGCAACATCTCCTACATTATCTCCTACGTTATCTGCTATGGTAGCTGGATTGCGCGGGTCATCTTCTGGAATATGGGCTTCTGTCTTTCCAACAAGGTCTGCTCCCATATCGGCAGCTTTTGTATAAATACCGCCGCCAACACGATTAAACATTGCCACAATGGAACAGCCCAGCGCATAACATGAAAGACATTGTGTAAATACATGCTGTCCTTCAATTAACAATTCATATCGAATTAGTCCCAAGCCATAGCCAAAAATAATATAGACAAGAAACAGTCCTAGAAGTGCAAAGCCGCCCACACAAAGTCCCATAACGGAACCGCCCTTTAATGCAACCTTTAAGGTCGCACCAATATTTTTTGTCAAGCGCGCTGTGTTTGACACCCTTACATTAGAATACGTAGCAATCTTCATGCCAACCCAACCTGCGGCTGCGCTCATTAGCACACCAATAATAAAACATACGGATGGTTCCCAACTAAACGAACCATATTGCACCGTAAATATCACCGCAAATACAACTGAAATAATCACAACAACAACTGCTATGATTTTGTATTCATATGTGATAAACGCATTCGCTCCCACACGGATTGCCTGCGCAATCTCCGACATGCGAGCAGTTCCTTCATCCATCTTTTTGATTCCGATGAAGTTGAAAGCTGCATAGCCAAGTGCAAGCAACGCTGCCACAATGACTAAAACTAATAGAGCCTCCATAATTTTCCCCCTTAATCATATGAAAATTTACAACAACATTTCACATCAAGCCCCACTTTTGTTTACCCCACAAGCTTAAAAAATATGTTGTTTATAGTAATTCTACTAAAATTAATAAATTTCGTCAATTCTTTATATTTTATCTCTATCTTTTATTCCATTTTGCAATATCTTATCATATTTTTCCCATGAAATATATCTTCCGCCCATACTCTCTAAATGTTCGGTATGAAACTGACAATCAATAAACAAATACTGATTGCTGCATAACCATTTTGAAAACAAAATCAATGCTGTCTTTGAACCATTTTCTTTTTCTGAAAACATACTTTCTCCAAAAAAACAACGTCCAATACAAACGCCATAAAGCCCGCCTGCAAGTTCACCTGCTTCAAAAGCCTCCACGCTCAGCGCATACCCTGCTTTATGCAGGTTATAATAAGCGTCTTCCATCTCATCAGAAATCCATGTGCCTTCATTAAACTCCCTTTTTATCCGGCAGCGATGCATCGTATCTGCAAAATCTCTATTGATTTTTATGCTAGGCTGATATTTTTTTATATATTTTTTCATGGAATGTGAAATATGTATTTCATTGGGGAAAATAACAAAACGTTTGCTAGGACACCACCACATAATTTCTTCACCTGGACTGTACCATGGGAAAATTCCATTTTTATATGCCAGTAAAAGACGGTTGACACTCAAATCGCCCCCAACAGCAAGCAATCCGTCTGGTCTGGCAAAAAGCGGACTTGGAAAATAAATTTCTTTCTTATTTAATAGGTAAACAGGCATACTTTACTCACCTTCTTTTGACAAAAACTGAATATCAAAACCACCTCCAGCTGTGGTTAGTTTGCACTTACCTCCTTTTTTTAACATACCAAACAGTATCTGGTCTACCATTAACGGCTTAATTTCACTTTGAATAACACGTTCTATCTGTCTAGCGCCAAATTCAGCGCTAATCCCTTTTTGTTTTATCAAATTTTTTGCTTTTTTATCAACATTCATCTTCACCTTTTTTCTTGACAATAATGTCTGAAGTTCGCGAAGTTTTTTATTGACAATCTGCTCTGCCGTTCTTTCATCAATTGTATTAAACACAATGATTTTACTTAAACGATTGCGAAATTCCGGCTGAAAAATTCGTTTTACTTCCTCTAAAATAATATCGGACTTAATATCCACATCGCCAAAGCCAATCCCTTTTTTGCCCACTCGACTTGCACCTGCATTGGACGTCATAATAATAATCACATTTCTAAAATCAGCTTTTCTTCCTTGATTGTCGGTCAATGTGGCATAATCCATCACTTGAAGAAGAATATTGTAAATATCGGGATGAGCCTTTTCTATCTCATCTAACAAAAGAACACAGTGCGGATTTTTTCGGATTTCTTCTGTGAGCAATCCACCCTCCTCATATCCCACATACCCCGATGGTGCGCCAATCAACTTGGCAACGGCATGTTTTTCTTCATATTCGCTCATATCAAAACGAACCAGTTTCACACCAAGCTCTTTTGCCAAGCTTTTTGCTATCTGTGTTTTTCCAACACCCGTTGGTCCTACAAAAAGAAAACTGGCAAGCGGTTTTCCTTCTTCCAAAAGCCCTGCTCTGGAAAATTTTACTGCATTGACAACCTGTGATATCGCTTCGTTTTGCCCATATACGTCATCAAGCATACGTTTTTCAAGCGTTGCAAGCGACTTTGTCTCATCCTTTGCCACCGCTTGCTTTGGAATACGGCACGTCTTTGATAAAATTTCATCAATCAATTCTTTATTGACATATTGTGCTTTTTGCTCTAATGGATGAATTTGACGATACGCACCTGCCTCGTCTATCAAATCAATTGCTTTATCTGGAAGATAACGTTCATTTTGATATTTTGCACTCACCTCAACGGCATATTGAAACACTCCTTTTTTATAAACAACACTATGAAAACGCTCATAATTATCTTTTAAACCTTCCAAAATTTTGACGGTATCTTCAATACTTGGTTCTTTTATCTCCATATTTTGAAAGCGTCTTACCAAACTTTTATTTTTTTCAAAGTGTTTTTTATACTCTTCATATGTGGTTGCGCCTATAAAACGAATATGCCCTGCCGCAAGGTATGGCTTTAACATATTTGAAATATCAAATGTTCCTCCATTGACTGCGCCTGCACCTACAATATTATGAATTTCATCAATATAAATAATCGGATTTTCTTCATTATTGATACTGTCCATAACCATTTTAAAACGCTTCTCAAAATCCCCGCGATACTGTGTGCCTGCCAGCAGACTTCCCAAATCGAGCGAAAAAATTTTTGCTCCCTTTAACGGCTGCGGAACACGGTCTTCATTTAAAAGTTTTGCAAGACCATAGGTGATTGCCGTCTTTCCAACGCCTGGTTCTCCTATATGAAGAGGATTATTTTTTTCTTTGCGGCAAAGAATCTGCATGGTTCTTTCCAATTCCTGATGTCTCCCAATCAAGGGATTCACCCCTTCCAATTCCTCATTTAAACAGGTGGCATACTGCTGCCAAGCCGCATCTTGCGTCTTTTTTTCAGAAGAGTTATCTCTATATGGTTCCCCATCACTTTCTTTACTGCTCTCCTTACGATTTTGTTGATAGGTCTGTGAATAAGCAATGGTCAATTCTTGCAATAATTCTGTCTGGTCTATCTTTTGCAGATTCATATAATAAACGGCATAACTTTGCTGAAGCTGATAGATAGCAAATATAATATGAGGCAGCTCTACTTTCTTTTTACCGCCATTTTCGGATACTTCTAACGCATATTCCAACACTTCTTTCATTCCCTGTGAAAATTCACAAGCGCCTTGAAATCTGCTGTCTTGTACCACCTCCATATAGCTGTCAAGATAATTTTTTAAATGTTCCTGCAAATGATGAATTTGCCCGCCGCAATTTTTAAAAGCCTGCACAAATACTGGATTGTGACAAATGCTGTATAGTAACAATTCCGGCGTCACCAACTCATAATGTTTTTTATGGGCAATCAATATGGTTTCATTAAAAATTTCTTTTACTTCCTTTGACATATTCATAATGATGCTATCCCTCCTCTATCGTCAATCGAAATGGAAATCCTGCTTGCTTTGCTCGTTCCCTTGAAATCTGAACTTTTGTCACTGCAATATCATATGGATATGTACCAACCACTGCCTTGCCGCTCTCATGTACCAAAAGCATCAAACGTTCTGCCTCTGCATCCTCTTTATGAAAGATATCTATCAATATCTCAACAACAAAATCCATTGTCGTAAAATCATCGTTGTGCATAATCACTCTATAATGTTTTGGTTCTTGTATATTTATCTTTGTTTTTTCTTTAATTTCTCCCTGTACAGACATACTTTCTTCTTCCTTCATCTTTAAAATTCATTTATAACAACTTTTTATTATAAAAGTTTACTTCTTATTATTCCAATATAAAATTCACTTTAACAACTATTTATAATCTGCTTTATGACTTATTTATAAGCATTTACTTATAGTAATAATTTATTTAAGATTTAATAAACTTACTATTTCATAGTAACACCATTTATATATATTATCAATAATCATTTTTTTGTATAATTTTTTACAATTTGTCAATAAATTATATAACCACAAATAGTTGTTGCACAGAATTACTTAAAACTTTTAGAATATTATCAGTAATGTTGTTAATATTAAAACATACCAAAGAAAGGAGATGTTACCTTGAAAAACCTTAAAACTTTAAGAGAACAACGTGGTTTAAGTCAACAAAAACTAGCTGACAAATTTTGCTTAAGCCAACAATCTATTTATAAGTATGAAAATGGTCTTGCTGAACCTGATTTTGCCACACTAAAACAGTTTGCCAACTTTTTCCACACAACTGTTGATTATTTAATTGGTTATGAAACTGCTGATGGCACACAAGAAACATTTACTATTACATTGATGCCAAAAACTTTTAAGGAAGCACATCATCTTGAATTATATCAAAAACTTGGTAGTAATCTGCAAACTCAAGTTGATAATTTTCTTGAAGCAGTTATAGAAATTATTGATAATAATAGTACTGCTGATAAATAAAAATCATACTTTTTTATAAACTATTTTTTAGTTTTTGGCAAATCACTATTCTAATTTTAAATTTATTTCATTCTTATATACTGATTTTACTTTTCTTCACTCGTTTTACTATTCTTTTAGCAAAATCTTATTTATCTGAAGGAACTATTACACCCAATATCTCATTGATTCCTTCATTACAATAGGCGCTGCATTCATAAATATAACATTGTGGGTTTAACGCCCATACATCTTTTTTAAAACGTTCTATATTAAAATTAGTATGTCTTATCAAGTCCATCTTATTGATAATTAAAATGTCTGTTGTCTGAAACATCAGAGGATATTTTAATGGTTTATCGTTCCCTTCTGTAACGCTAAACACCATAATTCTCTTGTCCTCTCCTAGTTTAAATTCTGCTGTACAAACCAAATTTCCAATATTGTCTATTATAATAACTTTGATTCCATTTAAATCCAATTCATAAATGGCTTCCTCTATCATAGAAGCTTCCAGATGACAAGCTCCACATGTATTAAGCTGAATGGTCTTTACACCCAATTTTTCTATTCTTTTAGCATCGCTATCGGTATATAAATCCCCCTCAATCACTGCCGCTTTACGAAAATCCACTCTTTCAAAAATCCGCTCCAACAATGTTGTCTTTCCTGAACCAGGTGTTCCAAGCAAGTTGACAAGTACAATCCCTTTATCATGCAAATATTGATTTAACCTGCTTGCTATAATATCATTTTTTTCCAACACTCTTTTATTGACTTCTATTATTTTCATACTTTCCCCATTTCCACAACAATTTACCACCTCTATTTTAAACTAAAAACACAAATTATAAAATATATAATCTTAATAAAATCGATGTTTTGGTAATAAAATTTTTCACAATAAACAAAAAAATATATTGTAGTTTTTAAAACTATGTGTTATATTATTCAATATTATTATAATACACTTTATTAAACTATATTACTTAGTAATGGACGTTGCTTAGCACTATTTATTTTAACAAAAAAGCAGCGCAGAAATGGAGATTATTATGAAAAATAATGCTGATGCACTTATTTTTCACACACTTATTTGTGCCGAAACGTCACAAATAAGGCTTGATGCGACAATAGAAATCGCCTTCGCGAATTTCTATTGCGCAATTCCTACGCTAAGCTTCGGAATGGAGGATTATTATGTTTAAAATTATAAGCGATACGGCATGTGATTACACCCTTGATTATGCTAATTCCGTTGATGTTACATTAGTTCCTTTTTATGTTACATTTGACGAAAAAACTTATTATAAAGATTTATATGAGCTTTCTGTGGAAGATTTTTACCAAAAAATTATAAACAATAAAATTTATCCAAAAACTTCTCTTCCTAGTGTTCAAGATTATACAGATACTTTTTTACCTTATGTAGAAAAAAATATTCCCGTAGTTGCTATGACGATTTCCACAGTACTTAGCGGTTCTTATAATTCTGCACGAATCGCTGCCGAACAATTAAAAGAGAAATATCCCGATGCAAAAATAGAAGTTATCAATTCACAATTAAATTCTGCTGCACAAGGACTGCTTGTCTATGAAGCTATCCGCATGAATCGTGATAATATTGACTTTGATACAGCCGTTAAAATTCTTAGAAAAATGACCAGTATAGGAACGGTTATATTTACTATTGAAAATCTCGATTACTTAAAAAAAGGCGGACGAATTGGAAAACTTGCCACCCTTATTACAGGTGTACTTAGTATTCGTCCAACGATTTTCCTTAAAAACGGTGAGATTAATTTAGCAGGTGTAAGCCGAACAAGAAAAAAATCCATCAATTCTGTATTTGAAAATGTAAAAAAACATTTTGTAAACAATCATATCGACCCTCAAACATATGATTTTAGTACAGGTTCAGCAAACCTTTATGAAGAACGCGATGAATTAAGAAAAAATATTGAGGAAGCCCTAAATATAAAATGTGTTGAGAGCAGGGAACGTTTTGACGGTCGTGTCAGTATTATTACAGGCTGTCATACAGGCGCATACACTACTGGCATTGGATTTATGCCAAAATACGAAACACTAATAAACGAAGTGTAACTTCTTCACTCCTTTTTCTTTTTGAATGATTGTACAATTTAATACTTTATGTTACACGAACACAATAATCGAATATCTTACAATGATTGCCAATCGGACTATATATAGTCTGTTTGGCTCATTGTTTGCAAATTAAAAAGGGTAGAAAGGGGTAAAAATATTGAATGAATTAAAATGGAATGATTGGTTTAATATTGGTGTAGGTTGCATTGACAAGGCACATCAACGACTCTTCTCAATTGTATCGAAATTGTTAAGTCTCAATGAAGATACAGCAAAACAGCAGCACGCCTGCCGCGAGGGTATCAAGTATTTTAAAAGCTACGCGCTAAAACACTTTGCTGAAGAAGAAGCCTATATGCAGTCGCTCCATTACGGCGATTACGCCCTGCACAAAAGTTTACATGACAATATGCGCGATAATACGCTTCCTGCTCTTGAGGAAGATTTAGAAGCACATCATTACTCTGTGGAATCGGTGCAGCATTTTCTTGGTATCTGTATCGGCTGGCTCAACGGACATATTTTAATTGAGGACTATGCACTTTCAGGGCGTGTGTCTAAAAAATGGGTGCATCAAGCCTCCGAAAATGAAATTGATTCCCTTGAAAAAGCAATTGTTCAAACATTAGAAAAGTTATTCCGAATAAACGCACAACTTATGAGTATTCATTATAGCGGAGAAGATTTTTCTGCCGGCAGTCAGCTCTGTTATCGACTGCTCTACTACACTTCCAAAAAAGAACCCATACAAGTTTATATGATTTATGAACAGCAGATGATTCTGAATATACTCAGCGGAATGCTTGACAAACAAATCACTAAGGTTGATAAAACGGTCATTTACACATTTAAGATGCTCTCGCAAAAACTGATGGAGTGCATTGCAAGACACTTTGTTCTTGACGAAACTTATCAGCTAGAAAAAATAGATGTTATGACATTTGACCAGCTTACGAAAGCTTTTGACAAACAATATCCATCTTACAGCTTATTATTTAATACAAAAAATAATGGTTATTTTGCATTTTGTGTAAAAGAAGGCAAATAATTATCATCTACATAAAAATAAAAAGATACTGCAAAAAGAAATTTTAACTATTCTATATCTTACATAAAATTTCTATTTTGCAGCATCTTTTTTATAAATTGCATTTATTATACATTTATTTTTTTTAATATCCATAAATAGATATCTTCAAATATCTGTTCTTTATTGATTTCACTGTGAAGCTCGTGTCTGCAATTATCATATAACTTTAACTCCACATCATCAAGCCATCTTGCATATTTGCGATAAATTCTCTTGACAGCTTTTCCATACTCTCCTACGGGGTCTGATGTTCCTGCCGCAAACAATACAGGTAAATAACGCGAAGTATGCCTGATATTAGCATTACGTATAACAAATCGTATCACTTTTAACATTCCTTCATAGGCATTCACTGTAAACATAAAGGAACATTTTTCATCATGGTCATATTTCTTTACAATCTCATCATCTCTTGTAAGCCACGCATTTTCACTTTTACAATTGTTTATATCTTTATTATAATTGGCAAACATTAGTTTCTTTAAAAGTGAGCTTCTATATCGGTCTCCTTTAAAACGCTTTGTTATATGAACAAGCAGCCTTCCTGCCTGAACAACAATAAGTCGTTGATTTCCTGTTCCCAGCACAACACAAGCAGACAATTCATCTTTATACATCATCATATATTTCCTTGTCAAAAAGGAACCCATACTATGTCCTATAAGAATATAAGGCAAATTTGGATATTTCTTTTTTATAATTTTGGTAAGCTTGTGCATATCCTTGACAAGATACGTTGCACAATCCTCACGGTCAACAAAATATCCCCAATCATCCTTACTTGCAATCGAATCGCCATGTCCAAGATGGTCGTTGCCAACAACTAAAAAACCTCTTTGGGCAAAATATGTTGCCATAGCTTCAAATCGTTCAATATGGTCTACCATACCATGCGCCAATTGAATAATTCCTATTGGTCTTGTATATTTTGTTTTATCGGGATACCATATACACACATGTATATTGCAATATCCACTTGTTGATAAAAAAGTCAATTCTGATAAATTCGTCGTTGAATGATTGTTTTTGCCAGCCATCATTACCCCTCCTGATATTCAAGTTCCTTAATATCTAAAAAAGCATCATTATCAATATTTTTAACGGTCTTTGGAATAACTATGGATAGATTGCTGCAATAACTAAACGCACCATATCCTATTTTTTCCAATGACTCTGGAATATTGACGCTCTCAAGGTTTTCACAAGAAGAAAAGCTATATACGCCAAGTGTCTTAACCCCTTCTGAGACAACAAGGTTTGTTATATTTTTATTATCTTTAAATGCTTCTGCTGCAATAGTCTTAATACCATCTGGAATTGTATATTCACCGCTTATTTGTTTTCCATTGACATATATACTTCCTACTATCACTACACCTTTGTCCGCTAAAATATCGTTTTGCCACTTTGTCCCCTCAAACGCATTGGCGCCTATCACTTCAACCGTACTCTCCGATAATTCAATGGTTTCTAGTCCGCTGCAATGAAGAAAAGCATTTTCAAGAATGCTTGTAACGCTGTCTGCAATATGAACCGCTCTAAGATTCGGGCTATCCTGAAATGCGCCGCGTCCTATGGCTGTCACTTTGATTCCCTCATACTCGGATGGTATGGTAATTTCAGAGGCGTCTTTGCCCGCATCGGTAAGTTCTTTTACATAATATGTTCCATTATCCAATTTTTCATACCGAATATATTGAACCGTATTCTTTTTTCCACAGCCCATAAAGCATGATATTATGGCGGCACTAATCACTATTAAAATATAATGTATTTTATGTATTTTCACCTTATTGCCCCTTTGACCACATATAACAATATGCTTGCGTTCTTGCTGCAAAATGATTATTTTTGAGCAACTCTTTTATCTCATCGCGTGTATACCATTTTGCTTCAATTTCTTCAACCGTTGACGTACTTGGTGCAAATTCACCTTTTGCAACACCAATAATAACAGCGTTCGTCTCATTTGAAAATCCTATCGCACTGTAACTGTCATATAGTTTATCTTCTATCCTTACAATATCAAGTCCAGTCTCTTCTTTTAATTCTCTCGCTGCTGCCACCTCCGGCGTCTCGCCTGAATCAATCAATCCTGCCGGAAAATTATAGACATAATCATTTACAGACAATCGAAACTCTCTATTTAAAAGAATTTTCTCATTTGCCTCATCGGTCATCACAATCACAACGCCATCTGTATTAGGATTTTTTATTTCTTCTGCTGTTGTTATATTTTTGTTGCGGCTAATAATCTCATATACCTTTTTTTGATTATCAGCAGTTGTATATGTAATATCATATCGGTCAATAAATCTTCCTCTATGAACCTTCTCTATCTTATTAAACTTCATAATTAACCTCCATGCGGCATCTTAAGCAGCTAAGGGCTCAAATTTTTGTATTTTTGCACAAAGAACGAAACGTTCCCACCCCATTTATGCGTTTGCAGCATTGAAATGGGGAGGGCTTTAACGAATAAATATTATTTTTTATACATACTAAATGAATCCATAGGATAATTTTCAAGGTTTTCACGAACGCCGCGCTCGTCTGCCTCGCTAATCATCTTATCGCGGTCTTTTTTAAATGCCATCTCTGTCTTATGCTGACTTGGTCCTCCTACGCAACCGCCTTCACACATCATTCCTTCTATAAAATCTGCATTTAACTTCTTTGCCCGAAGCATAAGCAATGCTTTCTTACACGCATCAGCCCCTGCACATTTTTCAACTTTATACTGTGATGGGTCAAGTCCTGCTTCCTCTATACTTTTAAGCACAGCATTGGTAACACCTCCGCCATTGCCAAAACGCTTGCCAAAAACACTTGCCTGCTGAACATTCTCACTATCTGGTTCAAATGTAACACCTTTTGCCTTCATAATAGCGCGAAATTCACCAATTGTAAGAACATAATCTGCATTTCCTCTTACCGGATTTCTTTTTGCCTCATCTTTTTTTGCTATACAAGGTCCCACAAACACTGTAATGGCTTCAGGATTGCCTGCCTTAACCATCCTTGACACAGCGCACATTGGGGATACTGTTGTTGAGATATCCTCTGAAAGCTCTGGAAAATGCTGACGAATCATATTGACAAACGCCGGACAGCAAGACGTTGTTTTTTTCTTTTCAAACTCATATGCTTCAACCCATTCGTCCGCTTCGGCAGCAGCCGTCATATCGCCGCCAAGTCCAACCTCAATCATATCGTCAAAACCTAACTTTTTACATGCGCTTCTAATACTGCTCATCGTAATATCTGTGCCAAACTGCCCTTCCACTGCAGGAGCAAACATAGCAATAACGGGCTTGTCCGATTTAATGGCATTGATAACATGGACAATATCTGTTTTTGAACCAATAGCGCCAAACGGACACCTATGTATGCACTTTCCACAACGTATACATTTCTCATCATCAATCACACAGATGCCTTCTTCATCCATTGTAATTGCATTGACTGGACAAGCTTTTTTACAAGGTCGGATAAGGTCTGCAATCGCATTATATGGGCAAGCCTTCGCACACATACCACACTCTTTACACTTATCAGGGTCAATATAAGCTCTGTCGCGTCCCATTGTTATAGCGCCGAATTTACAAGACTGCTGACATGCCTTTGCCATACATTTTCTGCAGTTATCCGTCACAAGGTAATGGGACAATGGACAGTCTGCACAAGCCGAGCCAATAACTTGAATGATATTTTTTGAATCCTCATGCCCGTTATCGTTTGGATTTAACCCCTCTGCCAGCCTTACTCGCTGTCTTATAATCTCTCTTTCCTTATACACACAGCATCGAAACTTTGGTTTCAAACCTGGTATCATTTTAAATGGTATCTCGTCTTTTTGCTCTTCAAATGTCCCCTCATAGACAAGCTTTGCCACTTCATAATTCACTTCATGCTTAATTTTCATAATGGTAGCATCATTCGTTAACATATTGTCCTCTTTTCTGTGCTATTTTTATTTATCTGCACAATTTACATCATAGCCGCAAAATATGCGGCGTCAAACTACACTATTTGCATTATATAAAATATTCGTTGTAAAAACAAGGGCTGTATTTTACCAACAGTTAAACAGCAGCATTTCATTTATTATTCACAACAAGCAATCAAAAATTAATAATGCGCTTTTTTTGAGCGTTTAACTTTCTCAATATCTTCCCTGTTAATCCATTCTTCTGTAAATCCACAAGAACAACAAATATAACGATTTATCTTTACAGCAGAAAAAATTGTTGCTCCTGTCATAATATTATTTCCAGAGCCATACGGTCCTGCATACCCATCAACAATAAGAATATCAGAACCATTGCATTTGGGACAAATTTTTGTATCTTTCATACCATCCTCCATTTTTGCACTGCTTTTGCACAAAGATTTTTTATATCAAGCAGATATCTGCAACCTGCTTCACTGCTTGCTTATAACCTTGTACTTTTTATCATATTACATTAAACTATATCTTATTACTACTTTAATCTTTATTTGCAGACTGATATTTTTCCCACAACTGGGCTAACGTAAATATTGTGCTTTTTATCTTACTTGTATCTATATCGGAATATTCCCACGCAAACAGTTCTTTCTTTTTATCTGTAAATCCAAATAATTCAAGACTTTTAATAGAAGTATACTTTTCATATTCTGAGACAGGAATCGTATATAACGCTTCAAGTCCCGTATCTTCCATTTTAGAAATAAAGCCGCTTTCTATAATACCATTTTCACCGCGAAGAAATCCCAACACATAAAGCTGCCCATCCGTATCCATCTCAATATAACAAGGCTCTGTTTGTCTGTCCTCTTCTAAAAACATTTTTATACGTTTAAAATTGGAGGCGTCATATATAGAAATAACATGATTCGTCGATTGTTTCTGTCGTTCTATATTATAAAAATAGTTTCCATCTATTGAAAAACAATACCCATCATCTTGACCACCGTCCACACGAGAATATCGCACTCTCTTTACCAAACTGAATGTATCCAATGAATATACACCAAAATATGCGCGTGTAGATTTTACAACAAAACAATTGTTCTTTGGGCTTAATTTAGCTGTATATCCATATTCTATATTCTTCAATTGTGCCAATTCATTTCCTTCCTTGTCATAGACATACACCGTTGTACTTATACAACCTATGGCATATTCTTCATTAGAAACATATCCCCAAAATTTTGGCATCCCCTATCACCTCAACTCCTTTTTCTTGTCTGTATAAATCAATATCATTATATACTGTTTTTAGCAATCTGGAAATTAAAATATTTCTAAATCTGTCTGAAAAAACAAAATTTAAAAAGCGAATATCAGGGACGTAAGGAATTTTTCTAATCAAAAACCCCGCTGCAAGCAGCGAGGTCTCAAGCTTTCTCATAGTTTTTTACTTTTTCCTTCAATTCCTTTCTCCCGCTTGTCTGCGTCTTTTCATATATATGTGTCAAATGTTTTTTTACAGTCGTTTCCGATATATATAATTCCTCTGCAATTTGCTGATTTGTATATCCGCTAAAAACCAAATATCCTATTTGTGTTTCTCTTTTTGTCAATATATAGGCATCGGCAAACTTGATATAAACATCTTTCAATGATACTTCTTTTTGTTCTTCCGCTCTGTCTGCCGTATTGCCTTTTACTTCATTATCTTGTGCAATACTATCTTCTGCCATAGAAATATCTTGTTTATTATCTTCTTCATTTCTATTATTTTCTATGTCCATATTTTTTTTATTATTCATTTGATACAGCAGATAAAAAAGCGCCCCTGCAATCAATCCTAACAATAATGTGCTGCCGTTAATAATCCAGCGAAGATTGGGATTGTGTATACTAATCCATTGCATAATAAATGTAAATATAAAAAAAGCACTGTAAAGAACAACCAGTAAATAAAATATACATTTATTTTTCTTCATTACTTGTTTCCGTTTCATCTTCTTCATTATTGATTTCCATTTCATGAATCAACGTCACCTGAATATTTGTCTTTAAAGGCAGCAATAAAAATTCAATGATAGCTGCATAAAGACCTGAAAGACATATCACTGCAAGATTGGGTCCAATAAGACTTGGCTCTTCAAGTCTTTTTAATAACATAATAATGGAAATAAACGCTGTAAAAAAGCTGCTGATTAACACCAATTTCTGCACTACTAAAACAGCTTCTAAACATCTTCTTAATTGTGCAATGGAATATTTTTGTTTGCTGACTGAAAATGCCTTTACAAAATCTCCCCATAATCCTGATATAACAAGTACTGGTACACAAAAAAGTATTATCAAAAACAGAGAAGGCAAATCAAGCAACGTTACAATACCATTCACTCCTCCTGTTACCATTACGGTATACATTAATCCTGCAATAAGAACTAACATCTCAATTAATAATACCTTGCCTATATCCATCTTTTCACGTTTTTCTGTCTTTTCTGTTTTTACTTTTTCTACCTTAATTTTCCACATATGAATCCTCCATTCCAAAACGTAGTATAAAAATAGCACAATAGAACTTCTTAACATCTCAAAATATAGCACACTACCACTATATTGTATATACTACCTTACATAAAAACAGGTAGTATATTGCTATACTACCCTTCATTGACAACTGTATTCTATTGTTTTAATATGTTTTATATTTTTATATAATATTATGTTTTTATGCTGCTTGACTTTCTTCCCAATCATTTCTAAACGCTCTAATCTTTTCTTTGATGACCATAGGATTCTCTCCTGCCTGTATAGACAATACCCCTTCAATAATCAATGCCATCTGCATCTCTTCCTCTAAACTGTTCTTTCTCAATTTTGCAGCAATTGGAATACATACCCAATTGGCTAGTATCGAACCGTATAATGTCGTAATCAAAGCCAGTGACATGCCTTCTCCTATGGAATCAGGATTCGTACCCATTGATTTCATCATATTAATCAAGCCTAACAGCGTTCCAACCATTCCCCATGCAGGTGCATATGCGCCCAAACTATCCCAAAACTGGATATGCCTTTTGTTATCCTCCACACGATTCATTAAATCGGTCTCTAAAATATCCTTTACCAATTCCGGCGTTGTACCATCAACCGTCATACGAATACCTTTTTCCATAAATTTATTGTCCAATTTTTGCATCTGTTCATCTAAAGCTAATAATCCCTCTTTTCTTGCAATATTAGACAGTTCATATATCTGTTCTCCAATTTCATCTAAGCTTGTATTATTGCTGGAAAATGCTTTCTTTATACTTGCAAGCGCCTGTATATAATCTTTAAAAGAGCTTGACGTTATCATAACGGCACATAATGCCCCGCCAAACGTTACTATCATAGACGGTATATGAATAAAATTCAATATCGTTTTTAATCCTCCATTTGTGGCAATACCAATAATAATCATTCCAAAGCAGCACATAAATCCTGTTATAGCTGAAATATTTATTTTTTTCATAGCAACTCCTCCATTCTTAGCAAACATTTCTTAACAACCATTTTTTAGCCTGTTCATTTCATAGAAAGCTTATTGTTTTATATAGAAAAAATATCACAAAACAAATACGCTTACACTATAACTTTACTTTGCTTATTGTTAAAAAAAATGTATCATAAAAAGGAAAAACTGCCTATTCTACATTAACCTATTTAAGGTATAATTTATATACTACCTTTTATACTACCTTTTTTAAAAATATTACTTTGTATCTATTTTAATATCACCAGTACTGGTTGTAATCTCACATTTGCCGCCTGTTATCGTTTTAGGCACACGGATAGTTCCAGTTGAAGTTTCCGTTATAAACACCTTTTCAGAAAGCAATGTACCTGTGACATCACCTGTACTTGTTTTGACTGAAATCTGCGCTGCATCACTATTTTCAAATCGCACATCACCTATCTTATTTTCAATAAAAAAACAGTTAGAAGCAACAACATTCTTTAATACAATTGTTCCTGTATTACTTTTTGCAGAAAAATCAATACAAGCAACATCTGTCAAATGCACTGCTCCAGTAGTTGTTTCTATCTCAATATTTCCCTTAGAAGATACAGAATTGATATTGATTTTGCCTGTTGTAGATGCAAGACGAATCTCATTTGCAGAAACGCCATCCATCTTGATATTACCTGTGCTTAATTTAATTTCTATACCATTTAAAACCGATGCCAAACATTCTACATCTGCCGTATTCCCGTTGATTTTAAGCGTTTCAAAAGTAAAGTCTTTGGGTATAGCAATATCTCCTGTATGGGTATCTATAAAAAGTGATGCATACTCATTTTGCGGTAAATATACAGTCATCTTTGGACTTCCAATGGATATGCCAATATAATCATACCACTTTCGATTATCAATCATATCAATAATAAGTGTTTTATTTTGAACAGTGGCAGAATGTTTCATCTTCTCTGTTTCAAAACAAACAATTCTGCAGCTTTCGTCATCGGATGGCACAAATTCAATCTGTGTTGTCTCTACATTGATTGATATTTTATCAAACGCTTCATTTACCTCATAAGTATTCGTTCCATATTTCATCGTGCTAAATTTTGTAAAACCCAAATCAAAAAAATCATAGACCGCCATCACAACTACAAAAATAATAAACCCAAACACCACAAGAAAAGTTGCTATAATAAACCATATTTTCATTGTTTTACTCATTTTTTATCCTCCTTCCCCAAAATTAGGGATTTAACGCCAAAAACCATCTTTTTAGTCAAAAACAAAATTCCTTTTGTAACCGCTTTGCACCCAAAAAATAAAAAAATAGACAACCCTGCACAAAACATAGCAGCGCCAAACATAGCAATCCCCACAAATCCATTACCTTGAAAAACAAAAATCACAACCGATACTATGCAGCCAAGTGAACATGCCATCAATGAAACCTCAATTGCCCACAGGGAAACACTTACAGACCATAATACAGCATAACCAGCAAAGATTATGGCAAATGCGGCAATCAAAAGAGAAATCCATATAGGCGAACCCAATACCAAAAGTACAATTTCCCACATGTGCAATGTTCGCTTCGGTCTTACTTTTTCCTTTACAAGTTTCGTCAGAGGAATTTCCTCTATAATTTGTGATAAAACCTCGTTTACCGTTCCAATTTCAGAAATGGCTTCTTCTTCCGTAAGACCCTCTTCCACTCGGTCATCAATCATTTCACTGTAAAATATCAGTCGTTCTTCTAGGTCGCTTTGCGGTAAGCTAGACAATCCTTTCCTCAATTCGTCAAGAAATTCTTGTTTACTCATTGTCATCATCCTCCTTGGTTACAAATCGATATATGGACATAATTTCTTTCCACTCGTCTTTGAAATCCTCAATGCGTTTTAATCCCACATCGGTAATGTGGTAATACTTTCGCAGCCTTCCGCCATACTCTGCGGTTCGGACTGTCAGCATACCTGCCAGTTCTAAACGCTTTAGAATGGTGTACAAGGTCGATTCAGACATTTCAATATACGGCTTCATATCTTTAATAATTTTGTAGCCATAAGAATCTTCGCTTTTAATAGCAGCCAATACACAAACATCTAAAAGACCACGTTTCAATTGAATATCCATACCATACCTCCTTATACGTAATACATCATATTACGAAGTATTGTTTTTGTCAATTCCTTTTGTATAAAATTGTATAAAAATAAAAAACGAAACAGGTTCCAATAACATAAAAAAAGCGGTTGCAAAAAGATTTTTCAATACCAAATATAGTTATAATTAACTTACCTAATTCCTATATTTCGTATGAAATTTCTATTTTGCAACAGCTCTTTACTCATCTTATTATTATTGCTGCTCTTGAAACATCTTCACTTCATCACTTACACCCACATTGAAAAAGCCATCATATTGATGTTGTTCCAGATGATTTAATAATTTCCCAAGTTTCTTTGGTCTTACATATATAGAAGCAATATTTCCTGCTTCTCTTAACTTATCAGCCTCTTTTATCGCTTGTATTACATTTCCTTCATCATATACTACTGCAATCTTTTTTGATCGTTCTGGAATGGTTCGATTACTGCTCATAAAAATAGAGAAAATTCTTTCAAAGCCAATTGAAAAACCTACTGCTGGCACACTTTCATTTAAAAATTTGCCAATCAAATTATCATATCTTCCACCGCCTGCAATAGCGCCTTTAAAATCAACACTTTCCACTTCAAATACGGTTCCTGTGTAATAGCCTTGACCTCGAACTAAGGTCAAATCAAACACAATGTCAAAATCAATATCTGAAAGCTCTTTAACAGCATTTATAATATACTTTATATTTTCTACTGGCGATGCTTCTTGAAGCAGACCAGAAACCACATCTAACGTAAAATCACCTTTTTGAAGAAAACCATTAAACCCTTCAATGGTCTTTTCATCAAAGCCTTTATCCTTTAATTCCTGCACAACGCCTTCCATTCCAACCTTATCCATCTTGTCAAATGTAATACATACACTGTCAAGCTCGTTTTCTTTAAATCCAAAGGAAAGAAGTATTGCCCTTAAAATCTGCCTATCATTTAACTTTACTTTAAAGTTTTTCATGCCAATAGCATCTAAAGCTTTTGTTGTTGTAAGAATCAACTCCACTTCACAATCTGCTGATTTTGAGCCAAGAATATCAATATCGCACTGCACAAACTCTCTCAATCGTCCCTTTTGAGGGCGTTCTGCTCTGTATACGCGGTCAATCTGTATACATTTCATAGGCAGTGTCAATTTTTCTTTATTATTGGCATAATATCTGGTTAAAGGCAATGTTAAATCATATCTTAACCCTATATCCGCTAATGTATTTTCATCTGCAACAGCACCTGAAGTTAACACCTTATCCAGCTTATCGCCACGCTTAAGAATTTTAAAGATAAGATTTAAATTCTCTCCGCCGTCACTTTTGTTTAGATTTTCTATATCTTCAACAGCAGGCGTCATAATATGCTCAAATCCATTGATTTTATATACTTCAAGTATCTTGTTGATAAGATAATCCCTTATTTCTACCTCGTTTGGAAGATAATCATTCGTTCCTTTTACGGATGTAATTTTCATAAATTCACCTCATCAATCGCTCTGCCGATATCATGTCGCATAAATTTATTGACAAACTGAACCCACTCCGTAGCTTCGTATGCCTTTCTTCTAGCTTCCTGTAAATCCCTGCCAAGCGCCGTAACAGCGACAACACGCCCTCCGTTTGTCACTACTTTTCCATCACCGTCAAATTTTGTGCCTGCATGAAACAGAAAATAATCATCTTTTCCATCAAAATTTTCCTGTCCAAAAAGCTCATATCCTTTTTTATATTCAATTGGATATCCATCAGAAGCCAATACAACACACATACAAGCGTTATCCTCAAATTGAAGGTCTATCTTATCAAGTGTTCCATCGATACAAGCCTCAAAAACATCAATAATATCATTTTTCATTCTTGGCAATACAACCTGTGCTTCTGGGTCTCCAAAACGTGCATTATACTCAAGCACTTTTGGTCCATTTTCTGTGAGCATAAGACCAAAAAAGATAACGCCCTTAAACGGTCTGTTTTCTGCTTTCATCGCATCGACTGTCGCCTGATAAATATATTTTTGACAATACTCGTCAATTTCCTTTGTATAAAATGGATTTGGTGATATATTGCCCATACCGCCTGTATTTGGTCCTGCATCTCCGTTGTACGCTCTCTTATGGTCCATTGCCGATGACATAATCTTAATTGTATTGCCGTCAACAAAAGAAAGAACAGAAACTTCACGACCTGTCATAAATTCTTCTATTACAATGGTATTTCCTGAATCGCCAAACATTTTATTGAGCATCAATTCATCAACAGCTTCATTTGCTTGTTCTAAATCTTCACATAAGAAAACACCCTTGCCTAACGCCAATCCATCTGCCTTTATAGCAATAGGAAACGCTGCATTCTCAAGATATGCCTTTGCCTCTTCTGCATTGGTAAACGTCTCATATGCCGCCGTAGGTATATTATATTTTTTCATCAAATCTTTAGAAAATGCTTTTGACCCCTCCAATATAGCCGCATTTTTTCGAGGTCCAAAAACGCGTAATCCCTCTTGTTCAAATGCGTCAACAATACCGCCGACAAGCGGGTCATCCATTCCTACAACGGTCAAATCAATCTTCTTTTCTTTGGCAAAGTCCACAAGCCCATCAAAATCCATTGCCCCAATATTCACACATTCTGCAACCTGTGCAATTCCTGCATTGCCTGGCGCACAATAAATCTTTTCTACTTTATTACTCTTTGATATTTTCCAGCATATGGCATGTTCACGACCGCCACTGCCCACAACTAAAACCTTCATATTTCCTCATTTCTGTGCCGCTTTTACACTTCTTACTTACTTTTATTTGCAATCATATTGATAGCAGCAGGAAGCAGTTTCCACTCTGCCTGCTCCATCACTCTTTTCTGTAAAATTTCAGGTGTATCGCCCTCGCACACTTCAACTGCCTTTTGATAAATAATTTCACCTGTATCCATACCTTCATCTACATAATGTACCGTTGCACCTGTAATCTTAACGCCTTTTTCCAATACAGCCTCATGCACATGAAGCCCATAAAATCCAACGCCGCAAAAAGAAGGTATCAAAGAAGGGTGAATATTAATAATTCTATGAGAATACGCATGTACCATTGCCTCTGGAATCTTTACAAGATATCCTGCCAAAACAATTAAATCCACCTGAAGTTTATTGACTTCATTTAACAAAGCATCATTAAATGCCTCTCTTGTATCATAAGATTTTGGGGAGATACAAAGAGCAGCTATTCCATGCTCCTTTGCCCTTGTAAGCGCGTAAGCATCTTGGTTATTACTGATAACAGCAGCAATTTGTGTATTTGTAATCGTGCCATTATCTATGCCGTCAATAATTGCCTGAAGATTTGTTCCGCCTCCAGATACCATCACAGCAATTTTTAGCATAATGTAACCCCTTTCTGTCCAGCTTCAACATGCCCTATCCTATATCCAGTCTCACCTGCTGCCGCAATTGCCTCAAGTACCTTATCCGCATCACTTGGCGAAACCGCAAGAACCATGCCAATTCCCATATTAAATGTATTATACATAATTTTTTCCTCAATATCGCCGTCTTTTGCAAGCATTTGAAAAATAGGAGGAATGGTATAACTGTCTTTCTTTATCACTGCACAGACATTTTCTGGCAGCATTCTAGGTATATTTTCATAAAAACCGCCACCTGTAATATGACTGCATCCCTTTATGCGCACACCTGCTTTCTTTATCTCTTTAAGCGTCTTTACATAAATTTTTGTCGGCGCAATCAACGCTTCGCCAAGCGTCTTGCCAAGTGAATCATAATATGTATTTAAAGATTCTTCTGTAATTGTAAATACGCTTCTAACAAGAGAAAATCCATTGCTGTGTATACCGCTTGAGGCAATACCGATAAGCGTATCTCCTGCCGCAATATCCTTGCCTGTTATTAAATCCTTTTCATCGACAACACCAACAGCAAAGCCTGCAAGGTCGTATTCTTCAACAGGATAAAATCCTGGCATCTCGGCTGTCTCGCCGCCAATTAAAGCACATTCCGACTGGACGCACCCCTCTGCCACACCTTTTACAATCGTTGCAATCTTTTCCGGCTCATTCTTTCCACATGCAATATAATCCAAGAAAAACAATGGCTCGCCACCTGCACATGCAATATCGTTCACACACATAGCAACACAATCAATACCAACCGTATCATGTTTGTCCATTGTAAATGCAAGCTTTAATTTTGTACCCACTCCATCTGTACCTGAAACTAAGGTCGGCTTTTCCATATCCTTAAACTTTTCCATTGAAAATGCCCCTGAAAATCCACCAATTCCGCCAAGCACTTCCGGTCTCATTGTCTTTGCAATATGCTGTTTCATCAGTTCAACCGACTTATATCCTGCCTCAATATCCACACCAGCTTTTTTATAATCCATAACGTTATATTACTCCTTTTAATTACTATAATTCTTATATCCTATTTCCTGTAACTTTTCATCTTTTTTCTGAACGCTCGTTTTTAACGATTCACTATATGCTTTTAATCTTTCAAGAAGCGTTGCATCCGATGTTGCAAGTATCTTTGCAGCTAAAAGTCCCGCATTGGCACCGCCGTTAATTGCAACTGTTGCAACAGGTATCCCGCTAGGCATCTGAACAATCGAATACAATGAATCTCTGCCTCCAAGCGATGTCGTGTGCATTGGTATTCCAATAACAGGCATTGGGAATATTGCCGCACACATTCCTGGCAAATGTGCTGCCATACCTGCTCCTGCTATAATAACCTTCACGCCATTACTCTCTGCATTTTTTGCATACTCAAAGAATATATCCGGTTCTCTATGTGCAGATATAATTCGCATCTCATAAGAAATACCCAACTCCTCTAAAATATCTGCCGCCTTTGCCATAACAGGCATATCTGAATCACTGCCCATAACAATTCCAACCTGTGCCATAATTGTTCATTCCTCCATTCTGTAATACTATACTCTAAATTATACAGCCCTATTTTACTTTGTTTTACCATAATCGTCAAATGGTTTGTTTAACTCCTCACAGCCTTCAAGCACAAATCGTCCATCTTTAATAATATCTATTCGTTCTCCATTTGTCTTTACAGCCGATATTCGACCAATCTCATCATATGGAATGGTAATATCGGTATGGCAATTAAAATATGCTTTATCGGGCTGTGTCTTTCTTAATATAGAAATTTCATTATCCCTTGATATAATTTCTTTTCCATCAGGATTATACACAGTCACATCTTCTGCTCTTGAATAACACGTATCCCCCACTGCAAAATGCGGCCCCATCTTTTCAACAATTAATATTGGCAATTTGCTGACAATATCATATTTATCAGCCATCACATAAGCCGTTGTGTTGGTGCCGATTGCAAACTCGCCAAGCGGCAGTGATGTTTGATTATACAATACATTCTGTCTAAAAAATGCCTTATTTTTTTCTTCTTCTTCAAAGTTTTCACAAGTATAGTCTGTTATCATCCCATCTTTAAAATATACTTTTAATTCTTTAAATAATAAATCATTTAAATATACTTTACTGACATGAAGAATGCCCTGTGTACCTTTTAGCACTGGTGAGGTAAAAACTTCCCCCAGCGGAATATTGACATCTGCAACACAATTTTCAAAAATCGTTTCTTTCTCTGGATTTTGAATCGTCATCATGCGCACTTTCATATCGGTTTTATTGTTGCCGCAGCCTTTAATTTCCACATAATCTGCACCGTCTAGGACGTCAATAATGTGCTGCTGAATCTCTTTGTACACTTCATAATCCAATGTGTTAATCTTGACCACTTCATCAAATATTTGCTCAAATTTTTCGCCAATCTCCGGCATTGGATAAGCAATAATTGTAAAGCTTCTCTCCTCGCCCTTAATATATTGATTGACAATACTTGAGGACTCATTATCATACCGTATTGAAAGTTTTTGCTGCTTTTCACTAAACTGTATATTTTCGGGTTTGTCCACTGGCTCAAAAGGCGTTTCGCCAAATACTTCCATCACAGCAGGACCGCCAAATACGCCTGCTAAATTGGTATATTTTTCATAAGCCAATTTTAATGCGCCCAGTTTTCGCTCAACAAAAGCGCTGTCCATATATAAAGCGCTGTCAAAACGATGGTCATATTCCATCTGCCTGTTTGGGCTGACAGCATAATAGCCCACTTTGATGTGCATACGTTTATTAATCGTATTGACTGCCGCCCTATATATCGTTGTGTCAAGCCCCATTTCCTTAAACTGTTTTATCTCTTCTCGGACAAGTCTCTCAAACCCTAAACAATATCGGATATTAACAATTTTTTTCTTCGTTATATCCTTATTTCCCAACTCAAAACCTTTTCTGTATCCTTCTGTAAATGTATACGCCATCGCTTGTATTTTTTCTTCAGACAAACGATTTAGATACTGTGCTGTCTTTATTTCATTATCCGTAATATACTCTCCAAACTGATAGAGGTAACGCACATCAGACAAATCTTCATTCATTATAATATTAGTGGCAAAATCAAAAGAGGGGTCTATTTGCTCGCGCACTCGATACTCCACATATTCATCGCTGTAATCACTGACATACCAATATATGATATCTTTTAATTCCTGATACGATGGATTTTCATCTAAAAAACAGCAATATATTTCAATAAATAACTCAAACAGTGAGGTAATCTCTCCCACTCTATTCTCAAATGTCATCACAAGAATGCTTCTTAATTCTACATAAAGAAACGATAAAAGCTGTCCCATTTCCAAGCCAAAAATGCTTACTGCATAGGAAGGATTTGCATAGCTCTTATCATAATGGCTCACAAGTATATCTTCATACATCTGATAGTTGACCGCCTGCAATTGTTCAAGACTATCCTTTTTATGTCCATCTTCTTGAATCCATTGCGACCACTCTACACAACGCTCAAGAAAAGAAGAAACTGTTTTAAAATAGCAGGCGGCAGCAGCAGACAATGGACACACTGCGCTTTCACATTCTACTTTTATTCTTTTTATACGGTCAACAGCCAATTCATACCGTTCTTTTAAATTATCTTCAAACATTACCAAACCACGCCTTTCCAAATTTTGATAGGTCAATAAGCCATTTCAATTCTTCCTTGATAAAACAACCAGTGACACGCTCTGCAAGCCACCTTTATGTCCAATCAAAACCCCAATCCCATAATCAATACGGAAATCATAAATATGGTAAGAATCCCACACAGCAAAGAACCAATCTTTGAGAGTGTATAAAATTTATTGTCTTCTTTAAAGCTGAGCAGTCCCATCACTGTGCCAATGACGGACAACATCAACGCAAGCAACCCAAATCCGCCAACCTCCAAGCCTGCTGCTCCTCCTTTGGTAAAAGACATATATACACCATAAACAAGACAACAAAGAGAAGCTATACCCATCAATGTGGATATAACTCCTCCCAATGTCTGACTTTTATCTGAAAATTTGTATCTGTTAAACAATTTCATGTTCAAACCTCATTCTTACTTCTTATAAAAACCTTATATAATTTGTATACTAGATACCCTAAAACTCCTCCTAATGTATTTAATATAACGTCATCCACATCACATGAACCCACTTTCGTTATAAGCTGGACGAACTCTATTGCTACGCTTAACGCACAAGACGTACATAATATGCTCCAAAATCCCATTTTATGTCCAGATACGGATGGCAAAAAAAAGCCTAGTGGCATAAATGCCAAAACATTTCCAGCAAGATTTAAAAAAACTGCCATTGGTCCCAATGTATTATAATACATGATAAACCTTTTAATCTCTTTAAAAGGAACAAGATTATAGCGATATTCCGTAGCTAAATGTGTTCTGCCAAACAATTCTGCAAAAAATACAAAATATATAAGTACCATTATATATGTTAAAAAAGCCACCCATTTTATAACGGATTTAATTTTATTATTCTTCAAATTAATCCTTTCATACCTTTCAACAATAAATCCTATTTTCAAACAAACCAATATAACAAATTAAAATAAATTTTCAGACTTATAGGTCAGCAGCTTTGCGCCATTGACAATCATGATAATGCCTACGCCTATGCCAAATAACATAGTTACTATGCCAAATATTAAATCCGATGCACCTATATGTTTCATTTTTTTATACAATTTTTCTTCCATAATCAATAATCCTCCATTCTTTGTTTTAATTATTTTACACCATACTCTTTATAATATTTATCCAATGCCGCTTTTATCTCATCATTTATCACAATACGTCCATTGTATTCTTTATTGTAGAGGTACTCGACAACTTCTTCCATCGTAACAATTGCATTGGCTTCAAAACCATACTTTTCTTTTATCTCACACAATGCACTTTTTTCACCTTTTCCGCGCTCCATACGATTTAAAGACACCATCAAGCCCTTAATCGTCACATTTTTATACGCGTTTATAATTGGAAACGTCTCTTCTATTGATTTTCCAGATGTTGTGACATCTTCTATAATAACAATTTTATCATTTTCTTTAATTGGACCTCCAAGAAGAATGCCTGCATCGCCATGGTCTTTTATCTCTTTTCTGTTTGAACAATATCGTATCTGTTTTCCATACAATGTATGATAAGCCATCGTTGTTGCAACACTTAAAGGTATCCCCTTATATGCCGGACCAAAAAGTACATCAAAATCATCGCCATAATTATCGTGTATTGCTTTGGCATAAAATTGCCCCAATTTTTCTAACTGTCCGCCTGTGACATACAATCCAGCATTCATGTAAAATGGAGATTTTCTTCCACTTTTTAATGTAAACTCACCAAATCGCAACACATCACAATCCACCATAAATTGAATAAAATCCTGTTTATACTGTTCCATTCCTTAAATCTCCTTAAATTTTTGTATTTCATTTTTTAAATCCACTGAAACATTCTCATTTACTGCTGTATATTCTTGAATTTGCGCCATATTTGACGACAGTTCTCCAATGGTGGTAGAAAGCCTTTCTATGCGCTCATTTTCCTCGTTAATTGCACCCGATATATCATACACTCTGTCATTCATTCTATCGGTTGACTGTGCAAGAGAATTGGATGTATTCATAAAGGTTCCCATCATATCCTCCAATACATCAGCATCGCCTAAATATTGTGCGGAAGCCTCCACAAAATGGTCGTAGTCTGCCAATACATTCGTTACCACAAACTGCAACAACTTATCGGAAGTATTTGCCAAATTTTGTACGGCTGTTGTAACTTCATTGCTTATCTCTTGAATCCTATTGGCAGTATTTCGGCTGTTATCTGCCAATTCTCTGATTTCATCGGCAACGACTGCAAAACCTTTTCCTAAATCGCCCGCTCTTGCTGCCTCAATAGAAGCATTGAGCGCTAACAGATTGGTTTGACTTGCTATGGATAAGATTTCATCGGTAAGCGTTAAAATAGCATTGACGCTCTTACTGTTTTCAACCGATTGCTGCAAATCGGCTTTTAATGTTGTTGTTATCTCTACGGACGCACTCTTACTGCCCTCTGCCATATCTTTAATTCCATTTGCTCGCCCTTTCATCTCAACAGCATAAGTCTTGCCATTATTGGCATCTTGTAATATAGATTGACTGTCCCCGCTAAGTACATCCATCGCTTTAACAATATCCTCAACAGAATTAGAAATCGTATGTACTTTTGAGTATAACTCATCGGTCTGCTGTGTGACAATTTCTGTATCATTTGTAGAATCATTTACTTTCGCTCGTATATTTTGTGATGCTTTATCAAGAGAACCAGAATGTTCTTTTATCTGTTTCATAATCACTTGAAGTTTATCCATAAAAAGATTGATACCCTGTGCCAATCGACCAATCTCATCGGTCTTTTTTATATAAACGCGCTCATTTAAATTTCCCTCATTGTTTTCAATATTTACAATAATCTTATCTAATTGCTGTTTTAACTTCTTTAATGGCAAAACAATACAAAAATATGTAACAGCAATAACCAAAACAACGTTTAAAAGCTGGAGTGAAGAAACAATCCCATTAATTGAAAGACTTGTAGAAATACTGTCGTTCATCTTTGAAGCCGAAGAGACGATATCCGATGAAATATCCGCCTTTTGTATCAATCCTTCAAGAAATGTTCTAATTTCCTGCATTTTGCTTGTTGTAGTCATATTGACAACAACAGTAAGTACCAGTAAAAACAACTGGGGTATCATAATTTTTAAAGAAATTCGCTTTTTCACACTATCCTCCATTTTTTGCACAAAAATTTTTTATCCATTCACACATCCAATAAGTTCATGGATATCTTTTACATTTTTTTCTCTCATAAATTGTTCAATTCCATCTATCACCTTAATGGTGGTCAATGGGTCATGAAAATTTGCTGTTCCAACAGCAACCATTGTTGCGCCTGCCATTATAAACTCCAGCGCATCAGCCGCATTGGAAATGCCACCCATACCGATAATAGGCACGTTCACTGCATTTGCAACTTGATAAACCATACGCACCGCAACCGGCTTTATTGCAGGTCCTGACAAACCGCCTGTCCTATTTGCAACCGCAAATGTTCTTCTATTAATATCAATTTTCATGCCTGTTATGGTATTAATAAGCGATATAGCATCTGCCCCTCCTGCTTCCACTGCTTTCGCCATCTCTGTAATATCCGTAACATTAGGACTTAATTTCATTACAATTGGATGTTTTGACACTTTTTTAACAGCAGCCGTAATATCCTCTGCCACCGCCGCATTTTGTCCAAATGCAATGCCGCCTTCTTTTACGTTTGGGCATGAAATATTAATTTCTAACATATCAACAGGAGCTTCTGAAAGCTTTTGTACTGCCTCAACGTAATCTTCCTTACTTCTTCCGCAAACATTGACAATAATTTTTGTATCGTATTGCTTTAAAAAAGGAATATCTCTTGTTAAAAATGTATCTATACCTGGATTTTGCAAACCAATTGCATTTATCATACCGCCATAAGTCTCTGCAATTCTTGGCGTTTTATTGCCAGCCCAAGCCACTGTTGCAACACCCTTTGTTGTGACGGCTCCCAATCGGTTTAAGTCAACGTAATCCGCATATTCCATACCAGAACCAAACGTACCAGAGGCAACGGTTACAGGATTTTTAAAAGATATGCCTGCTATATCTACATTCATATTTACCAAATTATTCATCAAAATTCAACCTCCATTGCATGAAATACAGGTCCTTCTTTACAGATACGTTTATTTTTTACTTTGGAATGTTCATCAACCTGTGTTGAATCACAGACACATGCAAGACATGCACCTATTCCGCACGCCATTTTTTCCTCAAGCGACAAATAACAATCAATCTGATGTTCTAACGCATATGCCTTAATTGCCCTTAACATTGGCAATGGTCCGCAGGCATATATCACTTCTCCTTGTATAGAATACTCACAAACGGCATCTAATACATTTCCTTTTACGCCTGCACTGCCGTCCTCTGTGGCAATGGTAACCGTTCCATACGGTTTAAATTCATCATTGAGAAACAACTCATCTTTGTAGCCCAAAACAATATTTTTTTCACAGTGAAGCCTTTTTGCCAATTCTAACATAGGAGGAATACCAATTCCACCGCCAAAAAGAATTGCCTTTTTATTGGCATAAGCGGCTTCTACGTCATATCCATTGCCGAGCGGTCCTTGTATAGAAAGCGTATCACCAGCCTTCATTTGAGAAAATTCTCTTGTGCCATCTCCCACAACGCGATAGACAATTCTTAACAAATTCCCTTGAATTTCACATATACTGATTGGTCGCGGCAATAAATGCGCGCCATCACCTGAATAAACATTAATAAATTGTCCTGGTTTTGCTGCCTTTGCAATATCAGAAGTCTGAAACCATATCTCATATACGTCTGTCGCCAGACATGATGTACTCTTTATTACAGCATTTTCTCTGTATGACATATCTTACTCCATTCCTGATTATACTATTTATTTTATATTATTTATTTTGTAACGCTTGATTAATGTCCTCAATCATATCCATTGTAGCCTGTCTTGAAGCCTCAGCAAAACGACTCTCGCCAAACGCTGCATATTCCTCTTTCGCGTAGGCTGCAATAATGCCTCTTGAACTATTTACAATAGCGCCTAACCCATCATCATTAAAATATGGCACTAAATCTTTCGCTTTTCCGCCCTGCGCGCCATAACCTGGCACCAATATAAAAGACTTTGGCATCACTTTTCTTAATACTTTCCCCATCTCTGGATATGTTGCGCCGACAACAGCGCCAACATAACTATACGTATCACCCATACACCTGCTTGCCCATTCGTCAACTTTCTTTCCAACCAACTCATACAATGGTTTTCCATCAACAAGCTGGTCTTGAAATTCTCCGCTGGATGGATTGGACGTTTTGACAAGAATAAAAATACCTTTTTTCTCCTGTGTGCATACATCTAAAAATGGCTTTATTCCATCCGTTCCCAAATATGGATTCACCGTTGCAAAATCTTCATCAAATGCGCTTATATAAGCATTGCCTACCAAAACTTTACCTAAATGGGCAACCGCATAAGCCTCTGATGTAGAACCGATATCCCCTCGCTTGACGTCGCCTATCACAATCAATCCTTTTTCATGGCAATAATCAACCGTCTTTTTAAATGCTGTAAGTCCTGGAACACCAAACTGTTCATACATTGCCACCTGTGGCTTTACTGCCGGAATAATATCATATATATGGTCTATAATTTGTCTGTTAAACTGCCATATTGCCTCTGCTGCCCCCTCTAACGTCTCGCCATATTCCTTAAATGCAGCATCTTTTACAGGTGCGGGAATAAACTTCATCATAGGGTCTAAACCCACAACAATAGGCGCATTTTTCTTTTTAATACCATCAATTAACTTGTTTATCATAAAAATCCTCATTTCTGCGCTGCTTTTTTGCACAAAAAACAAAATTTTATTTTTGCAACTTTGTGTCAAGCAACGCGTAGACACAGCTTGCTTATAACCTCATTCAATAGCAACTTATATCTTTTACCATTATCCAAAAATTGTACACTAATATTTTAACACATCTTTATCAACAATCGACTCTCGTCCTGGTCTGTATGAATAAACCGTTTTACCGCCCACAATCGTATAAACCACTCTGCCCTTGACTGTCTTTCCATTAAACGGCGTATTTTTTCCAAGTGAGGCAAATGTATTGCTATCTATCTTATACTGTTCACTTGGATTGATAATCGTAATATCGGCAATTCGTCCAGGCAGCAAAGTTCCCCTGTCACTGTTAATAATCGTCGCAGGCGAATAACTCATTTTATCTGCCATCTGTAATGGTGTGAGTATCCCTGTATCTACAAGCTCTGTTATTGTAATTGCAACGGATGTTTCAAGCCCTGTTATACCAAACGGCGCCTCTGCAAACGGACGCTCTTTTTCCGTTTTATGATGTGGGGCATGGTCTGTCGAAATACAGTCCATAACACCATGTTTTAAACCATCTTTTAAGGCATCAACATCATCCTGCGTGCGAAGCGGCGGATTCATCTTAAAATTTGCATCGTCTGATGTCACCGACTTTTCTGTCAATGTAAAATGATGTGGTGTCACTTCCCCTGTAACTTGCAGTCCTTCTTTCTTTGCATCCTCAATCATACGAACGCTGTCCTTTGTTGAACAGTGGCACAGATGAAGCCTTGCTCCTGCATTTTTTGCCAGTATAATATCTCTTGCCACAATCACATCTTCCACTGCGTTCATAATACCATACAATCCAAGCTGTCTTGCATGTTCTCCTGCATTCATCACACCTCTTGCCGCAAGATTCTTATCTTCACAATGTGCAAAAACGGGTATATCCACTTCTGCTGCAAGTCTCATAGCTTGTCTTGCCACCCTTGCATTCATAACAGACTTTCCATCTTCGCTCACAGCAACAGCGCCATGCTCTTTTAATCCTTCAAAATCAGTTAAATACTCGCCGTCTTGTCCTGCTGTTATTGCTGCAATTGGCAGCACATTAATATCTGTGACTTCCTTTGCCTTATTAACAATATAGTCAACCATCTCAACACTGTCAATTACTGGCTTTGTGTTTGGCATACAACAAACCGTTGTAAATCCTCCTCTTGCCGCTGCTCTGGCTCCCGTTCTTATCGTTTCCTTATGCTCAAAACCAGGTTCCCTAAAATGAACATGCAAATCAATCAAACCTGGCATAACATAATAGTTGTTTGCCTCAATAACACTATCCACCTCATCGGTAATATTTTCTTCAACCTTTGCAATCATATCATCCTCTATTAATATATCCTTTACTGCATCGGTATTGCTGGCAGGGTCAAGCACCCTTCCGCCTTTAATTAAAATTTTCATTCTTTGTCCTCATTTCTGCACTGCCTTTTTTACAACGCTTCTTTTCCTAACACTTTTCCTAGATAGGTCTTCTCAAATGTTTCTGCATCCACTGGCTTTCCAAAGAAATAGCCCTGAATATAATCAACACCAATCTCCTTTAACAACTGAAACTGATGGATGTCCTCTATTCCCTCAACGACAATTTCTGTTCCTATTGTTTTTGACAAATCGACAATCAGCTTAATAAATGCCTGTGCATACTCGTCTTCCACAATATCATCAATAAATGTTTTGTCCACTTTTATTATATTTAAAGGGAGTTGTTTTATGTAATTTAATGAAGAATATCCTGTTCCAAAATCATCTAGTGCGATTTCTGGTCCCAATTCTTTTAAGCCATCAATAATTTTCATTACACGGTCCATATCATTAATGGCAAAGGATTCTGTGATTTCTAGTACAATATTGCATGGATTGACACCTGTCTTATCAAAAATTTCACGCACATTTTTAACGACATCTTTCTGTAAAAGCTGAACAACAGACAAATTGACATTGATATGAAAATCTTTATATCCCATATCATTCCACAATTTACACTGTTTGCAGGCCTCCTCTAAGACATAATCGCCAATGTCGGTTATCAATCCCAAATATTCGGCAAGCGGTACAAAATCACCTGGTCCCATAAATCCTAACGTCTTGCTGTCCCATCTGACAAGCGCCTCACATGATACACATTTTCTCGTTTCTATATCAACAACAGGCTGAAAAAATACAATAAATTCTTGTATCTGTGTCGCTATCGCCTGACGCATATTATTTTCAATATCCAATCGCTTGATTGTATTGACATCTTTTTTGCTGTCATAAAACGAATAACGATTCTTTCCGGATTTTTTTGCATCATACATCGCTGTATCTGCCATCTTCACCAACTCGTGGACTTCACAGCTATTATCTGGAAAGGTTGCTATACCCATACTCATTGTACAAAAATACTCTGTCCCCATCAGATACCAAGGCTTGTTAAACATGGCTATTACATTTTCAACAATCCTATCTAAATTACTATATTGATTTGGCGGTACAATCACTAAAAATTCATCGCCGCCCATTCGGTAGCAATGCCCGCGAAGTCCCGGAACACTCTGCAATCCTGCCGCAATTTGCTGTAAAAGCACATCGCCATATTGATGTCCCAAACCATCATTAATATGTTTAAAATCGTCTAAGTCAAGAAACATCACAGCACCTTTTATATGCTCTTCAACGGCTTGTTTTAAAATTGTTCTTAAATCTGCCTCACATTTCATTCGATTGTATATGCCTGTAAGAAAATCATTATTTGCTTGATATTCAATTTTTTGCTGATTTTTCTTTTTTTGAGTGATATCCATAATGGTACAAACACTCACCGCACTTCCATCAATCCAGGTTAAATCCGAAAACTTTACCTCAAACCATAAACCAGACTGTGGGTCATAATGCTCCATCGGTTTTAACAGTTTGGTTTTTCTTTTATCAATGTGAAGAAACTCTTTTACCGCCTTGCTGGCTGTTCTATTGACTTCCTCAATCTGCTGTGCAATATCATTTTCAAAAAATATATTGCCATCTGTCCTGCCAAACACAATAATACCAGAACCAATACTATTTAATATCGCTTTTAAAACTTCATATGATGAAAGTAATGAATTTTTTGTCACCTTCTTTTGTGCTATCGCTTGAATAATATTGACAACATCACTTATAAACTTTAATTGTTCTTTGTTATACTCAATCACAGAATGAACATCCATAACAGCAAAATACATCACTCGGATATCATTAATAAACACAGGGGCAATAACAATTGATTTAATACCCATATACTGTAATGTCTTACGTTCTTGTTCTGTACTGTTATCCATATTGCAGCATTTTAATTCCTCGACGTCAATATGGAACTTTTCCATTGCCATATTCGTTACAGGCAAAGGCTCCTCATCTTCACCCACATAGCTTATAACTGAATTAATCCAGCTATTGTCAACGCTTATCTGTAAGATAGCTGCATGTGACGTACAAAGATACTTCTGTGTTTCATGGATAATCTCTTCAACGATTTCCATAAATGTGCCGTCTTTGTCAAGAAGATTAACAATATTTGTCATTACATCGTCTTTCAAATTATAATTATCCAATGTTTCGTCCTCTCATCTTAATTTTTCACCTAAATATATTACAGTATATCTCATTTTGAAGTATTTGGAAAGTGTTTTGACATGGTTATCTATAAATGTTATTATATTCTGTAATAATTCAGCCATGCTGTTTGCATATTTTTTACAATTGGCACTATATGGCTGTACGCTTACGTTATTTTTTAATCATAGAAAGGCATAGTTACAATTATGGATTTTATTACTTATACGACGACACTAAAGGCATGTGGTGATGAATATAAAAAAATTGTGTTTTGGAATCGCTTTATACGCAACCCCCTAGAAACCATTTTAACATGGATTCCTTCTATTATTACTATTGTACTTACGGTTATGGGATTTTTTAATACGTATCTAGCTGTTTTATATGCTGCCTGCTGGGCTTACCCACTATATATTTTTCTCATACAATTTAAAAACAGCGTCAATTATCATTTAAAACACCGTGACCCTGCTGAGAGCGCACCGTGTAAAATAACCTTGCAAGAAACAGGTATTATAGCGGATATACCTGATTTTGAGCGAACAGAAAACTATGGCTGGGACGAGCCAACTACCATTTATAAAAAATATGGATATTATCTTTTCTTTAATAAATCAAAAATGATTGTTATGCTAAGAGAAGCGGACATTCCAGAAGATAAACGTTTCATTGTATCACAATATATCAAATCGCATATTGATATGAACCATTGTAAAGTTCTCTTTTAATCGTCAAGCAGATATGGATAATCTGCTTTGCTACTTGCCTGATGAGATTAGATAAGACTGTCACAAAATGAATTGCTATTTATTCATTTTGTGACAGTCCTATTTTAGTTTTATTTAGTTAAATCCTATCAATTTATTCATTACCTTATAACCATTTTTTGATATCATTCTGCCGATTTTTCCTGGAAAATTAACGGAAAATCCAAGCAGACTGTATCGCAATCTTCTGTATAGTTTTTTATCTTTTTTTGCGTAATTCCAAAGTTCTTTCTTTTTTGCTAAATTTTCTTTTGTTCCTGATATTATCAAAAATATTGACGATACCTCCATCATAATTCTTAAATATTGAACCATATACAAATCACATTTTACATTTTCTATGTGGCTTTCAAGATAAAAATTAATCATTCGTTTGGTAACATCAATTTGTTGGTCAATTCTTGATATCATAATATCTTCGTTTACGGATTGGTCTGCTCTTCCAATAAAATACCTATAAAAATTTGTATTTACATAATACATTTTTTTAACAAATGGCAATGGCTCAAAGACAAATATATTATCCACATAAAACGTATGCTTTGGCAGTTGTAAAGAACACTCCCTCAGTATCTGCGTTCTATAAATAGCAGAGTGCATAAGAATATACTGGTCAATTTTAAAATTTCCCACTTCATTCCAGCCAAACATTTTTTCCACAGGAAAGACATTGTCATAATGAATAACTTTTTTTCGGCTGACACCAACTTTATTATATACATAATTTGCAATCAGCATATCGGGTTCTTCTCCATCTTCAAAACTTTTAAGAACCGATAAAATCTTTTTATAACTTTTCAAATCAACCCAATCATCACTGTCAACAACTTTAAAAAACTTTCCTGTTGCATGTGCAAGCCCCGTGTTGACAGCCTCTCCATGCCCGCCATTTTCTTGATGTATCACTTTTACAATATCGGGATACTTTTTTGAATAATTGTCTGCTATCCTTGCTGTGTCATCTTTCGTAGAACCATCATCAACAATAATTACCTCAACATCTTTGCCGCCTGCCAATACAGACTGAATACATTTATCCATATAAGCTGCTGAATTATAACATGGTATTGTAAACGATATTAATTTCATGTTGCCTTCCATTCCGAAGCGTTTTATAGTCAAAGGATATTTACAATCCATTTGCTGCCTGCTAAACAAAACTGTTACTATTTTGTAACATTTCCTGCAATAATCAGAACTTATGACGCTTCAGCATAAATTCCTGTTTCAAGCTAAAATTTTTTACACTACATTTTATCTGGACATTCAAACCCTAATAAATCAATACATGTAAGTAAAATATCTTTTGTCAAACAAATCAACGCAATATAGCCTTGCTTTTTTTCCTTATCTTTTTCACCAAGTATTTTAGTACTATGATAAAATTGATTAAATATATTGGACACTTCATAAATATATTGGCATATTTTATGTGGAGCCTTCTCCATATATGCCATATCTATCATATCTAAAAATCGAGCAAGGGATAACTGAAGATTTTTTTCAATATCGGATGAAGCGGCCTGCACTTTATCACATAAAATAGAATTTCCCTCTTCTTGATATTTTGACAATATAGACTTGATTCTTACAATCGTATACAAAATATAAGGTCCTGTATTCCCCTCAAACGATATAAATCGGTCTATATCAAATACATAATCCTTTGAGGCCTGATTGGACAAATCACCATATTTTAATGCCGCCAATCCTACTATTTTAGCAATATTTAAAGCTTCCTCATCCGACATATCCCGATTGTTTATAACTTTATTATACACAGCTTCTTGAATATCCTTTATAAGGTATTCCAGTCTCATCACGCCGCCTGAACGTGTTTTGAAAGGTTTTCCATCACTGCCGTTCATTGTTCCAAACCCCAAAAAGGTCATATCGGTATTTTGCTTTACAATTCCTGCTTTCTTTGCAACACGAAACACCTGTGTAAAATGAAGTTCCTGCCTCTTATCTGCCAAATAAATGTAAGCATCGGGGTGATAATCCAATTCCCTTTGAACCATTGTGGCAAGGTCTGATGTAGCATACAACGCTGCACCATCGGATTTTTGGACAATACATGGAGGAAGTTCTTTTTTGTCGGTCTCCTCTTGTATATCAATCACCATAGCACCTTGACTTTCATAAGTCAAACCATTATCGTTCATTTGCTGAAGCATATCTTTAATATAGACTTGAGAATCGCTCTCACCCTTCCACAAATCAAACGATACATGAAGCTCATCATAATTTTTCTTTAAATCTGCTTTGGAAATATTCATTATATGTTTCCAAATAGCTGTATATGCTTTATTGCCGCCCTGTAACGCCAATGTTGTCTGATGGGCTCTCTCCATAAATGTCTCATCTTCTTTGGACTTTTTGCTGGCAACGGGATATATTTGTTCTAACTCGGATATAGTAAAAGGCGGTTCGGATGGATACTCTCCCAAAAAGAATTCATCAAAATAAGAAAGATTTGGATTTTTGTCTCTTAATTCTTCTATAATAAGCCCCATTTGAAGACCCCAGTCTCCTAAATGTACATCGCCTATTATGGTATTACCTGCATATCTTTGAATACGTTTGATACTCTCGCCGATAACTGCCGAACGCAAATGCCCTATATGCAGCGGTTTGGCAACATTAGCTCCGCCATAATCTACAATAACCGTCTTATTTGTCACCTTAGGAACATATCCAAATTGCTTCGATACAGACATTGTATTAAGAAATTCTGTAAGATATGCTGGCGAAACGCAAATATTGATAAATCCTGGCTTTACACTTTCTATCTGCTCAAATAGCACATCTTCTTTCAACTGATTGACAACTTCATCAGCAATTGTCAACGGTGCCTTTTTATAAACTTTTGCCGCCGCCATAGCACCATTACACTGATATTCACACAAATCAGGTCTATTGGAAAGAGTCACCTTTGCATATTTTGCATCATAACCACACAATGTAAAAGCTTGACCAAGCACATTACTTATGTTTTCAATAATGGTATCCATAAATCCCTCTTTTCTGCGCTGCTTTTTGCGCATAGACATATATATTTTTATAATATAAAACAAGGCTGTCACACAAAACAAAAGGTACAAGAATACATATCTTGCAGCTTAAAGCTTAATGCGATAGCCCATTCATTCAAAGATTTTGATGTTAATACATAATATTTTTTAAAAATAATCCATAACTTTCTGCTGGAAATGACATGGTTACTTCTTTGTTTTCAAATACATCATTTATTATCTCTGGCTTTCTAATTTCGTTGCCAATATCAAGCAGCATACCTATCATATACCTTGCCATATTGTGCATAAAATCATTTGCTGTTATTTCAATAACAGCTTCACTGCCTTGAACATCAATACCAATAGCTTCTACATTTCTTATTGTAGATTTATTTTTTTTAGCTGTGGTAAATGCCTTAAAATCATGCTCCCCAACAAAAAAATGACTAGCTTTTTGCATTGCCTCAATATTTAAACGATGAAATGTATGGTACGAATACTTGCGTTTAAATACATTAGCAACATTTCCCATATCCAACACATACATATATGTTTTACTCTTTGCATTAAGCTGACTATGAAAACGCTCGTCAACCTGCTCTACGCTAAGAACTGCAATATCTCTAGGAAGATATCGGTTTAAGTAATTTTTAATATCATTTTTTTCTTTCTTTTGCGATAATTTAAAATTAGCAACCTGACCCAGTGCATGAACGCCTGTTTCCGTGCGGCAGCCACATGGCAATTCTATCTGTTCTCCAGTCATCTTCTCTATGACTGTCACAATTTTATTTTCAACCGTATTTGATGAAAAATCCTTGCCAATTCGCTGCCATCCTTCGTATCTTCCACCATCATATTGTATATTTATTTTATAATTATACATTACTCGTCTAATACCTTTTTAATAACAGCAGAAATCTGGTCAATCTCAAAAGGCTTTTGTATAAAATCAGCAGCGCCCAACTTTAAAGCTTCCACCATATTTGTATTTTGTCCTGCTGCTGTCACCATAACAACCTTTGCATTAGAATCATATTGCATAATTTCTTGTAATGCTTCAATTCCATTTTTTATCGGCATAGTAATATCCATAGTAACTACGTCTGGCTTAAGTTCTTTATATTTATCAATACCTTCCTGGCCGTCAGAAGCCTCTCCTATAATTTCACATCCGGCTCTCTCAAGCATCGTTCTTAAAAATTTCTTTGAAGTCATTGAATCATCTACAATCAATATCTTTGCCATAACTATTCCTCCAATCTGTCTAAATGGCACACTTTGTCTACGGAATATCAATTACTCTCTAAATGAATCTTACTAGAAACACTCATAATCATATCTATTTTTTTGCCTTTTACATAAAAAGTAGCAATATAAAATGACTTATCACTGACAATATGTGCATCTCCATAAAAAACAGGCGGTCTTAATACAACTTCTACTTTCTCATCACTCAGTTTTGTTGCAAATAAACCATTGATACAATTAATAAGTTCACAAACGGAATCATACGCATTATCATCAAAATCTTTAAAGTCTTCTTTTGCAAAAATAGATGCCAATTCTAAAAGTGCATCATCATCACCGCTGATACCGAAAAAAACATTTTCGTCTCCGTCCATAAACTGACATCCTATAAAATGTCCGCCATATTCATTCGCTGTATTTATCTGTTCCAGCATAAAACCATCACCAACAAAATACTCCAAAGTCTTAAAAACACACTGAAACTGAATTGTATATCTATCATTTTTTAATTTAATAAATGTAGCTACCATATCATCCAGATTATTTTCTCTCAACACTTTTAACTCATAATCTGTAAAATTGCCATTATTATGACTCTTGGCAATGTAACTACCCAACATTGCATTATTCATATGTCAACTTCCTCTCAGCCTATATTAAACACAGTTACAGTTTTCTCTAAATTGCTCTCTATAAATATGACATAGAGATTAGATAATCATTTAGTTTAGTATACAATATATTAAATCATTGTGCAAGTATAGAACTAATTTCCTATAATGATTACTTATCTTCCACACTATAATTTGGTGCTTCTTTTGTAATATGAATATCATGTGGATGACTTTCTCTCAATGCAGCAGAAGACATCTTAATAAATTTGGCTGTCTCTTGCAGCACTGGAACGTTTGGCGCCCCACAATATCCCATACCAGAACGAAGACCTCCCATAAGCTGGAATATCGTATCTTCAACTAGTCCTTTATATGCTACTCGCCCTTCAACCCCCTCAGGCACAAGCTTCTTTGCATCCGTCTGAAAATATCGGTCTTTACTGCCATTTTCCATAGCAGCAATGGAACCCATACCTCTGTACACCTTGTATTTTCTTCCTTGAAACAGCTCAAATGTTCCTGGCGATTCATCACAACCAGCAAGCAAGCTGCCAAGCATACATACATTGCCGCCAGCAGCAATAGCCTTCACAATATCACCAGAATATTTAATGCCGCCATCTGCAATTACTGGAACACCATACTTCTTAGCTTCTGCATATGCGCTCATAATGGCTGTAATCTGTGGCACACCAATACCTGCTACCACTCTTGTCGTACAGATAGAACCTGGTCCAATCCCCACCTTAACAGCGTCAACGCCTGCCTCGCAAAGTGCTTTGGCTGCATCACCTGTTGCAATATTGCCAGCAATAACCTGCAAATCTGGGTATGCTGACTTAATTCCCTTCAAGGTGTTAATAATATTCTTTGAATGTCCATGTGCCGAATCAATAACAATACAGTCCACTTTCGCACGTACAAGAGCAGAGACTCTATCCATCACATTTGAGGTAATACCGACAGCCGCGCCAGCAAGAAGTCTTCCCTGTGAATCATGTGCTGATGCGGGATACTTAATCTGCTTTTCAATATCCTTTATTGTAATAAGCCCTTTTAGTTTAAAATTATCATCCACAATAGGAAGTTTTTCTTTTCTGGCATGTGCCAGAATTTTTTTAGCTTCATCAAGAGTGATGCCAACCTTTGCTGTGATAAGATTTTCACTTGTCATACAATCTTTAATTGGTCGTTTAAAATTTTCTTCAAACTTTAAATCACGGTTGGTGATAATGCCAACCAGTTTTCCTGATTCATCTGTAATTGGCACGCCTGAAATCCGAAACTTCGCCATAAGCTCATTGGCATCTTTTAATGTATTGTCTGGATGCAGATAAAATGGGTCTGTAATAACACCATTTTCGGAACGCTTAACTTTGTCCACCTCTTCTGCCTGCGCTTCAATAGACATATTTTTGTGAATAATGCCAATTCCGCCCTGTCTAGCCATAGCTATTGCCATTCTATACTCTGTAACGGTATCCATACCAGCGCTCATAAGCGGAACGTTAAGCTTGATATTTTTAGTAAGCTGCGTTGATAAATCAATCATATTTGGTGTCACTTCTGAATATTGTGGCACTAATAAAACATCGTCAAATGTAATACCTTCACCAATTATTGTTCCCATTATATCCAATCCTTTCTTTGATAATATTGTTGCTAATCATAGCAAATTGGATTATAAAAGTCAATCAATTTTCATCAAGTTTATAACATTGTTTTGACACAATTTCTTTTATGCGCTCTGTTATTCGTTCATTGGGTTCTAACAGTATCCGTTCCATCTCATTGCTGTCATTATACGTGTACAAAACAACGCTGTTTTCTTCATTTTCACGTGATGTATAATCATATGTTCTCAAATCTCTATGCGCCATTCTAAGGGCTGCCTGTGAATTTTTTTTTGCAACCAGTTCCGCTTTTTCCAAACTATATCTGCCGCATCGCCTTCTGGAATTTCTAGCTGTTATCTTATCAATTATCAGTTCATTGTCAACAATCGCATATTCAATTTCTATCTTATAATATCTAAACAGCATCACTGTAAATACAATAAGCATACAAAGAACCAAAAATCCAAAGGATTGTGTTGATGGAATCGTCGTTGCCGCCAATATACATGCAATTATCATTACCACTTTAAATATAATAGAATTATTTGACGCTTTTTGTTTAATAATCTGTTCCACTGAAATATCGGATATTTCCATAAAAATTACCATACCTTTCCATAACCTGCAAATGTAATAAATCGTTCGCTGTTCTATATGCAGGCACAAATCATTTATTGTAATTATCTGTCATATTGTGATTTTCGTCAAGATTTTTTACTTATTTAAAGAAAATAAATTATACATTGCAACGAGATTGTCTATATACTATAATAATTATATAAATTAAAATTGAGAGTGATACAAATGCAACCAATGTTTTACAGTCATGGTTATTCTTATAATGTAGAATATTTCCACAGTGACAATGCAGATATGATTCGTTTTTATGCTGCCAGCAATGAACTGCATTCGGATTTATTAAGTGATTTAGTGATTGTTGAACCTTCATATGGATACTTGTTACTTCAATACATAGGCAATGATGCCGTTTTAAGCGGCAGCTTAAATCAAAACCATTTTTGTGAAGAAATGACAGAGGATATTATACAATTTTTAGAACATAATTTTCCTAAATTAAAAAATATCTATATGCCATACCACATTGATTTTTTCTCCGTATATAAATATAACGAATATAATGGTGAATATTAAGCGGATATTCGCAATCCGCTACGCTGCTTGACATAAACCTATTTAGGTAAAAATTTAACAAAAAACAATGCAGAAATGGAGGTTTAGTGTGAAAAATAATGCTGATGCGCTTATTTTTCACACGCCTATTTGTGCCGAAGCGTCACAAATAGGGCTTGATGCGACAATAGAAATCGCCTCCGCGAATTTCTATTGCGCAATTCCTACGCTACGCTTCGGAATGGAGGTTTATTATGAAAAGAAAAATAATTGCATGTGTTGCCATTCTATTTTTATTATGCCTTGTATCTTGCGGAGGTACTTCTTCAGGCGGTAAAAATAATATAGGCAGCTCTGGTACTTCTAGTGAATCATCAGGCTCAAAAGATAGTATATCAAAGTCTGAAATAGAAAACGACAAAAATACTTTTAATAATAATTCTGAAAATACGACATTATCCGAAGAAATGCTTGTATATTCCTGCAATATGGAAATTGATGTAATGGACTTTCAAAAAGCTGTATCGGATTTTAAAAGCACATTAAAAGAGTATAATGGTTTTGTCGAATCTGAAAATTATAACGATAACGGTTCAAGAAGCCATTATCTAAACAATGATAAAACACTGATGCACACCTATTCTGCAACGGTAAGAGTTCCCAGCAGTAAATATGAAAACTTTGTATCTGGCTTAGATTCCATCGGCACGCTTCGTTTTAAGACTGCAAACGCTGAAAATATTAGCCAAGAATATAGCGATGCCAAAACCACTCTTGAAATTTATGAAGCCAAACGCGACCGCTATATAAAAATGCTTAGCACAATAACAGACAATGAACATGCTATTAGCATTGAAAAGGAATTAACCAATATCGAAATCGAAATTAAAAAATTAAAAACCAATATGAATAAGATGAATAATGATGTGGCTTACTCTTATGTCAATATTGAATTAAATGAAGTTACAGAATATACTACGCCTTATTCTGAAAAGACTTTCCTGCAAAAATTACAAGAAACCGTAAAGAGAAGCTGGGAATATTTCTTATATATCTGCCAGACCATATTGTTTATATTTATATTCTTCCTTCCTTATATTGTAATTATTGCTATTATTATACTGGTTATATTTAAAATAACCAAAAACAAAAAGAAGAAAAATCCACAAAATTATACGAAAAGAACACAAGGACCTCCAAATCCTAATATGGGAAATAATATAAACAATCATATGAACAAACATATAAACAATACAATGAACCACCCGATTCATCATCCTGTTGATAATGCATCGCCTGCTGCGCCTGATAATTCCAATCAGCAAAAGCAGACTAATCAAGACACCAACCAACCAAATTAAAATCGTCTATAAAATATGCTGTAATATCTTTTTACAATTAAAAATTTTTAGGTAATATTTAAATAAAAGGTTGAAAGATTTTTAAAACGTAGTATCATATAATTAATACTTGAAACATTGCTTATAAATTATGGATAACTTTTAACATCTATCATAAACACAAGTGTCATAAAATAAAATTTCTATACAAGATGTTGATGTAAGTTAGTAATATCAATATCTTGTATATTTTTATTTTATGGCACTTTTTTGTTTTTTATAAGCAATGAAAATAGTATTACGAACCCAGTGTATATAAATTCAATAGCGAGATTTGTGTCTGCGCGCTGCTTGCCATAAATTCGTAAGAACATTTGTTCTTAGCACAAAAAGCAGCGCAGAAATGAGGATAAAATGAAATTTAATGAAATGCGCATTAAAAAACGCTTGGTTACTGCTTTTACAATTATTGTGGTAATCTTTAGTTCTGTTTGCACGATTGTAGGTATTGCTTTATTTTTTATGATAAATCAATATCAAAAAGTGCTTGATAATTATGCCTTTCCACAAGGAGATATCGGACGATTGATGAATGCAAGTGCAGAAATACGGAGTGCAACACGTGCGATAATTGGATATGACAGTCAAGAATTGATTGATAAAGTTCTTGTTAAACATGATAGCTCAGTCAATGAATTTGAAAACTATCTGCAAAAAATTCGTCCAACCATGATAACAGAGGAAGGACATGCTTGTATGGACAAAATCGATGCTGCATGGAAAACATATAAAGAAATTGATGCAACTGTAATAAAGATGGGAACTACCGCTAATTCCTCATCAAGTCTTCAGGCACAGCAAAAAATGATAAATGAAGTAGAACCTTTATATAACGCATTAGATGAAGCAATGATTAGCTTAATGGATGTTAATGTAGAAAAAGGAGATTCTGCTAACAATATGCTATCTATATTGGCATTGGTCCTTATCGCTCTTATAATAATCGCTATTATCACAGCTATTCTTATATCTACACGAATAGCCAAAAAAATTGCAAGAGGTATTGAAAAACCTTTAAAATCACTGGGAGAACGGTTTAAGACATTTGCACAAGGGGACTTTGATTCACCATTTCCTACCGTAGAAAGCAAAGATGAGATTGCTGATATGATAACAGAAGTTCTTAATATGGCAGAACATTTACAAAACATTATCAGTGATACAAATAATGTATTAGATGAAATGGCACAAGGAAATTTTGTTGTTCAAATTCAACATGAAGAACTCTATGTAGGAAAATTTGAACATATGCTTACCTCTATTAAGACCTTAATTAAACAAATGACAGATACGCTTACCAATATTCATCAAGCGGCTGCCCAAGTATCCATAGGTTCTGATAACTTATCTGAAGCAGCTCAGGTATTGGCTGAGGGAGCAACAGACCAAGCGGCTTCTGTTGAAGAAATGCAGGCAACAATTACTACTCTTTCAGATGGCATTCAATCTACTGCTTCACAATTGAAAGAAGCTTATCTAAATGCAAAAAAATATTCAGAATTGGCAGAGGCAAGCAATGGTGATATGACTGCCTTAATGGAATCGATGTCACGCATCAGTGCATCCACACAACAAATTGGAAATATTATTTCTGATATTGAAGATATTGCAAGCCAGACCAACCTACTTTCCTTAAATGCTTCTATTGAAGCAGCAAGAGCTGGTGAAGCTGGAAAAGGATTTGCTGTTGTAGCTGACCAAATTCGTACATTAGCAGAACAGAGCGCAAAATCTGCTGTCGATTCTAGGACATTACTTGAAGATGTACTCCATGAGGTAACCGATGGCAATATCGTTACGCAACGTACTTCTGAATCATTAAAAAATGTTGTTGATGGTGTAGAAAATATTGCTTCAGCTTCTAAAGATTTAAGTGATATTTCTGCTGACCAATCTGTTGCTATGAATCAAGCTACGGAAGGTATCAATCGAATTTCTGAAATCGTACAATCCAATGCTGCCACCGCACAAGAAACTTCTGCAACAAGCCAAGAATTAAGTGCAGAGGCAACTTGTATGGCTGATTTGGTATCCAAATTTAATGTAACGGCTTAAAATAAGTACATATCTAATTTATATATTTTTCAAATTTTATACTATCTTTAAAAATATATATTACAACTACAATAACAAGGATGCTGCAAGACCATTTAAAAATGACCTTGCAGCATCCTTATAGTTTTCTTTATCTTTTATCGCGTCCAATATCTCATCATTACATCATGCCGCCCATTCCGCCGCCTGCTGGCATAGGTGGAATGTCCTCCTTAATTGTGCCTACAACAGACTCGGTTGTAAGAAGTGTAGAAGCAACACTTGTTGCATTTTGAAGCGCGCTTCTTGTAACCTTAGCAGGGTCAAGAATACCAGCTTCAATCATATTGACATAGTTTTCTTTCAATGCATCAAAACCTGTGCCTGCTTCCGATTCTTTTACCTTATTAATGATAACAGCGCCTTCAAGACCTGCATTGTATACAATATGGAACAATGGTGCCTCAAGTGCTTTAAGAATAATCTTTGCACCCGTCTTTTCATCTCCCTGCAATTCTTCAATCAGTTTTTCAACATCCTTAGAAGCATGGATATATGCTGAACCGCCGCCTGCGATAACACCCTCTTCAACAGCAGCTTTTGTAGCTGCAAGAGCATCCTCTAATCTTAACTTGCTCTCTTTCATCTCTGTCTCTGTTGCAGCGCCAACGCGGATAACTGCTACACCGCCAGAAAGCTTTGCAAGTCTTTCCTGTAATTTTTCCTTGTCAAAATCAGAAGTGGTCTCTGCAAGCTGATTCTTAATCTGTGCAATTCTTGCCTCAATCTCTTCCTTTGAACCCTCGCCGTCAACAATTACCGTATTTTCCTTCTGAACTTTAATAGATTTTGCTCTTCCAAGCATATCCATTGTTGTGTCCTTTAAGTCCAAACCAAGCTCTTCAGAAATCACTTCACCACCTGTAAGAATAGCGATATCCTTAAGCATCTCTTTTCTTCTGTCACCATAACCTGGCGCTTTGACTGCAACTACATTAAATGTACCTCGAAGCTTGTTGACAATCAATGTTGTAAGCGCTTCACCCTCAACATCTTCAGCGATAATAAGAAGTTTTGCGCCGCTTTGTACAATCTGCTCAAGCAATGGAAGAATCTCTTGAATATTAGCAATCTTCTTGTCTGTTATAAGAATATATGGATTGTCAAGAACAGCCTCCATCTTATCCATATCGGTTGCCATATATGCTGAAATATAACCTCTGTCAAACTGCATACCTTCTACAAGGTCTAACTCAGTCTTCATGGTCTTTGACTCTTCAATTGTGATAACGCCGTCATTAGAAACTTTTTCCATAGCGTCTGCAACCAATGCGCCAACTTCTTCATCACCTGCTGATATAGCAGCAACCTTAGAAATCTGCTCTTTGCCATTTACTTTCTGGCTCATCTTAGCAATAGCCTCAACAGCACAATCGGTTGCTTTTTTCATACCTCTTCTAAGAATAATAGGATTTGCGCCTGCTGCAATATTTTTCATTCCCTCGTTAATCATTGCCTGTGCCAAAACCGTTGCTGTTGTTGTACCATCACCTGCAACATCATTGGTCTTTGTTGCAACTTCCTTAACAAGCTGTGCGCCCATATTTTCAAATTTATCTTCCAGTTCAATTTCCTTTGCAATGGTTACACCATCGTTTGTGATAAGCGGTGTTCCATATGATTTGTCAAGAACAACATTTCTTCCCTTAGGTCCTAATGTAACTCTCACTGTATCTGCTAATTGGTTTACTCCAGACTCTAACGCTTTTCTCGCATCAATTCCGTACTTAATTTCCTTTGCCATAATGATTTTCATTCCTTTCTAAAATTACAATTTCCTATTATGAAACATTTACTCAATAACTGCCAAAATATCAGATTGTTTTACAATAATCAAATTTTCTTCCTCAAGTTCAACCTCTGTTCCAGAATATTTAGAATATATAATCTTATCTCCTGGTTTTACCTGCATAGTAACTTCTTTTCCATCAATCACTCCACCTGGTCCAACAGCAACAACTTCTGCCTGTTGTGGTTTTTCCTTAGCCTGTCCTGGCAATACAATACCAGACTTGGTTGTCTCTTCAGCAACCAAAGCCTTAATTACAACTCTGTCTCCCAATGGTACTAATTTCATAAATGTATTCCTCCATTCTGTTGTCCCAATCAAACAACACATTTTCCTATCTGTTAGCACTCTTTTAATTCGAGTGCTAACACCGATATGATTAAAATAGCACTGTCACAGATAAATGTCAACAGCTAATTTAATTATATTTAGAAAGTTTACAATATATTTATAATTATTTTATTGAATGCACTATTGACAATACATTTGAATCCTTTGTCCCTTTCATTGCTCACTGTGATTTTTTATTATTTAGCCCCATCTTTACCGTTTTTCCATAATAAAATAAATATTGCTGTGCATATCCTCCATAAACGCCAAACCGTTTCTGACCAAATTGCTCAATGGTTTGTGTTGAACATTCCTTTCCATCAAAATAAAGATACTCAACAATTCTTTTTATCCATACATCAACCGGAAACGCCTCTCTGCGCCCTAACCCAAACAGACTGACACAATTTGCAACCTTATTGCCTATGCCCTTTATCTGTATTAATTCATTGATACATTCTTTTATATTTGCATTGAACAAGCTTTCATATGAAATAACGCCCTCTTTGACACACCTTACTGCATCACATATATAAGGCGCACGAAATCCTGTCTTACATGCCCTTAATTCCTCTTCTGTCAAATGATACATCATATCAACATCAGGAAAAGAATAAAATTCAATATCATTTATTTGACCGACAAATTTACCATACTTTTTTGAAATCTGAGCCACAATCTGTTTAATATGGGGAATCTGTTTATTTTGTGATATAATAAACGAAATTAAGACTTCAAAAAACTCCTGATTTAAAATATGTACGCCCCACATCATTTCAATGGCTTCTTTTAATTTTTTATCTTTTTTTAATAAATATTGTTTTATTTTACTATAATCTCTATCCAAATCAAAATAAGAACGCCACAAAGACTGATAATCATCAGCTGAAGTATCCTTTAATATCAATACATTTTCTTGTTGAACGGCATGTAAAAATTTGCCGTAAGCCACCAGCCCATAATCATTATGCCCTATCTTTGCAAAATGAAAACATTGACCACACTCTAATGTTTGTCCTAAATCAAAATCGTTTAATTCCTTTATTATAATATCTTTACCATCAACTATAACTTTCATAACGTTTTTATTTTAGCAACAAATAATTATTCACACAACTATTAATTTGTGCATAACCTAAATTGAGTATAACTCAAGCCTTTAATCAGGCAGAAGGAAGTTTTATGGATTGTAATAATCGGACAACACAAGTCCAATCACCTGCAATGGCGTATGTCCCATGGCAGCGCTGGGGGGATTTATATGAACCTTGTAAAGCATTTGCCAGAGGGACGCTATTTGCTGTGCTTGATAAACCATTTAAAGGAGGTAAATGTTAATGAATAATAACAATATGAACAACTCCTGCAATAATAAAACGGCGATGCAAGGCAACATGCGTCCTCGTGGACAAATGCCTATGAGAAACACCTACAATATGAATATGCCATGTAATGATGCAAATATTCCTGAAAAACCTTGTTTTAATAAAAAAGAAATTTGTATGAATGTCTATGAATTAGGATTTGTTATGACTGAAATTTTACTTTATCTTGACACGCACCCTAATGACTTAGAAGCCATCGAATATTATAATAAGATGAAGGAAAAATATAATAAGGCAGTAAAAATTTATGAAGACAAAATAGGACCTTTGACCTTTACCAGTGTAGACTGTGATAACTATTGGACTTGGGTTGCAACACCAATGCCTTGGGAAATGGAGGGCTGTTAATATGTGGAATTATGAGAAAAGATTAGAATATCCTGTCAATATCAAACAGACCAATCCAACATTGGCAGCAATGATAATAAGTCAATATGGTGGTCTATACTTCCATAAGGGGCAAAAAAGACTACTCAATTACAATCTGCACCCTATCCAATGGCATACCAAAAGCGCCTGCATATCCATCTTGACCATTCCCTGTTTCATTATCATGCTGCCAGTCAAAATATTCGCCATTTACTGGTGAGACGCGATAAACTGCTTTTTTATATCCAGTATTATTGATAATTTCATCTGGTGTGTAATAATAGATTTCCAATGCGTCAATCGGCTTGTTATTGCCTGCATAACCATTTTGAAAATCATCAATATTTGTATTTCGTGTATCAATCATACCATACCATCCATCGGCATCATGTACTCGATACTGAGCATACCCTTTGGACACTTTGATAGCAATCCCAATAATCTCCATGCCAACCAACCCTGCATAATCGTTTTGATTTCGCACCACTGGAAGCCATCTTTTCCCCTCATTTAGCTGAACTTGATAGTCAACGGAAATTCCTTGTTCGCCATTTTCTTGTGAGCCTAAACGCTCATTAACCTTATTTGCTATATCAGGCATTCTGGATTCAAGAAAGGGGCCAGGACATGATGTTGCTTGAAACATTTTATGGATGTAAAGATTTCCAGAAAGGTCGCCTGTGTAGTTGAGTTCTTTTATATTATTCCGCTGACAAATATCAACGCACAAATCAATCAACTTATCATACGCTGTATCAGATACAGGCCACTCTCCACCTGCTTCACTATTAGACACCTCTATTGTAATCGTCTTATTATCATTTTCAGCATTTCCCGACGTCCATGGTCTATCTGCCTCATCTACATAAAGCCCGACCTTGCCATCGCTGTCAATCCCATAGTTTGAAGATGCTTTTCTCTCAGGATTTGCAAAGCTTTCACCACATTCTTCTACGGTTAATACATCTGCCATATGATGAATTGTAATTCCTTGAATCGTATCATTTCTTGGACTATCACAATTTGGCGATTTTATAACAACATCAACTAGACTACTATTACTCATAATGTTCTCCATTCCAAAGTCTTTATTTTGCTTTTACTACTTTAAATACCTGATTCACACCCGTACTTGTCAAACCAGACATAATCCCAATTGAGATAGCTGTTATAACATCGGTAGCAGGAAAATCGGGCATGATTTTTACGGCTGGTATTGCAAGAATGCCGCCTGCTACACCTACAATAATTGGAATATATTTGTTTGGCACATGCTTGATAACCTTACATCCATAACCAATCAGATAACATATAATCACAATAGGTAAAACCGTTGCATAATTTGATAAATCCATATTTACATTTCTCCACTATATTTTTTATATTAATCAATTTATTCCTTTGGTTTCTTATAGGCGTTCTTCCTACTGTTTATTTTATATCCTGCTTCTTTTGCCGATGTTATTATTAACTTTCGCTTAAACGTTTCTTGCTCTTGCTTGCTCATATCGCTAAAGAGCCTTACATTGCTTAATATTCCATCAGACCTGCTGCAAGCATAATAAATAACATTCATAGTCAAACCATCCTTTTTATCTATAAGTAATTTATTCGACAGTCCTTGTCCTTGTTCCTATCTGTAATTTTGTGTGATTTAGCATACGAAAGCCCAATATATTGCACTATTTTTAAAATAAGTTAATACAATATACTATCTTATTTATTGCCTTTAAGGAGGCGCTATGAAAACAGCTTGTGCCTATATTCGCGTTAGCACAGACAAACAAGAAGAGCTTTCCCCCAATGCACAAAAACGCCTTATTCTTGATTACTGCAAAAAAAATAATTATCAAATATCTGAGGAATTTCTATTTATTGAAAATGGTATCTCTGGCAAAAAAGCGGACAAGAGACCTCAATTCCAAAAAATGATTCACATGGCAAAATCAAAAGAGCATCCCTTTGATATTATATTAGTGTGGAAATTTAGTCGATTTGCCAGAAATCAAGAAGAATCTATTGTTTATAAATCGCTGTTAAAAAAGTCAAACGTAGAAGTGATTAGTATATCAGAACCGCTTATTGATGGTCCGTTTGGAAGCCTTATCGAGCGCATTATTGAATGGATGGATGAATACTATTCTATTCGTCTGTCCGGTGAGGTGATGCGCGGTATGACTGAAAAAGCGCTGCATGGCGGATATCAAAGCGCACTCCCTTACGGTTATCGGTATGATCATAGCCATTCTTGTCCACAAATTTATGAACCAGAAGCAAAGATTGTCACAATTATATTTGACCTTTATAATGAAGGAAAAAGTTTTCTTGAGATTGCACGCTATATCAATCTTCTTGGATGCAAGACAAAACGCGGGGCTGCATTTGAACACCGCACGATTCGATATATATTAGAAAATCCATTTTACAAAGGATATGTGCGCTGGAACCGCCAGCATCATGACGACCATACGATTAAAAATCAATCAGAATGGATTATTGCCAAAGGACAACACAAAGCCATTATATCCGAATCTTTATTTGACCAAACACAGGAACAACTGCACAGACGAACTCTTCCTTATAAAGCAAAATCAGCAGCTTCTATGTCGCATTGGCTGAGTGGCATTGTAAAATGTTCATCATGCGGTGCTTCTCTGGTGGTAAAAAACAAACAATATTATCAGTGCAGCAAATATAATAAAGGAGCTTGTCCTGATAGTCACTATATCTCAATTCAACTATTAGAACATACCGTATTGGATGCTTTAAAAAACATATTAAACTTAGATGAATTTACTTTTATTTCAAAGGACAATTATAAGACAGCCGATAGCCCTATCCAATTGCTCACTGTTCAGCTGCAAAAAATAGCAGATAAAGAACAGCGTATCAAACAAGCTTACCGTGATGGGATTGATTCATTAGAAGAATATAAAGAAAATAAATTGCTTTTGTCAAAAGAACGTGATACATTGACGACTGTACTTAACACAATAAATGAAACGGCAACAAAAAAACAAGGCGTAAATGAAATTCACTCTGTTTATGATATTATAAAAGAGGAATCTTTTGATACTGCCGTTCGAGCGGCGGCTTTAAGAAGTATTGTTGACCATATGGTGTACGACAAAAAGAAGGATATGTTAAAAATATTTTTATATTTATAATACAAACATGCCCCTTAATGAAGTATGGTGGTCCTGACGGAGAACTTGGAGCTTCTTTGAGATATATTTCTCAACGATATAGTATGCCTTATAGGGAAGTATCTGGTCTTTTAACCGATATAGGTAGTGAAGCTACGGAAATGTTCCACCATTCGGTAAGCGGATATTCACAATCCGCTACACTACTTGATGATGTTAAATAAAAATTATTAATATATATATACAAGAATAATGACAAATACACTTTTTTATGTTAAAATTTGCTCAAAATATTGGGAGGATTATTTGCATGAACGAACATGAAATGGAGCATAGACTGATTGAACATATACTACCCATATTAGACACTGTACTTCTAAACAACTTAACAGAAGACTACATACAAACAGAATTATCTCCCTTTTCACCTTCACAAAATATAAGCATTGCGCATGAAATTATAAAATTTATGAATGAAATGCCTGGAGGCTTTTTTATTTATCGTGCAGATGATGATGAGCATATTATTTATGCCAACGATGCTTTACTTCGCATTTTTGGCTGCACTACAAAAAAAGAATTTGTAGAATTAACTGGAAATTCTTTTAAAGGAATGGTTCATCCATGTGATTTAGATAAAATAGAACAAAGTATCCAAGAACAAATTTTTGACAGTCAATATGATTTAGACTATGTCGAATACCGGATTATCCGAAAAGATGGACAAATTCGTTGGATTGAAGATTATGGACATTTTATTCACACACAGCATTTAGGGGATGTCTTTTATGTCTTTTTAAGTGATGCAACGGAAAAAAGAAATCGTATGTTGTTGGAAAAAGCTTCATCTGAGGAAAAAAGTTTAAAAGAAGAACATCTGCAAAATTTGCTTAAAGAATATAACAAAGAAAAAAGCTTAATCACTCAAGAATATCTACGGCGTCTTGAAGTTATAGAAGGTCTTAGCATTAATTATGAGTCTATTCTATATGCCGATTTAGATACCGATAAAATTCTTCCATATCGATTAAGCAGCCGAACACAGCTCCAATTTGGCAAAAAATTTCAACCTCGCCGATTTATTTGGTATATTTCTGACTATATTAAGACTTGGGTTCATCCTGAAGACCGTGAACTTGTTACTAAAACAACCTCTCCTGAGTATATTCGCAGCCAACTATCAAATAATAAAACATACTATGTCAATTATCGTATTATAAACGAAGGAGAAATTCAATTTTTACAACTTCGTATTGTAAATGTTGGGAATAAAAAGGACATTTCACAAATTGTTATGGGATATCGAAGAGTTGATGAAGAAATCCGGCGTGAAATGGAACAAAAACAAATATTGGAAGAAGCGCTTGATAATGCAAAGCTGGCAATTATCGCAAAAAATACATTTCTGTCCAACATGTCACACGATATGCGCACACCACTCAATGCCATTTTTGGTTTTACTTCTCTTGCAAAACAGCATATTGATGACACTGAAGCAGTCTGCACCTATCTCGACAAACTTGAAACAGCAGGCAGACAACTTTTAGACCTAATTGATAAAACATTAGAAATATCGTGGATGGAAACCAACAACATTCATCTTACAGAAAGCGAATGTAATATATGTGATATTATACAAGGTATCCATAAAACATTATTGCCGCAGGCAGCAGAAAAAAATATAACTTTTTCTGTTCACTGCTCTTCTTTGGAACATTGTGATATTTATGGCGATAATACCAAAATACGGCAATGCCTTTTATATTTGGCTCAAAATGCTATTATTTATACGCCATCGGAAGGCAAAGTTGATATAACGGCGACTGAACTAAAAGAATTGCCAGACGATTATGCCATGTATCAATTTACGATTCAAGATACTGGCATTGGAATCAGTAAAGATTTTTTAGAACATATCTATGAACCATTTGAACGCGAAAACAATACAACAATTAGTGGTATTCATGGCACCGGATTAGGTCTTACTATTGTCAAAAATATTGTTGATATGATGGGCGGCGAGATAAGTGTAGACAGTGCTGTTGGCAGAGGCACTACTTTTACAGTTACACTTCGTCTTCATATACAAAATCGCCCATTGCCTTTTTCTACGGAAAGCAAGGAAATTATTGCTCAATTGCTCAACCAAAAAATACTACTGGCAGAAGACAATGAAATTAATTTAGAAATTGAAGTAGAACTGCTGCAAGAACTTGGATTTCTTATTGAAACGGCTGTCAATGGCAGTATTGCCGTTGAAAAAATCAAACAATCTAAACCTGGAGAATACGCCCTTATTTTAATGGATATTCAGATGCCTGTTATGGACGGTCGTGAGGCAACACAAGCAATACGCAAATTAGACAACCCGGAATTAGCCAATATTCCAATTATTGCATTATCTGCAAACGCCTTTGAAAGCGACAGACAACTGTCTATTGAGAGCGGTATGGATGCACATCTTACCAAACCAATTGATGTTCCTTTACTGTTAGAATCCATTGCAAAGACAATACATAATCATAAATGTCCAAAAAAACATAAATAGTTTATTCATTAAAAATTTCAACATTTGTTTTTTCTTATTCTACAAAAAATCATTCAAAATAAATCATTCATTAGCAGAAACTTTTTATCTTTTCACTTGGCATCATTTAAAAGTTTCTGTTAATAAATGTATTTATCCTTATAAACAATCTTTACAAATAATCACGAAATATATATATTCATTTATTTAACCTCATCAAGGAAGTCCCCCACTTCAATGCTGCAAAGGCATAAGTGGAGGGGGACTTGCAAAAGCTACGATAGTAGCTATGAGGTTATGAGCAAGTAGCGTAGCGGATTGCGAATATCCGCTTAACAAATCGTTATAATATTCCAAATAATACTTTATCACTTTCTTTTCATTATATAACGCCACTCAAAAGACAGCCCCTTTAAATACACAGCAATGCTATTTTGTTCACTCACCACCATTTTATCAAGAAGATGTGCATAAAATTCATCTTCATATAAAACACCATCCATAAGTTCATCAATAACATTTTTTATATGTTCTATTAATTTTTTTTGATTTTCTATTACAACAAATTGTTGCTTACCATATTCTATCTTTGCCTTTAAATCCTCTATCTGTGCATAATATTTTTCCCTAAAAACAATAAATTCCTTTTGGTCAATATCGCCATTTGTATATAATTCAATCAAATTTCTATATTTTTTCTCTGCCATCTCCATCTGTTCTGCCCAGATATTACTGTAATTCCCTGTATCCATTAAAAAAACTTTATCTATTATTTTTATTAAATGCTGTGATATTTTTTCCCGTTCTATATCTAATCGTTTACAGGTAAGATACATGATATAAAGAGCTTCTTCATTGCGGATACGAATTCCAGAACACCCTGTTTGATTGCCTGCTCTATCTATATGAGGACTTCCGTTTTGAACACGTGTAAGACAGCTCCAAGCCTTATATTTACTGCCATCCTTTCTGTTTTTATACCGTGCAGCATAACTTGCACCACATATGCCGCATTTAATTTTTCCAGAAAATAAATAGCGATTGCTATATTTTGCCTTTCCTTTTTGACAATGGGATTTTTCATTTAAAATCTCATTGGCTTTATCAAATAAATCACGCGGTATAATAGGCATATGATGGTCTTTGATAATCACAAACTCTTCCTCTCCGTGATTCATTTTCTTTTCATGTGAAAGAAAATCAGGCGTATAGGTTTTTTTTTGCACTAAATCACCACAATATTTTTCATTGCGAATAATGCGCAAAATAACGGTGTTGTTCCACTCGTTTGCACGCATAGGTGCAATGCCTGCTTCGCGAAGCTCGCGCGCAATCACATAAGCGCCTTTTCTCTCATGGACAAATTTATAAAAAATAAGGCGGACAATCGCTGCCCCCTCCTCGTTAATATACATCTTGCCGCCTTTTATATCATAACCTAACATACTCCGTCCAAACACAACGCCTTGTTCCATCTGCCGTTTCTGTCCCCACTTCACACGCTCCGAAGTCCTGCGGCTCTCTTCCTGCGCAATCGATGCCATAATAGACAACCGAAGCTCCGCATCCCCATCCAATGTATTGATATTGTCATTCATAAAAATAACGCCAACACCATACTTTTTAAGGTCGCGTGTATAATAGATACTGTCTAGTGTATTTCTTGCAAAACGGGAAATCTCTTTTGTGAGAATCAAATCCAATTGACCGCTTTTTGCACAGGCAATCATACGATTAAATTCTTTGCGCTTTTTGGTATTGGTGCCAGAAATCCCTGAATCCGCAAATATTTCGTAAAGTTCCCAATCTGGATTATGTTCTATATACTGCTTAAAAAACAAACACTGGCTTTCAAATGAATTGGCTTGGTCTTCACGTTCTGTTGAAACGCGGCAATATGCAGCAACTCTTTTTTTCGTATGCTGTATTGCTCGTTTCCTGTTAAGCGCTTTATATTTATCAATCGACATAAGCTTTCCTTTCTAGTTCCTCCATACAACGCTCATACTGCAAATCGGTCAACAGCCCTCTTTTTTTTAAGGAAGCCATAATCGATTTTTCAAATTGCAGATAAAATGCGGTATATTCTTGTTCTGTCATTTTTAAAGCAGGCTCTCCATCATAAATAAACTCACGGCATTTCAATTATCAATTTTCCTTATCCATCATTGATTATCTGTCATTGATATAATGTATTCATAAAAGCTTGTACAATATAACAATACAGACAAACCAAAGTTTTGCTTAAAAAGTAAAAAAATGCTCTGATAAAGTCAAATACAAAAAGCAGCATAAAGAGGAACCGTCTTTTTCTTATCCTCAAAACCAAAATTTTTCGTAGAAAGTTTTATTGCATAATCTGGGTTATATGTCTGCATATATAATTTTAAGCTTTTTGCTTTTGTATTATCTGCCGATTTAACCTCAATTGGTATTAACTTTCCATCACGCTGAATTACAAAATCAATTTCAGCACCACGCTCAGACTCCCAATAATAAGTGTTATATCCATTCATAATTAATTGTGTATTAACATAATTTTCAACCATGCCACCTTTAAAATCATTAATTTCTTCCACCATATAAAGAATATCATTTGCCGCCAAATCTTTATACACCATTTTCTTATCTTCTAATCTCTTACTTTATATACTATATATTTTACCTTGATGTAAGAAAATCTTTACTATTTATTAAGAAAATATTAAAATAACCATTCTTTATTTTGATAAAATAAAAACAGATAAGAGAAAGGACTTTAAACTAATGAAAGAAAAAATATTAATTATTGATGATGAGCGTGAGATTGCAGACCTTATTGAATTATATCTTCAAAATGAAAATTATGAAGTTTTTAAATATTATAATGGTACTGATGGTTTAAATTGTATTCAAAATACGATATTGGATTTAGCCATTTTAGATATTATGCTTCCAGATATAAACGGCTTTCAGCTATGCCAAAAAATCCGAGAAAACTATCATTATCCTGTTATTATGCTTACCGCAAAAAGCGAAGAAATTGACAAAATTACAGGGTTGACGCTGGGAGCAGACGACTATATTACAAAACCTTTTCTGCCATTGGAACTTGTCGCTCGGGTAAAAGCACAGCTTCGCCGCTATAAACGCTACAATCAAGATACCAGTCAAGAAAATGATATTCTTGTTCATTCTGGTTTGGTTTTAAATATCAAAAGTCATCAATGTACTTTAAATGAACAACCATTGTCACTGACGCCTATTGAATTTTCTATTTTACGAATCTTATGTGAACAAAAAGGAAATGTTGTAAGCTCAGAAGAATTATTCCAACAAATATGGGGTGATGAATATTTTAATAAAAACAATAATACCATTACTGTTCATATTCGGCATCTGCGTGAAAAAATGGGTGACTCTTTTGAAGACCCTAAATATATAAAAACAGTTTGGGGGTGCGGATATAAAATTGAAAAATAATAGTAAAAAAACAAGTAAACGATTATTAATATATATCACCACCCTTATTATTTTATTAATACTATGTTTTAAGCTTTATTACTGGATAGATATAAATTGGAGTGCTACCATTCGTAACTGGTTCTCTGAAAATTTAATGGCCCACCGTGCAATTTCAACAGTTGATGAAATGTATAAAATAACTATTATTGAGCCACAATGGCATACGATTAAACAAATTTTTTTGATAACATTATGTATAACGGTCGTTTTATGGGCAACAAGTATATTTGCAGCAGCATGGCTTTACGCTGAAAAAAAAGTGAATCAAACTATTTCTAATGCCAACAAAATGGTACAGTTCTATATGATAGACAACATGGCTATTCCTGATATATACAAAGAAGAAAATGCAGAGCTTTTTGCTCAAATGGTAGAAATTAAATCAACCATCCAACATCACGAACAAATGTTAAAAGAAGAGTCTACCCGAAAAAATGACTTGATTGTCTATCTTGCTCACGATTTAAAAACACCGCTTACTTCCATTATCGGTTATTTAAGTTTATTAAAGGAAATACCAGAAATGCCAATTGCACAACAATCCAACTATATCAATATTACATTAGATAAGGCGTTGCGTTTAGAAAAACTGATTAATGAATTTTTTGATATAACAAGATATAACCTTTCTCAAATCAGCTTAGAAAAGGAAAGTATAAATCTTTATTATATGCTTGTTCAATTGACGGATGAATTTTATCCTATTTTTCAAGCACACGGCAACACAATTTCACTTCATGCAGACGAAAATTTAATTTTATATGGCGATTCTGAAAAGCTTGCAAGAGTATTTAATAATATCTTAAAAAATGCGGTTGCTTACAGTTATCCCAACACTGAAATTCAAGTTTTTGCCAGCGGCAACGAAAAAGAAATCCATATTGATTTTCAAAACAGAGGAAAAACGATTCCAAAACATAAACTAGAATCCATCTTTGAAAAATTCTTTCGCCTAGATGAATCGCGTTCCATCAATACGGGCTGTGCAGGTCTTGGACTGGCAATTTCAAAGGAAATTATTACATTACATGGCGGAACTATCTGGGCAGAAAGCGAGCAGGAACAGACCACTTTTCATATTATACTGCCATCCTAATTCTATAAAAATTTCAATATTATATTTATATTTTCTTAATAATTAATCAATTCAATATTAAATTATAAAAAGCTTTTATTTGATAAAATTTCTATCAGATAAAAGCTTTTTTATTTATAAGCAATTCACTATATTGCTATTTCGCCACATTTTTAAACAGGTAAGTTCAACGCTTACCTAAAGAAATTTAATAAAAGGAGATTTTTTATTATGGCAAAATATTTATATGAAGGAAATTTAAATGAACCTGTTAATTATAGAAAAAAAGGCTCTATTGAATACTATATTCGCGGTACTATCAAAGCAAATGGTCACACTTATGAGCGTTATGGCATTAAGACACATTTTATTGAAGCTGGAGAAAATTATCTAAATTTAATACAGCAATATATCGTTCCTTTTATAGAAAAAGGAGATATTGTCAGTGTCAGTGAAAAAGTTATCTCTATGTGTCAAAAAAATATTGTACACATGGAGGATATAAAATTACATCCGCTTACAAAGCTGATGAGCAAATTTGGAAAAAAGACAGACAGCGGAATTGGCATTACACAGCCCTACAAACTTCAATTAATGATTGATATCAATGGTTTCGGCAATGTATTGTATGCTGGCATCATCGGTACTTTAGGAAAATTAATCGGCAAGCGAGGATTATTTTATAAAATTTTAGGTGAGGAAACTGCTGGAATTGATGGTTTTTACAATCACTCTGCCTTTGAGATATATCGAACCATAGCAACACTCAATCCAAAAGAACCAACAAAAGTTTGTAATGAAATTTATAAACAATTCCACATTCCAATTATGATTGTCGATGCCAATGATATCCATGTCAATATTTTGGGAAAATGCACCCCATTAAACAATATTTCAAATGAAAATCTAGCCGCTCTTATTGAAGATAATCCCGCAGGGCAAGATGATGAGCAAACGCCTTTTATTATTATACGTGATATCACCGCACAAAAAGCGGAACCTTATATACCGAAAAAACCACTCTTTGCACCTTCCTTTTAGCCGCTTATTTGACTGTTGACCTATGTGGAACATTTCTGTTGCTTTTATAGGTACAGAAGAACTAGGTCATTTTGAAATGATTAGTACAATGGTTCATCAATTAACTAGGAATCTTTCAATGGAACAGATAAAAGGAACGCCTTTTGAGGCATACTATGTCGACCATACTGCTGCTATATGGCCTCAAGCAGCTGGCGGTATTCCATTTAACGCATGTGAATTTCAGTCAAAAGGCGACCCTATCACAGACCTTTTTGAAGATATGGCAGCAGAGCAAAAAGCTAGAACCACATATGACAACCTTATAAGACTAACCGATGACCCTGATGTGTTAGACCCTCTCAGATTCTTGCGTGAACGTGAAGTTGTGCATTTTCAGCGTTTTGGTGAAGGACTTTCTATTGTCCAAGATAAATTAAACTCTAAAAACTATTACTATTTTAACCCTGCATTTAAATGTTAATATTTGTTTTTTATATTTATATTTGATTCCAAAATGCAACTTAAAAATAGCATAATATAAATTTACAATGATAATTTTATTGTTATATCAAACATTTTTTATGATAATTTGAAGCCAATAAAAAAATACTCCCTTTATATAAAGGCAAGTTTCATTTTTTACTTGCCTTTATAAAGGGAGGTTTTTCCAACCCATTCTATCAATAACTTATAACCTCATATCCTGTATCGGTCACTAATACCATTAATTCCCACTGTGCAGAAGGTTTTTCATCATCCGTGTAAATTGTCCAACCATTAGTTTCATCAATATATATGTCTGATGTCCCCATATTAATCATTGGCTCAATTGTAAACACCATGCCTGGCGCCATAACCATGCCAGTGCCTCTTTTAATAACATAGCTTACAAATGGTGTCTCATGGAACTCAAGCCCTATGCCATGACCGCCAACTTGTTTGACAACCGAATAACCATTTAATTTTGCATGGTCGCTGATTGCCTGCGCAACATCGCCAAGATGTCCCCAAGGTTTTACTTTTTCTAATCCCAGTTTAACGCATTCTTTTGCCACTCTTACAAGCCGTCTCTTCTCCTCTGATACATTTCCAATTAAAAACATTCGGGAAGAATCTGAAAAATATCCATTAAGAATCGTTGAACAATCCACATTGACAATATCTCCATCAATTAATTGAATATTGGAAGAAGGTATCCCATGACAAACTTGTTCATTGATAGATGTACAGACACTCTTAGGAAAGCCCTCATAATTGAGCGGCGCTGGAATCCCACCCATAGCCGTTGTCTTTTCATATACCATCTGGTCTATTTCCTCTGTTGTCATACCTTCATGGATATGCTCTGCCACATAGTCAAGCACTGCAATATTAATCTTAGCACTATCTCTCATACCCTGTAATTGTTTTTCATTTTTGATAATATTTCTTGGTGGTACTTTATGAAACTTTTTTTTATACATTTCAAGTTTTTTATCAAATTCCATATGACATGTGCCATACGTTTTACCACTATTACACCAGCAGGGTTCTTCTCTTCTTAGCTTTTTCATATTTATTCCCATTTCTGCGCTGCTTTTATATAAAAATTTTATATTTTTATGATTTTGTGCAAGCGGCGCGCAAACACAAAACATATTATTCCATCTTTTTATTTACTGCTGCAATTCTTCCATAATTGCTGGCAGCAACTGCTTTTTACGCGATACAACCCCTTTTAATGAGACAACATTGCCATCAGACACGGTACTAAATGAATTGGTAATAATCTGTGTAGAATTGTTGCCAAAACAAACGACTTCTGAAGATTCTGTTAAAACGTTGGTTATCATAAAAAATGCCATATCAAGCCCCATTTTTGAAATATCGCCTGAAAGATAATCCATCATTGGCTGACGCACCATATCCGTCTCTTCTTTTGTCATGCAATTTACCTGCCCCACTCCAATGACAATGTCATTGACAGAGAACTTCTTAAAATCTCTGGCAAATAATTCTTCGGACGTTCTTCCTATAAGATTGCTGCCTGCCTTAAACATCTCACGTCCATAACTTTCAATATCAATATCCGCTATCTGCGCCATTTTTTTACATATATCAATATCGACTTGCGTACATGTCGGTGATTTTAAAATTAAAGTATCCGATATAATGGCTGAACAAAGAAGTGCCGCTATTGTCTTTTCTGGCGTCAATCCATTTTCTTCATACATCAAACCAATAATGGTTGACGTACAGCCCAACGGCTGATTTCTAAAAAATACAGGCGTCATTGTCTGAATAGAACCCAACCGATGATGGTCAATAATTTCAAGAATTTCTGCTGTCTCAACACCAAACACTGCTTGACTTTTTTCGTTATGGTCTACTAAAATTAATTTTTTCTTTCCATGTTTTAAAAGATTACGTCTGGATATCATACCAATATATTTGCCGTTTTCACCTAATATTGGAAAATCACGAAATCTTCTTTTTGCCATCGTATCCTCAATATCTTCAATATAATCGGTTATTTTAAACTTAATCATTTTTTCTTTGGGCGTCATATAAAATCGAATAGGAAGACTTTGATTGATAAGACGCGCCACAGTATAGGTATCATAATCTGTTGTTATAATCATACAGTTATTTTCCTGTGCCACTTTAATAATTGTCTTTGACACATTGACGCCCTCACAGATAACAATACAGCGTGCATTCATCTCAACAGCGCACAGTTGTGCATCATATCGATTACCTAAAATGATAATGTCGCCCTCCTCGATATACTGTTCCATCATATCTGGATTTGCCGTTGCAATCACAACTTTTCCTTTATCGACAATTTGGTCTATATCACCTGTTACCACTGTTGCATCCAGTGTATCTACAATATTTTTCATACTCGTATGTGCCACGGATAAAATATTGCTGTCATAAACGTCAAAATATGATTTGGATATATCGCCAAGTGTGATAAGCCCTTCTAATTCACCGTTGGACAATATCGGCAATGTGACGGTATTATTTTCTTTCATATAACGATAAGCCGCCTTCATTGATATATCGTCGCTGACACCCTCAATAATATGTATATCCACATCCCGAACTTGTGGTCTTACATCCTTAATATATTCAGGGGTACTCACTTCATTCCTATTTAGTACATATTGTGTCTCTTCATTTAAGTGACCTGCTCTCTTAGCAATATGTTCTTTGCCTGTCAATAAAGTCTTTAACCTAGCATAACAAATAGCTGAACAAATTGAATCGGTATCTGGATTTCTATGTCCAAATACATAAACCGGATTATCCATAAAATAACCTTGCCTTTCCATAATCTGTTAATTTGTCACTTCCAATAATACAACTTCCCACAAAATCAAGTACCCCGCTTTTTCAGCGGGGACTTTTCTGATAAAAATCGAGTAGGGAAGAGCTATCTTCTCCTACTCGCCACGCCAGACACCCGTCAGCTTTTACTGATAATTTTCTTTTGGATGCCTGTGTGCATAAATACAAATAGTTGTTATAGCAATAACTATTTTTTATGATATAGCTATTTAAAAATTAATTACGAAAGACAACAATTTTTGTCTTATCAGTGTACCCTAATGTCATTAACTTATCTTGTAATTTTCTAATCGCATCTCTATATACATAAAATGCATCGTATGTATTTTTAAAGCATTCTTTTGCTTTTTCAGTATTTCCAGCATCTTTTGCCTTCCATGTTTCCGTTGCACATCTATGTAGCTCATTATGAGCATTTTTAACAGCTGCAAACTCTTGACTTCCCGTAATTGCTGGGTCTGTCTGCTTACCTAGCCAAACACCCAGCTTACAGCTTGTAGGATTGTTAAGCTGTGTAATCTTAAGCTCCTCAAAACCAATTTCATGGCTATATACACGCCACATCAGAATAAAATGGTCTATCTCAAATATCTTCAGCCAATCTTGCGTGGTCACATTAGCAAAACCTCGAACCATATCGCTTCTGGTCGTATCAATATAACGGCTAATCTTGTACACATGTGTTCCCTGTGCCATGCAATCCTTTGTCAATTCATCGTAACTTACAGCAATATTTTCAACTTGACTAGAAAAATTCGATGTAACGGTCGTCTGTTTATCAATCGCCTTAAATATATTATCAACTTTATCCTTGACAACTTCCATTTGATTGGTCATTCTATTAATATCATTCAACGAACCTTCCACTTTGCTGTTGCCTTCAGCTAACTTTGTCGTTGTATCATCCATCAATTGAGCAAGCTCTGTAATATCATTTCGTAACTCATTTACATATTTTACAATATCTTCCGCAGATGATGAAGTATTGCTTGACAACTCTCTTACTTGGTCGGCAACAACCGCAAAGCCTTTACCAGCCTCCCCTGCTCTTGCTGCTTCAATCGAAGCATTTAATGCAAGAAGATTGCTTTGACTTGCAACCGCCTTTACAATATCTACAATCTCTCCAATTTTTTGTATCTTATCTTGAAACTTCTGCATCTGTCCATTGATGACACCAATTTTTTCAGAAGACTCATTGACAACTTGAATACTCTCATTCATGCCCACTGCACTTTTTTGTATAACATCAAGAATATCATGTGTATTATCTCGAATATCCTCCATTGAAGTCGAAATATCATTGATGGATGTCTCAAGATGATGACTGGCTTCTTCCATATCATTAATGGACTCATATTGTGATTGAACTTGGTCAAACGTATTTTTAACATAAGAATTGTCACCAATGGATTCCATCGCCTCATTTAATCTCATAACAAAATTATTGTTCGCCTTTTTAAAAGCTTGAATCATACCATTGACCTTTTCTCCATATCGTTTGTCCACAAATGGAGATACATCAATCTCGCTAAAATCGCCCTCGATAACCTTATCCATCATGGACATCATTAGTTCAACATCATGGTTCGTATTTTGAACTTCGCTCTTCTTCTTTCCAAACATAGTATTACCCCTCCATTCTTGTTCAGCCCACAATTCTAGGCATAAGCACAAATGTATGTATGAAAAATTTATTTTTCATACAATTTCCCCTTCAATACCTTCATCCTTTCTATTTTAAAATTTCTAATTATATAGATATTATATCACATAAAAATTTAGTTGAAAACTGTTTTGTGACACATTTGATATTATTTCATAGTATAATAAAAAATAATAAGGATTTAACTTAATGAAATCAACAATAAAAAAATTGTCTGTTTTACTATTGACATTTGTAATGTTGCTGACATTTTTTGGATGTTCAAAAAACAAATCAAATGAAATTGAAGGTAATAAAGTTCAAAAAGTTACTTTAAATGAAGTTGCACATTCAATATTTTATGCACCGCAATACGTCGCTATTGAAAAAGGATACTTTTTGGAGGAAGGTATTGAGCTAAACCTTGTTACTGGATTTGGCGCTGATAAAGTTATGACTTCACTGGTAAGCGGTGATGCAGACATTGGTTTTATGGGTTCTGAAGCCTCAATATATGTATATACTGGCGGTTCAGCAGACTATGCTGTCAACTTTGCACAGCTTACACAACGAGCTGGAAATTTCTTGGTATCAAGGCAGTCTTACAGTAATTTTACTTGGAATGATGTCAAAGGAAAGACTATTTTAGGCGGCAGAGCTGGTGGTATGCCTCAAATGCTTTTGGAATATATCCTTAAAAAACAAGGCATTGACCCTAAAAAGGATGTAGAGATTATTCAAAATATTGACTTTGGTTCTACTGCGGCTGCCTATTCATCAGGCTTAGGCGACTTTACAGCCGAATTTGAACCAACTGCAACAACGATTGAAAATGAAGGCAGAGGATATGTTGTCGCTTCTATGGGCGTTGACAGCGGATATGTTCCTTATACTGCCTACTGTGCCAAAAAAAGTTATTTAGAAAAAAATCCTGAAATTATCCAATCATTTACTAATGCTATTCAAAAAGGTCTCGACTATGTGAACAGCCATACCAGCAGTGAAATAGCAGAGGTAATTGCTCCTCAATTTCAAGAGACGGATATTGCAACACTTACAAAAATAGTGGAACGCTACAAATCACAAGACACTTGGAAAGGTGATACAATATTTGAAAAACAATCGTTTGACCTTTTAAAAGATATTCTGACAGAAGCCGGCGAATTGGATGCAGAAGTTCCATATGACAAACTTGTCACAACAGATTTTTCTAAAAAAGCTGCAAACAAATAACTTGCTGATAAGTTAAATTTCTATAAAAAATTTCACACATAGTTTGTAAAAAATTACAATCTATGTGTGAAATAAATCATTTTAATGAAACAGCTATTTTTAATTGGCTCGTTAAACTGAAACAAGCAAGTCCCCCCCACTTATGCCTTTGCAGCATTAAAGTGGGGGGGGACTTCCTTGATAAGGTTAAATTATAAATTTTCATTGTTCAACTACTCTTCATATTGAACTTTTTTTCCTACAACATTAAATATATAATAAACAACAACCGCAAATATTATCAATTTAACAGCAAATAAAATAGAAATACTTGTAATTGAATTTACATCATATATTTGAAATGTAATAACAGATACTACATTGATAACAAAACAGATGCCATGAAACATAGAAGGCAATGTTTTCTTTTCAATACCAAACGTTACTGTCATTAAAGCCATCTGCAAAATCATATCAATTACTGTACTTACACCCATAAACAACCATAATATAACAGGCGCTACAAATAAATCTGATATGGATTGATATGTTGCAATAAGTTCTTCGCCGGATATCTCTGAAAGTGCCGCTTCCAAGCCGCTGCCTTCTATACCTATACACCATACAAAATAAGAAACTACCGTAAATCCATATAACAAAGCATCGCCAAATCCCAAGCCAAGACCGCCTAAATAAATGTCTCCTTTTCGCTCAAAACGTTCTTCTAGCACTTTGCAAAGAACAATTCGACCTGCTACATATCCAGCTGCACAAAGCAGGCAATCAACAATGGTAAGCGCTATTGGATTATATGAAAATGCAATATCAACGCTAGGAATTAAAGCTAACGCCGATTCTGTAAGCATAACAAATATTCGGACAAATGCAAAAACGGTCAACCCTAAAAAAAAGGGCGTCATTCTTCCTTTCCATCGCTTTTTGATAACAATAAACATTACAAGAAATATAGAAACAGCCAAAAAGCCTCCCGCTTGCAACATAAATGTTATGCCTGACGGCAATGTCTGATTAAAATCAATCGTATCCATAAGAATCCTCCCTGTCAAAGAGCTTATTGCTCAAACTTTGCGATTTGTGTCTATAAAGCAACAGGACTGTCACAAAATGAATTTCCATACAACATACGGATATCAACGAAACAACGCTGCTTCCTATCTTGTAGAATCTCTCATTTTACAACAGTCCCACTCATAATCTGAATTGTAACAATATATCTTTTCAATAATAACCACTAAACTTATATATTTAAAAAGGCACACTGTAGCACATCCTGGATTATAATTTCGTTACGTTTGTAGCCTGTGGACGACCATTAGCCCCATCAGTAACGTCAAACTCTACACTAGCGCCTTCGTCTAATGACTTAAAGCCACTCATGTTAAGTCCTGAGTAGTGTACGAAAACATCATTGCCATTCTCGTCATTAATGAATCCGTACCCTTTTTGATTGCTGAACCACTTTACTGTACCTTTCATTATAAGTACCTCCAAAAAAATATGCGGCATCTAAGCAATGCCAGATGCATCTTATCATTCACGCTCATTATTGTCAATAAATATTCCAAAAAACCTCTCTAATTTTCACTTTTCTTCATATCTTTCAATTTATCAAGAAGTTCTCTTTGTTTATCCTTTAATTTTGACGAGGCATTAATCGATTGAATAACATCATAACCAAATCGCAGCGCATTATCATACTCTCCATTTTTGTAAGACAATACAGACATAAGATAGTTAAATGTACACTCATCCATACCACATATTGGTGGGTATTCTTTTAAAAGAGCTTCTACAAATCCTTCATAGGCTTCTTTTAGATAATTTTTTTCTTCACTCTTATACTTGTCATATTTTGCTTTTTCTTCTTCTGTTAAAGACTCTTCTTCTTTATCCTGTATAATCTCTTCATACATTGAACGATTAAGCCATGCTATTTTTAAACGAAGATAAGAACACTCACTAACCTTAGAAGGTTTTTTCGTTGCAATAAGCAATGCTCTTTTATATCTTGCAATAGCCATATCATAATCATAATATCCAATATCTTCTGTCGGATTATTTATGCCAAACTGCTGATTACACACCTCTGCTTTTAATAACAGTCTCTGCTTTGGCGTAACATTTTCAAATTCTCTTGACACAGAAGCATATCCACAGTATGGACACATATATACATCATATTTAATTGTATCCAGATTAGAATATTTGGGTCTTAAATCTTCATCTGTCCCAAGAAATCTTGCTTTTCCGGTCTTAACGACCTTGTTCTTAAACTCCTTATCACATATTGCACAAGTCACTCTTTTATCAAAAAGATACTGTGCTTCTTTTGGTTGATTACTATCGCTCATTACTTATTTCCCTTCTTTTTATGTATATTAGTCAAGCGGTATTGACAATCCACTTTACTACTTGTTTATATCTTACTAGCGATTAGCTGTTTTGAGACTGTCGCATCAAAAGGTAGCAATCTCAAAACAAACCAATCAAACACATTTAAAAACTGCCATTTTTACCTTATACGTTCTAACTATACTGGCAATTTAAAAGAACTTTTCAATGATACAATTCTATTAAATACAGGTTTTCCCTCCGTGCTATCCTTTACATCTGCACAAAAATACCCATTGCGGACAAACTGAAATTTATCTTGTGCTTTTGCCTGCGCTAACGCTGGTTCCACATAACAATTTTTTACTACTTTCAATGAATGTGGGTTAAGATTTATCTCTCCTGTCTCCTCGTCATAAACGCCTTTTTCTTCATCAACTATATTTTCATATAATCTTGCCTCGACATTTACTCCCTCACTAACTGAAACCCAATGAATCGTTCCCTTTACTTTGCGCCCTGCAAAATTGCCGCCTTTTGTCTGCGGGTCATATGTGCAATGAATTTCTGTAATATTACCTGATGCATCCTTTTTATAGTCAACACATGTCACAAAGTACGCATTCATCAATCGCACTTCATTGCCCGGAAACAGCCTGAAATATTTTTTTGGCGGTTCCTCCATAAAATCCTCTCTTTCAATATACAACTCCTTTGTAAATGGAACTTTTCTTGTACCAAGCTCTGGATTTTCTTGATTATTAGGAACCTCCATATATTCAACCTGACCTTCTGGATAATTGTCAATAATCAGCTTTACAGGGTCTAAAACTGCCATCATTCGGCTTGCCTTTGACTTTAAATCTTCTCTTATGCAATACTCCAGCATAGGATATTCCACAGCACCTTGACTTTTTGTAACACCCACCAAATCAACAAACATCTTAATTGATTCCGGTGTAAAGCCTCTTCTTCGCAATGCGGCAATCGACACCAGTCTTGGGTCATCCCATCCATCTACAATGCCGTCTTCTACCAGTTTCTTAATATATCGCTTTCCTGTCACCACATTATTTAAGTATAATTTTGCAAACTCAATCTGCTTTGGCGGATTCTCATACTCTAATTCTTTTACAACCCAGTCATAAAGCGGTCTGTGGTCTTCAAATTCCAATGTACATATAGAGTGTGACACCCCTTCAATGGCATCTTCAATTGGATGCGCAAAATCATACATTGGATAAATGCACCATGTATCCCCTGTTCTGTGATGTGTGATATGCGCAACACGATAAATAATAGGGTCTCTCATATTAATATTAGGCGATGCCATATCAATTTTTGCCCTTAATACCTTAGCGCCATCTTCATACACACCATTTTTCATATTTTCAAACAATTCAAGATTTTCTTCAACACTTCGATTTCGGTATGGACTTTCCTTACCGGGCTGTGTAAGTGTTCCTCTGTACTCTCTTATCTGTTCCGGCGTCAAATCACAGACATAGGCTTTCCCCTTTTTAATCAGCTTCACTGCCGCCTCATACATTTGTGTAAAATAACTGGATGCAAACAATACATCTCCATGCCATTTCGCGCCAAGCCACTCCACATCACTTTTAATAGACTCTACAAATTCCTCTTTTTCTTTTGTTGGATTTGTATCATCAAACCGCAAGTTAAACTGACCATGATATTTTTGAGATAACCCATAATTTAATAATATGGACTTCGCATGTCCTATATGAAGATAACCATTTGGTTCTGGCGGAAACCTTGTAATAACTTTTTTACAATGTCCATCTTCAATATCATTATCAATAATCTGCTCAATAAAATTTCTTGATACAACTTCGTTTTCCATTACATACTCCATTCTATTCTTACAATTTATGTGAACTATTCCATTTTTGATTTTAGCTTTGTGCGCTTCGTTGCTTGCTCAAGCATCACTTTAAGCTCCTCTACATCAAATTGATAATGGCTGTTGCAAAAATGACAATTGACCTCAATCGGCTCATTATCCTCAATCATTGATATAAGCTCTTGTCTTCCTATACTAATAACAGCTTTACTCACTTTTTCTTTTGAACAGTCACAATAAAATTTTGTTTCTATTTTTTCTAACACCTCAAAATTCATCCCCTCCAACACATGTGCAAGGATATCTTCCGGCGTCATCTGCTGTTCAAAAAAGTCGGTCACCGATTGAATTGTTGCAATTCTTTGTTCAAGTTTATCCAGAATTGCCGCATCGGCTCCTGGCATCAATTGAATAATAAATCCACCTGCCTGCTGGACGGTATTATCTTTATTCATAAGAACACCAAGCGCCACAGATGATGGAATTTGCTCGCTTGTCGCAAAATAATAAGTCAAGTCATCGCCAATTTCACTAGTCACTAAAATGGTATCTCCAACATAAGGTTCTTTCAAGCCAATATCTTTTATAACACTCAGCACGCCTATTCCCAAAGCGCCTGCAATGTCAAGCTTGCCATCAACCAACGGGAGCATCACTTCCGGATGTGCCACAAATCCCTTAACATTACCTTTAGGGTCTGCTGTCACAGTCATTGCGCCAATTGGTCCATTTGCCTTAATCTGTATTGTCATAAGGTCGGTGTCATTTTTCATCATGGTTCCCATCATAGCGCCGCCTGTAAGCAGCCTGCCAAGTGCCACTGTGGCTATTGGACTTGTATTATGCCTCCTTCTTGCCTCCTCAACAAGATTTTTTGTTGTTGCCGCAAATGCTCTAATTTGACCTTCACAGGCAACCCCTCTTACAATATAATCTTTCATTCTGTCCTCCATTCCAAAGCGTTCTGTGGTAAAAACGCCGCCAGAATCTCAAATTCTGCCTGCAATCAGTCAAATACCCCATAGCAAGCTGCAATGCGTCCAAAGGACGCTATGGTATTTGACCCTTGCGGCAATCTTTATGCTTTACTAACATCTTATTTTTTAACAATATAATACAATCGTTCACTATCCTTATTTTGTTCGTTGTGTGTAAATGCATCATAGACTGCTATCACTTCCAATCCTGCTGCCTGTGCTGCATTTTTCACCTCATCAACCTCAAATCCATGCTGAAAATGCTGTTCCTCAAAGCGTTCAAAAAGACCATCTTCATTTTGAACAAATATTGCCAAATCATATATATTATTTCTCGTATCATCTTCATAGTAATTATTCCATATAAAAGCAGATGTCTCTCTATTTTCTGCATACGTATTATCCCTTAAAATATCTTTAAAAAAATGTATCGTCTTTAGGTCAAAAATAAATATGCCCCCTAAAACCAAGCCTTTTTTTACAGATTCAAATACATTTTTTAAATCATCCATCGACGTTATATAATTCATTGAATCGCCAATGCTAATCATCGCCGAAACCTCGTATGGAAGGCTAAACTCTCTCATATCCTGCAAACTATAAATAATTTCTTGTCCACTATCAATCGTTTTTTCAGAGGCAATGGTCAACATATCCTGTGACATATCAATTCCTATACAATCATAACCGGCTTTGTCAAGAATCCTTGTGACGGTTCCCGTACCACAGCCTAAATCTACAATTGAATCTTCACTATTAATATGATATTCCTCCAGCAATTGAATGAGGTAGGCACACCATTCATCATATGGAATATTATCCATATATTCATCATAGACATATGCAAAATCGGTATATTCTCTCATACAGCCCTCCAATTCCATAATCTTTAGCAAAACATAATGGAATTGTAACAAATAATAGGACTTAGGGCAAGCATAAAGCACTTTTTAATTTTTTATAACTAGAAAACTTATTTTTCACACCTAACTTGTACATAATGACTTGTCAATTCCGCAATAATTTAATATACTAAATGGACAGATTAAATTACTTTTAAAGATTGCTCAAAAGTAATGTACGAATGGGGATTACTATGAATACAACTCGGCATAATATTAAATTTTACAAATATATCCTATATCATTTTATTTTTTCCATTATCTTCACATTATTTGCACTAATGATATGTTTTAAAATTAATATTATATCACACCTGTTCCCTTCCTACTATTCTTGTGAGAATCATATTGATGAACTCTACAAAAATGATATAAACTCTGTTCATGGCACCGCTACCAATCTTCATTATTCAGGGCATGATTATATCATCAATAATGTAGTAAAAGCTCATTATTATTATACGTTAAATAACAATACTTGCACTATATATCTTATATCTTCAAACAAACTTGAAAATCCCGAAGTTCCACCTATTACCATTGAATCACTCAACTTTACAGCAAACCTCGAAAATCACAACCAACACATCAAATCTCTATTAAACTATATGGCATCCGATTTAAAATGGAACTATGACGGGCTGTCTAAATATACACAGCAAACAATTATCAATGAATATGACTATCATATTGAAATCTATGTTATCATTGCTATACTTACTATTCTAGGATTTGTATTATCCATTGTATTTGGCTTTATCATTATTCTTCAGGCAAGTCATATTCCACGCATTTACACGAAATCATAATAATATTAGTTCTATCATATAATGATTGCTTAAAAATAAGACATAAAATTATACTTCTTATTATACAAAAAAGTACCATCGACAATAACCAACGCCGATGGTACTATAATTATTGATTTCTTCCACAGCAAAGTTTATACTTCTTACCACTTCCGCATGGACATGGTTCATTACGTCCAATCTTTTTGCCTTTTACCACTGTTCCTGAAGCCTTCTGTTCCTTATATAACTGCTTTCTTTTCTCCTCTGAAAGCAAGTTGTCCCATGCAGGCAATTCATATAGCCAGTCCGCTTTACAAGCAACCATATTATAATATAGCTTTTCAACATCATAATCAAGATTGACAATCGTATCCTCGTCCATACTCTCGATTGGATTTGGCTCCTTTAAACTGTCATTAATTCCATCCAGAAAACCTGTCATTATCAACAGCTCAACTCCAAATTTTTCTGCAAGCTCCTTAACACTGCCTTTAACAGGTTCATCAGGAGTTGCTAAAATCTTTTCATAAATTCCTTTTTCAAAATTAAAATAGGTTCCCCAAAATTCTCCTGCCTGCTTTTGGTTCATCTCTGTCTGGTAAGCTAACTGTCTCCAAGTATCAAGTAATGCCATATCTTTATCTACCTTTCATTGTTTAATATCACTACAAATAAATTATTCAGAAAGACGCTGTATCATCTCCCACATAGCCTCAGCCGAATTGAAATTCTCTGGTATAATATCAACAGGTGTAATCTCAATATCAAATGTGTCATTCAGCTCTCCTACGATTGACACAATATCAAAAGAATCAAGAATCCCATCATCAACAAGCGTATCACAATTTTCAAAATCTACATCTGCATTTACCTCTGTTAAAATTTCCATTAACTGGTCCATAAAAAAACCTTGCCTTTCTATCATTTTATTTTTTATATTGGTAATTCTAAACCACAATTTACCAACTCTACCAAGTAAAATATAACATATTAGTTCGTTAGTCAAGAAGAATATTATTTATTCAACACAAACTTACGAGAATTGATTATATCGGAATCATAAAAATCACGCAATACCTCAACCACACCATTTGTATCATATGTAATAATTTTAGGAAGTGTTCTGCTAAGAAATAAATATATACCTTCTGTAACAGAGTATGCGCCTATATTATAAAAAAATATCATATCGCCCTTATCGGGTTTTCCAATTGGTAAATTTTTGACAAGAACGTCTGCAACGGTACACAATGAACCGCATATTGTCCATTTTGATGTTTCGTTGTCTATACTAGAATTTCTGTCATCTGTACTAACTTTTTCAATATCTGCACTTGATTTATTATCATTTCTATTAAGTTTTTCCGTATTGTCACGCAATTTTTCTAATAATCCATATGCTTTTACGATGGTGCCATCTTTCTTTAAATACGCATATGCTGGAATTTTCATTGCCATAGTCTGTCCATAATAATTAATATGATTGATTCCTCCATCAATAATACAATATTGCTGTTCAGAATGAACTTTGATATCAACAACTTTTGACACATATATGCCGCATGTCGCAACAAGATAACGCCCCATCTCTAAGGTAATATGATAATTCTTTTTTACTTTTTCCAGCTCTGTCAAAAATTCCTGCAGCATCTCATAATTATTGTTGTAAGCATCCTCTCCAAAATAGGACACCATAAATCCTGGACCATACTCTAATTCTTTTACTGTAAAATCATATGTACTTTTTAATTGTTCACAAAATACCACAAGCTGCTGCAATTCTTTTATATTGATTTCTGCTTTCTTTTTTTGTGTTCCTGAATAATATTGTATTCCAATAATATCTATATAAGGATAATCCGCTCTGTTCTCAATAATTTTTTCAATTTCTACTGAATCCAGCCCAAATTGATTTTTACTGGTAAGCCTTAAAAGAACAGAAATTTTAATATTTCTTATTTGGACGCAGCTGCAAAGCATATTCCATTGTTCCATTGATTCTATTGTATATACGCCAACACCGCCGCATTCGTCCATCACATACTCCATGTCGCTTTGTTTCTTATAAACACCCGATAATACAATGGACGACATATCTACATTTTCACGCCTGCATATAGCAAACTCTCCTGGCGAACAAACTTCAAACTTTGACACCAATGGCTTGAGCGCGTCCACAAGAAATGGATTTGCTTTCATTGCATAACAAAGCGTAATATCTTCTCCCAGTATTTTTTGTATATCACCAATTCTTTTACAAAGTTCTTCTTTATCAAAAATATACAGTGGTGTGCCATGCAGCTTTGCTAATTCCTCTATTTTTTCCTCACGAATCATTCCTTTAGCCTCCAAATTGACATATCCATGCTACGTTTCATCATATTTTCCTATAAGCTGTTTTCTATCTATCTTACCATTTTTTGTAACAGGCATAGATTCCACTTTTACAAAGTCTTGAGGAAGCATAAACTTTGGAAGCTTTGCTAAAAGCGTGTGTGTTATTGCCTTCTTATCAGCTTCCCCTTCATAAAAACCAATAATAAGCTGCTTTTTTTCATCATAGATACAACATGCTCTGACAACGCCATCAGCGGCATTAATTGCCGTATCAATTTCTCCTAGTTCAATCCTATGCCCATTATGTTTAATCTGAAAATCCTTGCGTGATGAAAAACACAACTCTTTCTTCTCATTATAATACCCCAAATCGCCAGTTCTATATATAATTTCTATATATTTGTCATTAAGAGGATTCTGCACAAATGCCTCTTTTGTTTTTTCTGAATTATTATAATATCCCAATGTAACGGATGTTCCAGAAACACATATCTCACCAATTTTATGACAATCCTGCTCTGTGATAAGCACGTCTTTTTCATCTAACAAAAATACACGCTCATTTGGAAAGGCTTTGCCTATCGGCAATGTCTCATCCAAATCAAATGCTCTGTCAACAACGTAATATGTACAGTTGCATGTTATCTCCGTAGGACCATAAACATTGACAAACATCGCGTCTGGATAAGCCGCCCTCCACAAATTCAAATGCTTGATTGGCATCACTTCACCTGAAAAAATAATTTTGTTAATACTGCTTGGCGTTTTGTAATCAAAACCATTTAGCGTTGTGACAATACACAGTGCAGAGACAGCCCAAATAAGCGTTGTAACATGATTGTTATCCAGATAGTCAAGCAGTCTTGTCGGAAATGAAAACATCGACTTTGGTATAATTTGTATGGTTGCTCCACATTTTAAGCCTGAATAAATGTCTTTAACCGACACATCAAAATCAAACGGCGCCTGATTTCCTATAATATCCTCTGATGAAATTCCAAACTGTTTTGTAAAGCAATCAATAAAATCCATAACACTGCGATGATTTACAATAACGCCTTTTGGGACTCCCGTTGAACCTGATGTGAAAATTGCATAAAGCGGGTCTATATCTAACGCTTGCTCTCGGATTTTTTTAAGCTGTATATATTCTTCTTTGGAAGCTGTATATTCTATAAGTTCTTCTATTTTAAGAACATTCCCTTCAAACCCTAATTTTTCCTGCTTTTTTGCAGACTTTTCATCAACAATCAGCATATCCGCTCCCAATGTATGAATAATACTGTTAATTCGGTCAACTGGGTAAGAAGGGTCTAATAAAACATAAAAGCAGCCTGCTGTCGCTACACCAAGAAAGGCAGCTAACGTTTTACAGCTTTTTTCCATATAAACGGGGACTGCATGTCCTTGTCTGGCATAGGGCAATAAGGCGGCTGCTATATTTTTAGAATAACAAAGCAATTCCTTGTAAGTCATTGACGATTTATCATCCGCAACCGCTGTTTTTTCTGGAAACAAGACAGCAGAATTTTCAAGGTATTCTATAACATTTTTTGACATAACTATCCTTTCTTATATATAAATTTATGTTATAATAACCACAGGGAAGCTGTGGCATAAAAGGTTGATTCACAAATTTCTGGCTTTTCATTATGTATATACGATATAATATCCTCTATGAAACTATAATATAAAAATTTATTTCATAAACTTCTGGCTTTTTACTTTGTATATATAATATAATAATCATAGCATAAATGGAATTTTTAAATTTACAATGAATTTTGACTTACACAAAACGAAAGGACTTTATTTATGAACAATCATTCAAAAATCAAAAGACTTGGAGCTTTAACAGTCGTTATCCTGTGGATAAGTCTTTTAATTATAACCCTAATCGTATCCTTTATTGATACCGAAAATATGAAAAAATTATTTACTGGTTTAATTATAACGGATATTGGTCTTCCTATCGTTGCATATGCAATGATGTTAGCATACAAATATATGTCTGGTAAAAAATAAAAGAGGCTGTTGCAAAAAGAATTTTAAGTACTATATATAGTTTTTACTATATATAGAATCAAAGTTCTATTTTGCGACAGCCCCTTCTCATTAATATAAAGCGACTTGTAACAACCATTAAATAGACATTTAAAACCACAAAATTCCTTAAACAAAACAAAATTTATCTACACAATTCAACGGTATCTATTTCTTTTACAGGAAATGTTATTTTTACTAATCCTATTGAAATAAATTTTCCACTGATTTTTTTGAACTCATGTAAAAGCAAATTACTTGCTTTGTAAAACACGCTATCATCCTCTTCTTCTGTAAGTGCAAGTGTACAATGTGGTACCCAATTATCTGGAGAATACCATTTCCAGCCAGTGGTGTCAAACTCATTTAAACACTCATGCAATTCTTGATGAAATTGGTACATACTTTTATTCATTATCGGTGAAGCAAAAATTGTTTTGGTATCCGTAAACATTCCAATAGAACCAATATATGCAGGCAATATTTTATGATTTTGTGCAAATTTTTTTAATTGTTCTATACATTTTTTCTCATCTACATCATTAAAACAAGCTAATGTAAGATGTGGTCTTGTTTTCCATTCTAAAAATTTTGTGCTTAAATGTTCGTCGGCTACTCTTTGTGCCAAATACAAAAGCTTCTTTTCCGTTTCTGCATCATAATATAATTCTACTGCATATTTCATTCTTTTCACCTTACTTATTTCCACTTTGCATATCTAAAAAATTCCACTTGCAATATAACTTTAACATCATAATTTTTTACTTACAATAAGCGCTTTTTCTATAAATAATCTCATGTCTTCCCGGTCCGTTTGAAACCATTGTAATTGGAGCTTCTATCTCTTGTTCAATGGCTTCAATATATGCCCTACACTCAACTGGCAAATCTTCATATTTTGTGATTCCTCTGATATCAGATTTCCAGCCCTTAAACGTTTTTAATACTGGTTTTGCTTTTTCAAGCTCTACTGTTGTAGGAAAATCTTTTGTAACTTTTCCATCAATTTCATATCCAACACACATTGGTATCTCGTCAAGATAACCCAATACATCAATAACGGTAAGCGCTACTTGTGTTGTTCCCTGCATCCGAACACCGTAACGGGTTGCCACCGCATCAAACCAGCCCATTCTTCTTGGTCTGCCTGTTGTAGCGCCAAACTCTCCGCCATCACCGCCGCGTTTTCTCAACTCATCGGCTTCTTCACCAAATATTTCACTGACAAATCCACCTGCTCCAACCGCAGAAGAATAGGCCTTGACAACTGTAATAACATCCGTAATTGCACTAGCTGGAATACCTGCTCCAACCGCACCATACGAAGCAAGTGTTGATGATGATGTAACCATAGGATAAATCCCATGGTCAGGGTCTTTTAATGAACCGAGCTGTCCTTCAAGAAGGATTCTTTTTCCTTCTTTCAATGCCTGATGTAAAAATGCTGATGTATCACATACATAAGGTTCCACCATAGTTTTATATTCCATCAGTGTATTGAATACCTCTTCTTCTTTTAAAAGTGGTTTATGATAAAGATGTTCTAATAGACAATTTTTAATTGTACAAATATTGGCAACCTTATCCTTTAAATCCTTCTCGCTTCCAAAAAGTTCACTAACCTGAAAACCAATTTTTGCATACTTGTCTGAATAAAAAGGTGCAATACCAGACTTTGTAGAGCCAAACGACTTCCCTGCCAGCCTTGCCTCCTCATATGTATCAAAATCTACATGATATGGCATAAGAATCTGTGCTCTGTCAGATACAAGAATTTTAGGCATTGGAACATTTCGTTCTACAAGACTGTCAATCTCTTTCACCAAATATGGTATATTCAGCGCTACACCATTTCCTATAATACTTGTTGTGTGATTGTAAAACACACCTGATGGTAAAAGATGAAGTGCAAATTTACCATAATTATTAATAATTGTATGTCCTGCATTGCTTCCGCCCTGAAACCTTACTATAATATCGGATTCTTCTGCAAGCATATCTGTAATCTTGCCTTTGCCCTCATCGCCCCAGTTGGCACCAACAATTGCTTTTACCATAAATTCCTCCATTCTGTTGCGTTTCACTATATATAAATACGTAATTTGTCTTATACCAATCAAACACAACACTTAAATTTAAATCGATTATCGTTTTCTTTTCATATGATTGTTATTCAATCAAGACAACAACCATTTTATAGTATAATACCATAATATATAATTTGCAATCAAAGAATAATATTGCTATATTAATTAATATCACTATATTAATGAATATTGTTATATGAATAAATATTACCATATGATTGAATATGTATCATTGTATTTCTACCCACGAAAATGAAAGGTTTAAATTTATCAATTATGAAGAATATTGTGCTTAAAAGAATATTGCTGATATCCTCTGCTTTGGCTCTTATCGTCACCGTTTATATATGTGTTGAAGAAATCAAAAAAAGAAATACACCAACAGATTTTAAAGTATCGGTTATATCACAGCAGGAAACATCTTCCGTAGATACATCAAAATATTCCAGCAATATCATTCTCACGACAGCAGCAGAAAACGATATTGCCTTTGACCAAACGGTTGAACTCGATGTTCCTTTTGTCAATCAAAATCCAGAACTTCCTACGGGGTGTGAAATCACGTCCCTCACCTCTGTTCTTCTCTACTTGGGGTTTCATATTGATAAACAAACACTTGCTAAAAATTATCTTCCTATGAGCAATGAAACAGGCGAGGGCATGTTTATCAATTATTTTTTTGGTTCCCCTTGGAAAACCAGCGGAATGGGTTGTTTTGCCCCTGCCATTGTGACTGCCGCCAACAATTTTTTAAAAGATAATCAATCCGACAAACAAGCTTACTCTATCAGTTATTCTTCTGTCAATACGCTTTTTTCTGAGTTATCAAACGGAAATCCTGTGATTGTATGGACAAGTTTTAACTATGATGAGAAAGAAGTAACCTATAAAGATATTGCACAGCCTGACGGAAGTCATTTTTCATGGCCTTCCTATGAACATTGTGTTGTGTTAAGCGGATATGACCTTGAAAACAATACGGTTACTCTCACCGACCCAACTTATGGTATTGTACAGCGCAATTTAGATGATTTCACCTATTTTTATCAAAAATATTTTTATCAAGCTGTTGTGATAAAATAAAAAAAGGTTACAAGCAATACCCAATATTACTTGTAACCTTGAAAACATTATTTTTTATTTACTCTCCAACAACTTGAATCTGGCACATTTTCATTGTCTCTAAAGCAGCTTTGTGCGTCTGTGGCGTCACACCTGCACAACAACTAGCATCCACTGTAATCTCAGCTTCCGGAAACATCGCCTTTAAAATAAGCGCATTGCTGACTACACAGATATCTGTACAAAGTCCAACCAATTCAATCGCTTCAAAATCTTTTATATCATTCCAGTGCGTCCACCCAAAAGTAGGTTTATTGATATACTCTGCACCTTCAACTTCCAAACCTTCTGCAATCTCCCAGCCTTTTGTACCAATAATACAATGCTTAACGGGCAATTTTTTCCCTTCAGGCGTGTCTAAATAATTTTCCTCATGTGTATCTCTTGTAAAAATAATCTGTTCTTTTGCATCGTGATATTGTCTAATCTTATCCTTTACTTTTTCAACAATCTGCTGTGCTTCCTTTGTGCCTAACGAACCATCAATAAAATCATTTTGCATATCCACTACAATCAACGTTTTTTTCATAACAGCCCTCCAAAAAACACAAAAAGCTACTAACGGGAGTTGAACCCGTGACCTCAACATTACCAATGTTGCGCTCTACCTCCTGAGCTATAGTAGCAAAAATGGATATCTTACCTTGCAATCTATCCTTATATGAAACAATAGGGCAGATAAAAATATTGTTTCTGCCCTTTCTGATAAACTATATTATAAATTTTTGTTTTTGTCAAGAACCACAAAGCATCTTTTACTGCACTTTACAAATTAAGTAATTGCGCTTTTTTCTCGTCAAATTCTTTTTGTGTTATAACGCCAGAATCCAGTAATTCTTTATATGATTTTAGTTTTTCAAGATTCTCTAATTCATCATTACCTTTTTGTTGTTCATTTAGAAAAGAATCATTCATACTTTTTGTCATTCCACAACTACAAGTTCCTGTGTAACTTGGATTCGTTCGGTTACATCTTGTACACTGCCATCCACCTTTATTAATGATATCATTTTTTCTTATCTGTTCTGTGGTTTTTGAAAGTACACTTGATGTTTTATAATCATAATAATTATGATTTTCAGGCTTGCACGCTGCAACTATCGTTGCAATAAATCCAAAAAAGAAGCCCCACCAAAACCAATTTTCATCATATCCTTTGTTATTAATAATTGTTTTCGTAGCAAAGCCCCATACAACGCCCCAAATAATAACTGCTACAATATAGCCAAACACATTAATCCCTCCTTCGTATAATAATATAATAATTATATATACTTGTATTGTATTGTCAAGGGATAAAAATAATTCAACTAGTATAATTTGTAACAATTTAACTTTTTTACCGAATCAATTACCACATCTTTTTAATGCGGTCATAATTTTCCTTTGTAATCAGTGCATCTTTTAAAATTCCATCAAATTTTACAATATAAGTCCATCGACCATAAGGTTCAATCCTTGAAATTTTCATCATATTGATAATATACGATTTATGACTTCTAAGATAAGTTGATGAATCAAGCTTTTCTTCTATCTCTGCCATTGACATTGAAGTTGTATAATCGCCTCCGTCATCTGTAAAAATATGCGTCGCATTATTTTCACGCTCAATAAAAACAATCTTTGCAATATCAATAAAACTTATGCTTTCCTTGCCTCTAATAATCAATCGCTTGCTGTCGCTGTCATCTTTCTTTTTTGCCGCAATTCGCTCTAGTGTATGTGTAATCCGTTCTATATCAAACGGTTTTACAAGATAATCAAACGCATAAATTGAAAAAGCATCAGACATATACTCTGAATGAGCTGTCGCAAAGATTATTTTTGTATCTGGCGCCATATCCATAATCACTTTGGCAAGGTCTACCCCGCTGCTGCCTTTTAACTCAATATCAATAAACACAACCTGAGGCTTGTGTGCATTAAACTGCATCAAAGCCTCAGTCATGTTATCACTTGTAGCAACAACCTCATATTCGCTGTTTTTTTCTATTACTCGCTGCAATATCATAATAATTCGCGGTTCATCGTCCACAAGCATTACTTTAATCATGGATTTCCTCTTCTTCGATGCCTTTTTCTCATCGATACAGGTTTTGACAATATCTCTGACATTACCACCATTTGTCTAAGTCGATTTCTTCTATCACTGTCAGATATTATATCACTTTTTGATATGTTTGACAAAACTTTCTGCGACTGTCTGACAACAGTATTATCCTTTTTCTCTTGTGATACATTTGATGTCTCATTATCCACCGTTTTTGCAACCTTAGAACGAATATGAACATTCTTTTCCATCTGCGCTCTTTTTGCTCTCAGACGGTCTTTTGTCTGTTGTATACGAACGCTGTACGGAATTTCTAACCTCTTATTGTTCACTGTTATCACCCTCTAAAATACTTTTGGCATTGGTTTCTGTACCGGCAATATTTTCACGCATTCTTGTATCTGCCTTAACATTTTGCAAATCATAATAATCCATAATTCCCATCTTGCCCTCTCTTAAAGCATAGGCAAGCGCTTTTGGAACTTCGGCTTCCGCCTCAACAACATACGCTCTCATTTCTTGCTCTTTGGCAACAGCCATCGCTCTTCTCTCTTCAGCTTTTGCCTGTGCTATATTCTTATCGGCTTCCGCCTGAAGGCTTTGAAGCTGTGCTCCAATATTCCTGCCAATATCAATATCTGCAATATCAATGGAAAGAATTTCAAAAGCCGTTCCTGCATCCAGTCCTTTTGTCAATATTAATTTTGAAATATCATCTGGATTTTCCAACACACTTTTATGAGAACTTGCTGAACCTACCGTAGTGACAATACCTTCACCAATTCGTGCAATAATTGTTGATTCGCCTGCACCTCCGACCAGTCTTTCCAGATTTGTCCGGACAGTAACTCTAGCTTTTACCAAAAGCTCAATACCATCTTTTGCAACGGCTGAAATATTTGGCGTTTCAATAACTTTAGGATTAACGCTCATCTTCACTGCCTCTAACACATTTCGACCAGCAAGGTCAATGGCTGCTGCCTTCTCAAAAGTTAAATCAATTCCTGCCCTTGCTGAAGCTATCAGTGCATCAACTACCCCATCTACATTGCCGCCTGCAAGATAATGGGCTTCCAACTGATTGACGCTAAGTGAAAGTCCTGCTTTTGTCGCCTTTACAAGAGGAAGCACAATACGTGATGGAACAACTCTTCTAAGTCTCATTCCAACCAGACTAAATATTTTGACTTTCACCCCTGCCGCTAAAGACGATATCCATAATCCTACTGGTACAAATGTAAAAAACAATACCAAAATTACGGCCACTATTGCTACAATTACAATAGGCGCTACCAAGCTGCTGCTTTCAATTTCCATTATAACCACCATACCTTTCTTTGTTTCTAATTGAGAAGACAATCTTTTCAATTATTTTATTTATATAGAATCCTTCTGCTTTACCACCAGCGAAGAATTGCTAACATTGTATATTTCGACTTGCGTTCCTTTACTTATAAATCGACCATCGGATATTACATCCAACTCCACATCATCAACTTTGACTTTTCCTGCTGGTCGTAAATCCGTTGTCGTTATTCCAGTCTTTCCTATAAGGTATTGCAAATCTGCTCCACTTATGTATCCTTGTTCTTTATCCAGTTTATCCGTAAGCACAATAGGCGGCTTAATTTTTCCTGTCGCTAAAAAACGAAGCAATATAAAAATCATAATAACAAGCAAAACAAGCACAATTGCCGTCACAATAAGCGTTGTCTCAAATCCGTCTGCCGTCAATAAAATCCCTGCCACAATACAGCATATTCCAATAATTCCAGGTGCGCCAAAACCTGGCACAATCGTTTCTATTCCAATAAATACAAACCCTGCAACTAATAATATGATTCCCAAGAATAGAAATATATTCATCGTTTTCTCACCTCTTTTCTAATCGTCCATATCATATAATTCAATACGCTTTTCACTGTGATGTGTTTTATGAAATGTTTTGTATAAAGACCTTATAATCAACACATATGCTGTAATAATAATGACTATACCAAGCACCCACAAATACATTTTTGGTACTTTTTCAAACTTCTCATAATCGTCTTGCGAATAATAAACATCACTGTCACCAGCAACTTTATATGCTTTTCCGTCAGGTGTTCTAAACTCAAATCCGCCATAAATATCTTTTTCAATAACCGCCTTTGTATAATGATTGATAACATATACATAATGAGAAGCATATTTGATAAAAAATACAGTAAACAAAATTGTTACAATAAGCAGCACTATCGGAAGTATTGAATTTTTAATATTTTCTCTAAATTCTTTATTTTTATCATATCTTCCATTACCTACGCCGCTGCCTTCAAAATCATAAGCATTTCTGTTTTGTCTATCCGAAAGAAACAAACTATTTTTATTTCCTGATTTCATACGTATCCTCTCCTTTCATAAAAATTGCTGTAAATTATTTTTTATAATCTTATTTTACATAACTTTTTAAAAATGGATATAGATACTTGATAAACTATACTTTTTAGCCTTTTAAATGTCACTTTTATAAAATGAAATAACACTTTTATTTTATCATTGTATGAAACGCCATCAAGACCGTTATAAAAAGAATTTTAATCACTATATAGTTTTATTTTATAGTTTTTATCACTATATATTGTATAAATTCTCATTTTAAAAACAGCCCTTATTATTTGTTTATAACCTCCCTTTTCGGCAGTTTTACACAAAAACTTGTCTTATTTTCTTTTGATTCAACCTCAATACTTCCATTTGCTTCCACAATAATATCTTTTACAATAGCTAATCCAAATCCATGACCTTCGCCCTTTTTGCTAGTGTACCCTTTTTTAAATATCAATGCTTGTTTTTCTTTTGAAATCATCGGTCCATTATTGTAAACGGTAAGATAAATAAAAGAAACATCTTCCCACAAAATAACATGAATATCTCTGCTTCCTACATTACCGCTTACTGCTGTTATCGCATTATCAATAAGATTTCCTATAATCTTACAAAAATCCCATTGCCTCATTTTTAAATTTTCCAAATTGGAATTAATTTCAATATATAAAGATGCCTTTGCTAATTTTGATGCTTCTATCTTGGCAGCAAGCAAAGCGTTTACTGCTGGTTTGCTGGTTTTCATCGCCTTGTTAATCGTTGCAATATCTGTATACACTGGCTTAAGATACCGCCTTGCCTCCTCATACTCTTCTAATTCCAACAAACCATAAACCACCTGCATCTCATTAAGATACTCATGCCTTTGAGTGCGCAGTCTTAAATTTAGCTTTTCCAAATTATTTAGGATTTCATTAACCTCATTAAAATAAAATCGGTCTAATAAAATGATAGATAGCAATATAATAATTTCACATAAGGTAAGCAATCCCATAAAAATATAAAATGCAGGATTGGGTACCCAAAATATCCCTGCTCCTGCACATATCCAAAACAAAATGGTCAGAAAAAACATCATATAACACGCGGCTTTTAACCGAACAAATATCTTTTTAATCCATTTACTCATTATTTTCTACTTACAATAATTCCTTTATTTTTTATTCTCTGTATGGCATTATCAACGGATTTTGGCGTTTTTCCCAATTTCTTTGCTATCTCTATATAATCAATACCCTGTAAATACATACCAAAGACAATCCGCTCATACCGGCTTAACACACTGTCTAGCTTGGTTCTAAAATTATCTGCACTTTCATTTTCTATATAAATATCTTCTGGACTTTTTTCTCGCTGTGTTGTCATAATATCAACATAGTGCATATCACTATATTCATCTTCCGAATATAATGGCGCATTAAATGATACATAAGAATTAAGCGGCGAATTTTTTTTCCTGTTTGATATCGTAACGGCGGTCATTATCTGCCTATTAACGCACATACTGGCAAACGAACTAAACGTAACATCCCTTGTCTCATCAAAATCTTTCACTGCTTTAAAAAGACCTAACATACCTTCCTGTATAAGGTCGTCACTGTCACCGCCTGCAATATACATTGCTTTTGCCTTTTTTCGCACCAGATATTTATACCGTTCAACAAGCACTTCAAACGCTGCTTCATTGCCAACTCTATACATCTCAATTAATGTTTCATCATCACAATTATCAAATCTCATTGTCAACGCCTCACCATTTAATACTGCTATACGGAAACTGTCACAAAAAACAACAGTCCGCCATCAAAAATTTTCAACGCTTCAACTCATTCTCTGCCTAACAATCTCATAAGCCAACACACCTGCTGCAACAGATGCATTTAGGGAATCAATATTCCCCTTCATTGGAATAGAGGCAATAAAATCACACTTTTCTTTGACAAGTCTGCTTACGCCGCTTCCTTCATTTCCAATAACCAGCGCAATCGCACCTTTTAAATCCAGATTATACATCACCGTTCCGTCCATATCTGCACATACAAACCATAACCCTTGCTCTTTTAATTCATCAATGGTCTTTGATATATTGGTCACCTTTGCAACAGGCGTGTAATTAATCGCTCCTGCCGACGTTTTGGCAACGGTTGATGTAAGCCCTACCGCACGCCTTTTGGGTATAATCACGCCATGCGCTCCCGCCAAATTTGCTGTTCTTATAATTGCCCCCAAATTATGTGGGTCTTCAATCTCATCAAGTATAAATAAAAAAGGCGGCTCGTTCTTTTCTTTTGCAGCAAAAAGAATATCCTCTACCTGTGCATATTCATAGGCAGCAGTATATGCAATGACCCCTTGATGACGCCCTGTCTTTGACATGTTATCAAGACGTTCTTTGTCAACATAATGAATAACCGTATCTGCTTTTTTAGCCTCTTTAATTATTGTCCTGACAGGCGCATCCTGACACTGTTCAAGCACAAATAATTTATCTACTGTCTTCTTTGAACGAAATGCCTCCAACACTGCATTTCTGCCCTCTATCGTAAATTCTGTATATCGCATATATGCCTCACTTTCGCAGTAAATTGCCACTTTATGACATTTTTTAATAGACAAGCCTAACTTCCTCTTAAAGAGCAGGAGATTTCCTTGACAAAGTTACACTATCAACACCTATTTTAATTATTTCCATCATTCTATCAAACTCACCTTTTAGATACAGCCAGCCTAAAAGCGCCTCAAATCCGGTAGCTCTTCTATACTCTGCCACACTGGCATTTTTAGCGCATGTATAAGACTTTGCATTGCGTCCTCTTTTATACACCGCTTCCTCTTCTTTTGACAATATAGGTTCAATTGGTTCCATCATAGCAGACTGGGTTACTGCTTTTAAAAGATGACTGGCATAGTGATTTAGTTTATTAACTGGCATATTGCCCTTTGTCTCTAAAAGATACGTTTTTATTACCAAATCATATATACTGTCGCCAATGTAAGCCAACACCAAAGGAGACAATTGCGCAGGCGAACCCATATGAATTTTAAATATCTCTTCCAATGATTTTGTTAAATTCTTTTCCATCTTACGCCTTCTCTAGTATCTTCTAGCACAATATTTTTTGAAAGCAACTCTTGCCTAATTTCATCTGCTCTTGCAAAATTCTTTTCTTTTCTTGCCTGCTGTCTTTGTAAAATCAACGCTTCAATATCACTGTCAAGGATTTCTTCCTTTTTCTCCACAATTAACCCTAATATATCCGTAAGTGTTATTATTCTTTTCAATAAATGCTCAATATATTCTTTTGTATTATCGCTGCTGCTGTTAGAATTTGCGTACTTTACCAATTCAAATACGGCTGAAATGGCATCAGCTGTATTAAAATCATCATCCATTGCCTGCTCAAATTTATCACGAAATATATTCGTCTCATCCAATTTTTGCTGTTCTTCTTTTGTTATAGCCGATTCTTTTGCACTTTGAAGCAAATGTTTTAAATTCGATATTGATGTAATTATTCTATCCAGTCCATTTTTTGCAGACTCCATCAATTCACGGCTAAAATTAATAGGATTTCTATAATGTGCCGACAACATAAAAAATCGTAGTACTTGTAAATCATATTCTTGACTTATATCACGCACTGTAAAAAAATTGCCTTCCGACTTTGACATTTTTTTATTATTAATATTTAAAAACGCATTATGCATCCAATATTTTGCAAATGGCACGCCATTTGCCGCTTCCGATTGGGCAATTTCATTTTCATGGTGCGGGAAAATAAGGTCTTCCCCGCCTGCATGAATATCAATCTCATCCGCTAAATATTTTTTAGACATCACCGAACATTCAATATGCCAGCCTGGTCTTCCATCACTCCAAGCAGAATGCCATGAAGGTTCTCCTTCTTTCTTAGGTTTCCACAATACAAAATCAAGTGGGTCTTCTTTCTCATCTTCGCCAGAAACTTTTAACTTATGTGCCTCGTCTCTGTGTCCTGCCTCTAAATCATCAATATTCTTTTTTGAAAGCTTCCCATATCCTTCAAATTTTCTGGTTCTATAATATACTGTCCCATTTACATTATATGCGTATCCCTTATCAATAAGCGTATCAATCATATCAATCATGCCATCAATTTCCTTCGTTGCCAAAGGATGTGTCGTGGCAGGCTTAATATTCATACCCTGCATATCTTTTTTACATTCTTCGATATATCGAGTTGATATCTCCTCAGCCGACACGCCTTCCTCCATTGCCTTTTTTATAATCTTGTCATCAACATCGGTAAAATTTGATACAAAATTCACTTCATACCCTTTATATTCAAGATATCTTCTAACCGTATCAAAGCAAATCATTGGACGGGCATTGCCAATATGAATTAAATTATAGACGGTTGGTCCACACACATACATCTTTACTTTATTATCCTCTAAAGGAATAAAATCTTCTTTTCTTCTGGTAAGTGTATTATAAATTTTCATATCAATCCTCATTTCTGTTATTTTTCTTTATAATTTTTTATGAGTACTTCCTTGATGAAATTAAAATATCGTTTTACTTTAACTTCAATTTTTTTTATCACAGTTCTTTTTATTGCAGCCATTACAGCAACTTGACACAGGTTCCTTATAAATATAATCAAGAACAGAAGAAATAGAACAGATTGCCTGTGATGATATACCTTCTCCATTTCCTGTAAAACCAAGCCCTTCCTCTGTGGTTGCCTTTATATTAATTTGACTTAATTCAATGCCAAGCGTCTTGGATATATTTTCTCTCATCATTTTAATATAAGGCGCCATCTTTGGCTTTTGTGCAATAATCGTAGCATCGATATTTTCAATAAAATAATTATGTTCTTCCAACAATTTTGCAACTTCACTTAAAAGTTTCACGCTTGAAATCCCTTTGTAAGTCTCATCGGTATCTGGAAAATGCTGACCTATATCGCCTAGTGCAGCCGCGCCAAGCAATGCATCCATAATAGCGTGTATCAATACATCTGCATCGGAATGTCCCAACAATCCTTTTTCATAAGGAATCTCAACGCCTCCAAGTATCAGTTTTCTATTTTCAACCAATCGATGAACATCATATCCAAGTCCAACTCTCATATAACCCCTCCATCATTTTTATATTTAACTATGCAAAAAAGGAATCTGTCACCAGATTCCTTTTTTATAGTAGCGAGAGAGGGACTTGAACCCACGACAACACGGGTATGAACCGTGTGCTCTAGCCAGCTGAGCTATCTCGCCATATTATAACGAATGTCATGCTTTAAGCCATTCTTATATAAAATAAATGTAGGTATGGGACCAATAGGGCTCGAACCTATGACCCTCTGCTTGTAAGGCAGATGCTCTCCCAGCTGA
>CAMUHY010000010.1 GCA_947088865.1 uncultured Eubacterium sp. | reverse complement strand
GCTACGAATAAAGAAAAAGAAAAGAAGCAAAAAAGAAAGGTAAGTTGATGAAAAAATAGGGTAAGAAAATGAAATATTCAGAAATTGATGATTGTGAACAATGTCCATTGAAGAAAGAAGAAATATGTACAGGTTATTGGACATCTTCACCAAGTGGAACTCCGATTGAACCACCATGTTGTGATTTTGATGATGATACTGATTTAGACCAGTGGATAGAGAGTTATTATAATAAACAAGCAAAACAAATGAGTTATTCTTATAGGAAACTAAAAAAGGAAAAGAAAAAGAAACAAGAAAAAATACAAGCAGAGAAAAGGCGTGAATATTTGGAACAGTATTGTGCTTCTGAAATAATGAAAGTTGAGAAAGCGAGAGAAGAACTTATTTTATATAAAAAACGTATTGCTTTTACACAATCCATGTCTTTGAAGGGGAATATGATAAATGAAATGCTTGGATGTTTTGAAGGAGTGAACATAAATAATATGGAGGAAGAATTAAAAAGATTGGAAAATGCGCTTAATAAAGCCTATAAGAAATTAAAAGAAAAACAAGAAAAGGGAAAAAGAACACGTAAATATAAAAGTATTATGTAGGTATTTAAAATAAATGAAAGTGTAGGTGTTGTAGATGAAGAAAGAAATTGACTTAAAAGATTAGAAAGATTGGAGGTTTTGGAATGACGGAGAATGAAAAGAAAATTTGGTTAGACGGGGAAGATGGATTAACACCATATCTGCGTTTAAAAGACAAAGGTATGCCAAAAGGAAAAATTGAACAAATCGCATGGCTTTTACTAAACGGTAGCGGTTGTGGATTTTGCAAGGTATGCAGAGATAATCCGTGTGAAATAAAAGACGGAGAAGGATGTACCAGAAATATTGCAAAATATATCAAAGAAACCGTATTGAATGAAGTCGAAAGCGAAATCCATCAGTACCGAGCAATCGGAACGGTCAATGAATGTCGGGAGGCAATGGAAAGGCAGAGGAGTAATAAACCTATTTTAAATGAAAATGAAGAGAAAGGAATTGAAAGAAAGGCAGAGAAGAATTGTGAACTTGAACTTTACAAATTGATTATAGAGAGGGCTAATTGTGGTTTTCCTTATGTATCTGAATTTGGCTGGATAAATGATGTACAATTTGTTGTTTGGGTTGATTATCTTTGGGTTAAAGAGTTTATGGACAAGTTGATAGAAATTTTTGGAGATGGCATATTTGAAGATTGTCGTCATTTTCATGCAGCTATGCAATCACATGCTATATGTATTGATTTGATGGATTTGTGGATATTGAAGAGGTATTTCCAAAAGAAAATTATAAGCATTAAGAATGGAGTAACCATTGTCTGAATCTTATAACTTGTAAAAATAACAGAGGAGGAAAGAAGTTTGAAAGAGGTAAAACATTACATTTGTGAAATTTGCAACACAGAATATAACGAAAGACAAAAAGCTATTGATTGTGAGAAGAACCATTGTAAACCATTAGAAATTATTGAAGCAAAGTATATTAGTCTTGCACAGAATATGAAAGGTTATCCAACTTCAATAAGCGTAAAAATGGCAGATGGAACAATACAAATATACAAAAGAAGCTAAGAGGATTGAGGTTAAATTGGAATGGAATTACGTGCGAGGCTAGGTTGCCAGAACCCTACAATATAAACATAAAAAATAATAACAATTAAAAGTAAATAAAATGTAGACCAATATGGAGTAAATCAGTGGAGGAATGGAAAAGAATGTTAATGAAAATAATTAAAGGGGAAATTATTAATAAAATAGGTTGTTTTATAGCAAGATGGATATTACATAATTGTGATGATGGACTGGTTATTAAAAGAAAAGGTGGTGCAAAACAAATTATAAAGGTATTTTCAGAACCAGCATATAGAAATGTAATTAAACCAGCAATACATAAGGCTACAGAAGTAATAAAAGTCGGAGATGTGGTAACAGATAATGGTTATCATGATAAAGTAGTTGTTACATGTATTGATGATGATACTTTCAGAGGATATTATCTCGCTGATGGAGTGGTTGTTGCAGGATTGAAACTTGAAAAATTTGAAAAGATTGTTGGTCATATTGATGTAAAGGTAAAAAAATCAAAAAAGTAAGAAAAATAAGGAGAACAATCTAAAACCAACAATGCCAATTAAAAAGAAGTGGTTAGGTGAGAAATGGAGAGTATGCAAAACAGTTTTTCTCACAAGACCAGAAGCAGAGTAGGCGTTGAAAGAAATAGAGAAGGAAATTTGAAAGAAGGTGAGAAAAATGACATCAATTAAAGAAAGTATCATTAACTTTATTGTTGATTACTATAAGAAAACTCAATTTTATCCAAGCTATGATGAAATTGCAGAAGGTGTTAATAGGACAAAATCAACTGTTCATGTGCATATGAATAAATTGGTGGAAGAAGGTATTATTATCAGAAAGTATGATTATTCATCACAATATAGATTAATAAATATGGATTTTATCTGTAAACAGGAAGTAAAAAATTAGGTTTAGAAAGGAACATTATATAAACATGAAAAAAGTACCAAAAGTTGAAATAAAAGATAAGATTTTACTAACAGTGGGAGAGGCAGCAGCATACAGCGGTATTAGTGAGACAACGCTTAGAGGAAGATTGCGGGAGGGTGAATATGATTTTATCCTTAAAAATGGTACAAAGACTATGATTAAACGGAAACCGTTTGAAAAATATTTAGAGAGAGTGGACGCAATATAAATTGTCATAACTTATCATAATTTATTGTGAAAGTTGAAAAAGAGCGGTGTTTGTGGTATATTTATGTCACTTGCAACGCTCTTTTCATTTAGAAAGGAGTTACTATGGTACGAAGAAAGGACAATAAAGGTCGTGTATTAAACGATGGAGAAAGCCAAAGGGCAGATGGAAGATATACATATCAGTATACAGATGTTTTAGGAAATCGAAAGTCCGTTTACAGTTGGAAACTGCTGCCCTCTGATAAAACGCCTAGTGGAAAACGAAAAGGGTTGTCTCTTAGAGAGAAAGAAAAGCAGATAACGGCAGATTTGAACAGTGGAATTATCCCTTGTAGTGGGAATATGACAGTTTTAGAACTTGTTGAAAAGTACATATCCCAAAAGGCAGGGGTACGACATAATACACAAGCGAACTATAATTTCGTTATTAACATTATTAAAAAGGAAGAATTTGGAGTGAAACAGATTAATAAAGTGAAATTATCTGATGCAAAAGCATGGTTGATTAAATTACAATCAGATGGCAGAGGATATAGTACAATTCATGCAATTCGCGGTGTAGTAAAACCAGCGTTCCAAATGGCTGTTGATGATGATTTTCTTCTAAAAAATCCTTTTGAATTTCAGCTTGCGACAATTATTGTAAATGATAGTGTAACAAGAGAAGCTATTACACAAAAACAAGAACAGCAGTTTTTGGAATTTATCAAGAATGATAAGCATTTTTGTAAATATTATGAGGGTATTTATATTCTTTTTAAAACAGGATTAAGAATTTCGGAATTTGTTGGATTAACAATATCTGATTTAGATATGAAAAATAGAAAGATAGTCATAGACCATCAGCTACAGCGTACAAGGGATATGCAATATGTAATTGAAGATACAAAAACCATTTGTGGAACAAGAGAAATTCCTATGACGGATAGTATATATGAGTGTTTTAAGCAGATTATCAAAAAAAGGAAAAATCCAAAGGTTGAACCTATGATTGATGGTAAAAGTGGCTTTTTATATCTTGATAAAAATAATATGCCTATGGTTGCCCTGCATTGGGAGAAATACTTTCAGCATATCAGAGAGAAGTACAATAGTATTTACAAGGTACAAATGCCAAAAATAACCCCTCATGTATGCCGTCATACGTTTTGTAGCAATATGGCAAAGTCAGGAATGAACCCTAAAACACTACAATACCTTATGGGACATAGTGATATAGGCGTAACACTAAATACATATACTCATGTGCAGTATGAAGATGCAAAGAAAGAAATGAATGAGATATTTGAGGTAAAATCAAAACAGAAATCTGTTATATAGCTGCGTTCGCCCATTTTATGGGCATTTGCCTTGAGGTACAAATTTTAAATTTACCTCAATTTTTACCTCAAATTCATACAAAACTATAATAATTTATGATAATATATGAGGAAAATCAAGAAAACGGAAAGGACAAGAAAATCTGTAAAAACGCCGAAAATACAGCATTTTCAAAGGTTTTAAGGATATGATAAAGATATTATTCATCTGTCACGGCAATATCTGCCGAAGCCCAATGGCAGAATTTGTTATGAAAGATTTAGTGAAAAAGCAAAATCGAGAAGCTGATTTTTATATAGCGTCAGCAGCTACAAGTACGGAAGAAATTGGCAATCCAGTGTATCCGTCTGCAAGAAAGAAGTTAGCAGAGGTTGGCATTCGGGTTGATGGGAAATATGCCGTACAGTTGAGAAAATCCGATTATGATAAATATGATTATCTTATAGGAATGGACAGTATGAATATCCGTAATATAATGCGTATTATAGGCAGTGATTCGGATAATAAAGTATATAAGTTAAGAGATTTTACAGACAGTCCTGGTGATATAGCAGACCCATGGTATTCTGGAGATTTTGATACGACTTATGAACAAGTGCTAGAAGGATGTCAAAAATTATTGGAAAGTATAGAATAAATACAGTAAAACAATATAAAATTTAAAAATCCCCTTTCTCTAAATAATAAATTTTTGCTATATTATCATAAATAAGTAAATATGATAAATAATATTGCAATGTTGAGAAAGGGGACTTTTGATAATATGCTGATAATTAAATTTTATTATTCATCTTCAATTTTGCAATGTTTAATAGAATATTGTAATAAAATTCCTATCAGTTCATTCCTACTGCGACCTGTTTTAGATGATAGTTCATCAATCTCAAACACGAGCTCCTCTTTAATTCTAATTGAAAATGTTTTGTAGCCGTCTTCGCCTTTCGGACGCTTCTTTTTAATAATTAAATTCTCCTCATTCATTAGCAATTACCTCCCTATTCATAAATATATATTTGAAGAGCAAATCAACATATGTTATTATAATTGTTATAAAATATGTTTTACAAAAATAAGCCTATATAAATTATTTACAATGTAAAAAATAATAAAAGAGATAAATTCAAGTTTTTTTAGGTAATATTTGGAATTGCAGGGAAGTTGATAAATATAAAAAAATTGTTTTTTAAGTTAAAAATGTTTTGCAAAAAAATACTTGCGTTATAGTATATAAAAAAGTTACAATGACAATATATATGCAAATTCGATTAAATTAAGGAAGGATTAGATTTTCATGGATATTGAAGAAAAAACGATATTGATAGCAGATGATATGGAGGTTAATCGTGATATTATAAAATTGATTTTTGAAGAGCAGTTTAATATCCTTGAAGCTGCAGATGGTAAAGAAACAATCGAACTTTTAGATGCTCACCATGATAAGATTGTAATGTTATTTTTGGATTTGATAATGCCTGAAAAAACGGGACTTGAAGTTATGGAGCATATGAAAAATAAGGGATATATGAGTACAATTCCTGTTATTATGATTACAGGTGAGGCTACTGCTGAAGCAGAAGAGCAAGCATATGTCTATGGCGCTTCTGATGTTATATATAAACCTTTTAATGCAAGAGTTGTTATGCGCCGAACAATTAATATTATGGAATTGTTTGAAAATAGAATTAATATAGAGACAAAACTTAAAGAGCGTACAAAAGAGCTTGTTGCTGTACAGGCAAAACTTCAAAATAATAATGAATTTTTGATAAATGCGTTAAGTTCGGTTGTAGAATTTAGAAGTTTAGAGTCTGGAGAACATATTAAGAGGGTGCGATATTTTACTCGTATTCTTTTGAATTATTTAAAGGAATATTATCCAGAATATAATTTGACTAAGGAACAAATTGATTTGATTGTGAATGCATCCATATTGCATGATATTGGTAAGATTGCCATTCCTGATAGTATTTTGTTAAAACCTGGAAAGCTTACATCCGATGAATTTGAAGAAATGAAAAAACACACGATATATGGCTGTGAAATTTTGAAAAATTTTAGACAGGAAGACAGTGATTTTTACCGTTATTGTTATGATATTTGCCGTCATCATCACGAGCGATATGATGGCAATGGCTATCCAGATGGTTTAGTAGGGGAGGATATTCCTATTTGGGCGCAGGTTGTGTCTATTGTGGATGTATATGATGCGTTGGTTAGTAAGCGCGTATATAAGATGCCATATGCGGAAGATGAGGCAGTCCGAATGATTCATAATAATGAATGTGGCGTATTTTCACCAAAGATTTTGGATTGTTTTGATTTGGCAAAATTGGATTTGTTTAAAACATCAGAATTACTTTCTTATGCAGATTCTAACAGAGGAAGAGAATAAGAAATTTGGATTTTTTAGATAAATGTATACATATTCATATTATTTTTTAAAATAGTGTATAATGGTAAGTTATAAATGATTAATATATAAATGAGCTGCTGTAAGAAAAATTTTCTATATGGAATTTTTTATCTTGCAGCAGCTCATCTATGTTTTAGTTTTATTGATTAGAATTTATATTTTATAATATTTTTATTTAGCAAGGACTTCTTTGTTTATTTAGAAAGCCTTGAAATCAAATTTGGCAGAGTGATTTCAAATTTGGTGCCATACCAATGACTATTGTCCTGAATAGTATGAATCATACATTCTAAAGTGTAATCACAAGCAATTTTAACAGCATCGTAAACGTCGTTATTTTTTAATAAGACCCCAGTAAATGTAGAGGCAAAAACATCTCCTGTACCATGACAATTTTGTGGTAATTGTTTGTGTTTATAGTATGATTTTGTTTTGCCGTCATAAATGATAACTCCCGTATAACCATGTATAAAGTTAACACCCGTCAATATGATTGTTCCAGAGCAAAACATTTTTAGTTTAGATAACATTTTGTCAATGTAAGATTCGTCATATTCTTCCCTGTAATTGGTGTCTGTCAGCAGACATAATTCTGTAAGATTTGGAAGTAAATAGTCGGCTTCTTCACATAGTTTTTTCATGGATTCAACATAAGATTGGTCAAATCCTGTATATAATTTTCCATTGTCCGCCATTGCAGGGTCAATAATTTTAAGACAGTTTGCATTGGCAGTTGATTTCATAATACTTTTAACGTATTGAATCTGATTGCGATTTCCAAGATATCCTATATAAAATGCATCAAATTTAATCTGTTCTTGATTCCAATATTGTTCAATAATTGGCATATCTTCTGTCAAATCTCGAAAGCTGAAATGATTAAATGCCGTATGAGCAGACAGTACAGCAGACGGTAATACTGCTGTCTCATGTCCACATGCTGATAAAATAGGAAGCGCTACCGTAAGGGAACATTGCCCAACACAAGAAATATCTTGAATGGTTAGCAGGCGTTTATAAGGCTTTATCATATTTTTATTACTAGGCATTTTAACGATTACTCCATTGCTTTTTTAATTGCCTCTAACAGTTCATCATATGTTTCATATGCCATAAGGTTTGGGTTATCTGCTTTAATTTTATCAGTGCTTTTAAAAAGAAAACCGGCTTTACTAGCGTGAATCATACCAAGGTCGTTGTAGCTGTCACCGCTGGCAATTGTTTCATAACCAATAGATTGAAGTGCTTTTACTGTGGTGTATTTAGAGTTTTCTATTCTCATTTTAAAGCCTGTAATTTCACCGTCTGGAGCAACTTCAAGTGAATTGCAAAAGATTGTAGGCCATCCTAATTTTTTCATTAAAGGGGTTGCAAATTGTGTAAATGTATCGCTTATAATAATTACCTGTGTGATAGAACGAAGTTCATCAAGAAATTCCTTTGCGCCAGGAATAGGGTCAATTGTAGCGATGGTATCTTGTATTTCTTTAAGTCCAAGATTATGTTGTTTAAGAATTTCTAAACGCCAATTCATAAGCTTGTTGTAATCGGGTTCATCACGTGTTGTTCTTTTTAATTCAGGGATATTGCTTGCTTCTGCAAATGCAATCCATATTTCTGGTACTAATACGCCCTCAAGGTCTAAACAGGTAATGTACATAATAATTTCCTCCAAAATATTATTGATTTGATATACTGAAATTTTCAGTAATTGTCTGTTATTATAGCATAGTATTTTATATAGTGTCAAAAACATTAAAACATAATGATAAGTAAGAAAAAATAGGACAATTATAGCCTTATTATGGTATAATAATCTCGACAAAGCCGAGCTATACAAGTTTGCAGAGCAAACTTGCTTATGTGCAAAAAGAAGCACAAAATTATGAATAGCCGCAGTAAAGCTGTGGCATAAAATTATTTTTTGTAAGTTTAATAAAATTTACTTGATAAATACATATTTATAAAAAGAGCAAGTTATTATTAATAAAAATAATGAGTATCGTTCTTTAAATTTATAAATGGAGTAAGGAGATATAATTAATATGGAAGAAATTGCATTAATACCTCAAATTGATATTAGATTAGCGCAAAAAACAGATGCATATCATTTGTTGGATATATATTCATACTATGTAAAAAACACGGCAATTTCATTTGAATATGAGGTGCCAACGGTCGAGGAATTTGGCGATAGAATAGCAAGAATTAGTGAAAAATATCCTTTTCTTGTAGGCGAACTTGATGGACAGATTGTAGGTTATACATATGCAGATACATTTAAAAATAGAAAGGCTTATGATTGGGCTGTTGAATCATCAATATATGTTGACAATCATTATAGAGGGATGGGAATTGGAAGGCAGTTGTATGAGGAACTTGAAGATTGTTTAAAATCACAGGGAATTGTTAATATGAATGTCTGTATTGCTGTTCCAGAAGTGCCTGATGAATATCTTACAAATGACAGTGAGTTATTCCATGAATGTTTGGGATTTTATAAAGTAGGGCAATTTAATAACTGCGGATATAAGTTTAATAGGTGGTATCATATGGTATGTATGGAAAAAATGATAGGCGCGCATCTTGATAGACAGCCCCCTATAAAAAAGTTTGTTAATACAATTAAGTATATACATTATGTGGAAAGGTCAAGAAAAAAACAATATAGTTAATTTTTGTTACAATATTAAAAATAGATTTTAGCAATGTCATTATAAATAAAATTTAATTTTTATGCTATGTTTTAGAATAATAGCTTAAAATAAAAAATTTTAAAAAATTATAATTTGGTAGTTGACAAGATGATATTTGTATGTAACAATACACGTGAATTAAATATAACGATTACGTCCCTTATTATGAGTGGTGGAGATACATAGGATCGATGAAGCCCGGCAACCCCATAATTATTGGAAGGTGCCAACCTGAGCGGAGATGTGCTGTGGTATGAATTGCAGTGATTCGAACAATAAGAGGATTTCCAGTCAGATGATTGCGAGTCCTTTAATGAGGGCTCGTTTTTTACATGTAAAGTATATGAAGAATGGATGATGACCAAGCAGCAAAGCAGATTATGAATATCCTTCGATTAGCTGTGCTTTGCATAGTAAACAGAGAAACAATGTAATTGTCAATTGTGGGATTTGTGTCTGTGCGCTGCTTGTCACAACCCCATAAGAATTTTTAGTTTTTTGTGTAAAAGCAACGCAGAAATGAGGAAAAAATGGAAAAGAGATTATTTACTTCAGAATCAGTAACAGAAGGTCATCCTGATAAAATTTGTGACCAGATTTCAGATGCTGTGCTTGATGCAATGTATGCACAAGACCCATATTCAAGAGTAGCTTGCGAGACACTTACAAATACAGGATTTGTAGTGGTAATGGGCGAAATCACAACAAAGGCAAATGTAGATATTACACAGATTGTAAGAGATACTATATGTGAGATTGGATATGATAGCTCAGATAAGGGTTTTGATGGAAATACATGTGCTGTATTGTTAGCATTGGACAAGCAGTCGCCAGATATTGCAATGGGTGTTGATAAGTCTTATGAATTAAAGAATGGAGATGAGGATACACTTATTGATTCTATTGGTGCTGGTGACCAAGGAATGATGTTTGGTTATGCGACAAATGAGACAGAAGAGTATATGCCATATTCTGCTGCCCTTGCACAAAAACTTTCAAAACAGTTGACAAAGGTGCGTAAAGATGGCACTCTTGCTTATTTGAGAGCAGATGGAAAAACACAGGTTACGGTTGAATATGATGACAATAATGTGCCTGTTCGTTTGGATGCGATTGTTGTATCTTCACAACATGCGCCTGAAGTAACACAAGAGCAGATTCATGCTGATATTAAAAAGTATGTTATTGATGAAATTGTAGATGAAAACATGATTGATGAAAATACAAAAATATTTATCAATCCTACTGGAAGATTTGTTATTGGCGGACCAAACGGAGATAGTGGTCTTACTGGACGTAAGATTATTGTAGATACTTATGGCGGCGCTGCAAGACACGGCGGCGGAGCATTTTCAGGTAAGGACTGTACAAAGGTTGACCGTTCGGCTGCATATGCTGCACGTTATGTTGCAAAAAATATTGTGGCAGCAGGTATTGCAGATAGATGTGAAATTCAGCTTTCATATGCAATTGGTGTTGCACATCCTACATCAATTATGGTTGAGACATTTGGAACAGGAAAGATTGAAGATGCTAAGATTGTAGAGATTATCAGAAATAATTTTGATTTAAGACCAGCAGGAATTATTAAGATGTTAGACCTTAGAAGACCAATTTACAAGCAGACTGCTGCATATGGTCATTTTGGAAGAATTGATTTAGACCTCCCATGGGAAAAACTTGATAAGGTAGAAGACCTTAAAAAAGCGCTTAACTAATTTAAGAACTATAATATTACAATATAATAAAGAAGCTTTTAAATGAATAAAAAGACAACTGTGTATTTTGCACAGTTGTTTTTTTAACCTCATCAAGGAAAAAAGTGGATTGGAAATATTGCTTGACTACACATATTTATAGGAAATAAGCTTTAATTTTTAAAGTAATCTAAAAATATTTTTGTTTTTTTGTTAAAAAATGAAAAATAATTAAATTTTCTCTTTTAAATTTCCAGAAGGTTGTATATAATGATAACTAGTCGCAAAATGCGATGCATTCGTATATATGATATAGTTACTTATTTGAGTTTATTTCCGCGAGTAATGAGCTAAGTGCTATAAAAAAGCCAATTTTTGATTGATTTGCATATTAGCGAATACTGCGATGGTCAAATATCGGATTGTTTATTGCAGGATATTTGATAAATATAGAAGAAGATAGAAGATTTGTGATACAAACATGAAAGGGGATTTTGTGATGTTATCTACGGACATTGGTATTGATTTAGGAACAGCTAGCATTCTAGTTTATATAAAAGGTAAAGGCGTTGTGTTAAAAGAGCCTTCAGTTGTTGCATTTGACAGAGATACAAATAAAATTAAGGCGATAGGGGAGGAAGCTCGTCTTATGCTTGGCAGAACACCAGGCAATATTGTGGCTGTCAGACCATTGAGACAAGGTGTTATTTCAGATTATACTGTGACAGAAAAGATGCTTAAATATTTTATTCAAAAAGCTATTGGCAAGAGAATGTTAAAAAAGCCAAGAATCAGCGTTTGTGTGCCTTCTGGTGTAACTGAGGTAGAAAAGAAGGCGGTAGAAGATGCAACATTGCAGGCAGGCGCCAGAGAAGTTGCAATTATTGAGGAGCCTATTGCAGCGGCAATAGGTGCTGGTATTGATATTGCTAGACCATGCGGTAATATGATAGTGGATATTGGCGGCGGTACAACAGATATAGCTGTTATATCGCTTGGCGGTATTGTTGTAAGTACGTCAATCAAGATTGCTGGAGATGATTTTGATGAGGCGCTTGTTCGATTTATGAGAAAAAAGCATAATCTTCTTATCGGAGAACGAACAGCAGAGGACATTAAAATTAATATTGGCTCAGCATATCAGAGAGCAGAGATTGCTGTAATGAATGTAAGAGGACGTAATCTTGTCACGGGTCTGCCTAAAACGGTTGAAGTGACATCAGAAGAGACCGAAGAAGCATTGAGAGAGGCAACTTCACAGATTGTTGAAGCGGTACACAGCGTTTTGGAAAAAACACCTCCAGAACTTGCATCGGATATTGCAGACAGGGGTATTGTCCTTACTGGCGGCGGTGCATTATTAAATGGATTGGAAGACTTAATTGAGTCAAAAACGGGAATCAATACAATGACAGCAGAAGACCCAATGACATGTGTAGCTATTGGAACAGGTAAGTTTATTGAATTTTTGTCTGGACACAGAGAAGATTAACATAAATTGATAAGTTTCATTATAAAAAGCCTGATTTTTATAATGTTAATATATTTGGATAATTGGCAAATTATACCATAAAGATAAAAAATTATACTTTTATGCAGGTAAGCTATTAAGTTTTTGCAAATTGTGACGATATTGCTTACAGGCGATTATTTATTAATGAAGGAACGAGGTGAAATTATGGTTAAAGGATTGTACACTGCATATACAGGTATGGTGGATAGCCAACGTAGAATGGATGTTATTACCAATAATCTTGCAAACTCTTCAACAACAGGTTATAAGAAAGAGGGCTGCACAACAAAATCATTTGATGAGATGTTTGGTATTAAGATTAAGGATAGAACCGTTGGCACCCTTAACCAAAGGATTGGTAAACTTTCACTTGGAGCTAAGATTGGCGAAACATATCGTGACTGGACGCAAGGTTCTCTTATTAACACAGATAGTACATATGATTTTGCATTAGCAGATAAGGGATTTTTTAACATTTCCTTTACGAGTAAAAGTGGAGTGACATCAACCATGTATTCCAGGGATGGGTCGTTCCAGATGAACGCAGAAGGTTATCTGGTTACCAAGGATGGTGATTATGTATTAGGTGAGAGTGGCGCACCCATTCAATTACCTACCAATATAGCAGATTTGCGAGTTGAAAAGACCGGCGAGATATATGCTGATAATATGTATGTTGATACATTTTTAATAACCGATTTTGAAGATTATAATTATCTTGAAAAATATGGCGAAAATTTGTTTCGAGCAGTAGAGGGAGCAACACAGACGCAAGATGTTAATGCGGCTGTTATTCAAGGTTACAAAGAGGCTTCTAATATCAATGTTGTTTCAGAGATGGTTGAAATGATAAGTCTTGCCAGAGAATATGAAAGCAATCAAAAGCTTATTCAGACCGTCGACAGTATGTTAGGCGGTATGGTAAGTATGTCTGAATTATAATATTTGCGCTGACGCGCACAGAAAGGAAGATAATTATGGTTAGGTCATTATATTCTGCTGCATCAGGTATGATAGCACAGCAGACAAACGTAGATGTTATTTCACATAACCTCTCTAATGTTAATACAGTAGGTTATAAAGGTCAAAGCGCAAGTTTTAAGACGTTGTTGTATCAAGATTTGCAGGCGAGAACAACAACAGCGAATGGAGAATTTAAGCCAGTCAGCGCGCAAGTTGGACTGGGTACAAGAGTGTCTTCTATAACTTCTCATTATACACAAGGCTCTGCAATGGAGACCGAGAGCAACACCGACTTTTTAATTAATGGTGATGGTTTCTTTGCTATACAAAATTTGGATGGAGAGACTGTATATACAAGAAATGGTAACTTTTATTTTGCTATTGATGCACAAGGTTCTGCTTTATGTACAGCGGATGGCTGTCCTGTTTTAAGTTCAGATGGTATGCCAATTATACTTACATCAGAGTATAATCCTTTAAAGGTTACATTTGATGCAGATGGTAATGCCTGTTATCCGGATGAGGCTGGTAATCCGCAGCCAATAGGCGGTATGCAGATTGCATTGTTCCAGTTTACAAATCCTTCTGGTCTTGAAAAGATTGGTGACAACTATTTGAGAGCAACCGATGCTTCAGGAGTACCATTGAATGAGGCTTATGATGATATTGGCAAAAAGAGCGCTTTAAAGTCAAAATATCTTGAAGGTTCTAATGTCAATGTTGCAACAGAGATGGTTAATCTGATTATAGCACAGAGAGCTTATGAGCTTTGCTCTAAGGCAATTACTACATCAGACACCATGATGGAGCAGGCAAACAATCTTAAGAGATAATAACCACAGAAATGAGGGTAAATATGGATAATTTTATAAATGGTATTTCATCAACATATGCTAATAATATATATAATCCATCAACAAATGCTATTGAAGACAAGATAAATAACAGTGACTTGTCTAAGGCAACCGATGAGGAGCTTATGGAAGTCTGTAAAGACTTTGAGGGATATTTTGTAGAGCAGATGTTAAAGGCAATGATTAAGATGTCTAAAGTAGATGGAGGCTCTGATGACAATATGTACTCTGGTCTGTTTGGTGTGACAGGAAGTTCCGATACAGGTATGAGTACACTGTCAAGTTATTTTGGAGATGAGATGATAAAGAATGTGGCTGATAAAGTAGTTGATTCAAATGGCGGCGGCGGACTTGGACTTGCACAGCAGTTATATGAACAAATGAAGAGGAATTATGCTGTGGAAGAAATCGAATGAAATGGCATAAGAATGGAGGTTCATTGACGTGGATTATGAAACTGTAAAACACGTTGAAGGATTTGTTGAAAATATTATATTTCGCAATGAGGACAATGGATATACGGTATTTAACATAATTTATAAAAATGAAGATATTACCTGCGTTGGTGTATTAGGTTACATTAGCGCAGGTGAATTTATCGTTGCTGAGGGGAATTTTGTAAAACACCCATCTTATTATATGCAGTTTACAATCACATCTTATGAATTTAAAGCGCCGTCAGATGAAAATTCTGTAAAGCGCTATCTAAGTTCTGGTGCAATCAAAGGTATAGGCGAGAAAATGTCTGAAAATATTGTCAATAAATTTGGTGACGATACTTTTAGAATTATGGAGGAAGAGCCAGAACGTCTTGCAGAAATTAAGGGAATTAGTATAAAAAAAGCGATGGAAATAGCAGAGCAGTTAAACGATAAAAAAGAGCTGCGAAGTGCGATGATGTTTATGCAAAAATATGGCATAAGCATGAAGATGGCTAATAAAATTTATTCTAAATATAATTCAGATATATATAAAATATTAAAAGAAAATCCCTATAAATTGGCGGATGATATTGATGGCATTGGATTTAAGATAGCCGATGAAATTGCAGCAAAAGTAGGGATTCGGGCAGATTCGGATTTTCGCATTAAGAGTGGAATATATTATTGTCTTTATCAGGCAGTAGCGCAAGGTCATGTATATTTGCCCATAGAAGAGCTGTTTACACAAGTAAAAAGTCTTTTATTGATTGAGATGCCAAATTTTGATGATTGTCTTATTGATATGGCTATTGATAATCGAGTTGTAATTAAGAAGATACAGGATAAACAATGTGTCTATGTAGCACGATATTATCATATGGAGACTGGTGTTGCAAAGTTGTTAAAAGATTGTGATATAGAGTATGATTGCCCAGATAAAGAAATTGATGAGAGAATATCGCAAATAGAACATTTATTAGAAATTAATTTAGATGATATTCAAAAGACAGCTGTAAAAACGGCTGTCCATAATGGGCTGATGGTGATGACAGGAGGTCCTGGTACAGGAAAAACAACGACAATTAATGCCATTATAGAGTATTTTCAGATGGAAGGCATGGATATACGTCTTGCTGCACCTACTGGCAGAGCGGCAAAAAGAATGACGGAAACATGTGGTTATGAAGCGCAGACTATACACAGATTGCTTGAGGTAAGCGGTAAAACAGTAGGTGAATTGACAGCAAAAACACATTTTGAAAGAAATGAAGATAATCCATTAGAGACGGATGTTATTATTGTTGATGAGATGTCTATGGTTGATATCAGCCTTATGAATTCATTGTTAAAAGCGGTTGCAGTAGGAACAAGGCTGATATTGGTAGGCGATACAGACCAGCTTCCAAGCGTAGGGGCGGGCAATGTATTAAAAGATATTATTGCATCGAAAGCATTTCCCGTTGTCAAGTTGGAAAAAATATTTCGTCAGGCAGCAGAAAGCGAAATTGTGACACATGCCCATGAAATTAATAAGGGAAAGAAAGTTGTCCTTAATAAATATAGCAAAGACTTTTTATTTATACATCGAAAGACGCCGGAAGAAATTATTAATGCAATGTACACATTGATTAAAGAAAAATTGCCAAAGTATATAGGCGTTGATGTGGGAGAACTTCAGATATTAACACCTTCAAGAAAGTCCTCCGTAGGAGTGGAGCGGTTAAATCAATTGATGCAGGAACGATTAAATCCTCCATGTCCTTCAAAAATGGAAAGAAAAGTAAAAGATACTATTTTTCGAGAAAACGATAAAGTGATTCAAACAAAAAATAATTATCAGCTTCAGTGGGAAAAGCGCAATAAAAACAATATAGTCTATGATACAGGTAGCGGTGTTTTTAATGGGGATACAGGAATTATACAAAAAATTAATGTTTTTTCAGAACAAGTACTTATAAAATTTGACGATGCAAGAGAAGTAGTTTATGATTTTGATATGCTCGAGGAATTAGAACTTGCATATGCTATTACTGTACACAAATCACAAGGAAGTGAATATCCAGCAGTGATTATTCCAATGTATTCAGGACCAAGACTTCTTATGAATAAAAATTTATTGTATACAGCAGTGACAAGAGCAAAAAAATGTGTGTGCTTGGTCGGCAACGAAGATGTGTTTCATCAAATGGCAGAAAATGAAGCGGAGCAAAAAAGATATTCCTCTTTAGATATACGAATTAAAGAATTATTATTTAATGAATAAAGAATTAAAAGTAGAAATTTTTGGAAAGGTATTTTATTGATTGATTCAACACAAACTGATAAATAGAGCCATAAAGTTTATGGTAAATAGCATATATCCTTTGGCATGTCCGATATGCGGCAAGCCGACAGATAAAAAGATGGAAGTCAATTTTTCGGCATGGCAGGAATATGGCGATTTGTGCAGTAATTGCACCGATAAAATAAAACCGATAAGCGAAGCTCAATGTATGAAATGCGGAAAGATTTTAAATGATAATAACAGTGAATATTGTTATGATTGTAAACATACAAAACATCAATATACGCAATGTATTGCAGCATTGCCTTATGAAGGGGAGATAAAGCAATCCATATATCGCTTTAAGTATGGTGGTTGTAGAGAATACGCATGGTGGTATGCAAATATTATAGAAAAATATTGTGGAAGACAGATAAGAATATGGAATCCAGATATTATTGTTCCTGTTCCAATGTATCATACAAAGGAAAAAGTAAGAGGATATAATCAAACAGAGTTGATAGCTCAAAATGTATCAAAATTATTAGGTGTTGATATAGACACTAAATTATTGTTCAGAATTAGAAGGACAGCACCTATGAAAAAACTTCATGCAATAGAACGAATAAAAAATCTGGAAAATGCTTTCATTGTAAAAAGGAAAATGGTAGAATATAATAAGGTACTTCTTTTAGATGATATATATACCACAGGAGCAACACTTGATGCCTGTGCAAACGCACTGAAAAGACAGGGAGTGAAAGAGATATATGGTGTCTGTCTGTGCATTGGAAGAGGATTTAGTTAATTTGTATATTGCTGTTTAACAGCGGAATGGGGGAAAGATACTATGGATGTAAGGAATTGTAGAGTATGTGGACGTTTATATAATTATATTGGCGGCGCATATAGAAATATGTGCCCTAGCTGCGTCAGCGCACTTGAAGATAAGTTTCAAGATGTTAAAATATATATAAACGATAATCCTATGGCAAGTATTAGTCAGATATCAAAGGATTGTGATGTCAGTATCAAGCAGATTGAGCAGTGGATAAGGGAAGAGCGGTTATATTTTTCAGACGACTCGCCTATTGGCATTGAATGTGAGATGTGCGGAGCAACGATTAAATCAGGAAAATACTGTGAAAATTGCAAATCGACAATGGCGAACCAATTAGGAAATGTATATAAAGAGAAAAAGCCACAGTCAACAAAGAAAACCAATCAAAAAGATGCGGCAAGAATGAGATATTTGGATAAACAGTAAAAAAATAAGGGCAAAAGACTTCATTTTATTTTTTCATTTTAGGTATTAAGTAATATGAACAACTGTCCGATAAAGTATTTAAGAACAAAATGAAACGGAGGCGGTAGTATGCGTATTGATGCATATAATGCAGTTAGCCAGGTGTATCGGTCTAATAGCACACCAGTGGTAAAAAAGGCTGATAATAAGAAGTCCTTTAGCGATAAATTGGAAATTTCACAGACAGCTAAGACTTTTAAGACAGCAAAAGCGGCTGTTGACAATGCACCAGATATCCGAGCTGACAAAGTTGCTCAGGTAAAGGCGCAGATAGAGGCAGGTTCTTACCATATAAGTTCAGAAGCAGTTGCAGATAAGATATTGGAGAATATATCAACGTTAATATTTTAAGCGGGGTTTTATAGATGGCAAGTTTAATTGAAAATCTTATAGATGTTCTTAATAAGGAAAATTCGCAATATCAAGAATTAATTAAACTGTCAGAAGATAAAACTTCTGCTATTGTTAATAATGATGTCGATAAGCTCCAAGATATACTTGGACTTGAACAAAGAAGTATAGATATTATTAATAAGCTTGAAGCCAATAGAGAAGATTGTGTGAAGGATATATGTTGTGTATTGAATCTTTCTCAAAAAGGTATGCGTATTGATATGATTATAGAGATGTTGTCCAAACAACCAAAAGAACAAAAAGCTCTGCAAGATATTCATATGAAATTGAAAAAAACATTAGATTATCTTATGCGTATTAATGAGAACAATAAAGTGTTATTACAAGAATCAATGGATATGATTGAATTTGAGCTTAATCTTGCAAGAAATTCGGTGATGGCGCCACAGACAGCAAATTATAGCAAAGGCGCATGTGAACAGGTAGGATATAGTTCAACGGGCAGTTTTGATGCAAAGCAGTAAAAGAACTTCACTATGAGGTTCTTTTTTTATAAATTAGAAAGATAAAATTTTTTATTTTTTGACAGATAAGTAAATTTAAAATATATATTTTATTTTGAAAATATATAAAATGTTTTACGGAAAAGAAAGTGAGCATACAAGGAGGGCGGATTATGGCAAATGGTATGGCTAGTTTGATGGTTGGTGCAACAGGGTTGAAATCATCACAGGCAGCTTTAAATACAACAGCACACAATTTAGCTAATATTGATACAAAAGGATATACACGCCAGCAGATTGCGTTTAAAGATACACAGTATGTAAGGGTATCAGGAAATTATAAATGTCCAGTTACTTCGACATATGGTTTGGGTGTAGGCGTTAATGAGATTAGAAGAATTAGAGATGAGTTTATAGATAGAGCATATAGGTCTGAAAATTGTAGATTAGGTTATTATTCAAGCCAATATAAAACGATTGAAGAGATTGAAGACCAATTTGGTGAATTACAAGGCGTTACTTATCAAGAAAGTCTTGAGAATTTGCGCGATGCAATCAACGAATTGAGCAAAGAGCCATCAAGCACAACAAAGCGTTCTTCATTGATACAGAGTGCGTCTGCCTTTTTAACAAGGTCAACAGCTGTATATAAGGGTCTTACCGATTATCAGGCTACATTGAATATTGAAGTCGAAAATATGGTAAATAAAATCAATAAGCTTGGAAAAGAAATATTTGACCTCAATAAACAGATTGCTAAAATAGAAAGCATGGGACGAGAAGACGCAAACGATTACAGAGATGCAAGGGATAACGCATTAGATGAATTGAGCGGATATATCAATATCTCTTATTTTGAAGAGCCAAATGGAGAAGTTGTTGTGAATGCAGAGGGTGTTCCATTTGTTACTTTAACAGGAACTTTAGAGATGTCTACACGAACAACGGACGGAACAATGCTGTATATACCTACGTGGCCAGCATTTGAAAGAGATGTATATCCAGAGTCTGTAATGAATAAAATTACAGATAATTATGATAAGGCGGAGTTGAAAGGATTGCTTTTGGCAAGAGGAAGTATTCTTGTAAGTTATGATGATGTTCCAGTAAAGCCAGAACAAAAAGATTATGACCTTACAACGAATGAGGGAAAACAAAAGTATGAAAATGATTATGCAGAATATCTTGATAAGCAGGCATATTATAATAAATACATTGACTCGTCAGCTATATTGACAGCAATATCAGGTTTGGATAAATTGGTAAATGGGCTTGTTACAGCAATTAATGATGTTTTATGTCCAGAAAAAGAGATGACACTGACAGCTCCTCTGATGAATAATGGAGAAGAGGTGATGCCAAACACCTATACATATTCTGGGATTGCCCAAGACGTAATGTATGATGTTTATGGCAATGAAGTAAAGGGCAGAAGTGAGAATGGAACATATACGTATATATCAAAAGAAAAGTTATATACCGATAAAGAGCATACAAATGCAGCAACGGTAAGCAGTTATAATTACACCATTCTTGATATGGATAAAACCGACTATGGAATGGATGATGACAAGACTGTTGGTGAGGAGATATTTTCCAGAGCAGATACACCAAGATACATTGTTATGGACGATGGAAATGGTGGAAAGATGTATGTTCATAATAACCAAAATGAAAGAGGAAATCGTACAGAATATTCTGTCAGTAATCTTCATATTAACGCTGTTGTTGCACAGGATGTTGGAAAAATTGCGATGACAACTCTTCAAGGAAAGGAAGATATGGCAAGGGGACAAGAGCTTCTTGACATATGGAGTATGGATTTTGCATCCGTAAATCCTGAACAGTATTCTGTTGGCACATTTTCAGAATATTATGATAATTTTACTAGTCAGTATGCCATAGCAGGTAATGTACTTGAGGATTTTGTTGGTCACTGGCAGACGATGGTAAGTGGCTATGACCATCAAAGGTTGCAGACAGAAGGCGTTTCATCAGATGAAGAGCTGCAAAAAATGATTAAGTATCAGCAGGCGTATAACGCTTCATCAAGATATATTAATGTTATTAGTGAGATGTTAGAACATCTGGTAACATCACTTGGTTCGTAAAAACTTTATATGTATTGATTAAGATTCATTTAATAATTGCCGATAACTGTATTAGTAAGGGCTTTACCCTTATTACCAACAGTTATCGGCATTGTTGTTAGCAATGTATAGATAAAGGCGAAACATATTATTTTACTGTGTATATTGTGCAAAATAAATAAGTTCATTCATGGAACACTTTGGAACAGTTAATGATTGCATATTTATTTCAGTATTGTATAATCATTAAAAGTGCCAAATAGTGCAAGCGTGTCTTGTGATGGATTCTTTATTTTACATAATAAACCATGTGAAATTTTGTTTTTGCATTTATCGGATAATGGCACAATCAGAAAGGAGAATGTATGGCATCAACATTTTTTGGCTTAACAATAGCGTATACAGGCTTGCAGGCAGCAAACACATCATTGACTGTTGCTGGTCATAATGTTTCAAATATTAATACAACAGGATATAGCAGACAGCAGGCTTTTACGATAGCTGCTGATGCAATAAGAACAAATGGCACATATGGTACGTTGGGCGCTGGTGTTACTGTCGCAGCAATCAACCGTTTAAGAGACAGTTATTATGATGTAAAATATTATAATAATCAGTCGCATTATGGCGAATATGCATCGAAGCAAAATTATATGATACAAGTAGAAAATTATATGAATGAGTTTATCCTGCAAGGATTTACACAAGAATATGAAAATTTCTTTGGAGCTGTAAATCAGCTAACATTGACACCAGGTGATAATGCGGCTAAAAATCAGCTTGTCAATAATGCAAAAAGTATGGCAGATTACTTTAATACCCTCAGTACAAATTTAAGAAATGTTCAAGCAGATGCAAATAATGAAATTAAAGATGCAGTTGAACATATTAATTCATTGGCAAAAACGATTGCTAGTCTTAATAAGCAGATTAACCAGATAGAAGCTTGCTATGGCAATGCCAATGACTTGAGAGACAGGAGAAATGAAGCTTTAGATGAGCTTTCAGATATTGTCAATATCAGTGCAACAGAGGAAGATTTAGGAAACAATCTTACCAATTTTACAGTGAGAATTAATGGTCAGACCTTAGTCAATGGATATGGATATAATACACTGGAAGTAGAGGCAAGAGAAGTGCCAAGAAATGCATCCGATGCTCCTGGTTTATATGATATTTATTGGAATTCTGGGCAGGAATTTAATATGTATAGCATCAGTTTGGGAGGCGAATTAAAAGGTTTGCTGGATATTCGAGATGGCTGTAATGGTGAGATAGAAAGTATTGCACAAGATAATAATGGCAATTATATTACGGATTCAGACGGCAATAAGATTATGCAGACAACGCCGCAGCCAAATAAAAATACAGAATATAAAGGGGTTCCATATTATCAGGCACAGTTAAATCAATTTGTAAATACATTTTCAGATGAAGTAAATAAAATTCTTAAAGATGGTCTTTCTTCAGATGGAATGTATAAAGGAGAATCATTGTTTGTAACAGTAAACGATGCAGAGGTAATGACAGGAGCCAGTGTAGGAATTAATCAAAACTTACTAGACCATCCAGAGCGAATTGCTATCAAAAAGGTATTTAATACAGGTGAAGCCAATGAGAAGGTTATGGAGGAATTAAATAAACTTCAAAAATCGACAGCATTTGATGGAGGTTCACCAACTTACTTTTTGGAGAGTATAGTCAGTGATTTGTCTATTGATACAAGTAAATCAAGAGATTTGTTTAAAAATTATACGAATTTGAAGGATACAATACACAATCAGCGATTATCTGTTATGGGTGTTGATACAGACGAGGAAGCTATGGACCTTATGCGATTTCAACAGGCATATAATCTAAGCTCTAAGATGTTATCCGTTATGAATCAGATATATGACAAATTAATTAATCAAACAGGTATTTAATGAATGGAGGTTAAACATGAGAATAACAAATCAGATGATGATAAACAACACCATGTCCAATGTGCAGATTAATAAATATCAGCTCAATGATTTAGATACACAACTTTCAACACAAAAAAAGATTAACAGACCATCCGACGACCCTGTTATAGCAATTAGAGCATTAAGACTTCGCTCTAGTCTTGACCAAGTTGTGCGATATTTAGATAAGAATATTCCAGATGCGGAGTCATGGTTAAAGACAACTGAAGGGGCGATTGATGAAGCTTATGAAATTCTTACAGATTTATATGGATATTGTACACAGGGAGCTTCTGATTCTTATTCAACAGCCGAGCGTGATACACTTGCTTCAAGTTTGACAAAATTAAAAGAAGCATATTATGACCAAGGCAATGTTGACTATGCAGGAAGATATTTATTTACAGGATATATGACAGACACCCCACTCACTTATCAATCAGACGAGGATGCAAAAGGTGTAGATTATACAATTACACAGCATTTTGACAGAAATAATTTAGAGACAAAAACAGTCTATACAAATGCGTATACAAATGATGATATACTGAATTTGCAGTATAAGAAAGACCCTACAACACAAGAAGTGATAACACCAAATGTGGAGGAGGTATATCGTTTTAGGCTTGGTTATAAAGAAGTGCTTACAAACGATTTTTCTATGACTGTTACAGAAAATGGAACACAGACTACCTTGACAGTTGATAATACAGTAACCGACCCGAATTACATTCCAGCAGACGGAGAGATAGCATTTAATGCAACGACAGGTGAGATTCTTATAGGAAAAGATGTGTATCAGAGACTTTATAATGCAGAGGAATATTCTTTTACATATAGAAAAGATAATTTTATAAAAAATGATGTCAATCCTGTTATGTATTATGATTGTGTAGATAATTATAAAAATGTTGGTGTTGTATATACAAAAGAAGCAGAAGATATTGAATATAATATTAATTTTGCACAGAAACTTAAAGTAAATACAGAGGCAAATGATGCTTTTAATATGTATCTTGGAAGAGATATAGACGACCTTATAAATGCGGTTAATAATGTAATTGATATAGAAAATCAAATTAAACAAGTTGATAATATGTTAGGCGAGTCAAGATATCAAGATGAAGATTCTCAGTATAAGTTAAATACAATCAAAGAAGGGTTGACAAAACAAAAAGAGCTTGCAGAAGAAGAGATGACAAATGCTTTTGAGAGAGGTATTAAACAGACACAGGATTATCAGCAGCAAGCTTCTTTGGCAAAAGCAGATGTCGGTAACAGAATGAATCGTCTTAATTTGACAAAGAGTAGGCTTACAGAACAAAAAACGAATTTTACAAAGCTGAAATCTGAAAATGAGGATATTGACCTTGAGGAAGTTGTTATAAGTTATACGGCAGCAGAGCTGGTTTACAATGCTTCTCTCACAGCAGCTAGTAAAGTGGTACAGCAGACATTGCTTGATTTCTTATAAGATATAAAAATATTGATTGGGTAGATGCCAGAAAGGTGTGAATAACAATGAAAATACAAACAAAATGGTTTGGAGAAATTGAAATAGACAAAGATAAAGTTATAACATTTGACAGAGGTATCATTGGATTTGATGAATTTAAACAATTTACCATTGTGTATGATGCGCAAAAAGATGCACAATCTTCAACAATGTGGTTACAGTCACTTGACGAGGTATCTCTGGCGTTACCCGTGATTAAGCCAGAACTTATATTTGAACATTACGACCCAATTGTTGAGGATGAATTGATTAATTCATTGGGAGAAAATATTAAAGATGCAGAATTGTTGGTACTTGTCACACTGACAGTTACACAAGATATTAAGGAAATGACATGTAATCTTAAGGCGCCAATTATCATTAATGTTGATACGATGAAAGGTATTCAGCTCATAGCAGATAATGATGATTATATGGTAAGGTATCCTATTTATAATATACTTGAGCAAAACAGCAGAAAGGATGGTGATTAGGATGCTAGCCTTGTCAAGAAAAAAAGATGAAGCAATCGTAGTTAATGATAATATTGAGATAACCGTTATCGATATTAAAGGAGACCAGGTTAAGCTTGGTATATCTGCCCCGAAGTCAATTCCTATTTACAGAAAAGAGGTTTATGTTCAGATACAGAATGCAAATAAGGAAGCAGCAGGTTCCATAGATATTAAAGAATTAAACAAATTATTTAAAAAATAAAGATACGATAATAATAACTGCATTATAGCAATGAATAAAAGTTATTGTAATATATAAATAAGATAAAAGTGATAATATACATTTAATAATATTAAAATAAAAATATGCCTTATTTTTAAGATAAAAAAAATTATTTTAGTAATATCTCTAAATTATGATATATATTTTCCGATATAACAATTACGAGGATTGGAATAATGCGGCATAAAAATTAAGATGAAAACACATGGAGGTGGAATAATGGCAATTGATTCAATTAGCAGAGTTGTGAGCTCAACAGGATATCAAAGTACGGCTGTTAAGCCGGTAAAAGAACCAGAGCAGGTAGTAAATAATGCTCAAGAGGCAGTTGCAGCCAGTGTTGCTATAACACAGAGTACCGTTGTAAAATCAAGCAACGAGCAGTCAAGAGGTGATGACAAGGATGGTCAAAACTCTGATAAGAATGGCGCTAAAAGTGAAAAAAAGACTGCTACTATGAAAGATATTAGTGAGATTAATAAAGTTATTAATCAAAATACCATAGCTGAATTTGGCTATAATGAACCAACTAATAGAGTGACTATTAAGATTAAGGATAAAGAGACCAACGAGGTTATAAAAGAAATCCCATCTGAAAAAGCATTAGAGATGCTTGCAAAGGCATGGGAACTTGCTGGTCTTCTTGTGGATGAAAAGAGATAAGATAGAAAGGGGTTGTTAATATGCCAATAAGATTATCTGGTCTATCATCAGGAATGGATACAGAGTCTTTAGTTAAAGCTCTTGTATCAGGGTATAATGTACAAAAGGATAACCTTGTCAAAGCAAGAACAAAGCTTGAGTGGAAGCAAGATGCTTGGAAAACAATGAATACAAGCATATATAACTTTTATAAGGGAAGGCTTGCTTCAGCAAGAATGTCTAAGACATATAATTTAAAAAAGGCTTCGATATCAAATAGCAATATTGCAAAGGTTTCGGCATCTTCTAATGCTGTTACAGGTTCACAGACATTGAAGGTGACAAATCTTGCCGCTATGGGTTATCTTACAGGTGGTCAAATCAGTGCAAAGCCTGACAAAGATGGTTCTACAAAGATTACAGGCAGCACAAAGCTTAGTGATATAAAAGGTATGGACAGTATCACAGGAGGTTCTTTTTCTGTTGCAATTGATGGAAAGAGAACGGATATCTATATAGATAAGGATTTGAATGTCAATCAGTTTATTGCTAAGTTAAAAGATGCAGGATTAAGTGCGAATTTTGATGAAGGCAATCAGCGATTTTTTGTCAGTGCAGCAAAGTCTGGTAAAGACCATGATTTTTCATTGACAGCTAACGATGCAGACGGTCTTAAAGCTTTACAAAGTTTAGGACTTTTTACCAAAAATGATAAAGATAAAGAAGAGTATAGCAAGTGGGCATCATATGCAGACCCTGCCAATGCAGCAGAGTTAGCAGCAATTAAACAGGCTGAGTATGAAAAGGTTGAAGTAAAGGTTGAAGATAGAGCGCAAGCCTATGCAAATAAATATAATGATGCAATGGCAGTTATGGACCGCATTGCGAGTGATGACACATGGGGAGGCTTACAGCCAGCCAAAGATAAATTAAATCAAGATAAAACGGAATTTGATAATACATTTGGTTCATTTAAAAAAGCTGATGGTTCATATGATACAAGTAAAATGGATGAAACTCAGCGCAAAGAATTTGAGGTTCGTTCTAAAGCAATTGCTGCTCAAGAATCAAATATTAAGCTGTATGAAGACAGCAAAAAGACAGTTGATGCTACAAAAGACTATGTAAAATTTGACAAGGATGGCAAGGCAATTGCTAATCCTGAAGATGCTAAGATTATAGCTGAAGTTCAGTTGGAAAATGATAATTTAAAGCAAAGTATCAGTGACAGTCTGGATGCAAAAGTAGCATATTCTGTTCAAATGAAAGCGGCATATGATTCTATGCAGGATGCAGAAGGTGCTGTTCGTATTAAGGGTGATGATGCTATCATTGAATTAAATGGCGCTACATTTGTAAGTAATACAAACAATTTTGCAATAAATGGACTTACTATTCAAGTAACAGAAAAAACAGATACAGCAGTAACGATTACAACAGAAGCTGATATCGATGCCGTATATAATAATATTAAGGAATTTTTTAAAGAGTATAATACCTTGATAATGGCTATGGATACAGCATATAATGCAGATAGTTCAAAAGGCTATGAACCGCTTACAAGTGAAGAAAAAGAAGCGATGACGGATGATGATATTGAGAAGTGGGAAAAGAAGATTAAAGATTCCCTTCTTAGAAAAGACTCCACATTAAGCAGCGCCGCTTCTGCTATGAAAACATTAATGAATTCAGCAATTGAGATTAATGGAAAGAAGTATTCACTTGCAAGTTTTGGAATCAAGACACAGGGATATTTTGATTCGGGAAAAAATGAAAAAGGTGTTTATCATATTGACGGAGACCCTGATGATACAGTATCAGCAGGTAATGATGACAAGTTAAAAGCTATGCTTGCCAGCGACCCAGATGTTGTTATAGAATTCTTTTCAAAGTTATCTTCAAAAGTTTATGATGACTTAGGAAAGAAGATGAGTTCAACAAAGTTAAGCAGTATGTATACACTCTATAATGATAAGCAGATGGCAACAGAGTATTCAAGTTATAATACGAAGATTAAAGATAAAGAAGACTATATAACAAGAATGGAAGATTACTATTATAAGAAGTTTACAGCTATGGAGACTGCGTTGGCAAAGCTTAATCAGACACAGACATCTCTTTCAGGATTTTTCTCATAAATAGTAAAGAGGAGGCAACAATATAATGGCATTTAATAATCAAGCGTTTAATCAGGCATATGGAAAGCAGGGCGCTGGAACAGCGTATGCACAACAATATAATAAAAATAAAATAATGACAGCAACTCCAGCAGAGTTAACTTTGTTTTTATATGAAGGAGCAATTAAATTTTGTAATTTAGCACTTGTTGGTTTAGAGCAAAATGATTTGGTAAAGGTTCATACAAATATTAAGAAGGTTGAGGATATTATTGTAGAGTTTCAGTCAACTCTTAACAGAAAATATCCAGTTGCTGAAGATTTTAATAAAATTTATAATTACATTTATGACCTTCTTGTTGAGGCAAATGTTAAAAAAGATAAGGAAGTGCTTGAAAAGGCGTTGGCAGAATTGCGCGGTATGCGTGACACATGGAAAGAAATTATGTTTAAGACAAAGAATGGAACCAATGTGTAAAAATTTTGTAATGTTATTAAATGCACAGACAATTCGTTGCTTTAAGTAAAATGTTTTTTTCATACAAAAGGCTTAAGCCAATAATAAGAGGTAATAAATATATGCAGAATAATTATCTTCAGATGATGATAGACAGTCTTATTATGAAGAAGAGTATATTAGAAAAAATCACGATTCTCAATGAAGAACAGAGGAAATTGGCTGAGTCTGAGTTTGATGAAGAAAATTTTTTAAAAGTTGTTGACAAAAAATCAGAACTCATAGATAATATAGTAAGACTGGATGACGGTTTTAACTCTTTGTTTGAGAGGGTTAAAAAGGCTCTTGAGGGCAATAAGGATAAATATAAAAGTCAAATTGAGCAGATTCAACAGTTGATACGTGATGTAACAGCGCTGTCTGTACGAGTTGAAGCGCAGGAAAAGCGCAATAAGAGTTTGATTGAAAAACAATTTTTTACATTAAAAAAGGATATTTATAGCGCAAAGGATAATGCTAATAAGATGAATTCCTATTATAAAAATATGAATAAGATGGGTTTTGAATCTCAGTTTATGGACCGTAAGCAATAAATATTATTTTAAATTTTTTTAATTATAACGGTTAAGTTTATAAAACTTTATCCGATATAATAAATGCAAGCAACAAAAGTTGCAATATTAAAAAATTAAGTGGAAGGGAAGCCACGAATAATTTTCAAGGAGGAAAAACATATGGTAGTACAACATAATCTAACAGCAATGAACACAAGTAGACAGCTTGGTATGGTACAAGGAAGCCAGGCTAAGGCAACAGAGAAGTTATCATCAGGTTACAGAGTAAATCGTGCAGGTGATGATGCAGCAGGTCTTTCAATTTCAGAGAAGATGAGATATGCAATCAGAGGTCTTAATAAGGCATCTGACAATGCACAGAATGGTATCTCTCTTATTCAAGTAGCTGAAGGTGCTTTGAATGAGACTCATGCAATCTTACAAAGAATGAACGAGCTTGCTACACAAGCAGCTAACGATACGAATACTTCAACTGATAGAACAGCTATCCAACAAGAAATTAATCAGCTTACAAGCGAAATCAACAGAATCCAATCTACAACACAGTTCAATACAATGAACTTGTTAGATGGTAGCTTTACAAGCAAGAATCTTCAGGTTGGTTTGCTTTCAGGTCAGAAGATTGGTATTTCTATCAGCAATATGGATGCAACATCATTGGGCGTAAGTGGTTTGAGTGTAAGCTCATTTACTAGTGCTGGTGCTGCAATGAAAGCTGTTCAGGCAGCTATTGAATTAGTATCTACACAGCGTTCTAAGTTGGGTGCTCTTCAGAACAGACTTGAGCATACAATTAACAACCTTGATACAGCTAGTGAGAATACACAGGCTGCTGAGTCACGTATTCGTGATACAGATATGGCTGATGAGATGGTTGAATACAGCAAGAACAACATTCTTGCACAGGCTGGACAGTCAATGCTTGCACAGGCTAATCAGTCTAACCAAGGCGTTCTTTCACTTCTCGGTTAATCAATACTACTATAGGGAAAAGAGGTTCCGCTTTGGCGGAACTTTTTTCTGTAAATTTATTTTAGAAAATATTGTATTTGCTGTACTTTTTCTTGTAGGTGTGTTATCATAACGGTGAGGTGATAGTGCAATACCTATGAAAGAGAATATATAACTTGTAAAATATAAAGTCTGCGGAATAAAATTTTATATTTTTACATAAAAGGTGAATTATTTTAATAAAAAAATGAAAAAAAGGTTAAGAATTAAAAAAAACGCTCCGATATATAGCTTAAGTAGGTGGTAATAAAAATTATGGATGATGATATCGCCTAATATTTTATGTGGATGATTTTCAAGGAGGAAAAAAATTATGGTAGTACAACACAATTTGTCAGCAATGAATACAAATAGGCAATTAGGTATAATAACAGATGCTCAAGCAGGAGCAACAGAGAAGTTGTCATCAGGATTTAAGATTAACAGAGCAGCAGATGATGCCGCAGGTCTTGCTATTTCAGAGAAGATGAGAAGCCAGATTAGAGGTCTTGATAGAGCATCAGCTAATGCACAAGATGGTATTTCTCTTATTCAGGTAGCTGAAGGTGCTTTGAATGAAGCACATGCAATTTTGCAAAGAATGAATGAGCTTGCTACACAGGCAGCTAACGATACAAATACTTCAACAGATAGAGATGCTATTCAACAAGAGATTAATCAGCTTACAAGCGAGATTAACAGAATCCAGTCAACAACACAGTTCAATACAATGAATTTGTTAGATGGTACATTTATTGGCAAGAATCTTCAAGTTGGTGCTATTTCAGGACAAGGAATTTCAATTTCTATCAGTAATATGGATGCAGCTTCATTGGGAGTAAGTGGATTGAAGGTAAGTTCATTCTCAATTGCTGGTGCTGCAATGAAAGCTGTTCAGGCAGCTATTGAGAAGGTATCAAAACAGCGTTCTAAATTGGGTGCTATTCAGAACAGACTTGAGCATACAATTAACAACCTTGATACATCAAGTGAGAATACATCAGCTGCTGAGTCACGTATTCGTGATACAGATATGGCAGAGGAGATGGTTGAATACAGCAAGAACAATATTCTTGCTCAAGCAGGTCAATCAATGCTTACTCAAGCTAATCAGCAGACACAAGGTGTTCTTTCACTCCTTCAGTAATATATTAAGATTCAAAGGCTGGCTTTTAGCCAGCCTTTTCTTAATGTATGACAATAAATCATACTATATCGATTTTATTATTTTAAAGAAATGGTAATGGAATAGGAATTATGTTATGTCAAAGAAAATTAGTGTAATCGTACCTTGTTATAATGCAGTTCAATGGCTGCCGCAATGTTTTTTATCATTAGCAAATCAGACAATAGGTATTGAACATTTAGAGCTTATATTTGTCAATGATGCCTCTACTGATAATGGACAAACATGGAATATGTTGCAGCAAATTGAAAAGGTATATCCAGAATCCGTTATTATTATTGATTTACCAGAGAATAAAAGACAAGGCGGAGCAAGAAATGAAGGGTTAAAATATGCATCTGGTGAATATATAGCATTTGTTGATTCAGATGATTGGATTGATATTTCGATGTGTGAAAAAACCTATCATCAAGCTAAAAAATATAATGCGGATATATTGCAATTTAACTATTTTTATTGTTATAATAATGAAGTAAAAGTATTTTGTAAAAAGCCTGTAAAAGATGAGATTTTAGAAATAAATAATGATGCAGAGCGTAAATCAATACTGATTGAGGAAAAAGTGGATTATGGCTGTTGGAATAAGTTATATAAGACCTCTCTTGTTAAAGAAGCAGGCGTTTTATTTGCAGAGCATGTGATTTATGAAGAACCATTGTTTGTATATCCATTGTTGTTTAAAGTACACAAAATAGTGACAATGGAAGATGCATTTTATATGTATCGTCAAAATATGAGCGGTACTATGAGAAAAGATATGAAAGATGAAAATACCGTGAAACAACATGCAAAAGTACAATTATTGACTTGGGAATTTGTAAAAAAGCAAGATTATTTTCAACGATTTTATGAAGAGATTAAGTTGTATTTTCTTCATACATATTTTTATGAGACACTATACTTTTTAAAATGCAGAGAACAACATATTAGTTTTGAATTATATAAAGAGTTATTTAATGTTGTAAAAAGTGAAGTTTTTGATTATGATAAATCGATATATGAATATTTAATACCAAAACAGATGAAATTATATAAACTTTCTAAGTCGGGCATGACAGAACGTTTATTAGAAAATTATATTGAACAAGAAATGACAATAAAATAGTTGGAAAGGGTTTGTGGAGTGATGAATATACCAGAGGGTTTTTTAAAGGGTGAGATACGAGAAGGTTTTTATATAGAGACAATGATGAAAAAAGTATGGGCAGCCCAATTAGAAGTATTAAATGTTGTAGATAATTTATGTAAAAAGCATAATATACAATATTTTGCAGATTGGGGGACATTGCTTGGAGCAGTCAGACATAAAGGGTTTGTTCCTTGGGATGACGATATGGATATAACAATGAAAAGAAAGGATTATATACGTTTTTGTCAGATTGCAAAAGAAGAGTTAAAAGGCGAATATGAAATTGTTAATTTGCATTCGGATGATGGCTGGAATCATATGCTTAGCAGGATTATTAATGGACGAAGTGTAAATTATGACCCAGAACATTTAAAAAAGTTTCATGGATGCCCTTATGTAATAGGTTTAGATATATTTCCTTTGGATTATGTTGCACCGACAAAAGAAGAAGATGAACTTCAATGCGAAATGATACGAATAGCAGGCATCACTGCTGGCAACTTAAATAGTATGGAAAATGCAACGCAGGAAGAAAAAAGAAATATGACAAAAGAAATACTAGATATGTGCAATGTACCTATAAGAGATGATATTCCATATGACCGACAATTATTTAAAATCAGTGAGCGATTGTGTATGATGTATACAGAAGAGGAAGCAACACATATTGCACTTATGCCAGACCATGCAGGGGCAAGACCTGACGACGTCTATCCAAAGGAATATTATGACAGTGCAGTATATGTTCCGTTTGAATATACAGAAATACCAATACCCGTAGGCGCTGAAAAAATTTTGATACAAAAATATGGAGAAGATTATATGACCCCAATTATGGGAGGGGGTTCTCATCAATATCCATTTTATAGAAAACAGCTTCAAGTAGTGTTAGAGGAGTTAAAATTGACATGAAAAAAGTAATAACATACGGAACATATGACTTATTTCATCAAGGACATTATAATCTATTAAAGAGAGCAAAACAGCTTGGTGATTATTTGATAGTAGGCGTTACAACAGAACATTTTGACGAATCCAGAGGAAAGGTTAATGTTATTGACCCTATTATGGATAGAATTGAAAATGTAAAAAAGACAGGCTTTGCTGATATGATTATCGTGGAAGACCATGATGGACAAAAGATAGAAGATATACAAAAATATGGTGTTGATATATTTACACTTGGTTCTGATTGGGAAGGTGCTTTTGATTATCTGAAAGCCTATTGTGATGTTGTTTATTTAGACAGGACACCAAATGTATCATCAACAATGCTTCGTTCCAGTAAATTTGATATTGTCCGTGTTGGGATAATTGGAACAGGCAGAATTGCGCCTCGATTTATAGCAGAGTCAAAATATGTCAGTGGACTTTCTATTGAGTGCGCTTATAATCCAGATAAAAAAAGTGCAGAGAAGTTTCAGAAAAAACATGAAATAAAAGTGTTTACAGAAGATTATGATGAATTTCTTAAGTATGTCGATGCTGTTTATATTGCATCACCTAATGAAACACATTATATGTATGCTAAAAAGGCAATTTATAATAAAAAACACGTGTTGAGTGAAAAGCCATTAGCCTTTACAAGAGTTGAGAGCGTTGAACTTTATGAGCAGGCAAGCAAAAAAGGCGTAGTGCTTATGGAAGCAATTAAAGCAGCATATTGTCCAGGATTTCAGCAGCTTATCAATGTGGCTAAGAGTGGAAAGATTGGTGAAATTTGCGATGTTGAAGCTTGTTTTACAAGATTGGCAGACCCTGATTCAAGAGAGATGACCGATGAACTTTATGGAGGTGCATTTCTTGAATTTGGTCCAAGCACGCTGCTTCCTATTATTAAATTGTTGGGGACAGATTATATTGATATGCGTATAGATAGTATTACAAATGAAAAGGGATTAGATATCTACACAAAAGTTAATATAAAATATCCAAAGAGTTTTGCCACGATAAAGACAGGAGTGGGTGTTAAGACAGAGGGGCAATTGGTTGTATCAGGAACAAAAGGATATATTGTTGCACCGTCGCCATGGTGGCTTATGAGGCAATTTGATGTACGATATGAAGATGCAAACAAAGTAGAACATTATGAACCTACATTTCAGGGTGATGGCTTAAGGTATGAAATAGGCGATTTTATATCAAAAATTAATGGAACAGACAAAAAAGATTATAAGCTTACAGCACAGGAGTCCATTGCTATGTCTGATTTTATAGAGAAATTTATGGCGAAAAGAAGAGATATGAAATAAGTTTATGATTATAAAAAACAAGCCGTTTGCCGTTTGTAGGCAGTTGGAAAGGCATGGTGATTTGTATGAGATTAGGTATTATTGGAACAGGAAGAATCGCAAGCAGATTTATAGAAACAGCCGTTGATGGTCTTGATGTAGAAGTTGTTTGTGTATACAATCCACATGGAGAAAGTGCAGAAAAGTTTGGTCGAAAATATAAATTGGACATTTATACAGACCAGCTTGAGGAATTGATTGAAGTCGTTGATTGTGTATATATAGCTGCACCACATGAAACACATTATTATTATACAAAGATGATGCTTGAAAATGGTAAACATGTATTGTGTGAGAAGCCTATGGCGTTATCAAAAGTTGAAGCGGTAGAATTGTATGAGTTGGCTTCAAGAAAAAATTTAGTTCTTATGGAAGCAGTAAAAACGGCATACTGTCCAGGATTTAATGAGCTTATCAATATTGCAAAAAGTGGTAAAATAGGCAGGATTGTTGATGTTGAGGCAACCTTTACAAGATTGACGCCAACCAATACAAGAGAGTATACAAATCCTATTTATAATGGCAGTTTTTTAGAGTTTGGGACATATGGTCTGCTGCCAGTGTTAAAGCTGCTAGGTACAGACTATACAAATATTTCTTTTAAATCGTTGAGAAATATAGGCGGGGTTGACACATATACAAAAGCATTTATTGAATACAATAACGCTATGGCAACGGTTAAGACTGGACTTGGAGCAAAGTCGGAAGGGCAGCTTGTTGTAACGGGGACAAATGGATATATTTTGGCAAAGTCGCCTTGGTGGCTGACAAAAACATTTCAGGTACGGTTTGAGGATGCTAATCGCATAGAAGAATATAATTATCCATATGAGGGAACAGGGCTTCAATATGAGTTGGCAATTTTTCTTGTAGCCATACTGGATAAAAATAATAATACAACACATCAATTGCCAATGATATCACAAAATGAAAGCGTAACAACTGCGCAGATTATGGAACAATTTTTGACATTTAATACGCCTTTGTGGGAAACCGCTAATGAAGAGTGTAAACAAAAAGAGCAAGATATACCAATGCCAGATATATGGGCGCATAGAGGCTGCAGTATGAGATATCCCGAAAATACATTAGAAGCTTTCGAGGCAGCAGCGAAGATATCTGGTATAACAGGTATAGAGCTTGATGTACAGTTGACAAGTGATGGCGAAATTGTTGTAATTCATGATGAAACGGTAGATAGAGTTACAAATGGCACTGGAAATGTAAAAGATTTCTCTTTAGAGTCTTTAAAGGCGCTTAAAATTGAGGCAGGAGACCAGCAATATACCACAATACCAACATTGAGAGAAGTTTTGGAATTGTTAAAACCATACTGTGAAAAGAATGGATTGTTGATAAATATTGAATTAAAAACAAGTGTGGTAAGATATGAAGGAATTGAACAAAAAACTTGTGATTTGGTAAAGTCTTATCATTTAGAAAAATATATTGTATATTCTTCATTTTTACCAGAATCGGTAGACTTGATTAAAAAAATAGACCCGACAGCACAGACGGGAATATTGGCAGAAACGCTTGATGATTGTATGCTTTATGCCAAGATAGTACGTGCAGACGCACTTCACCCTTATATTGGTTCACTTGGATATGTGCTGCCAAAAGAGTTTTCTAAAATGCCTGTGCGTGTATGGAATGTGGAAGAACCATTTTTTAATGATGGAAGAATACTGAAAGACACACATCTTGACCGATATAAATTATATGGTGCAACAGATATTATTACAAATGTGCCTGAGGTGTATTTAGAGGATAAAATGGATTAGTGTGAAAAATATAGGGATAAAAAAAACGGTCATAGGGGCATTCTCCATAAGGAAAGTGTCCCTAAATTTGTATTTTGTTACCCTCAAAATAGGAGGTATAAAAGATGGAATATTTAACAGTTACACAGGCAGCAGAAAAATGGGGTATTTCTAATCGCCGTGTTCGGCTGCTTTGTGCCAATGGAGAAATTGACGGTGTTATCCGAAAAGGCAAATTATATATGATACCTGCCGAAACAGAAAAACCATTAGATAAACGCAAATTGCCAAACAAAAGAAAGTGTGGCAAATTTGCAGATATTTTAACAGCCATAGATGTAAAAAAAGTAAAACTAGATGGTATGCGACCGCTTACTGCTGGTGAAACACAGCGTCTGCGTGATGAATTTATGGTTGATTTTACCTACAATTCAAATGCTATTGAGGGTAATACTCTTACGTTGAAAGAGACGGCTATGGTACTTGAGGGAATGACAATAGATTGCAAACCATTGAAAGACCATCTTGAAGCTGTTGGTCACAGAGATGCATTCTTATATATTGAAGATATTGCACAAAATAAAACGAAATTAAGAGATACTGAAATTAAAGCGATTCATTCGTTGGTGCTAATGAACAGACCCCAAGATAAAGGCGTCTATCGCCGTATACCTGTTACCATTGCCGGTGCATATACACAGCCTGTTCAGCCGTACCTTATAGAACCAAAACTAAACGAGTTGCTTAGCTTAAATGAAGAACGAAAAAAGACAATGCATCCAATTGAACACATTGCTCGTTTTCATCTTGACTTTGAAGGGATACATCCCTTTATCGATGGCAATGGCAGAACTGGTCGTTTGATTCTAAATCTTGAACTTATCCGTAATGGCTATCCTGCAATTAATGTTAAGTTTGCTGACCGTAAACGCTATTATGATGCGTTTGATGCATTTTATCGTGACAAAAAAGCGGATGACATGATATTGCTCGTTGCAGAGTATGTGGATGAGCGTCTTGACCGATATTTAGAGATTGTAAAGTAAATTGATTTTCCTGCTGCTTCGTGCAGCAGTTTTTTTGATGGTTTAACTACATAAATAAAATTTGTTCTAAAAATTTGTAAAAAGTTTTAAAGTATGCTGATTTTAAGTAGTTTAAAAATGTAAAATGGAGTATAATAGATATATTCTATTGAGATGTAAGGGGAGTAATCTTTATAGGAGACGACAGAAGGAGTTATTATACAGTATTTATTTTGTGCCTGTGCGCTGTTGGCAGAAATACTGTTAAAAACAGCGCAGAAAGGGAGACTTTTATGAGACGTAAAAGATTATTTGGCTCTTTTGCGGCAGTAGGGCTTTCGGCAATATTGATTTGTACAAGCAGTACATTTCATTCTGTTATTGTAAACGCCCAAAGCGGAGAGTCAACAAAAAGGAGCGAGAGTAGAGCAGTGCTATCTTCCATTGAATATCAAGGAACGACCGTTCAGCTATCGGAACATTCATTGTATGTCGATGCAGGATTAAGTCCAGATGAGCTTGGCAGCTTTGCATTTAGAAGTTTGCAGGATGCAGTAGCAGCAGCAACACCAGGTACAAAGGAAAATCCAACAGTTATTTATCTGGCGTCCGATGTATATTGGACAGATGATTATACAAAGCCAGAAGTTCGACCAAGCAATGATTTGATTGGTCTTACCATACCACAGCCTTATATTACATTAGCTGGTATGACGGGAAATCCAGAAGATGTTGTTATTGCATCAGACAGAGGACAAAATGCAGGCGCAAACGGCAACTTTAATACGATTGGCGTAGGTGACGGATTCCATGCGAAAGACATTACAATCGGCAATTATTGTAATGTGGATTTGGTATATAAAGCAGACCCATCAAAAAATCATCCAAAAAGACAAGAATCTATTACACAAGCACAAGCAGTAACAAAGGTTCCAGGTATAGAGGATATGGACGAATGGTTTTTTGAAAATTGTCATATTATTTCAAGACTGAATTTGTTTTCAAGGGATGACAGACCAAAGCGTTCTTTGTTAAAAGATTGTCATTTGGAATGTACAGATGACTCTTTAGGAACAGGTTATATTACTATTTTTGAAAATTGTACGTTTGACTTATATTCCAACACCCCTTGCGGCGGCGCTTCATTTTATATGCAGGCATATCTTGGATGTGATTTTACAACGCATTTGTCTGATAATAAAATAATTACTTTGTGTAAAAACACCAAACCATTTGCGTTTATTGACTGTAACTTTAAAGGTGATATGCAGGGAATGGAGTGGAAACAGAATAATTTATCCGATGATTTAAGACAAATTGTTTATAATAACAAGTTAAATGGACAAGATTTTGTAATCAGTCCAAGTCGTCCAGAACTTTCTGTTACACCAAATGAGCAGCAGCTTCAGGCATTTAAATATAATGGGGAATATAATATATATAATCTGCTTAATGGCGCAGGCTATGAAGAGTGGGACCCATTGGGACAAAAGAATAGTATGCCTGTGTCTACATGGAATATTCAGTTTGATTATCCAGGTATCACAAAAGATGTTTTGCCAGAATTAGAAGGTAATCAGACAGATTCTCTTGTTGTAACACCAATTGTTTTAGGGGGTACGGACAAAAAGGTAGAGTGGTCTGTATCAGACGATACACTTCAAATTTCACCACAGGCAGATGGAACAGTTGTTGTATCAGCAAAAAATATGACACTAGAAACAAAGAAGAGTTGTTTGACAGCAACTGCATCAAACGGAATGCAGAAGGTATTGTATTTTAATGTGACACCAGCAATTGTGGACGCACCAACATTGGCAGGCACACCTGTTCTTTCTGAACCAAAAGATGGTGCGATAAAGGTATCGTATGTATTAAATGGCTTGACAGAAGGTGCAAAAGACATCAGTCAAGTAAACTGGTACAGAGCTACAAAGGCAGATGGAAGTGATAAGGTATTAGTTGCCCAGACAACATATGTCCGTGATGATTCAGCGCCATATACTGCATATGTATTAAGAAATGATGATGTTGGCAAATATATATTCTGTGAAGTTGTGCCAAAAGCATCAAATTCTAAAGCAGGCAGTTCCATGTTTAGCGCTGTCTCAGTGCAGATTGAAAAGGCGGCTGTCTCAAAGGATTCGGATAGCTCTTATAATGTGGATTTGGAGCATTTAGCTTACATTCCAGCAGTAAATGACACACAGGAAAATAATTATGAGTGGACAAATTCATTAGAGAGCGGCAACTGGTATGGTGGATTCTATCTTCCAGCAGAATATAGAGAAGGCGGCATTTGGTCAGATAAGGCATACAAGCCAGCAGATGAAGCGCCATATACCTATGCGGCAGGTGCATCGGGTGCAGAGGGTACATATGGTTTGCAGACCACTACACAGGGAGCGCGTTTGGTTTATGTTGACACAACGAAACGTCAAAACATGAAAATGACAGTGGAGTTGTCACCGCACAAAACAGCCGCACAGGGCTTTGGTAGTGCAAAACAATTTATGGATATTTACTTTAAATATGATGCCATAACAATGACAGGTTATGGATTAAGAATAGCCAGAGTACCAGAAATCAGCAATCCAGCTTTGGCAGATTATGCAGCAAAATCTTGTACTTTTACATTAATGGAGTACAAAAATGGTATAGCAACACCATTGACAGAGGGCGTTGTATCCACAGCATTTTTGCCAGGATGTACAGTTGTTATTGAAATGAAAGACAATGTGCTGACAGCAGACGTAACAACAGTTTCACCTCAGGATTCTGCTTCACCAGCAGAGCTTGTGCATGAGGTACATTTGAAACATATTTTTGAGGGTGAGGCAAACCATTACAGTGGTTTTGGTTTACAGCATACAGGTACAGCAGGTGCTGGCAAATCAGGAAATCGTACAACGATACATTCACTGAATGTAGAATATACAGATGAAGTTGTAAATAATCCTGATGATGTAACTCCTCCAGAGAATCCGGAAAATCCAGAGAATCCAGAAAACCCAGATTCTAATGACCAAAATCCAGATAATCCAAAGCCTGTTACTCCAGATTCCTCTCAAAATTCAAATTCGAGTGTTCAGACAGGCGATACAAAGGGCTTATATGCAGTAATGTATGCACTTTTTGCAGTGCTTAGTGCAGCCGTTTTAGCAGGTTATGTAGTAAAAAAAAGAAGACATGACTTGAAATTAAAATAAAAAATACTAAAAGAGAAGCTGTTATATAAAATGAACTGCTCCCTTCTAGGTAGGCAAGTGAAATAATAAAAACTTGTCTCTTAGGAGGGAGCATATTTTATCTTTAAAAAGAAAGTATTGTTTGAAAATAAGCGTTATGCCGTATATTTTTCAATTAAGCTTACAAGCTTATCATGATTTGATTGAATCCATTGTTCATAAATCATACCTTCTGAATGAACCATGTGTCCTAATTCTACCAAAAAGTTAGGAATTTCATCAACGGCAATCGATTTGCCAGTACCAGCAATTACTTCCTCGCCTTGTCGGTCATTACCTCCCTCAAAGATAGCAAATGCAGGTTTAGGACCTTCAGGCGTCGGTTTCATTGCACCGCGAAAACCAATGGCAGCAATCTGATGTGTACCGCAGGAAGAAGGACAGCCCGAAATGTGAATTTTAGGAAGTACGCCATCTGGGAAATTTTCTTTTTTTACAGCTTCAATACAACGTGCAAGAAGTGCGGGAGAATCACCTAGCCCCACTTGACATGTAGAGGCGCCCACACAGGCTACGGACGTTTCAAACAGCGTATTGGCGCCATCATTTGTGATTTCAAGCACCTTTTGGGCTTCGCTGGCATTGCAGTTGATAACATATAATGCCTCGTCTGGTGTAATACGTATCTCAACATCATCCATATCTTTAATCACTTTGTAAAGTTCTTTAAGTTTTTCAGGAGCAATTTTTCCTCCTAATGGCTGATAAAAAATGCTGTATAATCCACTTTGTTTTTGGGAAACTGCACGTTTATGTGGATAACTTAAAGACGAATTGCCTGTTTTGTTGATAACACAAGGAGAAACGTCGATATCAAGCTGTTCGGATTCCATAACATTTTTAAGCTGTTCGGTATATGCGTTGATTAATCCATCTATTCCCAATGTATCTTTTAGATATCTTGTCCTTGATTTCGCTCTATTTTCGTAATTTCCATAAGTGACAAATGTATTTACCATTGCCTTAATATAATAAAGAATTTTTCTTCCATCAATATTAGCGGCAACTTTTACGCCAAGACTTGGATTATTGCCAAGACCACCGCAAATATAAACGTCAAATGTTCCATTAGCATTAGCGCAAAATCCCATATCTCGAAATGTTGAATGAGGTTCATTAGCAGGATTGCTGCTAAAGGATACTTTAAGCTTGCGTGGGAATTTTACAGCTTTGATAAATTGCATAAGATATTCTCCAGCCGCCTCAGCATAAGGCATAACATCAAAATATTCGTCTTGTTGTACGCCAGAAAGAGGAGAAGCCATTATATTTCTAGGAAAATCACCGCCGCCACCTCGCGAAATCATACCAGCCCTCCAAGCTTCCTCCATCATTTCACATAAATTTTCGGCTTCCAGATTATGAAGTTGAATGGATTGGCAGGTTGTCAGTTTTACAAAATTAATATGGTACTTTTCACAAGTTTTTACAACAAATTCAAGTCGGTCTTTTGTAAGACGTCCTCCAGCCATACGAAGTCTTAACATATGTTTTTCGCCGCCTCGCTGGGCATAACTTCCGAAGCCGCCAGAAAATGCTTTATACTCTGCAACAGAAAGTTCTTTGTTGTGAAATTGTATTGTCTTTTTACGAAATTCCTCTAAATCTGGTAAAAATTCAGATAGATAATCTTTAGGCATAATCGTGTTCCTCCATTTTAATGTTTTGATTTTCATTTTTTACATATTGTTGCCTATAATATAACAGATAAACCTATTATAATATAACAAGGAAAATAATACCAGTAAAAGTAACATGCAAATATTATAAAAAAATAGTTTGTAAATTTATAATATATAGCAAAAGTAAAAAAATTTGTAAAAAAGATGAAAATGTTATCTTTTTTTGAGGAAACATGCTATATTAATGGTAGAAAATATATAAACAGATTAATGAAAAAGGATGAATAAAAAGAATAAAGAAAGAGGAGATATAAATGGATTGAGTACCTATGTAATAAGTGATATACATGGATGTTATAAAGAATTTCTGTTGATGCTGGATAAAATTGGTTTTTCGGCGGCGGATACATTAATAGGAGCAGGCGATTATATTGAACGAGGGTTAAATAGTTATGAGATGTTAAAGTGGATAGAACATTGTCCAGATAATGTTTGGTTGGTGAGAGGAAATCATGAAGAAGAATTTGCATCCTATGTTGATTTAATGTTTCAACTTGACAGAGAAGAAGAATTAAATTCGGATTTTAACTCTAATCAAGAAGCAATAGTCTTGTATGAAACCGTAAAATATCTTTTTAAGAAGAAAGGGCTTTCTGATTTATATTTTGATTTATATGGAACAATTCATAAATTATTGAGTGATTCTGGAGTTAATTTAAATGATTTATGCCGTTGGGCAGAGTTGATTCGCAAGATGCCTTATTTTTATAAGACAGTCATTAAAGATAGAAGTTGTATTGTGGTTCATGCAGGATATGCAGAAAAATTGGAAGATATTAGTTTTGCATTTTCAAGTTTAGAACAATTTTATCTGTATGCCAGAAAAGAAAGCTGTCAGTTAGGCGGCAAAACGCATGGCATGATTATAGCTGGACATACGCCTACGATAATTAAGGATGAATTTTTTTATAATAAGGGTGATGTATTTCGATATTATGATAAAGAAAAAGATTGTGTATTTTATAATATTGATTGTGGGAGCGTGTTTCGCGATAAGACGACAGGGGCAAAGCTTGCTTGTATTCGGTTAGAAGATGAAAAAATATTTTATATATAAAAAATCAACAATATTAAGGTATTGAAATAGGGCTATTGCAATCCTAATGGTTTTAGATAATGGGTAGTTTATATAAATAAGCGCAAAATAAGTTAAAAAGTGGAGAATGTGATGAAATATAATGATGATTTCTTTAAGATGGAGATTATAGAAGGATTTGCAGTAGAATCAGAAATGAAGCGGGTTTGGGCAGCACAAATGAAAGTGCTTTCTGAGATTATACGCATATGTGATAAGTATAATATTACATATTATGCAGATTATGGCACATTGCTTGGCGCTGTTCGGCATAAAGGATTTGTTCCATGGGATGATGATATTGATATTTGCTTAAAAAGAGCTGATTATATGAAATTAATTCCTATTTTATCAAAAGAACTTCCAGATTTTTATTCAGTAAATAGTTGCTATACAAAGGTCAGCCATCGTCAGCCTTTTAGCAGTATAGGCAATTTTGCAGTATATCCTGTGCCAGAGTATGTACAAAAACAATTTTATGATTGTCCGTATGTAGTTGGTGTAGATATATATCCTTTGGATTATATGCCTTTTGATAACGATATGGCAGAATTACAGCAATCTATGTATACAATTGTTTATGATGTGGCATGTAGATTGGACGAGATTCGAGAACAAGGACAGTTACAAGGATATATCAAAAACATTGAACAGATGTGTAATGTAACATTACAAGATAATGATTCATTGCGCAATCAGCTTATAAAATTATATGATAATATTGCCTCTATTTGTACAGAAGAAGAAAGTGACCGATTGACACAATTTTTGCGTATAGCACAGACAGGAGAAGAATCCTTTTATTATATGAAAGAATGGTATGATAGTGTTATTAAGATGAAATTTATGGATATGGAAATTAATGTGCCATGCGGATACCATGACATACTTACAGTATTATATGGGGATTATATGAATCCTGTTATATCTACAAGCGCCCATGAGTATCCGTTCTATAAAAGACAAAAATTGTATAATATAAGGGAAACGTTAGTATAAGATAACTTAAATAGATTAAAAACCATATATAAAATAGAGACAATAACAAAATATTAACGTATCTGTTGAATATGCCGATATAAATGGTAAAAGAATAAGAATATTTGCAAAATGGAGTTTGCAATAGTGGCGAATGGAATCGCGAATTATAATAAAGGTTATATTTATATTACAGATAAGGTTATAAGGACTATTAGAGGCTGTTATAAAATGAACAATTCTGTAAGATATGATGTAGTGTTATGAATCGACCATTTGATATCTTACTTGTAGAAAATTCATTTTGTGACAGTCTTTTTTACAATAAAAGAGTAAAGGTTTTGTGGCAGGATAAAGGAGGATTATGTTAGAGATAGATAGTACAACACTTCGCAATATACAATTAATCCAATTAGAATTACTCCAAGAAGTAGACCGGATATGTAAAAAATGCAATATACATTATAACATTATAGCAGGCACTTTATTGGGAGCAATTCGACACGGCGGTTATATACCTTGGGACGATGATGCCGATGTGGCATTGTTAAGAGAGGAGTATGAAAAATTTAGAAAGGCATGTAAGACAGAACTTGATACAACACGTTTTTATTTTCAAGACCATCGAAATACAAAAGGGTATCGTTGGGGATATGGAAAATTAAGAAGAAAAAATACACTTTTTCTTAGAGAATTTCAAGAACACATGCCATATAAACAAGGGATATTTATAGATATATTTCCGCTTGATAATGTTTCAGACAATTATATCATTAGAAGTGTTCAAAATTTTCAATGTTTTTGCGTGCGAAAAATATTGTGGTCAAAGGTTGGGCAGGTAGCAGATAAAAATTATTTTAAACGCAAATGGTTTAAATTGCTTGCAAAAATACCAGAACAGGAAATATTTGCATTTTATCATGGAATGATTTTAAGGTATAATAGGAAAAAAACAAGAATGGTGCGCATATTGATGTTTCCAGCGCCAAACAACGAATATGGATATTATAGAAGCTGGTATGAATGCAGTGCCGATACGGTGTTTGAAGGGGTAACATTTCAAGGAATTAAGGATTATGATAGTTATTTGACTTTTAAATTTGGTGATTATATGCAGCTTCCTCCAGTAGAAAAAAGAAAAGTGCATCCTGTTAGCAAGTTAAAACTTATTGAAACATGATAAAAAATAAAGCAGATATTTTTAAAAATATTGCAAAAAATAAAAAGGAAAAGTTATGAAAACAGTAATAGAAAAAATAATAGAATCATGGAAAAATACAAATGGCAATGTTAATACGACAGAGAACCTATTATCATGGATTAAAGAGCTTAACTTGTCTACATTTGTCAGTGTAAAAGAGATTAGTATAAAAGATGATTCATTTTGGTTTTATGATGACTTAAATGGGGAAGTATTAAATAAAAAAAGAAGTTTTTTTTCTATTAAAGGGTTAAGAAATTTTGAGGATAAAAAATTTGTTGATGAAAAGCCGATGATTTTTCAGCCGGAAATTGGTTATTTGGGGATTATCTGCAAAGAAATAGACGGTGTTATCAATTTTCTTATGCAGGCAAAAATTGAACCGGGAAATATTAACTGTATACAAATTTCTCCTACGTTACAGGCGACAAAAAGTAATTTTGACAGAGTTCATGGAGGAAATTTGCCCGCATATTTTGAATACTTTTATCACATAGAAAAATATAACGTGATTTATGACCAGATACAGTCGGAACAAGGAGGCGTATTTTACAAAAAACGTAACCGAAATATCATAATAGAAGTTGCAGACGACATCGAAATACTGCCTAATTTTAAGTGGATGACATTGGGACAGATAAAAAGTTTGATGCAGATAGACAATTTAGTCAATATGGATACAAGAACAGTATTGTCTGGAATCCCAATTATTTCTTTATGTTTTGAAGATAGCAACGAAAATATTTGCAAATTATTTGATAACCAAGCATTTTATAATTCTGCATTAATAGCAAATCCTTTTGAAGATTTAAATAAAATATATAGATATATTAATAATTATAAAATGTTTCATAATGTTGAGAGAGTGATTGTCCCTCTAAATCAATTAAGTGCATGGGATATTGATGAATGGGGGCTTACATGCAGAGAAAAAGCAAATTTTGAAGTTCGATATTATGATATCAATATAGAAGGCAGAGAAGTGCGACAATGGACGCAGCCATTATTTAAATCAATAGGAAAATCGCTTTTTGGATTGATAGTTAGTGAACATCAAGGCTGTATGAAATATTTAGTTTCTGTCAAAAAAGAAATTGGCGTTTTTGATAAATGTGAAGTAGGACCAAGTGTACAGATAGAAATGGGATATCAAGACAGCGCATATAATGAAGTGGAAATAATGTTTGAAAACAAGTTAAAGGCAAAACAAGATATTCTTTTAGATGTGTTTCTTTCAGAAGAGGGAGGAAGATTCTATCATGAACAAAATCGCAATGTAATCATAAAAATTGCAGATGATGAATTAAAACAATTGCCAGAAGGTTATTTTTGGGTAAATTACAGCACATTAAATTATATGATTCAAATAAATAATTGTTTAAATATACAATTGAGAAATTTATTGTCTTTATTGAAAATATAGGAGGATTTATAATGATAAAAATAGGTGTTCTTTGCCCATCGGAAATAGCCTTTAGACGATTCTTACCAGCTGTAATGAAGGTGGATGACATACAGTATTGTGGTGTGGCGATGGCTTCTTTGGAGGAATGGTTCGGCAAAAATTGGGAACATGTTTCAGAGGAAGTAAGAAAAAAAACATTAATCAGTGAAGGTGAAAAAGCAAAAAAATTTCAGGAAACATATGGTGGGAAAATTTGGAAAAGCTATACGGAAATGGTAAAGTCCAATGAATTGGATGCCATTTATATACCTTTACCTCCAGCGCTGCATTATAGATGGGCTAAGTTTGGATTAGAGGAAGGCAAGCATATATTAGTGGAAAAGCCTTCTACCATTTGTTTAGATGAATTTATGGAGTTATATGCTTTGGCAGAAGAAAAAAAATTAGCGTTATATGAAAATTATATGTTTGTATTCCATGAACAGTTAAAAGAAATCAATCGTATTATAGAAAGCGGACAGATTGGCGAAGTAAGATTATATAGGATGGCTTTTGGTTTTCCCCAAAGAGATAAGCAAGATTTTCGATACAATAAGGCATTAGGAGGGGGCGCGTTATTGGATTGTGGAGGCTATGCAATAAAATATGCCTCTATGCTTTTAGGCGACAGCGCGGCTATTGTGTATAGTCAAATGAATTATACAAATGAATTTGACGTTGATATTTATGGTTCAGCAGCATTAATTAACGATAAAGGCATAACAGCACAGATTGCTTATGGAATGGATAATAGCTATAAATGTGAATTGGAGGTATGGGGAAGTAAAGGAACGCTTTTGACAAAAAGAATATTTACAGCGCCCATTGATTTTGTTCCAGAATGCACAATTGAAACAGGAAAAGATGTTGTTATGCACAAGTTATCAGAAGATGATACCTTTAAGAAATCCATACAAAGATTTTATGGCTGTATTATGGATGATAAAGTAAGACAAGATACGTATGAAGAATTAAAGCGACAAGAAATTCTTTTAAATGAATTTAAAAATCTTGCTGCTAAACGATAAGAAATTTGCAAAATTTTCATAACAAAATGGCTCTTATAGGAAAGGATAATTATGTTAAGTATAACAATCATTGGCGCAAATAGTTATATTGCAAGAAATATGATTTATTTGATAAAACAGCAAATGCCGGATACCAAATTATTTCTTTACGATGCAGCAGATGCACAAATAGACGGCTTTAATAATTATGAACAAATTGATATATTGTCAAAAGAATCGATTAAAAAAATCAATCTTTGCAGTGACGCTGTATTTATGTTTGTAGGAAAAACAGGAAGTGCGGCTGGTTTTGACAATTTTGATATTTTTATAGATATTAATGAAAAGGCGTTGTTAAATGTTTTAAATGAATATCGCAGACAAGAGTCCAAAGCAAAATTGGTGTTTCCGTCTACAAGGCTGCTCTATGATAATAATGGGAATGCCACAGAAGATGAAATGACCAATGAATTAAAAACGATATATGCCATAAATAAATTTGCCTGTGAACAATATTTGCAGATATATCATAAAGTTTATAATGTGCAGTATTGTATTTTTAGAATATGTATTCCTTATGGTTCGTTAATTTCAAATGCTTCATCTTATGGCACAGCAGAATTTATGCTTCGCAAGGCAGAAAAAGGTGAAGATATTACATTGTTTGGAGATGGCAGCCAGCGGCGAACATTGACGTATATAGAAGATTTATGCAATATATTACTAAAAGGAGCTTTATGCAGTCAATGTGTCAATTCAATTTATAATGTTGGAGGAGAAAATTATAGTCTTGCAGAAATGGCAGAATTAATTGCGGATAAATATGGAGTAAAAGTGCTTTTGGTTGATTGGTCAGAAGTTGAAGCTAAAATTGAATCAGGAGATACCGTTTTTAATTCTGATAAAATTGACACGATTTTAGAATATAAAAGAAAAATGACTTTTGCAGAGTGGATTGCTAAAAAATAATATTATGGTTATAAGCAAGCAGTATAGCGGATTGTGAATATTCACTTGACTAAAATATGGAGGTAATGATGAAAAAAATAAAAGTTATACATTTTACAATTGCGAACAGTGGCAGTGGGGTAACAAAATATATGCTTCGATTATGGAAGTATATAGACAGAGAGAGATTTCAGTTTGACTTTGTTACAATGAGTAAAACATTAGATGTTGCTCAAGAATTGGAAAAAGAAGGATGTAAAATATATTATCTTTCCACTTATGCAGAAGACGATAGACAAAAGTTTGAAGTGGAGGTTAAAAAGATATTAAAAGAGGGTGAATATGATGTTATGTATCTGCATACATCATGGTGGAGAGGATTTGCACTCGAAGAAATTGGCAAAGAGGTTGGTATTCCTAAAGTAATTGTTCATAGTCACAATACGAATGTACATATAAAAGAAAATCAATCAAGAGAGGATGCAATTAATCTTCATTATAAGCAAAGAGAACTTCTTTCAGAAGATATTGCAACCGATTTTTTGGCATGTTCTCAGGAAGCAGCAGATTGGCTGTATGGCAACCAGATAAGTAAGGAAAAAGTAGAGATAATCCCATATGCTATTGAGCTTGAGGAGTATCAGTTTAACTCGCAGATTAGAAAAGAGTATCGTGAAAAATTAGGCATAAATAATGAGTTTGTGATAGGACATGTTGGCAGGTTTGCCTTTCAAAAAAATCATGATTTTTTAATTGAAGTGTTTAAAGAAGTTGCAAAGGTTAATGATAATGTAAAATTATTGTTAGTTGGAATAGGAGAATTAGAAGGTACTATAAGAGATAAAGTAAGTAATTTGGGATTAGAAGATAAAGTGATTTTTACAGGAAAGAGAGAGGATGTCAATTGTCTTATGCAGGCAATGGATTTATTTGCTCTTCCGTCGCGTTTTGAAGGACTTGGCATTGTATTGATTGAAGCACAGGCGGCTGGGTTAAAATGTATTGTCAGTGAGGAAATTCCCCCAATAGCATTTTTGACAGAAAATATAGAAGCACTTTCTTTTGATGTTTTATTATGGAGAGACAAAATCTTAAAATATATATTAGGTTATCCAAGAAAAAATATGACAGAAGTATTAGAAGATAAAGGTTTTGGAATGAAAGGACATGTTGAAAAAATAGAAAAAATTTTAGAGAATAATATTAACTTTGAGAGGTAAGTGAAATGTCAAAAGAGATAAGTCCAAATGAAAATATGGATTGGGTGTATAGTCAGTTAGAGGACGACGAGTCAAAACAAATATATGACAATAGAAGAAAATATCTTGAAACAGGAGACTACTCCTATATAGAAACGATTGTTAAGAAATTTGGAAAAGAGTTAGAACCATATTATGAAGGTAAGGAAAAAGAAAAATGTGCAGAGTTAAAAAATAAAAAGGTTTCTATATGGGGTGGTGGAAAGTATGGAAAACATTGTATTGATTTGCTTGGTGAAAATGGAGTCCATATATCTTATGTTATAGATAATGATTCTTCAAGATGGAATCAGTATTATGAGGGGATTCTTGTTGTGTCACCAGAATATTTTAAAAACTTAGATGACAATAGTGAATATTATATAATAATCTGTTCCGCATTTTCTGCCGAAGATATACGAAAACAAATTCTTGAAAATAAGATTGTTCCTGAAACAAATATTGTTCGTTATTCGGATTTTATGCTTTCAAGTTCAAAAGACCAATATTTTGATGAGCAGATTTTGACATTTGGACAAGATGAAGTGTTTGTTGATGGTGGTTGTTATGATTTACATACATGTAATGAGTTTATAACAAGGAACAATAAAAATAACCTGAATTTTAAAAAGATTTATGCGTTTGAACCGGATAATATACAATATGATGTTTGTAAACAACGAATAAATAATAGTGCATATAAAGAAAAATTCCGGTTATTTAAAATGGGGTTATGGAGCAGCCGTAAGGATATTTATTTTAATGAAACAAATGATGGTTCTTCTTATGTGACAGATGAAGAAGGTACAAATAAGATTCAAGTTGTGGATTTTGATTCTATTGCAGATGAGCAGGTTACTTTTGTGAAGATGGATATTGAGGGTTCCGAGCTGGAAGCATTAAAGGGAATGAGCCATACCATCCGTACATGTAAGCCTAAATTAGCAATTTGTATCTATCATAAACCAGAGGATATGTGGGAAATACCAATGTATTTAAAAAAGTTGGTTCCAGAATACAGGCTGTTTGTCAGACATTATAGCAACAGTGATTTGGAAACGGTTTTATATGCCGTTGTATAGTTATGGAGGTGGACTATAATGGAAGAACAGATATTGATAAGTATAGTAGTGTCTATTTATAATGAATGGGAGTATTTAGATAAATGTATAGACAGCATTGTAAATCAGACCTATAAAAATATTGAAATTATTTTAGTGGATGATGGTTCAACCGATTGCTGTGGAGAAATATGTGATAAATATGCAAAGCAAGATTCAAGAATTATTGTGATTCATAAGCCAAATGGAGGGCTTGTCAGTGCTAGAAAAGCTGGAACAAAAAGAGCGACGGGCGATTATATTATCAATGTTGACGGCGATGACTGGATTGAAAAAGAACGAATACAAAATTTGGTTAGAGGGATAGAACAGTATCATGCAGATATTATTTATATGGATGGTTATGTAAGGGAATATCCAGATAATCAAGTTACGGTAAAAGGAAGTTTAAGAAGAGGATTTTATACAAAACAGCAAGTCCAAGAAGAAATTTTGATGAAACTTGCATCAACCAATCATTTTTATGAAAAAAATATAGAAATGTTTATGTGGCTTTGGGCATTTAAAAAGGAACTGATTAAAGAAAAACAGCCTTTGATAGATGAAAGAATTTCAATGGGAGAAGATTTGGCATGTGTTTGTGAATGTCTTGCAAGTGCAAATTCTGTCGGGGTTATTGAAGGCGGAAGTTATCATTATACGCAAGGAAGGGTTGAAGCAATAAGTTACAGCAATAATCTGTCTAGTATAAGATTAGAAGCATTGTGGAATCAGCTTAAACAATTTTGTAAAAAAGAATATGTTTCTCCATCTATTTATCAAATGATGGTGGTCATTATGAATCAAGCAGTAGCTATTACAGACTTTTCACTCTTTTTTAGAAAAAATTGTGACTATCTCTATCCTTATTCAAAAGTTAAGAAAAACAGCAATATTGTAATATATGGAGCAGGAAAGTTTGGATATAAAATAATGCTGGCATTGTCCAATAATGACCAATACCATGTTGCTGCATGGGTAGATAAGAGTAATAAAAGAGTTACGATGGGACAGTATACTATATCGCAAGTTGAAATATTAAATCAATTGGATTATAATTATATTGTTGTTGCTATTTTAAATTACAATGTTGCGCTTGGGGCAGTGGCAGAATTGCAGAAAATGGGCGTATCAGAAGATAAAATTGCAGTGATGGACGCCACTGTTATCTCGGAAGATTTTTTGATTTTTGATGAAATAAAATCCTAATATGGAGTATTTATGTACAGCTTTGATATATTTGATACCTTAATTACAAGAAAGACGTATTCCCCGTATGGTATTTTTTCTATAATGAAAGATAAGCTGATTCGATTACAAAAGGATTCAATGGATATATCTGCAAATGAGTGGGTATCTTCTTTTGATTCTTTAAGAATCCGCGCAGAACAGTCTATACGTGCCGTTTTTTCATATCAAAATAGAGAAGATGTGACTTTATCGGATATATATAGCGAGTTGTCCAATATTCTTTGTGATGATACGTTTGATTTAGAAGGACTTAAACACCTTGAAGTTGAAACAGAGTTAGAAAATATAGTACCTATTTACAGTGGCATTGAAATCGTAAAAAAGTTATATAATGATGGTGAAAAGGTAGTATTAATATCGGATATGTATTTAAGCTCTGATGTTATTAGACAAATGCTCTGTAAATTTGATGCTTGTTTTTCTAATATACCTATTTATGTATCCTGTGAGTTTGGTAAAACAAAAAGGAGTGGCTCTCTTTATATAGAAGTGAAAAAACAGGAAAATGCAGATTATAAAAATTGGGTTCATTATGGTGATAATATAAGGTCGGATGTAAATATTCCGCAATTATTAGGAATCACTGCCAATCCTGTTTGTTATGAAGAGTTGCTGCAATGGGAAAAAGAATTTCTAAAAAAAGCGAATATGGTTGATGACAGCGCTGTTCAGATTTATTTTGGAATATCAAGATATATCAGGCAGAATACTGTTTTATCACATGCAGGACAAATTGGGGCTTCTTTGGGTGGAATGGTGTTTTTTCCTTATATATATTGGATTATAAAGAAAAGTGTAAAACTTGGTATTAAGCGGCTGTACTTTGTGGCTAGAGATGGTTATGTGTTGAAGTTAATAGCTGATGAAGTGATTTCAAGGTACCAATTGCCACTGCAAACATATTATATATATGGCTCAAGAATGGCATGGCGCGTCAAGCCAACAGATGCACAGTATGAACAGATGACAGCTTATTTAGAACAAGAAGTAGACAGCACTGATAATGTGTTTGCATTTGTAGATTTGAATGGAACGGGATATACCATGAACTGTGTAGGTGAAGTTCTTTATAAAAAGACAGGCTTGAAAATGCGTTCCTTTTATTATACTTTTTGGGGAGCAGAGAGTTATCCATATTGTGAGTGTTTTCATTATTCAAATGGGGACGGGAATTTGTGCGAGGTGCTGTGCAGGGCGCCGCATGGGTGTACAGAAGGATACAGCATAAAAGAAGGAAAAGTTGTTCCGCAGTTGTCCGCATTTGCTGACAGTGAATTTTGGCATTGTGGTATGTCTGAATATCTGGAAGGTATAAAGTTATATGCAAAAACACTGGCAGATGCCACAGCTCAGATAACATTTATCCATACAGGAGCAAAACATATCAGTGAAGATATTTTAAAATATTTACAAAATCCAGAGATAGGTATTGTTGAATTTATTGGTAATATTCCCCACCATGAAAAGCAAAAAGATAATGGCAGTTTATATGCGCCTAAGTTGTCAAGAAAAGATATTTTTAGAATCTATATGTGGCGTACCCATGAATTGTGGAGCGAAGTCTATACAGGTATGAATATTCGGTATTCATTGTTAAGAACAAGCCCTAAAAATTTAAAATATAAAGAATTTCTTGAAAAGCATTATAATAAGGTATATGGAAAAATGATTCATGGCTTAAAGCAAATAATAGAAAAGAGACCTTGCAAAAAAGGTTACAATGTTATTATATATGGCGCTGGTCAATATGGCATAAAAAATTATAGTTCTATAAAATATAACACAAACAATAAAGTTGTTGCATGGACGGATATTGATTATAAGAAACTTCAAGAAAAAGGAATGTCGGTTGTTTCGTTAAAGACGGCAAAGGAAAAGAAATATGACTATATTGTGATAGCTATTAAAGATGAGTTGGTGTTTAGTACTACTAAAAAGCTTCTAGTAGAAACAGGTGTTCCGTTTGAAAAAATATTATCGGTGGAAGAATTTTTTACAATTAATGGTTGACATTTTGTTACTAAAGGACTAAAATAAACTTTAAACAAGATAGTTTGTTGGCAGATATATTATCGAAATTCTCTTGAATTGCTGAAAGTCATATTTTTTTTCGGGGGGGGGTTAAGTTTTAACCATATCAGCCGATATATCTTGTGTACTTAAATAACAGGTGGTGAGTTTATGTCAAGAGATAAGGCTTCACAGCGTATCAACGGAGGAGCAGATACAGAGTCAAGGAAGAACCGAAAATCTCCTCTAATGATAATTATCGTAGTTGTTGCAGCATTAGCAGTTGTTGGTATTGGTATAGCAATATTTGCCGGCAAGAAGATTGAACCCAATGTTGTAGTGACTCCAGATAATGTTGAAGATATTATAGCTGAAGCGAAGAGTAAAGAGGAGGAGCGTGTTCCAGTAGGTTCTTATGAACTGAATATGAATTATGAATGGTCTTTTGATAACGCAAAGGCAACATCTTCTAACGCATATGTAGGTAATAGTGTGAATAATAGCAATACAGTGTACTTTACGGTTACTCTTGAAAATTCCGAAGATGTTATATATAAATCTCCATTTATTCCAGTAGGGAGTCATATGGAAAATATAACATTGGATAGTAATCTGGAAGCCGGCGTACATAACGCGGTAGTAAAGTATCATTTGGTTGACGAAGCTTACAAGGATATATCAAGCGTTTCTGTGGCAATAACAATCACCATCAAAAATTAATTTAAAATTCAAGGAGGAATTGAAGTATGAACAAGATGAAAAGATTATCAGCACTTGTATGTGCTGGCGCATTAGTTATGTCAACTGTTCCTGCATATGCAGCAGTGACATCTACTGGTGATGGCGCAGTAGAAAATATGGGACAACAGGGAATAGAATTTGACCGTATAGTCCTTCCAACAATGCCAGAAGGCACATATGATTTTGTATTAGACCCAGCTGGTTTGTTAGCTACATATGGCGGAAGTGATTATACAGCTGGCAAGACTGTATATTTTAATGCAGAGGCTACAGCAGCTAAGTTAGAAGTAGATGCATCTGTTACAGGTACAGATGGTAAGTTTTATCGTGATGGAATAGCAGAGGATACTGCATGTGCGTCTCTTAAAGCAGCTATTCAGGTTGATGCCACAGATAAAAAGACAATAACAGGTCTTGCTGGTGCTGGCAATACAAAGAAGTTTTATGTATGGGTTCCAGATGCTACAAGTACACAAAGTGAAGGAACATATAAAGAAATTACAAAGGATAATATTTTAAATTACTGTGATGTTACTATAGATGCTTCTGGTGCAGTTACTGCTGTAGCATTGAAAACTGGAAAAACAGAATCAACTGTAAATGATGGTAAGATGTATATTGATGGTAAAATAGCACTTGATTTTACTGCTGCTGGTGAAGATAAAATTGCAGATTATGTTACTATTACAGATGGTGCAGTTACAGCTTTGACATCTAATAAGATGTATACAAAAGCAACTGCAGGCGGAGCTTTTACAGAAGTTACAGCTATTGCTAGTGTAAAGTATACTCCTGCCACACGCACATATACAGACACATCAGATAAGGCTACAATTGTTAATAAGTCATCTTCAGATAAAAAAGTAAAAGTAAAAGTAAATATTACTAATGGTGACGGACTTGATTTTGTTGCTGCTGATACATTTACTGACAAGACTAAGGCTGGTGTATCACTTGCTATAAATGATGGTACAAATAAAAATTATGTAACAAAGAAAGAGGATGCAACAACAAAGGCAGTAACATATAGTGCAGTTGCAGAAATTAGTGTTGCTGGAGTAGATGTTGGTGCTTCTAGTACAGATATTATAAAATATATGGGTGATACAGAGGATGCAACTGGTGGACATCAGTTTAAGGCTTATTTAAAGCCAACAATGACTTATCAAAAAGCTGAGTTTAGTCTTGTAGGTGTAGCTAATAGTGATGCCACAGGTGCAGATGCTTGGGATGCTTATGCACAATCTCTTAGAACTCCTGCAACAAATATGAGACCAGGTATCACAGTTGTTTATGATATTCAGGATGATGTTACAAAGTTACCAAAAACAGATACATTAGCTGGTGAAATTTCATGGCCAGCAGATGGTTGCGCTTGGTTTGACTTAGGTGTAACTGACGCACCTACGGCAGTTCAGTTAGTAGCTGTTGCAGCAGATGGTGATGAGACAGTTTATGCTTTAAAGGCTAGTGATTATTCTCAATCAGCTTCATTTATTGGTGTAAATCCTGCTAAGGCTGGCGGTCCTCAGAAGTTAACTGCTTTAATCCAAGTTGGTGCTAAGGTTTACGAAAAGGTATTATGGTAATATTTACAAAATAGTAGATTGTATCATAAACATGTAATATTTAAAAATCAATAGGGAGCTTCCCTGAATCTATGAAAACATCCAAACTGATGTAAGTTAAAGTTACATAGTTTGGGTGTTTTTTGCTAATAATGTAAATTAAAAGTTGAGGAGGTAAAGCATATGTATAGAATATTTAAAAAATTATCTGCACTTATATGTGCCAATGTATTTATTTTTATGTCATTTTCTGTATATGCAGCTCCATTTGAGGCCGAAGGCGATATTTCAATTGAAAATCAAGGAAATGATAATTTAAAGTTTGATAAATTGGTTGTACCAACAGTAGATGAAGGCACATATAATTTTACATTAGACCCACAAGGATTGTTAAATACATATAATCCAGAAGAATACGATACACCTCAAACGATGTATTTTAAGACAAAGAATAGTCCTGCTTCTATTGAAATAGTGGATTCGTCGGCTTATGAAGCAGATTTTTATTATAAAACGAAGGTAAATGACGATGCGCATTTAAACTCGCTGGAAGCAGGAAAAGGGCTTAAAAATGCTGTTAAAGTGGTTGATTGTGCAATTGTAGATGTAGAAGAAGGATTTTATTTATGGGTGCCAGATGCTTCGAGTGAAGAAAAGATTGCAGAGGGTGCAGGAAGATTTCAGTCTATTACAAAAGATAATATTAACAATTATTATGATATTGTTTATACAAGTGATGGTGCGGCAATTGATTCAATAAGTGCAGTCAGCAGCAAAACATTGGCGACAGTAACAGATGGTCATATATATAAAGAGGACTATTTAAAAATTGATACAGACCATATTGCAGACCATATTATTTTAAATGAAGATGATTCAGCGATTGTAGAGTTTAAAAATATTTATAAAAAGAAAAAAGATGTTGTCGGCAATGATAATCCTTACAGTGAGGTAAAAGAGGACGATATAACATTAATACCGCCAACAAATCATTTTACAAATAAGTCCAATAAAGCAACGATTATTAATAAATCATCTGTTGATAAGACAGTGCGTGTTAAAGTTAATATAATAAATGGAGATGGACTTCATTTTGCAGACAGCAGTAATTTTTCAGACCATTCAAAGCCAAGTGTATATTTAGCGATTGCGGATGATACGCCTGCTGCAAATGAAAAGCCCGTTTTAAAACAAACGGATAAAAATACAGGTATAGAAACATTTACGGCAACATTAGAGTTTGATATTGAAAAGCCAGATTTTGCTTCCAGTGCCATTACATATATGATGGATAAGGAAGACTCTTCTAATGAACATCGTTTTTTAAGCTATTTAAAAAAAGATATACAGTACAATAAAGCAGGCTTTTTTCTTACAGGCGCCACAGACGGTGCAGAAGAAGCTCAGGAAGCATGGGATATGTATGCTCATAAACTTAGAATTTCAAAGAATCCTGCAAAGCCAAGTATAGAGGTAATTTATGAAGTGGTTGATAAAACGACACCTTAAAGGGTATCAATAAAAAATAATGGATTCAATGATAATATGGATAAAAATAGAATGATAGGATAAAGATGAATGTTAGAATATGTTGATATTTGTGGATATTATAATAATGTAACATTAAAGGATATTTCTTTTCATGTTCAACAAGGGGATTTTTTTGTCATATTTGGTCCTGATGATGCAGGAAAAACAGAATTAATGGAAATGCTTATAGGAATCCGCAGACCTGCAAATGGAAAGATTTTGTATAAAGAACAAGAACTTTTGCGTATACCTTCAAAGGAACGTCAAAATATACGTTTTGTTCCAGATGATATTATTTTAAGAGGCAATAAGACGACAGCACAAAAATATTTAGAACAGATTATGAAGGCATATAAGATTACAGATAATGATAAAATAAAAGATTATGCTGAATTTTTTGGGATTGATTTAACAGAAAAGCTCAATTATATGACATACGAGGGCAATAAGCTTACAGCAATTATAGGAGCTGTTATAACCAATCCCAATTTGTTGATTTTAGATGAGCCTTCTAATTTTTTAACAAAGCAAGGGATTAAGAAATTGTATGCGTTTTTGAAGGATATTCAAAAATCAGGCGTTACCATTGTAATACTTGCAGAACATTTTGAGGAGGCAGCACAGCATTGCAATTCCTATGTATACCTTAAAGAAGGGCATATTGAAGCTGCAAATAGAACGGATGAACAATTTGAATTATACAAGGCAGTCAATATATTGAATGCAAATCATGAAAAATTGCAGGAAATTTTAGGTGAACCTATTGCTGTCAGTGATAGGGGAAAAACGTATTTATATTGTGAAAGTATGGGAAATCTCTTAGAGATTCTTTCAAAATGTGATGTCGAGTATAAAGAACTGCTGATTGAGAGAATGAATATGGAAGAATTTTGGGATAAAGATTATTCAAGGTGGGAATAAAAATGGAATTAAAATGTGTAAAATATGCGTTGATAAGCACTGCTAAAAAATTGTTGATGTATGCTGTTATTTTGTCTATATCTACAATTTTAATAATCGTGTTTCGTGATAAGCTGATTGTTGGAGAAAATTTAATTGAATCATTGCCTGAAGATTTTTTTCCTCTTATAGGTATGAATGCTGTAAAACAGATGGAAGTATGTAAAGAAGTCTTACTGATAATAATGGGAATAGTAAATTTATTTGTTATAGGGATGATTTCCATACAAAGTGCTAAAGTTTTTGGAAATAGTATTGATTTCAGACAATATGCTTTTATTCTCTATCAGCCGCATGGCAGGATATATTATTATATAGTGCGTGTGCTTTCATCTATTGTATCTGGATTGTTATTGTGGATAGGATATATTATTGAGTGTGAGATAGCATTGGCAGTAGTTGCAAAAAATACATATACCAGTTATGATTTTGGGGAATATTTTGTTAACGTTGGAATGACAGGTATTCTCTTAATAATCTTTATGATTGGAGCAGGAATATTGTATTTTACAATAAAAAATAATTTATTTTCGTATGGCAATATTGTGATAAGCGCTATTATAATCTGCTTTTTTTTAGGAAATGCCTATAAAGTACCAAAGCTTGTTGCCTATTATATGAGAATGTTTCAAATGGATATTTCTGTTGTAGAAAGTATTGGAACGATTTTAAATAAATTTACATGGTTGCATCCGCTGGAACAGCTCAATATGTTTATGATAGAAAGCAAAGGCGTTTCTGTTGGCATTTTATGTGCTTATATGCTTGTAGGGCTTCTTTTTATAGCGCTGTCATTTTTTATTTATATGAGGAAAGACTTGGAAAGATGAATTATTAAAAGGTGGATTATAGAAATGAAAAATAAAAATAGTGTGAAATTATTAAGGATAAAATCTGAATTTGTCCATTTAAAAAATAAAAAAATTTTAATATATGGAAGCGGAGTCAATGCAAAATTATTTATTGAAGCATTGCCAGATTTTAATATTGTAGCTATTGTAGACAGAACACGCTATGAGGGTTCTATCCAGAATATTCCGATAATTACATGGGATGAAGTACATAAGAATACAGCAGATGTAATTATTATAGCTTGCAATCGGAAAAATTTTAGAGAAATTTTTTTACGTATCAGGCATTATGGTGAAATATTTAATATGGATATCTATAATTTTTCAGGACAGAATTTATCGCACCCTTATTATTATGCAGATTATACATATGAAGAAATGCAATGTTTGAGATATTCAAAACAAGACTTATTTGATGCTATTGATGCGTATGATGCTATAAGCTTTGACCTTTTTGATACATTGGTTATGAGAAAGGTTCTTGAACCAACAGATATATTTGATATTGTTGAAAGAAATGTTAGAAAATATGGAATTGATATTTATAATTTTAAAAAGAAGAGACGTACAGCAGAATTGAATGCAAAGGGAGCAGATATATTTGCTATATATAAAAATTTGAAAAATAGTTTAAATTTAACAGATGAACAGTTATCTTTAGTTATGAAAGAAGAATTGACATGTGAGAAGGCTAATATTATAATTAGAGATTGTATAGTTGAAGCGTTTAATTATGCAATAAAAAAAGGAAAAATGGTATCGATTGTATCTAATATGTATCTTCCATATGATATAATGAAGGATATATTGGATAATGCAGGTATAAAAGGATATAATCATTTGCTTATTTCTTGTGAGTATGGCAAAGCAAAATCACAGGGATTATTTGAAGTATATAGAGAAAAAATAGGGAATTTAAAATGTTTACATATTGGAGATGATTATTTTGAGGATATATTAGCAGCAGAGAAAAATGGAATAACAGCATTTTATATTAATAGCAGTTTAGAATTATTAAAGATGTCGAAAATACGAAAACTTTTATTAAATTCATATTGTTTTGAAAATAAAGTAATGATAGGTTTAATTGTATCTAAATTATTTAATAATCCATTTATTTTATATAATACAAATGGATTTGTTCCTATTTCGGATATAAAAACATTTACGGAGATTTTTATTACGCCGATTGTTCATGTTTATATGAAAAAATTATTGGAATGTTTACATAGCAATTCGTATGATGGCATTATATTTCCTGCTAGAGATGGATATATCTTTTCTCATTTGTATGATAAATATAGGAAACACGACGCTAGTCTTCCACAAAGTTATTATGTTACGATATCAAGAAAAGTTGCTGTGGCAATATCACAATTTAATTCTAACGATATAGAAATGACATTAGAAAAATATGTAGAATCAAATAGAGATATAAAGTTTTGGAAACAGGTAATGCGTTTTAATTCTGATGATGATAAAGAAATTTTAAAAGAATCTAAGAAAAAAAGAGAAATGTATAAAGACTATATTAAGAATATTGGTATAAATACAGAAAAGAAATATCTATTTTGTGAACTAATTTCTTCAGGTACATCACATATAGCGCTTAATAATTTATTTAATCAAAATCTTGATGGATTTTATTTGGGAGGGTGGTCAAGGTCTGAATTAGGTGATTTGATAACATATATATATTGTCCTGAAGAAAAAAATAATATAACTTCCAGAATTGATGTATTGGAGGCTGTTTTAAGTTCTCCCAATCCTTCAGCAAGTGGAATTGACAGTAATGGAGATATTTTTTATGAACCAGAGGAACGAACAAAAGATGAAATTAATATGATGTTAGATATGCACAGATATATTGAAGAATATGAAGATACATTGAAAAATATAGGGAAAATAGATTTGGATTTATTAAATAATTTAATGGGACTAGTTGATGGAATAAAATTATATGGAGAGGCAGAATTATTTAGAAAAAGACAATCTATTGAAACAATGACAATGGAAAAGATAAGTATTATGCGGAGGGTTTAACCGCATCAAGGAAGTCTTCCACTGAAAAGCTGCGATAGTAGCTAGGTGATTTAAGCAAGCAGCGTTGGGGATTGCAAATATCCGCTTAACTAAAAACGATTTTGGAGGAAAAATATTGAAAAAAGATATATATTTTTTTGGTGCTGGTAAAATTGGAAAGACCTGTAAACAATTTGCAGAACGATGTGAAATTGCCATTGTTGGATTTATAGATAATAATAAAAATTTATGGGGAGGCTATTATGAAGAAATCCCTGTTTATTCAGCACAGATATTAAAAGAAAATCCATTATCCGTTGTATGTATAACCTGCAAAGATTTTCAACCAATTCAAAAGCAATTGATTGAGATGGGAATAGATAAAAAGCGAATTATAACCAATATACATAATATATATAATATGTTATTATATGACATGGTAAGTGCGGGTAATTATAAGGTTATATGCAATAAAATAAATGTTGATAAAAAACAAAAAATTTTGATTGATTTTACAAATGGTATGGTATTAGGCGGTGTAGAAGCATGGGCTTACCAACAGGCAAAAATTTGGAAGGAAAATGAATTTGACGGATTATATTTGGTTGGTGATTTTTTCAAATCAATAGTCATTAATGATACGTTTAAAAATAAAATGCTTAATTTAGCTAATCAAGTCGATACAAAAGATATGGTTGATATTTGTGTACAAGCAATTGTAGAAAATTTGCCTTGTATAACCGTATGCAATTTTCCGTCTTATATATTTGTTGCAGCATGTATTGTGAAAAAATATTATCCTGATAAAATAAAAGTTATTGCTGTGCAACATAATGATGAAAAGCTATATTATGATATATTTACAAGATGGCAGGATTTTATAGATAGTTGCCTTGATATTAGCAGTCGAATAAAAGAAAATTTATTGTCTTATGGAATGAGAAAAGAGATTATTTACCATTTAGATTGGGAAATACCTTGTGATGAAGTTCTTGAGCGGCATTTAAAAAATAATGAAATTTTGCAGATTGGTTATGCAGGAAGGATTACTATATCACAAAAAAGAGCCGATTTATTTATTGTAATTGCAAAAGAATTATTAAAAAAAGGCGTCAAGTTTAAATTGAATATTGCAGGAACAGGAGATTATTTTGAAACGTTAAAAAGTCAAGTGATATCTGAAAAGCTTGAGGATTCTTTTTCGCTGTTAGGAGTTATAGACAGAGCATGTATTCCAGATTTTTGGAGGCACCAAGATGTGATGATAAGCTGTTCCGAGTGGGAGGGACACAGTATAACGCAGGCTGAAGCGATGGCAGCAGGGGCAGTTCCCGTGATTACAGATGTATCTGGTGCAAAAGATGATGTGACTGACGGCAAAAATGGTTTTATTGTTCCAGTAGGTGATATTGCTCTATTAACAGATAAAATTGAATATTTATATCATAGTCGTGACAAGTTAGAAACGATGGGGCATATGGCTCACCACACAATTTATGAAAAACAAAAAAATATCAATCAAAAAGATTTTTGGGATAGGTTGTTTAAAGGATAGAAATATCAAAAAATAAAATTTTTGAAAGTGCAGGTAATGTGATGAATATTAAAGTATCTGTGATAATGCCTTCTCTCAATGTGGTGTCTTACATTGAAAAGTGCATAGATAGTGTTTTAAATCAAACGTTAAAAGAGTTGGAAATCATATGTGTAGATGCAGGTTCTACGGACGGCACTGTTGAGATTTTAAAAGAGTATGCACAAAAGGATTCTCGTATTGTTTTGCTTCAAAGTGAAATCAAAAGTTACGGCAGGCAGGTCAATATGGGGCTTGATTATGCGAGCGGTGAATATGTGGCAATTGTTGAGACGGATGACTGGATAGAATTTGATATGTATAAAACTTTGTACAGCTATGCCAAAGACAATGACCTTGATTATGCAGCGGCAGATTTTGATGAAATTTATAAGCTCAATAATGGCTGTGATTTTAATTTAAGAACATATTTATTTTATAATAATAAAGATTGGTATGGTAAGGTGCTTAATAATGAACAGCTTAATACATTGCGAGCTTCAGATTATGTTCTTTGGAAAGGAATCTATAACCGCAGTTTTTTAGATAAATATCGTATTCGATTACATGAATCGCCAAAGGCGGCTTTTCAGGATATGGGATTTTTACAGCAGGTTAAAACGTATATCAGTAAAGCAATGTATATTGATAAGAGTTTTTACCGTTACAGGCAGGACAGAGACGTTGCTTCCTCTAATAATATAAACGGTTTGATGTTCTATAAAGATGAATTTGAGTGGATTCATGAGAAACTTAGACTGGTTGATATTTTGCCAGATACCCATATAAAATATTATTATTTTACAATGAGTATTTCTTTAATGAGCAAATATGATGAAATATTAAAAAAGATGAATTGGAATTGGCGGATAGAACAGTTACAGACGCCATATATATGGTTTAAAAAAGAATTAAAACATGTTTTAGATACAGGGATTATTACGAAAGATATGTACACCCATGAACAGTGGGATGAATTGATGTTATTGATGTTATCACCACAGGAACATTGTGAGTTGGTAAAGGCAAAAGATACACGAGAGAAGAATTTACATAAAAAAATTATTGAAAAAATAGCAAAAAGACCCGTTGTTATTTTTGGATGTGGAGTGCGAGGCAACCGATTTATGATGTTTTGCAATCAGTATAATATTCCGATTCGAGCATTTTGTGATAATAATTTGAACGCTTTAAAACATTATAGCTATGATGTTGTTTCTCCAGACCAGTTGGCAAAAATGACAAAGAAGGAAAATTTAGTTATTGTCATATCCGTTTTAAATGGAAAAGAAAACATTTATGAGCAAATAAAAAAATTGGAAATTAGTGCAGATACAATAGAAGAGATACCAAATATATGGATATAAGAAAGGATAAATTAACTATATGGAATCAAATACACCAAAAGTAACCATAATAATGCCATCTTTAAATGTGGTAAATTTTATTTCAGAATGTATAGAAAGTGTTATTAATCAAACATTGAGTGATATAGAAATTTTGTGTATCGATGCTGGTTCAACAGATGGAACATTAGAGATACTGCGTGATTATGAAGCAAAGGACAATCGCATTAAAGTAGTCGTTTCTCCGATGAAAAGTTATGGACATCAGGTTAATATGGGGCTTGATATGGCAAGAGGAGAGTATGTAGGAATTGTTGAAACGGATGATTATATTGAACATAACATGTATGAAGAATTATATCAAGCAGCAATTGCCAATCAAGCCGATTTTGTTAAATCGGATTTTGATGTATTTATAACATCAAACAATAATCAAAAGTTTTTGTTGCGCTATTCATTAAAACAACATATGCTGGATATGTATGATGATGAAGTATCGTATAATACCTATACAAGCAGAATAGGACTTGTTGATATATATATATGGAATGGTATATATAACCTTTCATTTCTTAAAGAGCATCATATTCGTTTGAATGAAACGCCAGGTGCGGCATATCAGGACTGTGGATTTCGATATTTAGTTGCAATGAATGTAAATAAAGGCATCTTTTTAGACAAATCGTTTTATCGGTACAGAAGAGATAATGTAGGTTCGTCTGTTTACAGCACAAAGTGTGTTGGATGGAATTTAGGAGAATTTATGTATATTCGAAAAGTTATGGAAGAAACAGGAATTAATGATGCAAGAAGGCAGGCATTTATTGCCAGAGAAACGGTGGGAGTGGCGGTAGGTCCTTATTCTACACTTCGCAAATGGCATGAAAGCAATGAGGAAATTAAAGCAGCGCAAGATAAATTTCGTGATATGATACGCAAAGATAGAGAAAACGGGTTGCTTCGCCAGGAGGATATGCTGCCTACATTGTGGCTGGAAATGAGATTATTTACAGAAAAGCCTGAAGTTTTTGAAGAGTATATTTCTGTAAAGGCTGAAATGGAAAAATTGTATTTTCAAAATTTTATCAATAAAATGTCAACTTGTCAGGAAATTGTCGTTTTTTGCACGGGAAAGGCTGCGAGTTGTGCATTATGCGTTATGAAGATGAATGGCATTAACTCTATTAAAGCATTCTGTGACAATAATCAAGAAAAGTGGGGAAGTGCTTTCGGAGGATATGATGTTTTATCACCACAGGAAGCTGTTTTGAAATATCCAAATGCACATTTTTTGATTGCAAGCGCTAAATATGGCGTGGATATTTTAAAGCAACTGAAAGAAAATAATATACCAGAAAGTAATATTTCTATATATAAATTAATTTTAGACCCTATGGAATCAACAAATAAAATTGTTAATTCAAAGAAAGGGGATTTATAAAGTGGAAACACAACAATTAATGAGAGAATTGCCAAAAGGGCTTATTAAATGGTATGATTTCGATGTTAATGAGCGTGTTCTGTGTGTTGTTAATGATAATGAGCTGACGGATTGTATCGCCGAAGCCGTGAAAGAAATGGGGCTTTTTACAGAGTGTATCTCATTAAAAGAACTTGAAAATGGCATGTGTGTAAATGGTATTTTTGGTTATGTGATTGCAGCAGGCATATTGGAATATTCAAAAAAACCACAAGAATTATTGTCATTGCTGCGCGGGAAATTATCGGCACATGGAAGATTGCTTTTAGGCACAGACAATAGATTAGCAAGCCGTTATTTTTGTGGAGATAAAGACCCTTTTACAGAGCGCAATTTTGATGGATTGGAAAATTATGTGCGTGTCAGCGCTTTAGACCAAGACCGTCTTTTAGGTCACAATTATTCAAAGGCAGAGATTATAAATTTATTAAATCATTCAGGTTTTAATCAATATCGTTTTTATTCTGTATTTCCAGAAATTTCAAGTCCACAGATTTTGTTTGCTGAAGATTTTAGACCTCAGGAACAATTGGATTCAAGAATTTTTTTACAATATAACTGTCCAGATACCATATTTTTGGAAGAAGAAAATTTATATAATGCCCTTATTGAAAACAATATGTTTCATACAATGGCAAATGGATTTTTTATTGAGTGTTCTATGGACGGCGCATTTTCTAATGTAAATCAGGTTACGATATCAATGGAACGAGGCAAGGAAAATGCGCTATGTACAATACTTCGCCGTGATGACAAGGTGGAAAAACGACCTGTATATAAAGAGGGAAATAAGAAAGTACAGATGCTGCTGGATAATAATATGTATTTAAAAAATCATGGCATTTGTATGGTCGATGCCGTTCAAGAAAAAGATTCCTTTGTTATGCCTTATGTGACAGCAATTCCTTTGACTGATTATTTTAGAGCGTTGATTTCAACGGATATATCCCAATTTCTTAAACAGTTAGACCGATACTGGGAATTGATTTTGCAATCTTCAGAACATATGGATTATGATGAAATTAATTGGGAACATTTTGAGCCATATTGGGAAAAGAAAAAGAAAAGTGATTTGGATTGGGATAAATGGAGAAAAGTTGCCTATGGAAGCAAAGAAGAACAGGAAGCGTTAGGCGTTATTCTTAAAAGAGGTTATATTGATTTAGTGCCAATTAATGCCTTTTTTGTAGAAGATAATTTTATGTTTTATGACCAAGAAATGTATGTTGAAAACTTCCCTGCAAAATGTATTTTGCTTCGGACGATTGATTTTATTTATTATGGCAATACAAACATTGAAAGTAAATTTCCAAGAGCAGAGTTATTAAAACGATATAAAATTGATAAATATCAACAGTTGTTTTATTCTTTTATTTGGTATTTTCTATCCAATTTACATAATGACAGGGCTTTAGAGGAGCTGCATCGGAAGCGCAGGCGCAATAACGAGGTTGTCCATTCAAATCGTCAAAAGATGAATTATTCTGCACAGGAATATCAAAATTTATTTGTCAATGTATTTTCAAATATTGAAAATAAAAAAATATATTTATTTGGTTCTGGAAATTTTACAAAAAAGTTTTTGGCATTATATCAAGAAGATTATCATATAACAGCTATTCTTGATAATAATCCAGAAAAGCAAGGAAAAAAGATGGAAGGCATTGAAATTATGTCTCCTGCTATATTGGAAAAAGAAAGTCCAAGTACATATAAAGTAATTATCTGTATTAAGAATTATACGGGTGTCTTAAAGCAGGCAAAGGCTTTAGGTGCAACGAATATCAGTATATATGATACCAATATGGAATATCCAAGAAAACCTAAAATGGTTGTTCCAGTAGAGAAAGAAAAAGAAAGCAATCCTAAAAAGTACCATGTAGGATATGTTGCAGGCGTATTTGATTTATTTCATATAGGACATCTAAATCTTTTAAGAAGGGCAAAAGAACAATGTGATTATCTTATTGTTGGTGTGGTGACGGATGAGGGCGTCCATAAAAATAAGCACACGGAAGCATTTATACCATTTGAGGAACGATTGGAAATTGTACAAGCCTGCCGCTATGTTGATGAGGCAGTTGGCATCCCATATGAATTTTGCGATACAAAGGATGCCTATTTAAAATTTCAATTTGATGCACAGTTTTCAGGAAGTGATTATGTTGATGATTATGACTGGAAAAGAAAACAGGTATTTTTGCGCGAACATGGAGCCGAGTTAGTATTTTTTCCATATACAGAAAGCATTAGTTCGTCAAAGCTTAAACAGATAATTAATAAAAAGCTAATATGAAAATAAAAGCAATATATATAGCTAGGATATCAAACTTATTTTTATAAAAAATTAAATATATATAAATAATATGTGTAGATAATAAAGGAGAATTTTAATGTGGAAATAGTTAGTTCAATTGCAGGCATAGTATATTTAGAGTTTCCCAATCAAGGACTTCAAGATATTAAGACGGCTGGATTTAAAAATGTACTGTTGGATTTAAGCATATATTGTCCAGGACATAAATTGAGAAGTTTTGAAACAAAATTGAAACCTGAACAGATAAAACAAGATTTAGATAAATTTATTAAAGGAGTACAGGCAAAAAATCTTCAAGTGACAACGGCGCTTTTACCTTATTTGTTAAGAGATACAAAGCGAACCGACTTAAATGAATTGCTGCTTCGTATCGGCAAAGACAGCATAAATATGCTTGAAAATATGGGCTGTAAACATATTATTGCACGACCATTGTACATAGGTGTTCCTTTTGATAAAGAATGGGAGATTAACAAAGCATATTATTTGGAGCTTGCTAAGGAATGTAAAAATAAAGATACAATGATACTTCTGCAAAATCAATGCAAGGACGTGAATGGACATCTTGTCAGAGGTGTGTGTTCCGATGAAAAAATAGCAGTAAAGTGGATTGATGAATTAAATAAAGAGGTAGGCGGCGAACGTTTTGGATTTTGTCTTGATGTAGGCGTTTGTAATATATGCGGACAAAATATGCAGGATATGATGGTGACATTAGGAGAACGTGTTAAAACCATTTTGGTAAGTGACAACAATGGAATTGTTGAAAATACATTGCTGCCTTTTACAAGCAGGTCAAGTGATTCTAGTATAACAGATTGGCTCAGTTTAATAAGAGGTTTGCGTCAAGTGAAATTTGACGGTCAGCTTGTAATCGATTGTGCAGATACGTCTAAAAATTTTTCACCGATTTTACGTCCGCAGCTTATTGCATTGTCAAAATCAATAATGGATTATTTTAAATGGCAGATTGAGCTTGAAACTTCCTTGAAAAAGTATCAGTCCATTGTGCTTTTTGGTGCAGGCAATATGTGCCGTAATTTTATGAAATGTTATGGCGAAGAGTATAAACCATTATTTACATGTGATAATAATTCATCAATATGGGGAACACAGTTTTGTGGTCTGGAGGTAAAAAATCCAGAAGAGTTAAAAAATTTGCCAAAGGATTGCGGCGTCTATATCTGCAATATGTATTATCGGGAAATTGAACAACAATTAAAGGATTTAGGGGTAGAAAATATTGAATTTTTTAATGATGAATATTTGTCGTCCTATTATGAAGACCGATTGAAAAGAAGAGAATAATAGATTGGTGTTTATAGTACATATTGCAAGTTATAGAAAGGCAGAGGTTAATTTATATGTTAAAGATTGGAGTACAGACAAAAACAGCCATTAACCATGAAAATCCCGCCGAAGGATTTGAAAAAATTAAAAAAGCAGGCTTTTCTTGTGTTGATTTTAGTTTAAATGAATATTTGCTCAATAAAACATTATATGCTAAAAAATTAAATACGTTCTTTGATAAGACAGAAGAAGAATTGCAGGAATATTTTAGATTGTTTAAGGAATACTCAAAAAAGACAGGCATTGCCGTTCATCAGATGCATATGCCCTATCCGAACTATGTTCCAGAGGCTTCAACGCAGTTAAATGCTTATCTTAGCAATGTTGTCGCTGTAAAAAGTATGCAGCTTTGTCATTATTTAGACTGTAAATATATTGTTATACACGGTTTAAAATTGGCAAAATATTTAGGTTCAGAAGAAGCTGAATGGGAAATGACTGAGATGTTTTTAGATTTTCTAGCCCCTATGGCAAAAGAGCTGGGTATTACCATGTGTGTTGAAAATATATATACCATGATGGGAAAACATATCTTGGAAGGTCCATGCTGTGATGCAGTTAAGGCAGCAGAACGTATTGACCGTATGAATGATAAGTATGGGGCAGAGGTTCTTGGATTTTGTTTTGATACAGGACATGCAAATCTTGTGGGCATTGATTTTGAGCGTTTTATTATGACATTGGGAGACCGACTGAAAGTATTACATATACATGACAATGATGGTATTGCAGATTTACATCAAGTGCCGTTTACATTTACCAAAACAAGAGAAAATAAGCCGTCTACGGATTGGGATGGATTTGTCAATGCTCTAAAAAGTATCAAGTTTGACAAAGTACTTAGTTTTGAAACTGCGCCTGTGCTGGATTCATTTCCACTGGAAATGAGAGAGGACGCGTTAGCATTTATTGCAAAGATTGGAAGATATTTTGCAGAAAAGATTGAAAATAAATAAACTGAAAGAGAGGTTGTAATATGTTGTTTTTATCAAGTATAGAGAGCAGCATATTATAAATTGTGATGGAAAAAAAACCACTTTCAATTGTTATATTATTGACATCCGAATGTGAGCAATTAAAACAAACATTGGATTGGCTATTGGCACAGCTTCAATCAGTTGAAACAGAATATATCATTGTTGATGCCGCCAATATAAATATTGATACCGCCGATTTATTACAGTCAACAACGGATAGTAAGTTTGTGAAAATAATTAATCTTAGCGATAAGCTGTATCAAAGCATTGCTGAACTTAAAAATGATGTGATGCAGTATGTTTCCGGCAAATATATGATAATGATTCATATGGCTGAAATTCAAGGTAAGATAGAAAAAGATGTTGATATTTCAGGCATTGTGAAGTATATAGATTTGTATAATGAATATATTTTTAATAATAAAAATATAGATAAGATAAATGTAGATAAAACCATACAAATTGAAAATCCATTGTGCAAAAATCAAGATGAATTATTAAAAAATTGCCAAGATGAAAAACAGATTTTGACATCGTGTCAAAATGGAAATGGTCATTTAAAGGATTGTCAATATCAAAATAGTATCTTGGCATCATATCAAGATACCTTTCAAAAATATATTATAGAAGGCGATACGAATATTGCGTTTTTATTTTTAAATATCGAAATGGTTATAGCTTTATCTGGGTGGAATCCTAGTATTGTTTGCGGTGAAGATTATGAACTGCTGCTTAGAATATGTGATATGGGCGGCAGGGAATTACTAAATAATCCAACAGTTTATAAAGAGTCTTCTATTTCTAACAATTGTAACAATTTAGAAATGTCTGTTTTATTCATGATTCCTGCTGTTCTTCCAGTGTGTTATCAAGAGACAGGCAAACCTGTTTATCAGGATATGTATTATACCTATTCTTATATTTTAGGGAAATACACGGATAAATTAAAAAAGTGGAATTTATTTGATAAAGCATTTCAAAATCGTTATAAAGAAGCCGTTTATTTTGGCATTGAGGACTATTTTGTCCATACTGCTGAGCAAATGATAGGGCGAAGCAGTACATTTTTTGCAGTGAATAACAATACAAGTCCTGTTGTTATTATTATGAATTCTTCTATGTGCAACGGCGCAATGCAATCGTTTGCCAGAGGTTTTGCCGACGCGCTGGTGGAATTAAAGCAGGCAACGATTGTTGTTGATATTGATATCATTAAAAAACACAACAATGAAAAAAATGTTATTGAACAAAAGATTAATCATCTACTGAACAATATTTCAGAATGCGGCTGTAAGGCAGTTGTGGGATTTCAGACAGGCACGTTTGCAAGACAGATGGAAGACGGCGACTTATGGGGAAATAAGGTGCCTTGTCCTAAATTTAATATTACGTTTGACCACCCATTATTTATTAGCTACTATCTTATGATGCCGATTAAAAATCATTATATCTGTTCACAAGATGAAGGATATGTAGAGTATATTAAAGAGTATTATCCAAGCATAAAAGATGCATGGCATTTGCCGCCTGGCGGAATCTTGCCTAAAAATAAGAGCAGCAATTTAAATAAACGGAAGTGGGATGTGACGTTTGTAGCTGTGTACTGCAATTACAGAGAGGGCATTGCCGCTGTCCGAATGATGGAAAAAGAGGATAGAAGACTTGCTTTAAAGCTGATGATTCTTCTTAAAAACAATCCAAACACGAGCGCTAGTGAAGGTTTAAGACAGGTTCTTGATGCGGAGGGAATAAAATTAGATAAAAAAGAATTTGTTGTTAAACTGCATCGCATGACCGACGCTGTGCGTGCCATTCCATTTTATTACCGCGAAAAAATTGTAAAAATTTTAGTGGATGCGGGTATTGATATTCATGTATTTTCTAATACATGGAAAGATTGTCCATATGCAGATAATGAACATTTAATTATCCACAGTGATGTATCCTTTGAGGATGGCGTGGAAATTATGGCAGACAGCAAAATTTCTTTAAATATAATGAGCTGGCATAAGGGCGGAATGACTGAGCGCATTGCCAATGCTATGCTTGCAGGTTCTATATGCGTGACGGATACAACAAGTTATCTAAAAAATCATTTTACAGATGGAAAAGATATTGTCTTTTTTTCATTAGAAGATATATACAGTCTGCCTCAAACGATTAAAAATTTGCTGGCAGATATGAATACCGCCAGCAAAATTGCAGAAAATGGCAAAGAAAATGCGTTAAAGCACCATACATGGCTCAATCGTGCAAGTGATTTTCTTGAGATTTTAAAAGAAATCAATCAATAATTTTATATCCGATTTTAAACAATCAATAACATAAATATTGAAAAGTATAATGAAAATTTTTACGGATTAAATACAATACTAAATATTTCATTTAAGCGCACCAAAAAGGTGTGCTTTTCTTTTACTTTTCCAAACGCATTTGCTGCCATCTGTACTCTTTGTGATTCGTGTGAAAGGTAGTAGTTGCATTTATTTACTAAATCTTCCTTTGATTCATATATGGCAATATCTTCATCGGACACAAATACATCATATAAATCCGCCTGATAATTGGTCATCAGAAATCCGCCTGCACCACAAATATCCATTGCACGAAGAGGGATTCCTGTGCGAATGGAACGCAAAGAAATATTAAGGTTGATACGGCTTTGTGCAAAAGCAAAAGGACATTCATTATAATAATCAATTTCACCTTTATTGGAAATAAACGGCAAATCAGGCGTAGCATTTGGCGTATATAGATGAATATTATAGGTTTTGCCAAACTTGGCAGAAAGCTCAGAAAGCAGAGAATAACGCTCTAAATTGGCAAGTTTTCGTGCAATAAAATAGTTTGCATAAAGGTAGGAAACCGTCTCCACACCATCTTTGTTTGGGTTGACAGGAACACTTTTTTGCAATTCTTCTATGATATTGCTTGTAAGTAATTCTTCAATAAAAAAGTATCCATATACTTTAAGCTGTGCATCCATAATGGCATCCAGATAACCAGACACATAAGGAGGAAGATTTTTAAAGCGTTCAAAGAGATTGTGCTTTTCATTATACATCGAACCTACAAAGGATATATCACAGTGAAAATCTTTATTTAAAATTGGGCTTGGTGTTTGAGACAGTTGTCTTGCCAGTCGGTCGCAGTTGACTGCTAAAGGAGCATAATATACGGTATTGATGCCTTCCTTTTTAAAATCTTCGTACAATGCTTTATCAAATATAAATATATAATTGCATGGATTAATAATCGTGTAAGAGTACAGCGCCACTAATGGGCTGTCATAGACAAAGGCAATATATGGAATATTGTATTTTTTGCAGTTGTTGGAAAGAACAGGACTGTAATTAAAGGTAAATACACAGTCAAAATGTGTATTCATTGCCTCTTCAAACAATTGGTCAAATTCAGCGCTTACCCTTTCATAGATTAAAATAGTAGAGATACGTTTATATTGATGTCCCATCTGCTCCAGTGTTTCACAGATGTCTTCCATTCCGAAATTATTGTGTTCAAATAGCAGTATGTTCATTTTAATTCTCCTTTGGAAATGCTTTATCTAATATTTGCAATAGTCTTATATCATATGTATGATATTTTTTAACGGTATTATAGCCATGCAAGGCAATGTCTTTGCGTTCCTGCTCATGTTCTAAATAATATCTGCACAGGTCTTTTAAATTATCGGCGCTGTCATAAGTTACAAGGTCTTTTCCTATCGTGAAAAATTGTGGTATTTCGGATTGATAGTTTGTTATCAAAAAACCACCGCAGCCAAGTACGTCAAATATTCGCAGAGGAAGCCCTGAACGTATGGATTTAGCAGTGATGTTAATATTAATTTTACTTTGATTAAATATAAGCGGCATTTCGTCAAGTGAACGCGCAAAACCGCGATTGTTAATATGAGGCATGGAAGAAGTGTCACTGCCTGTATAGATATCAACATGAAAAGAATCTGACAACATTTTTAATAGACGGAGGCGTTCTTGTTCAGCAACTTTTACACTGAGATAAAGCTGTGCTACACAAGCCTTGTAGTCTGCATAATTTTCGTCTGGGAAACGGTATGAATGAGGCGTTGACTCTAAGAAGGTTGTCACAAATTTATCGGTTATTACTTCCTGTAAAAAATTATAACCGTATATTTTTAATTGTGCCTCAATTAATCCATCTGCATAGCCCTTTTCATAGTCCGGCAATTTTGCCCTGTTAAAAGGACATTTTTCAGCATAAGTTGAACCGATAAAGGAGATGTCACTGGCATATTTTTTCTTATCAGATTGGGAAGCATGAGATAAGAAAGTATCGGTTCTTGCCACATTGGCAGCAAGTGGCATATGAAAGATGCAATCAGGGTTTAATGGTGCAAATTCCTGATATAAACAGGCATCAAACAAAAATATTCGATTGCAGGAATTGCGCAGAGATTTTGAGTAAAGTTCCATTACTGGACTGTCTACAATAAGGCTTATGTAAGGAAGATGCATAATTTCACATATATCTGAGAGATATGGAAAAAAATTGATGGTAAATGCAAATGTAAAGGTCTCAGACATTAGTACAGGTGATATTTTTTTTACACAGTCTGATGGAAGCAGATTTTTTTTGGTCATTTCAATGGTCTCTTCATAGAGTTCAAATCCAAGCCGTTTAAAGCTTTCAATTACATCAGGCTCGCAGATACTATTATAACGATAAAAATATATTTTCATAAATCCTCCATGTTAGGGTTGTTTGACAATACTTATATTTGATTGTAATGTAATTATGCTAGATTAGCAATGAAAAATGTGATAATATTTAGATAGACAAGTTTAGTCGAAAAACGTAAAATAAACGTATACAGTAACAGTGTGAAATGGAAGTGAAAATGAAGGATTTATATGGGGAAAATCTTATTTTTTAAATGGAATGCTTTTATGCAGGAAGGCATTGAACGGGGATTACAAGAATTAAATATGGATTATGATACATTTTATTATATTTTTAATGACTGGGAAAAAGATGATGAATTTGTAAAGATTTTCCAATCCTATGTTATGGAGAATCATTGTAAAAAATATGATACGGTTTTTTCGGTTAATTATTCGCCGCTTATCTCCTCTGTATGTATGGAATTTGGGATTCACTATGTATCTTGGGTATATGATGAACCATTACATATTAGAAATAAAACAAGTCTAAAAAATTCATGCAATGATATTTATTTTTTTGATAGAATGCAGTGCGAGCGATATGCTAAAAGAGGCGTCAATGCTCATCATATGCCGCTGGCAGCAGATAGTTTTGTCTTTAGTGAAGAGGGGATAGAGCAAATTATTAAGAAAAGAAAAAATGGAAAAGAACAAGGTGTTATTCCCAAAGAACATATTAATTATGCTTGTGATGTCTCTTTAGTAGGAAAATTGTACAAGTCGGATTACAATTATATATGCACACCGCTAGACCAATATTTGCGAGGATATTTGGAAGGAATTATTGAAGCACAAAAAAAAGTTTATGGCGGTTGTTTTATAAGGGATATGGTTACCAGTGATTTACTTGCAAAGCTTAATAATCAGTATATGAAAGCGTCCAATGGCTCATTTCGTGTGACAAAAGATGAGATGAATTTTGTGCTGGGAACAGAAGTGACAGGGCGTGAGCGGTATATGGCGCTGGCTCTGCTTCAAAATCGATGCAATGTTGATGTGTATTCGGATGACACAGATGAGCGACTCGATAAAGTAAAGTTTCGAGGTCATATTGATTATTATACACAGATGCCGAAAATATTTAGAGCAAGTAAGATTAATTTAAATATATCGCTGAAATTGATTGAGACGGGTATCCCGCTTCGCGTTCTTGATGTTTTAGGGTGTGGAGGTTTTTTATTAACAAATTATCAGCAAGAATTGTTGGAATATTTTGAGCCTGGAATGGATTTAGTAATATATAATGATATGGTCGATTTGGTTACAAAAGTGGAATATTATTTGAAGCATGATAAAGAACGAAATGCCATTGCTAAGAATGGATATGAAAAGGTAAAAAAATTATTTAATTTTAAAGATAAATTATGGGTGATGCTGCATTGACAAGGATTTTTGTTTTGATAAATAATGCGCAAAGTTTTTAAAGCTTTTTTGGCGTGAAAGCAGCATAGAAAAGGAGGATTTGTATGTTTCAAACATTTTATGAATTGCTGAAAAATAATGCCTTAAAATATGGCGATAAAACAGCAATATTATATGATACATTTGAAGTGAGTTATGAAAAATTATTTGCCGATGCAGTGAAGAAGGCGTTGCATTTGCAAAGATATAAGGGAAAAAGAATTGCGATATATGGTCCCGCTTCATATCGATGGATAGTCAATTTTTTTGGTATTATTCTTGCTGGAAAAGATGTTGTTTTAATTGACTTTTTTATTCCAAGAAGCACAAGAGACAAGATGCTTTCTAATACAAATGTAGATTATGTGTTATGTTCAACCAATCAATATATTTTGTCAAACGTTAAGGCAATTACGATTGATGGGGCGGAAAAAGATGATGTCACAGGTTTGGTTTATGATGAAAATACAGAGGAAGGCAATATTATTATTTTTACGTCTACGGCAAAAGAGTGCGACAAAGGCGTTATTCTTACATCTTCTAATATAATGTCAGCGCTTGATAAGTTATCAAAGACCTGTCTGTGCAATGAGAATGATAAGGTGTTGTCACAAGTTGCATTGAGTCAAATATTTGGACTTTTGTATAGTTTTATATGGCCTATTAGCGTTGGTGCATGTGTATGTGTAGGCAGAGGTTTAAGGCATATTGATTCTGATACATATTATTACAATCCTACGATGTTGCCTGCCAATCCGTCTATGATAGAGTATCTTAAGAAAATTAAGGCGTTTAATGAGGAATTAAAATGTATTATTATTGGCGGCGCGCCATGTCCTTTAAAAGTATGTGAGGAGATAAGGGAAAATGGTATACAAATTTATACCATATATGGAGAAGCGCAAAGTACAGGCTGTATTGCTATCAGTAACTGTGAAGATGGTTCTTATGAGGTTATGGGAAAAGATAGTGTATATATAGCAGATAACGGCGAAATTATGTTAAAAGATGGCTGTGTGATGGCAGGATTTAATAATGATGATAAAGAAACGTCTGCTTTTATTGAAAACGGTGTGCTTCACACAGGCGATTTTGGACGATTCAATGATAAAGGACAGTTGATTATTGAAAAACGAGATGCAGGCATTATTACACTTCCAACAGGGGAGAGTATCTGTAAAAAAGTTGTTGATAATAAGCTGGCTGCTATGAATGATGTAAAAGATGGCTGTGTATGTATGCACGATAATAAACTTACAGCAGTGATGGTTAAATTAAATGATAATATAACACCAGAGCGTATCCAAAAACATATTGATAAGTACAATGAAGAAAATGGTTACAGATGGGAAATACAAAAAGTTGTTACGATTAATTACCCAATTGACAGGCTTGACAATGGACAGATTGATGAAAAAGTTTTTGCATAAAGGTTAATTATTATATATTGCTGCCGATACAATATATTAGTCGGTTGGTATGTTTATAATACATAGTATTGGAGGATTTTAACATGGAAGAATTATATGGACAGCAGATAGAGGCTTTAGAGGTAGCAGTGCCATACTGTGATAGAATGAGTGCTGCGTTAAAGCAGATTATAAAAGAATTAACGGGTGAAAAACAAGAAGATACAGACGAATATATTGTGACAATATTAAATGGTTTGAATTGGATATTTAGTGTGTTTAACGGAACACAAGACCTTGTAAATAAAGATGCTGTTGTTATTGATAAGGATAAGGTAAACGAGAGTGTTTCTATGCTCAATGAGGCAAATGATGCGAAAGATGACCAGAAGCGCGCACAAGCTTTTGAGGGAATCCTTCAATTTGTTGAACAATTTAGAGAAGTTGCTGCTAAGTTATCCGCAGCAGGTTAAATTGTTTTTGCTGTATAGATAGTTTATTTTATAAAAAATGAATACTAATTATATTTTTAAAAGTCCAATAGGTTTACTAAAAATTGAAGAAGAAGATGGTAAACTTATCGGACTTTCTTTACAACAAAACGAAACAAACTTCGTACAACCACAGAAGTTTATAAGGCATTCGGACTTGCTCTACGAAGCATATCATCAACTAAATGAATATTTTTTAGAAAAAAGGAAGCAATTTGAATTGCCAATAAATTGTAAGGGGACAGTGTTTCAACAAAAGGTTTGGAATGAGCTACAAAAGATACCTTACGGCGAAACAAGAAGTTATGAAGATATTGCAATTGCTGTTAACAATCCAAAGGCAGCACGTGCAATAGGACAGGCTAACAATAAAAATCCTATATTAATTATTGTTCCCTGTCATCGAGTTATTCATAAAAATGGAGATATTACAGGGTTTGGCTGTGGTACTGAGATAAAAAAGTATCTCTTAGATTTAGAAAAAATAAATTAGAAAGAAATAAAAAGCTATCGCATAACAAATATTGTGCGATAGCTTTTTTTTAGGTATAATTTTGCTTTTTAAGCATAATCATTAAACATCATTCCAGTGTAAGCAGACAGATTATATGGGTCTGTCATGGTGCGATGCGGATTTTTGTATGCAACAATTTTATTGTTTACATAATCCATAGGGTTCATAGCAATGGAATCTGCTTTTCTTTGAATGGATTTTTTAAATTCATTCAATTCACTAAAAACATTGCTCATTAAGCCATTGTGAGCAACACTTAGAACTTCGCTTTTGTTCATGCTGATTGAACCATCTTGCTCTACGTGCATACCGTTGTTATTTAATGTTGCTTTGTACGCATTGGTTATTCTTGAAAATTCACGTTTTAGCCGTTCATTTCCAGAAAATTTCATACTGTTATCTGTTGAAAATACAGATATCATGGTATTATAACCAGAAAGCAATTCGTCAACTGTATCAACAATGGATTCATCGTTTGTATTTAAACTGATAATTGCAGGATTGTCACCTGTGACATTATTTAGTTTAATAGAGTACAGATTGTTGTAATTCAAATCATTACTATGTGAATATTTTTCATTGCCATTAATAGAAAAAATAGCATTTGCAGGGTATTCACTTACATTGTTTAATCCAAATGTTTCAACTAATTCATCATTTTCTGATTCAATGGAAAAGATAACAGGTCTTATGCCAGTGACGCCCGTTGCTTCAGATTTGACCGATAGAGCTGTATTGCCAAGCTCATTGGTCACTACACTTGCATTAAGCCCAATATTGGAGCGATTCATCAGTCTTGCAATTTTATTTTGAATATCTGCATTAGTCTCTTTGTCTGAAATGCTAAATTCAAACTCATAAGTTAAGTTGTTAATGTCTAAATCAAATTTGTAAAATCCCTTTTTTAGAGATTTTTCGTTAGGCTGCAAGAAATTTCCAGTATTTACTTGACTTGAAGCAAGTTGTTTTACAGCAATCTCTAGTTGATTGGAGTCGGAAGCTGAGTTGCCGCCGGTATATACAGCGCTGACAGCATCGGGATTGCTCGATTGTGCGGACTTTTTATATGCCATCTGTCCGCTGGATTCATCCGATAAATCTCTTGTGACATAAGTTAGCGCACGAGCATGTTCTTTTAAATCAATCGCATACTTTTGTGCGGCATTGGATATGTCTACTTTATATACGGGGGTCTGGCTGTTAGTTTTCACAACTTTACTGTAAGAATTTTTAAGTTGAGATTTCGTATGTGTATCATACTTTGCATTGACCCTATTTCCATATTGAGAAAGATAATAATTATATGCACCACTAATCATTAAAAACAGTCACCTCCTTGTCTGTTAATAATTCAAATAATTCAGAAAATCCTTTTTCTGAATAGTGAAATCTAATCAGCCACTTTCACATTTTTAGTATATAATAAGCAAGAAAAAAAGTCACGTATTTTTTACAAATTTTAGTGTCTTTCACGGCAAAAATTCGGCTTTTGTTGTTATCTTATGGTTGCTGATTTTATCAAACAGGGGTATAATACTTTTGTTCAAGGATGTGTTTTTATGATATATGGCAAGAACACCCACGACTTTAGTCGTGGGATGAATTGATTAAAATAAATAAATTAGGAGAAAAACATGAAATCGATATTAGTCATAGGAATGGGAAAGTTTGGACATCATTTTGTCAATGAGCTGATAGCGGACGGCAATAATGAAGTGATGATAATTGATAAAAATGAATCACAAATTAGAGATATGTTTTCGCTTGTCACAAGTGCAAGAGTAGGCGATTGTACAAATCCAGATGTGTTAAAATCATTGGGCGTGAAAAATTTTGATATTATTGTTGTGTGTATTGGCGAGGATTTTCAAAATAGTCTTGAAGTGACAAGTATTGTAAAAGAGATGGGCGCTCCTTATGTAATCAGTATGGCAAGCAGAGATATTCATGCAAAGTTTCTTTTAAAAAATGGAGCTGATGAGGTCGTTTATCCAGATAGGGATATCGCTGTCAATCTTGCTGCAAAATGCAGTTCAAATAATGTGTTTGATTATATTGCAGTCTCACAGGAATATTCTATTTATGAAATATCTGTTTTAAAGGAATGGTGCGGAAAGACAATTCGAGCTATCAATGTTCGTGCAGTGCATAATGTATACATTATAGCAATTGTAAATCATAAAGATGGATTGATTGTTATGCCAGGTCCAGATTATGTATTTAAAGATACAGACCATATTAAAGTTTTGGGCAAAAAGAAAGATGTCAATAAATTAATTAATTAATTTATTTATTTATTTATTAATGTGCTAATAGATTGAACTTTCCTATAAAATAAAAATAGTGCTGTGCTACATTGAATCTATGTAATTCTAGTTGTTCAATATAGCACAGCAAAAAATATGGTAATAAAAATTATTTATAAGCTTCCTGCCAACGCGAAATCATTTCTACCGCTTCTTTTTCTGAGGATACCTTTGTGACAATAACACCGTCAAGATATATCTCATATACGGGGAATTTTCTGACTGTATCACCATGTGATACCATTACCTTATTCATTTTTACACGTTCCATTTATGAAAACCTCCTAATAAATTAAAGAATTACCACTCTTTAAAAGCGGCTGTCTTGTTAATGATTATGCGTCGACATACATGTTCAAATAACAACATGTTGTATTTTAACACATTCATATAAAAAAATAAATACCATATGATGTATTTAGTACTAAAGAACCATTTAATTTTTCAAATGTATTGCAAAAAAGAAAAATAGGTTATATACTGTAATTGTGAAAAGCGCGGGATTGACGAAGGCGCATCGTCATTACAATGAAATATTAATAATGGAGGGAATAATGGTAAATAATGACATGGATAATATGGAGAACCATATAGAAGTCATTTTAAATGGGCAGCTCAGTGAGCGAAGAATGGTATCTTTTTTGGAGGGATGCAAAATATTTGTTTCAAATAAAACATTTGCAGCTTATTTTGGGCAAGAAAATATGAATGACAAAGAGTTTCTTCAATATGTCCATCCACAAGAGGCAGAGCAATTTAAACAATTTATTAAAGAGGCGTTGAAGAGTGAATCGGAAGCAGTGTTTAAAATTATGAATGCAGAAGGAAAATATAAGAATAATCTGGTTAGAAAAGTTAGTAAAAAGAAGTTTGACGACTGGATTATTGATTCAAGTTTTGAATTTATTGATATTGAAGATTCTATTATTTTGTATGATAAGGCTTTAGAAAGTATTGATAAATTAAGAGTTGCTCTAAGTCTGACAAATGAATATGTCTATATTTATAAGAAGGCGACAAATATTATAACAATATATAAATATGACCAATATCAACGTATTGAATTGTTTAATATGGATGTTGATGAATGGAAAATATTTTTATTGGAAAAAAATTATGTTTCTAGTGATGAAAAAGCTATGCTGGATTCACTTATATTAGGTTTTAAGATGTATTTACAAAGTTTTTCTGTCAAGTTGAATACGTCCATTCGCACAGATGGGGAGACGATGGAACCTGTTAAGTTTTTGGGCAGTATATATAATACAATAGATGAAGGCAGAATTGTAATAGGTAGAATAGTGATTGATGAGGAAATCAGTCATGCAAATACGATTATGAATTTGATGGATGAATTGCAGACAGATTCCTTGACAGGTGTTTATAATAAAAAAACCATAACCGAATATGCCAAAAAAAGGATTGCGGAAGAAAAAGAAAATCGTGTCATTATTACAATACTTGATATAGACCACTTTAAATCCGTCAATGATACGTTTGGACATATGTATGGCGATGCCGTTCTTGCTAGGGTTGGACGGAAATTGAAAGAGGTTGTGGGCGAACAGGGTGTTGTAGGTCGTATGGGTGGAGATGAGTTTATGATTATCTTTACCGGATTAAATGATGAGCAGCTTCTTAGAGGGATGCTTCGTGCTATCCGAACTCAAATTAAGTGGGAATTTGCAGAAGATTTCGAGAGCCTTTCTGTGACTTGTTCAATAGGCGCTTCTATATTTCCTACCAATGGAACAGAGTATGAAGACTTGTTTCGCAAGGCTGATTGCTGTTTGTATATTGCGAAGGAAAAAGGAAGAGACCGTTATGTCTTTTTTAGAGATGAACTTCATCGCACATCGTATGAATCCACAGTGAATAAAAATGAATTATGTGCTTTTAAAAACACAAGAGAAATACGAGAATTACAGTATGTGACAAAATTTATGACAAGTGCTGTCACGAATCCACAGTTGGCGTTAAAAGATGCATTTGTACATATTTTTAACGCATTTGGTATTGAGAATATATCTATCTTTTATGGAGAAAAGATGGAAAAAATATATAGCTATGGGCAGGATTTGCCAGAGTTTAAGGAAGTTTCATATATTAGGCATCCAGAATTTAAAAATCTCCTTATTCCTGAAGAAAATTATGTTGAATTTGGATTTTTAAGAAAGGTAGAAGAACGTGCGCCAGAGATTGCAAAATATATGGAACATTTTGATGTGTGTGCTTCTATTCAATGCTTTCTAGGCACATTTGAAAATATGAATGGATTGCTTACTTTTAATAAGTGCAGCTCAGAAGCACAATGGGCGAATTATGAGATAGACTGTGCTGTGATTGTAGCATCATTCCTTAGCAGAATGAGTATGGAGGGAACTCTTTTTAAAACAATTGATTTTTCAAAGTTAGAATTACAGTAACGATTACAGAATGTTTTTATAGAGCGAGGAATTGTGTAAGTATGTTAGTTACCACTATATATTGATAATATAATTGACTTAATACTCTATATATTGTATAATAGTCTCACTTACGATTGTTTAAGACTTTAACATATACGGATGAGCAATTTTTAAATATGCTTATATTTGTGTCTGTATACAGTTTGACGCAAGATATTCAAAAGATTATTTTAGCAAAAGCAATATAGGAATGGGGATTAGAGTATGAAGATAATTAAAAGGAGCGGTTCTGAGGTTACATTTGATATAGAAAAAATTGTTGCCGCTGTTGCTAAAGCGAACAATGAAGTTGCGCACAATGAGCGATTGTCCGATGAGCAGATTATGGTTATCAGTAAAAATATTGAACAGATTTGTAAGGAGATGGGCAGGTCTTTAAGCGTAGAGGAAATACAGGATTTAGTTGAAAATCAGATAATGAATTTCAGAGCGTTTGCAGTGGCAAGAAAGTATATAACATACCGCTACAAAAGGGCATTGGTACGTAAGTCTAATTCGACCGATGAACAGATTTTAAGCTTGCTGGAGTGCAATAATGAGGAAGTAAAGCAGGAAAATTCTAATAAAAACCCAACAGTAAACAGTGTTCAAAGAGATTATATGGCAGGGGAAGTCAGCAAAGATATCACAAAGCGGTTTCTTCTTCCACAAGATATTGTTGATGCACATGAACAAGGTCTAATCCATTTTCATGATGCTGATTATTTTGCTCAGCATATGCACAATTGCTGTCTTGTAAATCTTGATGATATGCTTCAAAATGGCACGGTTATCAGTGAGACAATGCTTGAAAAGCCGCATAGCTTTTCAACAGCTTGTAATATAGCGACACAGGCAATTGCACAGATAGCAAGTTCACAGTATGGTGGACAGAGTATTAGTCTTACTCATTTAGCGCCGTTTGTCGATATAAGCAGGCAAAAATTTATTCGCAAGGTGCGGGAAGAATTTGAGGCGACAGGTATTGACTACACCGAACAAAAAGTACGGGAAGTGGCAGAGCTTCGAGTGCGCGATGAGATTAAAAATGGCGTTCAGATGATTCAATATCAGGTTATTACACTGATGACAACAAATGGTCAAGCTCCTTTTGTGACCGTGTTTATGTATTTAAATGAGGCGCCAGAAGGTCAGACAAGAGATGATTTAGCGTTAGTGATACAAGAAGTTTTAAAACAGCGTATACAAGGTGTGAAAAATGAACAGGGCGTATGGATAACACCAGCGTTTCCAAAATTGATTTATGTACTTGAGGAAGACAATGTAAGAGAAGGCTCAAAATATTGGGAGTTGACAAAACTTGCAGCGAGATGTACAGCAAAGAGAATGGTTCCGGATTATATATCAGAAAAGATGATGAAGGAATTAAAAGATGGCAATTGTTATCCTTGTATGGGATGCAGGTCATTTCTTACCGTATATAAAGATGAGCAGGACAAACCTAAATTTTATGGCAGGTTTAATCAGGGCGTTGTCACAATCAATTTGGTTGATGTGGCTTTAAGCGCAGGCAAGGATATGGATAAGTTTTGGAGCATATTGGATGAGCGACTGGATTTGTGCAGACGAGCATTGATGTGCAGACATTATCGCTTAAAAGGCACACCTTCTGATGTGGCGCCGATTCTTTGGCAGAATGGCGCATTGGCGAGACTGAAAAAAGGGGAGACGATTGACAAGCTTCTCTATGGAGGTTATTCAACAATTTCACTTGGATATGCTGGATTATGTGAGTGTGTAAAATATATGAAGGGCGTATCGCATACGCAAAAAGGGGGAACGGAATTTGCCCTTGAGGTTATGGAGTATTTAAACAGCACTTGCAAAAAGTGGGCAGCAGAGACCAATATTGATTTTAGTCTGTATGGTACGCCGTTAGAGTCAACAACGTATAAGTTTGCAAAATGTTTACAAAAACGATTTGGAAAGATTCCAGATATAACAGATAGAAATTATATAACAAATAGTTATCATGTGCATGTTAGTGAAAATATTGATGCATTTGAAAAGTTAAAGTTTGAAAGTCAGTTTCAGAGACTTTCGCCTGGCGGCGCTATCAGTTATGTTGAAGTGCCTGATATGATGAATAACATTCCAGCAGTGCTTTCGGTTATGCAGTTTATTTATGAAAATATTATGTATGCAGAGCTGAATACAAAAAGTGATTATTGTCAGGAATGTGGCTATACAGGACAGATTGAGATTATAACAAACGAGGACGGCAAGCTGGTTTGGGAGTGTCCAAACTGCAAAAACCGCAACCAAGATAAGATGAACGTTGCAAGAAGGACATGCGGATATATAGGAACACAATTTTGGAATCAGGGGCGTACTCAAGAGATAAAAGATAGAGTGCTGCATTTATAGATTTACAGGATTCGTGTAAATATGGTATAAAAAATAAGTGTATTGCAATAATTATATAATTATGTTTGAAGAAAGTTGAATATAAAAATAAATTAAATATTCTGGGGAGCCTGCTATATTTTATAGTAAATGGCTGAGAGGGAGCAATCCGACCCATATACCTGATGCGGATAATGCCGTCGTAGGAAGAATGAACATGGCTATATATTGTTATAGTTGATGGATTTTACCGCATATCAAAATCGTGATATGCGGTTTTTTATGTACATGGGCATCTAAAGGAAAATGCCAGCAGAAGCAAACGGACGCCTAGCGCGGCGAGTAGGGAAACTAAGTGAATTGTGTAAAAGAAAGGTATGGTAACAGTATGTATACAACACAAATGGATGCAGCCAGACAAGGCATTATAACGCCAGAAATGAAAAAGGTTGCACAAAAGGAACATATGTCAGAAGAAGCGTTAAGAGCATTGATTGCAGCAGGTCAAGTAATTATACCTGCAAATAAAAATCATAAGTGCCTTGACCCTAACGGTATCGGTGAAAAGCTCCAGACAAAGATAAATGTGAATCTTGGAACTTCAAGAGATTGCATGGATATGGATATGGAGATGAAAAAGGTACAAAATGCCGTTGATATGGGCGCACATGCCATCATGGATTTAAGCTCGTTTGGTGATACGAGAAAGTTTAGGCAAAAGTTGACTGCTGAGTGTCCTGCAACATTGGGAACAGTGCCGATTTACGATGCAGTGGTGTACTATCATAAGGCGTTGAAAGAAATCACGACAAAAGAATGGCTTGATATTGTTGAGATGCACGCTAAAGACGGCGTGGATTTTATGACGATTCATTGCGGAATTAACCGTTCTACTGCAAAACGGTTTAAGGAGGCAAAACGATTGACGAATATTGTATCGCGTGGAGGCTCTATTATATTTGCATGGATGGAGATGACGGGCAATGAAAATCCATTTTATGAACATTATGATTGGATTCTTGATATATGCAGAAAATATGATGTTACAATGAGTTTGGGCGATGCGTGCAGACCAGGTTGTATTGCAGATGCTTCTGATATCTCTCAGATTGAAGAGTTGGTGACATTAGGAGAGCTTACAAAAAGAGCATGGGAAAAAGATGTACAAGTGATGATTGAAGGTCCAGGACATATGCCTTTAAATCAAATTCAAGCCAATATGGAGATACAAAAGACTATTTGCAAAGGTGCGCCGTTTTATGTACTTGGACCGTTAGTTACCGATGTAGCGCCAGGATATGACCATATAACGGCAGCAATTGGAGGCGCCATAGCCGCTACATATGGAGCTTCCTTTTTATGTTATGTAACGCCGGCAGAACATCTTAGACTTCCTGATTTAAATGATGTTAAGGAGGGAATTATAGCATCTAAAATAGCAGCACATGCCGCTGATATTGCAAAAGGTATACCAGGTGCAAAAGATTGGGATTATCAGATGAGTACTGCTAGAAAAAATCTGGATTGGGAAGAAATGTTTAATCTTGCAATAGACCCTGAAAAAGCAAGAAATTACAGAAAGTCTGCTGCACCAGAAAAGGAAGATACCTGCTCTATGTGCGGAAATTTCTGTGCAGTTAAAAATATGAATCGAATACTGGATGGTGAGATAGTAAGCATTTTTGATGAATAAATAGGTTTTTTTGCAAAATACCCCGTAGCAAGCTACGGGGTATTTGACTTTTGTGTAACACAGGGATATTTTTTTTAGTGGATAGAAACCGTTTCCTTTTGATTTTCAGGCGCTTTTTTATAGTTTGCAACATATACAAGAACGTAAAGTATAACCATTAATCCACATGCTCCTATCACATCAATGACACAGTGTTGTTTAAGAAACAGAGTTGACATACATATCAATATACAACTGATAAGAGAACAACATTTTATAAAATGATGATTTTTTAATGCTTCACATTTTGTCAGGCTAATATGAACAGCCAGCGAGTTAAATACATGAATACTTGGGAAGACATTGGTTGGAGTATCAGACATATACAAATAGTTTACGATTGTTCCGAAAATATTGTCCGGCAGATGTTGGGGTCTTAATTGTACGCCGTTTGGATAGACCATACAGATAAAAAGACATAAAGACATTCCAGTAATTAGTGTTATGCCAAATTGATGAAATTCTTTATCATTTGCTTTAAATAGCATAAAAATACATGCTCCAAGTATGTAAAATACCCAAAAAATATAGGGGATAATAAAATATTCACAAAATGGAATAAACTCATCAACACGCCTGTTGAGTATATGAATATCGGGTGTTGTCTCATTAATACAGGCTTCAAGAATAAAAAACCACGGAAGATATATAAAAATATATAATCCATATAACAGACGTTTTTTCTTAAAATAATTTTTCATAAAATTTTAAAACCTTTCATTGTTTAATTTATGTAAGTGTACAAGCGTAAGATTATAAGATTTGTAGCTATGCTATTAGTTATAAACTTGTTTATTGTATGAAGGGAATCATAACATATTTTTTATGTGATTTGCAATATTGTAAATATTGGTGTATAATTTTTAAGTAATAGTTTAGTCGTTTCTGGACTGTTGCATTTTTACAATTATAATGTGAAAGGATTGTCTATGTTACAGCTTAATCATATAAAAAAATCATATGACAAAAAAGAAGTGCTTTCGGATGTGAATTATACGTTTAAAGAAGGAAATGTATATTCTTTATTGGCGGCTGCCGGAGCAGGAAGAACTACTTTATTTGAATGTATATGCGGCGATTTGACAATTGATGATGGCAATATTGTCACGGAGGAAAAACAAAATATTGTATTTGCAGCAAAACAAAGTATTCTTCCAATGTTTATTTCAGGTAAAAAGTTTATTCAGGTTGTGGCAAATTTAAAGAATGATAAAACCAATGTGGAAGATTATCTTTTGCGTGTTGGTCTTTCCAAAGACAAATGGGATAAACTTATATGTGATTATTCGTTTGAAGACAAAAAAAGACTGCAATTAGCGGCATTTCTTTCACAAAAACCATATATAATAATGTTTGATGAACCATTTGATTATTGTGATAATGAATATATAGAGACTTTTTTAAAGGTTCTGGAAGAAGAAAAAGAAGGTCATATTATAATTGTATCAACAAGTCTGTTATTTATAGCGAGAAAAATTGCAAAAGATATTCTTGTTCTTAACAGTGGTGAGATTTATGAGATTCCTGAAAATATGATTGATGTGCCTGAGATTGCAAATGCGCTTTCAGACATTTTAGGAGAGATAGAAGAATGATAACGATAATAAAAAAGATGTTTACAGGAAGGATTCTGTTATTTTATGAAACAATGAATCAATTTGTAAGAATGCTGACGCATCTGCCTACAATTGGTGAAAAAATTAACAGACAAGTAGTAGAAAACAATAATTATAAATTAAGTATTGTATTTGGAGTTATCGCTCAAATTGGAAGAGTTTTATATGAATTTATAGGAAAGCTTTTATATGTGTTTGTATTTATGTATATTCCCTATAAATTTATAGCACAATTTTATCCGCTGGTAGATTCCAATCAAGAGCTTACAATGATATTCTTTTTCTTTATATTATCTACAATATGCGGAAGTCTTGCCAATACAATCGTTCTTGCGATGGGAGACCGAGAGTATATGATGGTGAAAGTATTTTTGATTAGCCCATATATCTGTTTTTTAGGCAATATTATATATAAAGTAATTACTGATTTTATATATTTTACAATCATTCTTTTTATGTTTGGAGTATCTTTACAAAAAAGTTTACTGTTATGTTTTGTTACAATGATGTTTCGACCAATAGGAGAAATGTTGTCTATCTTTGTATTTGACAGCTTGAAAAAGTTATACAATAGAAGAGGACTTTATAATGGATTTGTTATGGCGCTTTGTTTTATATTTGCTTATGGGATGCCGATAATAGAACATAGAATACCAGAATATTGGCTGTTTGTCATTCACCCAGTATTTATAATAATCAGCATCGTAATAGGAATTGGCGCATCCATTTATTTATGGTGGTATAAAGATTACAGAAAAATAATGAGTGAGGCTATGTATATTAAACGTGAAAAGTAGGGAATGATGTTTTATGAAATTTAGTGCGGCTGAGAAAAGACTTATTAAAAAGGTGGCTTTTAGGGTTTTTATTTTAATTAGCGTAATAGTGATGGCATCATACTATATGATTTACCGATATGTGGAAGAGCGTGAAAGGGAGATTGTCCTAAAGTCAAGATATACGTTTTCGGTAAGAATTGACTCCTATGGAAATATTTTGGAACCTGTTGAAGAAAATGCAGTAAATCATACGTTGGCGGATGATTTTGGGCAGCTTACAATAGGACAAATAGGCGACATTTGGATTCATCATTTTACTTCTCAATATACACAAAAGTATCTATCAAGAACAAAGAAGCTTGAAGAGGTTGATATACATGAAACAAAGATTTTAGAAGAAAAGACCAATACCGTTTTTATTAGTTTTACGGCAATTGTTGATGAAGATAATTACGAGAACTTTATCGCTTGGGACGGAGTAGTGGATAATGGAAAGCTTATCTGTGAATGGGTGGTATCGTTTAATATTGATAATCATTATGATGGAACAGCTACCATTTATGTAAAGAGCATTGTCACGCCAGAAGAATATGGTATTACCTTGTATAATGAAAGTAAGAAAAATTCAGTGGCAGAAAAGGCGGATGTGACAGGCGAGCAAGAGAATGAAATGGTCTTTTATCGAATTAAGAATGCTGCATTGACGGTAACATACAATAAAGGTGAACGATTTATCACAGTGCCAGTCAATGTTGATGATGTTTTGTATGAAAATAATTCTAATGAGAAATTAAAGTATGGAAGTTATTGTATTAGCACAACAAAGACAGCATTTCTATATGGAGGCAAAAGAAATGGGAATGACCGAGTTCCTGTGACGCTTGTCTATACAGACGATATGGGTGAAAATTGGATAACAAGTGAGATTGATACAATCTATAATGCCGATTATTATTATGTGGAATTTTTCGATGAAAAAACAGGAATTATTTTTGTGGGATATGATAGAAATCATTTGCGGGAAAGCTATAAAATATATGCTACAAGTGATGGCGGACAAAATTGGAGTCCTGTTGATAATGCAAGAACAGGCAATATTGTTAAAGGTGTTAAGTTTATTGATTTAAATACAGGCTTTTTATGTTATGAATATAGTGAAGAGATGGATTCTAATCTTTATAGAACAACAGACGGAGGAAAAACGTTTGAGGAGGTTCTTCTTGAAAGTCAAGAATTGGACAGTACAGTGCTTGAAAACAATAATAATCTAACGTGGTCTGATGTTTACAGAGAGGCAACCGTGCCTACGTACAGCGCAGACCGAATTATAACCGTGTATCTTATACAAGATGAACAATCTGCGTATAATAACGGGAAGACCGTTGCAAAATACCAGTCTACGGATAAAGGGAAAACGTTTAAATATATAGGACAATATGAGAAGAAATGATTATAAAGTAAATTGTTAAAAGTTAAAAAGGATGACAATAGCCATTCTTTTTTTAACCTCATCAAGGAAGTCCCCCTCACTTCAATGCTGCAAAGGCATAAGTGGGGGTGGGGACTTGCTTGTTTAGAAATAGGAAAAGTGAACTTATAAAATCTACCTTGAAATAATACAACGAATATGATAAAATTTATAAAATTTGAAAAAAAGGCAATTTTTTGTCTTTTTTTTTGCGCAAATATGGTTATAGTTTAGTTATGTAGAAATACTAAAGTGTAGTCAATTATGAAAGGAACAGGTGACATTCATGAAAGCATTTTTAATTCTTGAAGATGGAACAGTTTTTGTTGGAACAAGCATAGGTTCTTCCCGCGAAGTTATCAGTGAAATTGTTTTTAATACTTCAATGACAGGATACTTAGAGGTCCTTACAGACCCTTCATATGCCGGACAGGCAGTTACAATGACATATCCCCTGATTGGTAATTATGGTGTGTGTTATAAAGATATGGAATCTTTAAAAGCGTGGCCTGATGGCTATATTGTAAGAGAACTTTCAAGAATGGCAAGCAATTTCCGGTGTGAAGATTCGATACAAAAATTCCTTTGCGACAATGATATACCTGGTATTGCAGGCATTGATACAAGAGCGCTCACAAAAATTCTTCGCCAAAAAGGTACAATGAACGGTATGATTACAACAAACGAACATTTTAATCTTGATGAGATACTTCCTAAGATTAAAGCGTACAAGGTTTTAGATGTTGTAAAAAAAGTCACCTGTAAAGAAAAGACTGTGCTTTCGGGCAAAGGTGCGAAGGTCGCATTGCTTGATTTTGGGGCAAAACAAAATATTGCACATTCACTTCATGCCAGAGGTTGTGAGGTTACTATTTATCCAGCATTTACAAAGGCAGAAGAGATACTTGCAGCAAATCCAGATGGCATTATGCTCTCAAATGGACCGGGAGACCCAAAAGATTGTGGTGCGATTATTGAAGAATTAAGAAAGCTGTATCAAAGTGACGTCCCAATTTTTGCGATATGTCTTGGACATCAGCTTATGGCGCTTGCTATGGGAGCAGATACCCATAAGATGAAATATGGACATCGAGGAGCGAATCATCCCGTTAAAGACCTTGAGACAGGACGAGTTTATATTTCATCACAAAATCATGGTTATGTTGTTGATGAGCGTACTATTGACCCATCTGTGGCAAAAGTGGCATTTGAGAATGTCAACGATAAGACAAACGAGGGATTGTCTTATATTGGAAAGAAAATATTTACGGTTCAATTTCACCCGGAGGCATGTGCAGGACCAACAGATACTGCATATCTCTTTGACCGATTTATAGATATGATGAAGAAGGAGGACTAATAAGATGCCAAAGAATCCAGATATTAAAAAAGTATTAGTGATTGGTTCAGGACCTATTGTGATTGGTCAGGCAGCCGAGTTTGATTATGCTGGTACACAGGCTTGTCGTTCGCTGAAGGAAGAGGGCATCGAAGTTGTGTTAGTCAACTCTAACCCCGCTACGATTATGACCGATAAAGATATTGCAGATGAGGTTTATATTGAGCCGCTCACAGTAAAGGCGCTTGAACAGATTATTATAAAGGAAAAGCCAGACAGCATACTGCCGACACTTGGAGGACAAGCTGGATTAAATCTTGCTATGGAGATAGAAGAGACAGGCTTTTTAAAAGAACATCATGTAAAGCTTATTGGAACAACTGCGCTTACTATTAAAAAAGCAGAAGACCGATTGATGTTTAAAGAGACGATGGAAAAAATTAAGGAGCCATGTGCCGCTTCTCTAGTAGTAAATAATGTGGAAGATGGAGAAGTTTTTGCCAACAAAATCGGTTATCCAGTGGTACTGCGTCCCGCATATACGCTTGGCGGTTCAGGCGGCGGCATTGCGCATAATCCAATGGAATTAAGAGAGATTTTGGAAAACGGACTTCGTCTTTCAAGAGTGGGAGAAGTTTTAGTTGAGCGATGTATAGCAGGCTGGAAAGAGATTGAATATGAAGTTATGCGAGACAGTAAAGGAAACTGCATAACGGTATGTAATATGGAAAATATTGACCCTGTCGGTGTTCATACAGGCGACAGTATTGTTGTTGCGCCATCTCAGACACTCTCCGATAAAGAATATCAGATGCTGCGAACATCTGCACTGAATATTATTGATGAATTAGGGATTACAGGCGGGTGCAATGTACAGTATGCGCTTCATCCAGACAGTTTTGAATACTGTGTAATAGAAGTGAATCCAAGAGTGAGCCGTTCGTCAGCGCTTGCCTCAAAGGCAACAGGTTATCCGATTGCAAAGGTTGCGGCAAAGATAGCGCTTGGCTATACGTTAGATGAGATTAAAAATGCCATTACAGGCAAGACGTATGCAAGTTTTGAGCCAACGCTCGACTATTGTGTCGTGAAGATGCCAAGACTTCCATTTGATAAATTTATATCTGCTAAGAGAACACTTACAACACAAATGAAGGCTACCGGAGAAGTCATGAGTATTGCAAATAACTTTGAAGGCGGTATAATGAAAGCAATCCGTTCTCTTGAACAGCATGTTGACAGTTTAATGTCATATGATTTTACAGCCCTTACAGACGAGGAACTATTAGAGGAATTAGCGATTGTTGATGACAGAAGAATATGGAAGATAGCCGAAAGCTTGAGGCGTCATATGTCCCCAGCAAAAATCCATGATATAACAATGATAGATTTGTGGTTTATTGACAAGCTTCAGATTATTGTTGATATGGAAAATGCGTTAAAACGCGGTCCATTGACAAAAGAACTTCTTGCAGAGGCAAAAAGAATAGAGTTTCCAGACAATGTGATTGGAGCATTGACAGGTCATACAGAAAAAGAAATTAAGCAGATGCGTGATGTGTATGATATTCACGCTGTCTTTAAGATGGTTGACACCTGTGCCGCTGAATTTGAGGCGACAACGCCATATTATTATTCGGTATATGGCAGTGAAAATGAAGCCATTGAGACAAAAGACCGCAAAAAAGTTCTGGTTTTAGGTTCGGGTCCTATCCGTATTGGACAGGGAATAGAGTTTGATTTTTGCTCTGTACACTGTACATGGTCATTTGAGCAGCAAGGTTATGAAACGATTATTATCAATAATAACCCAGAGACCGTTTCTACGGACTTTGATATAGCAGATAAGCTGTATTTTGAGCCATTGACGCCAGAAGATGTCGAGAGTATTGTTGATTTTGAAAAACCGGACGGAGCAGTTGTCCAATTTGGTGGTCAGACGGCAATAAAATTGACGGAAGCATTGATGAAGATGGGTGTTCCAATACTTGGAACAAGTGCGGAAGATGTGGATGCGGCTGAAGATAGAGAATTGTTTGACAAGATTTTAGAGCAGTGTGGTATTCCTAGAGCAAAAGGTCATACCGTATTTACGGTTGATGAGGCATTAAAAGCTGCCAATGAGCTTGGTTATCCTGTTTTGGTACGACCTTCTTATGTGCTTGGCGGACAGGGAATGCAGATTGCTGTATCTGATGAAGATGTTGTCGAATTTATGAATATTATCAATCGAATTAAACAAGACCATCCAATACTTGTTGATAAGTATCTTATGGGAAAAGAGATTGAAGTTGATGCGGTGTGTGATGGTGAGGATATTTTGATTCCAGGAATTATGGAACATATTGAGCGAGCAGGCATTCACTCAGGGGATAGTATATCGGTATATCCAGCCAAATCGTTGACACCGGAAATTACAGATATGATAGTTGATTACACAGCAAAGTTAGCGCGTTCACTTCATGTAAAAGGATTAATTAATATTCAGTTTATCGTTTATCAAAATCAAGTTTATGTGATTGAAGTAAATCCGCGTTCAAGCCGTACAGTGCCATATATCAGTAAAGTAACAGGTATTCCAATCGTAAAGCTTGCAACGAAAGTTATTACAGGAAGCAAAATTAAAGATTTAGGATACACACCTGGACTACAAAAAAATGCAGACTATTATGCAATAAAAATGCCTGTATTTTCATTTGAGAAAATTCGTGGCGCCGATATTACAATGGGTCCAGAAATGAAGTCAACAGGAGAATGTTTAGGTATATCACAAGATTTTGACGAAGCGTTATTCAAGGCTTTTCAGGGCGCTGGTATCTGTCTGCCAAAGCATAAACAGATTATTATGACATTGGCAGATGCAGACAAAGAAGATGGAATTGATATTGCACAGCGATTTGAAAAGTTGGGTTATAAGATATATGCTTCGAGAGGAACAGCAAAAGTTCTTAAAGAACATGGTGTTCATGCAATTAAGGTCAATAAAATTGGACAGGAAGCGCCAACGTTGCTTGACTTAATATTAGAGCATAAAATTGATTTGATTATTGACACGCCGGAAAATGGTATTGAGAGAGCTGGCGATGGTTTTCTTATCAGGCGTTATGCTATTGAGACAGGCGTTCATTGCCTTACAAGTCTTGATACAGCACATGCGCTTATATCAAGTCTTGAACACGCATTTAACAATGAAGACCTTACAATTATTGATATTGCAAAAATTTAAAACCTGTCAAGCACAAAGGTGCAGAAATGAGGAATTATGGATGCTAAAAGAGCAAATGATTTATTAAGGCATATAACACAGGACAAAGATTGTGGACTTACAATGGTATCAAGGCTGCCGCTTGCTGATTGTATTTATTTGGTTAATGTTATTTTGCCAAAATGCTTAAAAGAGGCACAAGATAAAAACAATGAAAATGATATAGGCTTTTTTAACGAAATGATTAATCGATACTATCCAATTGCGATACAAAAGATTAAAAATACAGACCGATTATGGATAGCTTACAGTGATTTAACAGGGTATCCATATATGTTGGATAGAGATTTAATTATCTTATATAACTATTCAGAAAATCAAAGTATACAGAAGAAATTAAATATGGCTGGTTATAGGGTTGTATTTGGCGGTCTTGACCAAGATACGTTTAAGATGGAAGTCGGACATATGTATCGCAATGGTTATAAAAGAATACGTTTTATGGATGGAAAATCTGAACCTTTTGTTGTTGATAGAGAAGATATATATTCTTATGATAATTTTTATAGCGATGACTATATGACAAATCCTGCATGTTCAGCAGCTATGATTGATTATTTTCAGGAATTGAGAAAACAAGCGCCTGTAAAAGAACGAATCAGTATGATTAAGCAAAGGGAAGATTTCATGTTCCAGAGTATGTTAGAATGTGAATTTATGGTGCCATGTATCAAGAATGAAAATGAGGAGGAAGTCGAAATACAGCTTCCATTTATTGATGTGACACAGCGAGTTGCCGAAAAACAAGAAGGTGAAACGGTTATTGCATTGCCGGCATTTACAGATGGATATGAGATGAACAAGTGTTATAAGGAACATCAAGAACATATGGTATATACATTTAATGATTTGATGCAGCTTGTAAATGAATTGGACACGTCAGGAATCATTATTGACTGTCTGGGAATTAGCTTTTTTATGCGAAAAAATGTGATGGAACAAGTGAATCGATAATCGAATTACAAACAACATAAAAATTTATGATTAAATACTTGACCAAGAGTGTGAGATAATGTACAATAGATAAAAATTTTTAGGAGGATTGTTGATGTTAAGTGTTATTGTAATGGAGAAAATTGCAAAATAAATAGTGCAAGGGTGATTTTTAGCTTACGCTAGGAGTCTGCCCATTTGTTGGCAAATTATATTGTCAACGTTTTCGCCTTACAATTGCTTAATATTGTGGTATATATTTCATAGATGATATAAGCATGGCTGTATGGTCATGCTTTTTTTATTTTATAGAAATTTCTATGTTTTTGAGATATAAAGAACAAGAACATTCTGTGCAGCCTTATATAGAGGAAATATGCGGCTAAAGTGCACGGAGTGTACGATGAAAAATTGTTTCTTGCTTGTTTATGAAATATATAAAATCATAGAGATATAAAGACCATAGTATCTTAAGGCATTTAAGGTATCTATGGTCTTTTTTGCGTTTAAGGCGATATTATAATTTAAAGTGAAAGGATAAGAAAAATGAATATTGATAAACAAATTGAATTTAACAAAGTCAAAGAGATATGGGCTGATTTAGCTGTTACAGATTGGGCGAAAGAAAAAATTAAAGAAGTTTCATTGTATTTTTCTGAGAATGAATTGAGAAAACAGATAAGTGACACAACCAATGCAAAAGATTTGATTGAAAAAATAGGAACACCACCATTGCAAAATGTTTCCGAAATGAAAAATATTATATTGATTGCTGAAAAAGGGGATTGTTTAACACCGTATCAGTTAGAACGAGTAGAAAAAGTTTTGATTGCGATAAAACGGCTGAAAGATTATTTAAAAAGAGGGGAAATATATAATAATTCTTTAGCTTATTATAATGAAAATTTAGATTCTATTTCAGAATTACATGAAGAAATTTGCCACATCATTCGGAATAGTACGGTGGATAATTATGCTTCAAAGGAATTAGGTCAAATACGAAATCAGATGATAAAATGTGAAGAACAGATGAAACATAAAGCAGAACAAATCCTTCGTTCTTATAAGGATTGTATGGCAGATAATTATTGTACATTTAGAAATGGGCGAATATGTCTTCCAGTAAAAAAAGAATATAAATTGAAGATAGCTGGCAGCATTATTGACAAGTCTTCTACGGGTAATACTCTTTTTATAGAACCATCAAGTGTTTCAAGGTATTATGAGGAATTGCAATTGCTAAAAATAGATGAAGAAAATGAAGTATATCGTATTTTATATACTTTATCAGCTTTTGTTTCGCAGGTCTCGCCTGTGTTAAAAGAAAATTTGGCAATGATTGAAAAGTTGGATTTTATCTTTTCTAAAGGTAAATTAAGTATTGACATGGATGCAATAGAACCAACAATTAACACAGAACGCAAAATTAAATTAACAGAAGCACGGCATCCGCTGATGGATAAATCAATAGCAGTGCCATTGCAGTTTGAAATAGGTGAAAAAATACATGGTATTGTTATAACAGGACCAAATACAGGAGGGAAAACAGTAGCAATTAAAACCGTTATGCTGAATTGCATTATGGCGCAGTGTGGATTGCATGTGACATGCAAGCAGGCAGATATATGTATGAATAGTTCATATTTATGTGATATTGGAGATGGGCAGAATCTTTCAGAAAATCTTTCTACATTTTCCGCTCATATAACTAATGTGCTGGAAGTATTAAGTGAAGCAAATAAGTATAGTTTTGTTATAATGGATGAATTGGGTTCTGGAACAGACCCCACAGAAGGCATGGGAATTGCAATTGCAATTTTAGAAGAACTTAGAAAAAGCAATGCTCTTTTCTTGGTGACAACGCATTATCCTGAAGTAAAAGAATATGCAGCTAAGACAGAGAATATTATCAATGCAAGAATGACCTTTGACAAAGAAACGCTAAGACCTACTTATCAAATGATAATTGGGGAAGCAGGCGAAAGCTGTGCATTTTATATTGCAGACAGACTGGGAATGCCAAATAGAATGTTGAAGGTGGCAATTAGCGTTGCGTATGGTGAAGAAGCTGTAAAGTCTTATGTATTTCAAAAGTCAGAAAGTAATATTATTAAAAAGAATACGACTAAGATTTCAAAAGCTAAAATTGGAAAGAATAATGCAGACCTTAGTAGCAAGTATAAAATAGGTGATAGTGTAATGGTTTATCCTGAAAAAAAGATAGGAATAGTATGTGTGCCAATCAATGAAAAAGGTGTGTTACGAGTGCAGCTGCCAGATAAAAAAATTTGGATTAATCATAAGCGGGTAAAGCTGCATGTGGCAGCAGCTCAGCTATATCCAGAGGATTATGATTTTTCAATTTTATTTGAGACAGTTGAAAATCGAAAAAAGCGGCATGATATGCAAAGAAAATATACGGATGCTGTGATAGAGTTAAATGAATAAAATAAGGGGAGAAAGTTAAAAATGAAGCATATTATAAAATGTGAAAATTATAAAAAATATTTTAAAGTTCCTTTTATGATGGGACCAAATTGCTTAAGACTTTTGGATGAATTGCTTGAAGAATATCCATTACACTATACATCAGACAATCTAGTTTTGGATTTGGGTTGTGGAAGTGGTGTAACCAGTTTGTTTATAGCAAATGAAACGGGTGCAACGGTATATGCAAATGATTTATGGATTTCAGAAGAAGAAAACCGCCAGCGTTTTACAGATTGGAATATGCAGGATAAATTGATTCCTGTGCATGAAGATGCCACCAATCTGCATTTTGACAAAGAATTATTTGATGCGTTGATTAGCATTGATTCCTATCATTATTTTGCTGGAAAAGAGGAGTTTTTTGCTCATCATATTTTGCCTTATATAAAGAGTGGAGGAATAGTACTTATTGCAATACCTGGCATCAAAAATGAATATGATGGACGAAGTGAGGAACTGCTTACAACATGGTTAGGAGAAGAAGCATATATGTTTCAAAGCGCCGATTTTTGGAGGCGAATTATTGGAAAGCATGAAGATATTGAAGAAGTCAGAACTTGGGAAATGTCATTATTTGAACTGGCTTGGCAGGAATGGTTTGATACAAACCATAAATTTGCATTGAATGATAAAAAATATTTTGAAAGTATCATTAAACCATTTACTACTTTTGTTGGCATTATGGTTAAAAAGAAATAAAAAATCAAGAAAAAGTAGTATTTACGGAGAAAGATTACACATATTATAATCGTATTGGCACAAGTAAGGGCGAGTTGTCTCGCCTTTTTTTGTTATGTGTCTGATGATGCTAAATTATGGTATATGCTATTTTTAGGAAAAAGGATATGCACTTCTGTATATTGTCCTTTTATGGAGTTGACTTTTAAATTTAAACCAAGTTTTTCACATAATTTATTTGATAAATAAAGTCCCATTCCAGTGGAATATTTTTTCTTTCTATCCATTCCTGTAAATCCTTTTTCATAAATTCTGTCTAAATCTGATTCGTCAATGCCGCAGCCATTATCTTTAATTGTTAAAACAATATTATTTTTATTGTTTTGACTAAATATTTCTATTTTTTTATTTGATTTATCTAAATATTTTATACAATTTTGAATAATTTGAGATAGTATAAATACAATCCATTTCTCATCGGTATAAATTTTATTATTTAAATGATGAATATTTAATTGTATTTTTTCGTTTAATATATAGCGTCTATATTTTAATAGTACATTGTGAACAACCTCTTCTAATTCCAATTTCGTGACAAAATAATCTTTTTCGGTATAATTGCTTCTAGCATAGAAAAGCATTTGTTCTACAAATTCATTAATTTTGTCAATTTCACTTTTTAAGGCAAAATCCTTATTATTGTCAAAAGTTAGAGATAATGCTGCAATAGGAGTCTTTATTTCGTGAACGAAATTTTCGATATATTCTCGATAGTCTAAAAAATCGTTTTCCAATTGTCCAATCTTATCATTCATTGCTTTGCAGGAATGTTTTAGCGCATAGTAGTATGCTTTATTTTCTAACTGAAAAGGTTTTTTTAATATATCAGCTATTAAATATTTTTCTTCTAAATCATCTACTAAGGATATAATTTTTTTGTATTTTTTTATAGTAAATAAATACTCTATAAATAGGTATAAAACAATCAGCAATATTAGTAATAAAGTAGTGATTGCTATATAATATAAGGGCATATTAACGAAATATAATATTCCTATAACAATAAATATAAAGCTTGTTTGAAATAGGATAAAAAATATTTTTTCTTCTAAAAAGGTTATAAATTTCATAGTTTAAATCCCACGCCTCTAATATTTTTTATCAAGTCGTTTATTCCTATCTGTCGTGCTTTCTTTCGCAATCTGGTGATATTTACCATTAAAATATTTTCATCTAAATAATATTTGTCATTCCATAATTTATCTAACAGTTCATCTTTTGTAATAATTCTGTCGCCGCTCATAAAGAAATAATATAAAATTTTAAATTCATTTCGAGTTAATTCTATTTCCATATCATCTTTTTTTAATATGGATAAATGTAAATCGAGAGTGTATCCATTTTTACTGATTTCTTTATAGTTTTGAGGATTTGATAAATGGATTGCCCTCTTTATTTTTTCTAACAAAATCATGGTGTCATAAGGCTTGGTGATAAAATCAATACCTCCTGCTTTAATACTCATTAGTTCATCTTTCGTCGTATCTCTGCATGTAACAAATATTACGGGAATATTCCTAGTTGCTTTGATTTGTTTACAAATTTCATATCCATTTTGGAAAGGGAGATTTATATCGAGCAAAATTAAATCAGGATTGCAATTATTTAATTCTTCATAAATAGCTGAAAAGTTTTCAATAAGTATTACTTTATATTGATTTCTTTTTAATAATTTTTCTAATTCCTCTCTAATTTTACAGTCATCTTCAATGATTGCTATATTCATTATTACTTTATTATACCTCCTACTTATGCCTTTGCAGTATTGAAATGGGGACTTCCTTGATGAGGTTAAACTTCTTTTATATTTCTTTTAAAACTAAAATATGTAGCAATGTAATACACAACATAGATTCCTAGAAATTGCCCTAATGAACCTAAAAAATAAAATAGATAAATGCTATTATTTGCAAGTATTATTTTGTAAACATTGTTTATCGAATAAACTAAGAAAAAGTTAATTATAATAGGGTATAAAACAGGAATACCAAATAATATTAGTAATTGTTTTTTGATTGTTTTATAAATATGTTCATCTTTAACACCTAAATTGCTCAAAACGTTATATCGATATTTATATTTATTAGAATCGCTTAAAGATTGAATTGCTATTATTGTTCCAACACTTGCAATAAATATAAAAGCCATATATATGCAAATAGTAGATATAATCATTGTCATTGTATTGGTTTCTTCTTCGAGTTCACCTTTTACCATTACATTATAATAAGTTGTAACTTCTTTACCATCTTTATCAATATGTGTTAAATAGTTTTTAAGTTTTGTTTTAATCTTTTCTCTTAGTGTTGAAGTTGTCTTTTCAAGTGTATTTACTATCAGATGACTTTCGGCGGACTCTAAATGATATACAGCTTCATCTGGCACAATGATAGTGTAGCCAGTATTTGATAATCTCACCCAAAAATTATTTGTAATAAAATCTTTTTGTTGTAATTTTACACCATTTGATAATGTGATTGCTTTTATTTTAGAAAAACTTTCATCATTTTTATAACTCAAATGGGCTATTATGCTATATTCGTTTTTATTTAAGGAGATTTTACTTTTTCCTCTTAATTCCAATAATGTATTATAGTCGCTTAATTTTATAACAGAATCATATTTTCTTTCATCGCTTGTATAATCGTAACTTGGAAGAGTTTTTAAAAATCTTGCTTCTTTATCTTTGTATATGTCATAGATAAAATGATTTTTTATAGTATAATCTTCTTTAATAATTTCTAAATAGTCGCTTAGATGTTCTTTTTTATCCATTACTGAAATATCATAAGGCGAATCCAATTCAATTTGATAATCGTATGCGCCTTTATTTAAACTTGAAATATTTAGGAGAAATATTGCAAGAGTAATAAGCATGGATAATGTTCCCAACACAAACCCCATTGTTTTTGCTTTTGCACGAAATGTTCTTGCTATAAATAAATTGTCCTTACTATATTTTATTTTTTTGTTATTTAAGACAATAGATAATATTAAATCACCTACGCTAATCATAACGCCATATATACTGATGATTAAGAGAATAAAGCACCCTAGTGCAATCGTGAGTATGGACGAATCTTGAATAACATTGGCTTGAAATTTTATATTCCATAAAATTAAAGCAAAAATTCCAATGAAAATACTGATTAAAAATAAAATATTTCTATGTTTTTTGGATTTTGTTATGTTCCTTTCGTTTTGTTTTTCCAAAGTTAATAAGTCATTGATAGTAGATTTTTTCATTTTTTTATTGGCAAACCATAATACTAAAAGATAAATAATAGAAACGTATATTGCTAATAAAATAATGGATTTTAAATTCAAGTTTATAAATATTGCTTGTGGTAATTGTAGTAGTTTTACTATAAAAATAGATAAAAATTGACTTACTATAAATCCTATGGGGATTGATATAATAAAGGCGGCAAACCCTAATAAAAGACTCTCTAAAAGAAACATTCTATTGATTTTTCTTTTTTTGATTCCAAGCAGCAAATACATGCCAAACTCTTTGCTTCGCTTTTCAAATATAAACTTAGTTGTATAGTTTATTAAAAAACAAATTACTCCTAAAACGACTGCATTTATAAAATACATGATATATTGAAATGTATCGAGTCCTTTTGATAATTTTATAACGGCATCTGAAGTTGAAATTAAGTTTAGTGCAAATATTAATGCAAAAGAAATAATAATTGTTATTAAATATATAATATAGTCTTTTGCACTTCTTTTAACATTTCTTATTGCTAATTTATATAACATTGTCTACATCACCTCCTAGCAATGTAAGCATATCAATAATTTCATTAAAAAATTTTTTTCTTGTTTTTTCGCCTTTTATTATTTCATTAAAAATTTTACCATCTTTTAAAAATAAAACTCGATTACAAAAACTTGCTGAAAAGGAATCGTGTGTAACCATTAAAATAGTTGCATTTAAATCGGTATTCATTTGTTCCATTGTTTCTAATAACATCCTTGAAGATTTGCTGTCTAATGCTCCCGTTGGCTCGTCTGCAAGAATTATTTTAGGATTATTTATCAATGCTCTTGCACAAGCACATCGTTGTTTTTGTCCTCCAGATACTTCATAAGGGAATTTTTTTAATATGTCACTTATCCCTAATTTTGTTGCTATGGCTTTTACTTTCTTGTCAATTTCTTTTACATCTTCTTTATTTATTATTAAAGACAACGCAATATTTTCTTCAATAGTCATTGTATCCAATAAATTAAAATCTTGAAATATAAAGCCCAGATTTTCTTTTCTAAAGTCGGCTAATTCATCTTCCTTAATTTTGGTTATATCTTTGTTGCCAATAGTAATACAACCGCTTGTTGGTGCGTCAATTGTTGAAATACAATGAAGCAGTGTTGTTTTGCCGCTTCCGCTTGCCCCCATTATAGCAACAAACTCCCCTTCATTAATATTAAACGAAATGCCATTTACTGCTTTTGTAATATTTGTATTCACACCATAATACTTTTTTAGATTCTCAATTTTTAAAACATACATCGTTCATTCTCCCTTCTTTATCACTATTATATCGCTTATATTGATAAATAAAAATTACACTTTTGTAAGTGAGGTTATGAGTAAGCAGCGCAGCGGATTGCAAATACCTGCTTAACATAGATGAGAATGATTCAAAGATAAATAGAAAGGACAAATATCCGAAAATATGTACAGAAATAAATCTATAATACAGGCAAGGCAGAGTCTAAAATCGACTCTGCCTATTAAAAATAATTTTATAAATTTTATATCAATAGTGTTTAAAAATTATTTTAGAAAATCTTTTCTCATAGGATTGAACACGTCAACAAGAATGCCCTCTTCAAGGCATGTAACACCATGTTCGGCATTTGACGGCATATATACGCTGTCGCCTTGTTTTACAATTTTTGTCTCACCATCAATTGTAAATTCAAAGCTTCCCTTTGCAATATAGGTTATTTGGAGATGTTCATGGCTGTGGAAATTTCCTTTAGCGCCTTTTTGAAATGAAATTTCACACATCATTAATTCATCAGAATAACACAAAATTTTTCTTTGAACACCTGGTTCGCAATCAGTAGCAATTACATCTTTATTAAAAGTAAACATAAAAATCCTCCATTCTAGTAAAAGTATACTATTATCTTTTGGTATAGTCAAGGCAAAGAAAAAGCAGCAGGTAATGTCTCTTTTTATATTTACTATTGTTGTCTTTTAAGTATTGATATATTATAATCAAATTATTCAAATGTTTATGGTAAATCAAGGAGGCGTTCAATTATTATGGCGGAAAGTTCTGAGATAGTAAAGGCAGGTGATTAGTGTGCTTAATCTTACACTTGAAAAACGTCAGCTTTGTGATATACAAGGTCGATTATTTGAGCTTGCATTAAAAAATAAATATGATTGTCCAGCATTTATAAAGACTTTTATGAATAGTCAAGCGGCTGCTGCCCTTGATGATGTTTATGACCGTTTGCAGTGGGCTGGCGAAGAGTATATTCTTGAGGAATTAGAGGATGAAGCAAAAGGATTAGAAAAAGCAGGTATTATTTATAATAAAGAAGTCATGTATTGGATAGGTTATATTTATCGTTATTGGCATTATTATACCAATGAAAATAGCAGAGAAATTTATAAGATTGCCGATGCTAAGACAATGAGTGAGTGCTGGCTTGGATTTCATACATTGGATGTCGAGATGGCTATTGATGATTTAAAGGATATTTATAAGCAAAAATGTAATATAAGCGGTGAATTGGATTGTAAATAAAGTTATGAGCAAGCAGCAATAAAAATACTAAAATAGTGAAGAAATGAGGATTTGTATGTATTTTATATGGCTAGTGTTGTCTATTTTATGTTTATCATATTATGTTGTATGTGCAGTGTATGCAGGAATACACTCTTCTTTTATATTTATATGGCTGATTGGAAGCCTTTTTTTTGGCGCCCTGTTTGCACTAAGATGGGCAGAAGTTAAAAAAATAATTGTGTTTCCGCATTTTTTAATTTATATAATATATGCTTTTATTGCTGTATGTTTTACGATATTTGTTGTTATAGAAGCAATGATTGTAAAAAATATGAACAGTAAACCTGATGATGATTGTAAGTATATGATTGTGCTTGGTTGTCAGATAAGAGGTGATATGATTACAAAATCTCTTAGAATGAGGCTGGATGTTGCTTATGAATATGCAAACCACAATCCTGAAGTGATTATTATTGTTTCAGGTGGCAAGGGACAAGGTGAGAATACCAGTGAAGCGGAGGCAATGTATCGGTATCTTACACAAAAAGGCATTGATGGAAATAGAATTATAAAAGAAGAGCAATCAACAAATACCGATGAAAATATGAGTTATAGCGCAGAACTTATAGAAAATAAAGAGGACAAAGTGGCAATTGTGACAAGCAATTTTCATATTTTTCGAGCAAAATTGTTGGCAAAAGCAAAAGGGCTTTGCAACATATGTGGTGCTGCAAGCCCAAGTGACAGTATCTTATTAGTCAATTATATGGTTCGTGAAGCCATAGGTGTTGTCAAAGATTTTATGGTTGGGAATTTTTAAAAAAGTTTTTAACGGTGTCGGATATAGCAATTCCTTTTTCATAACCTTCATCATATAAGGTTTGAATTTTTGTATGCTCTCGTTCAAGACGAGAAAACCCTTTTGTATTGTCAGGGCGTATTACAATGACTTTACCTTGTTTTTCTAGTTTTTCCAATTTGTGTACACATCTATTATATCGACCGGCACGTTTCACTAAATCTTTTGCAATTTCAGGATATTTTAAGAAAGCTCTTGCAATCATTTTTGTAGAAGGTGATGTTTTTTTGCGATAACCAATCTCTCTGGTTAAAACGACAACGACTTTGTCGCAGCCATCAGCAAATGCTTTTTCATAAGGAATTGAGTCGCTTAAGCCTCCGTCAAGATAAGGTGTTTCATTAATATAAATAAATGGAAATAACATAGGAAGGGCGCAAGTGGCTCGAAGAACCGTGTTTGTTTTATCTTGCCCTGTATAGGGGAAATACTCGGCTTTTCCAGTTAAGGCATTGGTTGTCACAACATAAAATTCCCCTTTGTATGCCTTAAATGTCTCATAATCAAATGGCAGCAGTTCATTTGGTATCGTTTCATATACAAACTCTAATCCATAGTAAGAATTGTTTTTAGAATCAAACCAATTATGTAAACTCATATATCGTTTATCATTTCCATAATCAAGAGCAATTTTAAGATTGCGTCCTTTTTGCTTTGATATGTAGGAAACGCCATTAGCCGCGCCAGCCGAATTAGCAATAACATAGTCTGGAAAAATATTTTGTTCTATAAATGCATCCATAACACCGCAAGAAAAAATTGTTCGTGAGGCACCGCCTTCAAATACAATACCTGTTTTCATTATGATATTAGCTGCAAACGACACTATTTGTATATAGTGAAGGCAGCACTCCTTTTTTAATTGATATAAATAATTTTATATTATAGAATAATAACTCTTATGTATTTTAACCTCATTAATCTAGCCATTATACAACAAATATTTATAAATGCAAAGTACTTAATATTGGATTTTGTTAAATATTTTGCAACAATAAAAAGAATATGGTACAATCAGTAGACAGAAAAAGGAGGCTAAAAATGGATAAATTAATAAGAGAACAACTGTTGAATATGGCTGAATCAAAATATGGCGAATTTTCAGCTTCCTTGATACCTGGTTGCAGCAACCTTATTGGTGTGAGGATTCCAGCATTAAGAAAACTTGCAAAAAAATTAGTAAAAGATAACAGCGATTGGAGACAACTATTAAAAGAGTCCGATATGTATTTTGAAGAAACAATGCTTCGAGGCATGATTATAGGAATAGGCTGTTATAAAGATAACGATGTGGATAAAGGGGTAAAAGAGTTACGTCAATTTGCGCCAATGGTGGATAACTGGTCAATATGCGACTGCTTTTGTACATCTTTTTTGTTATGTGAGGATTACAGAGAGGAATTTTTGTCCGTTATTATAGAATTTCTTGAGTCAAAACAAGAATATAAAGTGCGTATAGGTTTTATATTGTTGTTAAGTCATTATTTAAAAGTGGATTTGGATGGAAAGAATATATCGCGAAAGAAAGTGGTTGAGCTTACAGATATTGAAGAGTCCGACAATCATACTTTAAAATATATAGACTTTATTTTTCAGAGACTTGCCAAAAATCACACGGAAGGATATTATGTTCAAATGGCAGCCGCATGGCTTCTTGCAGAGTGTTTTATGACTTGTCCTAAACAAACATGGAATTTTATCAATAATAAAGGACGTGATACAATGGATATATATACCTATAATAAAGCATTGTCCAAAATATGTGAATCGAAAAATCCGTCGAATGAGGTAAAGTTAAAAATAAAAGCATTAAAGAAGCATTGAAAGGAGTATTTTGGGAAAAAATGATTTTAGCAATCGATATGGGAAATACCAATATTGTAATTGGTTGTGTTGATGATAACAGAGTGTATTTTGAGGAAAGGCTGTCAACTGATATATCAAAAACAGAATTAGAGTATGTTGTTATATTTAAGACAGTTTTAGATTTATATCATATTGATAAAAGTAATATTGATGGAGCCATTTTGTCATCGGTTGTGCCACAGTTGACAAATATTATTAAGTCAGCAATTTGTAAGTTGACAGGCGTAAATCCTTTGGTTGTCGGTCCAGGAATTAAGACAGGATTAAATCTTTTGATGGATGAACCAAAAAGAGTGGGAAGTGATTTGATTGTGGATGCGGTAGCTGCCATTAAAGAATATGGTGCGCCAATTATTATTATTGATATGGGAACAGCTACTACCATGTCAGTTGTCGATTCTAAAGGCAATTATGTAGGCGGTGTTATTATGCCAGGCATTCACGCGGCGTTGGATTCTTTAGTATCAAAGGCAGCACAGCTTTCAAGAATTAGCATTGATGCATTAGGTCATGTTATTGGAAAAAATACAATGGATTGTATGAAAAGTGGGATATTGTATGGCAATGCGTGCTGTATTGACGGTATGATTGACCGAATTTGCGAGGAGCTTGGAGAGAACGATATAAAAGTAGTTGCTACGGGCGGATTGTCAAAGGTAGTTGTACCAGAGTGCAGACATGAAATTATTTTAGATAATGAATTACTTTTAAAAGGACTTCAAATTATTTACAAAAAAAATGTAAATAATTAGATTGTGTAATTTCAATGCTTCAGAATGAAAAAATCTAAAGATTGTTGCGCAAAAAGCAGCGCAGAAATATGGAGGAATTTTATGTTAAAAGGTAAAAATGTTGTGCTTGGTGTGACTGGAAGCATAGCTGCTTATAAGATAGCAAGCCTTGCCAGTGCATTAAAGAAATTACATTGTAATGTCCATGTGATAATGACAGAAAATGCTACAAATTTTATTAATCCTATTACATTTGAAACGTTGACAGGAAATAAATGTATTGTAGATACATTTGATAGAAATTTTGAGTTTCATGTAGAACATGTGTCTTTGGCAAAAATGACAGACCTTGTGCTTGTGGCACCTGCAACAGCAAATTTTTTGGCAAAGGCAGCCTATGGGTTGGCTGATGATATGCTTACCACAACATTTTTGGCATGTGACTGTAAAAAAATAATTGCTCCAGCGATGAATACACATATGTATAACAATCCAATTGTTCAGGAGAATATAGAACGGTTAAAAAGTATGGGGTATGAGATTATTAATCCAGTGAGCGGATATCTTGCTTGCGGCGATACAGGAGATGGCAAGATGCCAGAGCCAGAACAGTTGCTTTCCTGTATTTTGCATGAGATTGCATTTGAAAAAGATATGAAAGGACTTAACGTTACTGTTACAGCAGGGGCAACAAGAGAGGCGATTGACCCAGTACGTTTTATCTCGAATAAATCAACAGGAAAAATGGGATATGCACTGGCAGAAAATGCAAGTTTGAGAGGCGCTGAGGTTACATTGATAGCAGGTGCAACCAATCTAAAGGATTTGCCATATGTCCATATGGTTCATGTGGAGTCTGCAAAAGAAATGTATGATGCCGTTATGAAGTCAGCCGTTGACAGCGATATTATAGTGAAGGCGGCAGCAGTGGCAGATTATAGACCGAAAACGATTGCTTTAAATAAGATAAAGAAAAAGGATTCGGATATGTCAATTGAATTAGAACGGACAGACGATATTATTGGCAGTCTTGGGCAAAAGAAACAAAAAAATGTATTTTTATGCGGCTTTTCGATGGAAACGGAAAATATGTTAGAAAATGCCAAGAAAAAATTAGAAAGCAAAAATCTGGATATGATTGTAGCAAATAATGTAAAAACACAAGGAGCGGGATTTGGTACAGATACAAATGTAGTAACGATTATCACAAAAGATAGTTGTGAGGAGTTGCCAATAATGAGTAAAAGTCAAGTGTCTGGTCGGATATTTGATAAAATACTTCAAATAAGGCAGAAATGAGGTTAAAATGAAAAATTTAAAAGTAAAGGCATTGATAATAGGAAGTGTTTTGTTAGTACTTTTAGCAGCAATATATTACTATGTTGCACTTCCAGCAATCAATATACACTCGTCAGGTTTTTGGAAGTTTATTTTGTTTATTCTAGCGTCAGCAACAGTGTTGTTTGTATTGTTTCATGCGAAAATACAACCCAAAAATGAAATTGTCAGAAATAAAGGTGTTAAAGCATTTGCACTTGAATTTAAAAATCCAAAAGACCGAGTGATTTTTAGATTGATGATGGGTGTGGTAATCGGCGCTGTGGCTGTTTTTTTGATTGGTTCGCTGCTTTCTTCAGAGGTAATAAATGCATCAAAATATCAATCTCTACTCACCGTTGAGACAAGAAATTTTAAAGAAGATATAAAAGAAGTTTCTTATAATCAGATTCCTATTCTTGATAAAGAGTCGGCTGCAACGATTGGTAACAGAGTGATGGGAACAATGGTTGATATTGTTTCACAGTTTGAAATTAGTGATATGTACGCACAGATTAACTATAAAAATAAGCCTGTAAGAGTGTCTCCATTAAAATATGGGAGTCTCATTAAATGGTTTGCAAATCAATCTAGCGGTTTGCCTGGATATGTAAGAATTGATATGACAACGCAGCAGGCAGAGATTGTACGACTTTCGGAAGGCATCAAATATTCGACAAGCGACCATTTTGGCAGAAATATTTACAGGCATTTACGATTTGCCTATCCAACATATATTTTTGATACGATTAGTTTTGAAATTGATGAAGAGGGAATACCCTATTGGATATGTCCTACAAAAAAATATAATATAGGATTGTTTGGCGGTGTAACTGTTGGCAGAGTAGTGTTGTGCAATGCGATTACAGGCGAAATGACCGATTATGATGTGACCGAAGTACCAGCATGGGTAGATAAAGTCTATTCAGCAGAATTGTTGATTGAACTATATGATTATTATGGCACATTAAAACATGGCTATTTTAATAGTATTTTGAGTCAAAAAGATTGTTTAAAAACGACCGATGGATATAATTATATGGCTATGAATGATGACGTATGGGTATATACAGGCGTTACATCGGTGGGACAGGATGAATCCAATGTTGGATTTGTACTGATGAATCAGCGAACAATGGAGACGCGCTATTATACAGTTGCTGGCGCAGAAGAGTTTTCAGCGATGTCTTCGGCGGAGGGGAAAGTACAGCATTTGAATTATGAAGCAACATTTCCTTTGCTTTTGAATGTGGGCGGAGAACCGACGTATTTTATGGCGTTAAAGGATAGTGCAGGTTTGGTGAAATCGTATGCTATGCTAAATATTGAAAAATATCAGACCGTTGCCATTGGTGATACAGTTAATGAATGTGAAAAAAATTATATCAATATGCTTAAAAATAATGGCATCACAGTTGAAGATAAAAAAGAAGAATTGCAAATTGTTGGAACTGTAACTAAAATAGTGCCAACGGTTATAGATGGCAACTCCCATTACTACATTCTTCTTGATAATAAAAATGAAATTTATGATGTGAGTGTGAAAGAAAATCCTTCGGTCATTCTTATTGAACAAGGAAATAAAGTAACGCTTACGTATACAAAATCGGAAGGTATAAATACAGCAAATATTAAAAAAATTGACAATTGACAAAAATAAATAAAATGATATACTTACAGATAAATATAAAACAAATCATTATAAAATATAATTTTGATATTTATAATGTGAAAATTTATTTTACAGTTAATTGAATAGGAAAAACGTTGACGAGACAAGTAGCATATTAGCAGAGTCCAGAGAGAGATGCATCCTGACACAATTTTTTGTGCAGGATTGCTGGAAGCATCTTACTTCTAAAAATATGTGAATACCAGCTCTGAGTGCCTCTAATCAAGGTCGGTGATTCCGTTATCATCATGAAAGAGAGGTCATTGTAAAATTATAGTATATTATATGCTTACTATAAAAAAATGAGTTTTAAAATAAAACTTTTTAGCAATACAATGGCAAATAGGGTGGAACCGCGAGTATATTTATTCGTCCCTTGTTGTATGACAGATGCAGCAGGGACGATTTTTTTATGCACAGTCCTATTAACTTTGCATTTGCATATAAGAAACAGATGGTTTATTAAACTTATATATTCGATAAGAATGGAGGATTAATTATGAAGATTACATTAAAAGATGGCTCTGTAAAAGAGTATTCACAGGTAATGTCTGTTATTGATATTGCAGCAGATATCAGCGAAGGTTTAGCGCGCATGGCATGTGCCGGTGAAGTTGATGGAAAGGTTGTTGATTTAAGAACAATTATTGATTCCGATTGTGAATTAAGTATACTTACATTTAACGATGAGGCGGGCAAGGCAGCATATCGACATACTTGTTCACATGTGCTTGCAGAGGCAGTAAAGCGCCTTTATCCAGAGGCAAAACTTGCCATAGGTCCATCTATTGATACAGGATTTTATTATGATTTTGATTGTCAGTCTTTTTCAAGAGAAGACCTTGATAATATTGAAGCGGAGATGAAGAAAGTCATTAAAGAAGGCGCTGAAATTAAACGTTTTGAGTTGCCTAGAGCAGAGGCAATCCAGTTTATGGAAGATAGAAACGAGCCTTACAAAGTAGAGCTTATTAAGGATTTGCCAGAAGATGCGATTATTAGTTTTTACAGTCAGGGTGAATTTACGGATTTGTGTGCAGGACCACATCTTATGAATACCAAGACAATTAAAGCATTTAAGCTGATTTCAAGTTCTGGGGCATATTGGAGAGGCTCTGAGAAAAATAAGATGCTTACAAGAATTTATGGTACAGCATATACGAAAAAGGCAGATTTAGACGAACATTTAAAACATCTTGAAGAAATTAAGCTAAGAGACCACAATAAATTAGGCAGACAGATGGAAATTTTTACAACAGTTGATGTTATTGGGCAAGGGCTTCCTTTGATTATGCCAAATGGCGTTATTATAATGAATGAATTAAAAAGATGGATTGAAGATGAGGAGAGCAAGCGCGGCTATATAAGAACACAGACGCCGCTTATGGCAAAGTCTGACCTTTATAAAATATCAGGACATTGGGACCATTATAAAGAGGGTATGTTCGTTTTAGGTGATGAGGAAAAGGATAATGAGGTGTTTGCGTTAAGACCGATGACTTGTCCATTTCAATATTATGTATATAAAGCGAGTCAAAAAAGTTATCGAGATTTACCTTGCAGATATGGTGAGACATCAACGCTTTTTAGAAATGAAGATTCTGGCGAGATGCATGGTCTTACAAGAGTAAGACAGTTTACAATTTCAGAAGGACATTTGATTGTCCGTCCAGACCAGATGGTAGAAGAATTTAAAGGATGTCTTGCATTAGCAAAATATTGTCTGGAAACATTGGGAGTTGAGTCGGATGTAACGTATCATTTGTCAAAGTGGGACCCGGAGGATAAGGAAAAATATATTGGTGAGCCAGAAGTTTGGGAAGAAACACAGCAGCATATTCGTGAGATTTTAACAGAATTGAATATTCAATTTACAGAAGAAGTTGGCGAGGCGGCATTTTATGGACCAAAAGTTGATATCAATGCAAAAAATGTGTATGGAAAAGAAGATACCATGATTACGATTCAGTGGGATGCATTGCTTGCCGAACAGTTTGATATGTATTATATTGATGAAAATGGTGAGAAAAAGCGTCCATATATTATCCATAGAACATCATTAGGCTGCTATGAACGAACACTTGCTTGGCTGATTGAAAAATATGCAGGCCTTTTCCCAACATGGCTTTGTCCAGAGCAGATAAGAGTGCTTCCAATTTCAGAAAAATATGCAGATTATGCACAAAAAGTAAATGAACAAATTGTTGCAAAAGGCATTCGGAGCAGTGTTGATAATCGTGCAGAAAAAATTGGATTTAAGATTTGTGATGCGAGATTAAAGCGTGTTCCATATATGCTTGTTGTCGGTGAAAAAGAAAAAGAGGCAGGTCTTGTCTCTGTAAGAAGCCGCTATGAAGGCGATGAGGGACAAAAGTCATTGGATACGTTTATTCAAGATATTTGCAAGGAAATTCAGACAAAAGAAATTAGAGAAATTAAAGTACAAGATTAAATTATTTTTGGTTAAAGTAATTTTATATTTTTTATAAAATTGTTTGTGTGCATCTTCTTTCTTTTTATTGACAATAAAATACACTTTAAATATAATAAAAGTACGAAAATAAGTACAATAAAACATACATTTTATAGAACAAGGAGGGATGAATTATGTTGGCTGTAAAATCTATGAATGTGCGAGAAAATTTTAAAGAGTGGTGTAATCAAGTAATTAATGGAGAAACATTAATTGTGTCAAGACCAAAGAATGAAAATGTAGTAATTTTATCAGAAAAAGAATATAACGAATTGATGAAAGCAAAAAGAAATGCCGAATATATGACAAAGATTAATGAAAGTGTAGAGAATCATAAAAAAGGTGATACTATTTCATTTACTATGGAAGAATTAAGAGCAATGGAATCGGATAATTGGAAACCAACAGAGAAAGTCCTTGAATTTGAGCGAAAACATGGCATACAAAGAATTGAGGAAGCTACAAATGAATGATTTAACTTTTGATTCTAAAGGTTGGAACGATTATTTATATTGGCAAATTCAAGATCGAAAGACATTAAAAAAAATAAATAATTTATTACAAGATATAAAACGTAATGGAGCAATGCAAGGTATAGGAAAGCCTGAACCCTTAAAGCATGGAAAATCAGGATTGTATAGCAGGAGAATAGATGAAGCAAACCGCCTTGTATATAACATTGATAAATTACAAAATATTAAAATAATATCATGTAAAGGACATTATGAAGATTAAAAGATTTGTAAAGGTTAATCTGTACCAAACAAAAATTAATATAAATAGATTTTAATTTTAGTAAAACAGAATAATCGTAGCTTTTCGGTGGGAGCTTATACTCCCACTGAAACAAGGAAGTCCTCCACTTATGCTTTTATAGCATTGAAGTGGGGGACTTCCTTGATGAGGTTAAATTACACAAGTTAAACAAAAGGAAGAACGATAATTATTTTATTAGTTATGGGAATGATTAATTCAGGACAATTATTAATCCATATTCTAAAAGAATCGTTATATACTATTCTATTATCTGTTATAAGCGTTCTATTATTTGTAGATTAAAAGTTAAATATATATTATGATTATTTTATAGTTTTAATATATAAAATAGGTCTAAAACAATTAATATGAAAAAATAAGTTTATATATTTATAATAATATTCATAAATTTTAAAGAAAATAATCATAGGTCAATAAACGTTAAAAGAGTTATAATTTATCAAGACTTATATCAGTCAATCCATAAAAAATGATTATATTTTTATTGCTGTTAAAATAGGCAAGTCTAATTCCACTTAAAAAGGGGAAGACTTACCTGATAAAGTTAAATAATAGTACATTTATTTTAGAACAATTTTTTCAATTTTATGAATTGCTATTTTTTCGTATTGTCATTTAATTTTTCTGAATACATAAACATGCGTTCTGCTAATTGTGTTAGCATTTTAATATCATCAGCAGGCAATTTTCTGGTGATTTCATAAAGATTATGGGTTAATTGAGGGAAATTATCTCCTGTATCAAAAAATTCTTTAGGAGTGACATGTAAATATTCACATATGTATAAGAATTCTGATAAGGAAGGTAAAGCTTTGCCAGAAGAAATACTTTGTATATAACTTTTACTATGCCCCATATCCAAACTCATTTTGTATTCAGATACACCATTTTGCATACGCAGTTGGGTAATGCGATTTCTTATAAATGATTCATCCATATATCGAAGCTCCCTATCTTTTTTTAGTACCATATATTATTTTTATCCCAAAATATCACGCTGATAAGCGTATTATGAAAGCTAATATACCTATTTGATATGTATGAAAAAGAAATGCAAATATGCTAAAAACATGTATATTAAATATAAATACAAATATAAATAAAATTTTGTAAAATAACAATGTGGTTATAAAAATGACAGAAAATGAATGGAAAATATTAGAACTATTAAATATATAATGAACTTATGAAA
>CAMUHY010000009.1 GCA_947088865.1 uncultured Eubacterium sp. | reverse complement strand
AAAGGGTTATATTTCTGTTCTTGAATAATCTTCACGACAGGAATATGTACTTTGTAATCCTTATGAAGCAGGAATGAAGAACCTCGATACATTCCCCAACTTGCCAAATAAAACGCAAGGTGTAATGACAAATAATCTATGACTTGTTCATCGGTTACATTTCTATTGTCAGAAAACGCTTTATAACAATGCCGCCAGGACATATACCGCCCATGAGGGTCTTTAACAGTTTCGTTGAAGTAATCTCGAATTAACTGGACAGCAACATCTACCGCCATAGTAGGCAAATGTTCGCGTGCTTTGTACCGTTTAGTTTTTGATGATTTTGCGACTACCTTTATTGTTTCCTGGGCAACTTTTATTGCCTGCCGCACACACCAGTGAGGCCCTCGTTCTTCCCATGGTTCAATATCGACCCCATTTAGCAACAAATAGGTTTTTAGCAAAGGACGCTGTTCACCTTGCGGTATTCCACCAGTCGAAACATCAACCATGTATGGATATTTCTTTAGATGGCCATTTTTATATAGGGCGTACTCTTTCCCCTCAATAGTAACAATCGCATCTGCATCACTGTATTTCTCCATCATCTTATTCACCACTTATGCTTGAGCAGTCCCCACCAAAAACCAATAAAAACACCTAGCAAAAACCTCAACATAAAATATTCCTCCTAAAGCAATAATGTTTTGAGTATCCTACTTTCGTTTCTTTCCTCTCTGCGTTATATGCGATTTCAGAAAATCCGATTTAGAGCCTATCCGTATCAACCACTGCTTTTCTTCCTCCGTCAGCCGATTATAGAGGAGATGATTTTGCTTGCAGTAGATTAAAAGCCATTGTTCAAGACGGCTTCCCTTAAAGCTGACGACTTCCTCTAAATCCTGCTTCATTTCCTCTATCACGGATTTTTTGGGTGCGCTGTCGCTTCGGCCCGGTGGGTTTGCCACATATCCTCTATGATAGCGTCAATGTCTTTATGTACCCGGCTGCTGAAATAGTCGCCCTCATCTATGTGGGCAGCTTGCAGAAGATAGGCGGTCTGGTCATGCTCCCCCGGCTGGTACTTCTCTACAATCTCAGCCCTCGCCACATCTACCCATGCGTTCAAATTCTGTACCTGCATGGCGGCAATGCCCTCTACATAAATCTGTATATCGGCCAGCAGTTTTACAAAATCCGGGTGCGCCGCTAATTCGCACAGCAGAGTATTATCCACCCGCCCGCTTTTCAACAGGTCAATCATTCCGTCACTCAAACGCAGGTCTGCAAGATCGGCGTTTGGGTGACGCTTCATTTCAGACAGCCCCAGCAGATAGTCGGTGGTTACGCCATAAAACTTTGCCAGTTTGATAAGGGCATAGTGGCTGATGTCCTTGAAGTCCTCCGCTTCATAGCTGCCCAGCGCAGACTTAGAGAGGTGCGTCCGCTCCGCAAACTCTTCCAGCGTCAAGCCACGCTCCACACGCAGGTCTTTCAAGCGTTCTTGTATGGATAAAGACATTCACACACCCTTCTTGTTTGTTCGATAAATTTACATTGTTATTTTACAAAAGGAATGTATTCAAAGGGTTCGTTTAAATTATGACGCTTCATTATGCTATTTTCAAGTTCAAAATAGGCTGTCAAATCATCTGGTTGTGCAGGTATTCCTTTTTCCCAGTACATTGCTCCATAATAAAGATTCATAGCCCAATAGTAAGGATATTCATGTCCTAATAATCCGGCATCCATTACACTTGAAATTGACTTTGCAAGATGAGATTGCGCTACTATTTTAGATGCTTTTTCGTATGAGATGCCCACATAATGAGTTAATAAATGCTTTATCAATTCGCAAAAACTATATTGATTAACAATTATCCTATTGTCACTATCTTCTAAGACAATACCATCTTTTAGCATGACTTAATATCCTCATAATTTCGATTTGTTTTTTGCCTTTCCATTATACCACAAATCCGAGAGCGTGGAAATAGCAAGTTTTCCGGGCTGATTTCCTACCTCTTAGATATACGACACAGGCGGTCAAAAAAGTGTAGACTTGGGATAGTTCATCGATGGACAAGCCCCTTGAAAACCGAATGACCGTCTGAAAAGGAATACCCCGGCTGGGGAAGTGCACCGTGACTCGGCTTCTGGACACCGTGACCAGAGCGGGTGAGCGTACTAACGCCGGAACACGCGGCAGGAATGGGGCAGGAAACCTTTTCGGGAGAAACGTGGACTATAGTCAATAGAGTAGACACATTTTTGTAAATTTTTTTATTGAGAACAGAATTAAATCTGTTCCCAATAGTGGATTCCATTTCATTTGGTGTTAAATAGCCAAGAGAAGCATGAGGTCGTCGGGAATTGTAGAATCCTTCAATGTACTCAAAAATAGACCAATGTAATTCATCAAAAGTATGGTATGTTTTTCGATTGGTTTCTTCCAGCTTTAAGTACTTGAAAAAGCTCTCACAGACAGCATTGTCAAAAGGGTACCCTTTCTTGGAAAAAGACTGCACTACATTTAGTGAATCCAAAAGCTGATGAAAAGCAAATGATGTATATTGTACCCCACGGTCAGAATGGAACATAAGACCATAGGGGGGCATTCCTGTTCTCATAAGCCTTTCAGAAAGTGGTTATAACAAGGTTAGTATCCGCTTTACTGGATAGATTCCATGAGACTACTTTTCTTGAGAATAGGTCTATTATAACGCATAGATAATACCATTTTCCACCCACTTTTAGGTAAGTGATATCACTAACCCAGACGAGATTTGGAGCATCCTGAGAAAATTGTTGCTGCAAATGGTTGGTACATTCACTATTGTCTGTGTGGTGATAGCTCGATTTGGGTTTTGTAGTTGACATTTTAGGAAGTTTCATACTATGCATCAGTCGGTACACTCTCCCAACACTGATGTTAATGCCATAGTCACGATGAAGGATGTATTGAATTTTGTAAGCGCCTAGACGTTTGTTATAATCAGCATAAATGTGTAAGATGATACATTTAATGTGCTGGTTTTGACAAACACGAGGAGCAGGTCGTTTACGAAAATGCTTGTAATAAGTACTTCGATTGACATTTAAAACCCTGCCGAGGGTTTATGTTATGTTGAAAACGAAGCGCATGAACAGCATCTAATCGTTGTTTGAGTGTGGCGTGAATATGGCAATGGCTTTTTTTAATATAAGATTTTCCTCCTCCAGTTGAGCATTACGTTTTTGAAGTTCTTTAACCTATTTAGCAGTAAGGACATCACCATCATCCATTTCAACAGTAGAGTATAGTTTTATCCATTTACTGAGTGTGGATTTTGAAACACCATATTCCTTGCAGAGTTGAGATTGAGTTTTGCCATTTTGGTGTAGAGAGACGAGGGATTTTTTGAAATCTTCATCGTATTTGGTGTAATTGTTGGTAGCCATAGGAAGCCTTTTTTTTATGTATAATTTATTATAACAGATAATTCATATCTGTGTCTACTTTAATAGTATAGATCCAATAAATCAAACAGTCCATTTTTGATACATTGGGAAAAAGTCAATCGGATATTCGCAATCCGCTACACTACTTGCTCATAACCTCATAGCTGCTATCGCAGCTTTTCAGTGGAAGTACAAGCTCCCACTGAAACAAGCAAGTCCCCATCCCCACTTATACCTACGTCATTGAAGTGGGGGACTTCCTTAATGAGGTTAAAAAAATAAGACCTATGTACTATCAGTCTTAATAAAATAAAAAATATCTGAGAAAAAAGAAAGTACACTCAGTGTACCCAAAAATACTATTTAATTCTTATGCTTATTTTTTAACCAAGCAAAAAATCCTGATGCCTCAATTTTAACAGCTTCACTATTTAAAAAATCCTCATTAATATTACTTAAAATCCCAAAATGTTCCTCTAAGGCTTTATAATAATCTGATTTATCTTCTTGTGTCCTCAATACCCCAATAAATATGTAATTATCTAAAACCCTACTATATCCACAATGAAAATCAAATAACTGCAAAACATCCATACCTATTAAAATATTATTTTGCCTATTATAACTAACTCGTATACTACTCTTCTCTATATCATAGCCATTCAATAGAAACTTAGAAATATTATGTTTAAAATTAATACATTTACACTCTAATAAATTTCCACTTTTAAACAACATTTCTTCATGCTTTTTTATATCATCTGTATCAGATACTCCAAAACTCAGCCCTGCTTTTAAGTTTAAATTAATTGCTTCTTTCTTTAATCTGGTTATATCCTCTTTACCTAATAAAAATCTTCTATTAAATAAATGTATACTTGTAAATCCACAACCTGTATCTATCTTGGCAATTGAATTTATCTCTATCTTATGAACATCTAAAGAAGTGCTTAAATCTACAAAAAAACAATTTTTATACAATTGGGCTATTAAAAAATTATTCTTCATAAAATATATCTCCTTCCATGTCTTCCTCATCATTTATTATACAATAGAAGTCGCCACAAAAAACCTTATCTCTAACTTCTTCACTCGGATTAGATGTTACTGAAGCTATAATACCAATCATATCACCATTATCAAGTTCAAAATCCTTTAAGAATATATAAATATTAAATATAGTATCTAATTGACTTCTTGATACTTTCATTCCAATTTTTAAATCTTCTAATTTCAATTTATCACCCATAATAAAAACCTCCTCAAAGTCTATCCTCCCATTATTCGTTATACCATAAAACTCATTTCTTTACAACTTATATATCTCCAAAACAATTTTTATAACTTGATAAAAATAGCTCATTTGATACCCTAAAATCGCTTGAAACCAAAAAATAGCTTGATTAGAAGATACTAATCAAGCTATTTCATCATAATTGTTACTATCTAAAATAGAGCTTAAATTGCATAAAATAAGGATTTATTCAATTGCTCACTTCTGTGCAATCGCCGCCTGTGCTGCCGCTAATCTTGCAATTGGCACTCTAAATGGTGAACAGCTTACGTAATCAAGTCCAATCTTATGACAGAACTCAACAGATGAAGGGTCGCCGCCATGCTCTCCGCATATACCAATATGAAGATTTGGATTAACTGGTTTGCCAAGCTTAATTGTCATTTCCATAAGCTTGCCTACACCTGTCTGGTCAAGTTTTGCAAATGGGTCATTTTCAAAAATCTTTGTATCATAATAAGCATTTAAGAACTTACCTGCATCATCTCTTGAAAAACCAAATGTCATCTGTGTAAGGTCATTTGTACCAAAACAGAAGAAATCTGCATCTTTTGCAATTTCATCGGCTGTCAATGTAGCTCTAGGAATTTCAATCATCGTACCTACTTCATACTCTAATTGAATACCTGAATTAGTAATTTCAGCATCGGCTGTCTCAACAACAACCTTCTTTACATACTTTAATTCTTTTACTTCACATATTAATGGAATCATTATTTCAGGCTTTACTGTCCATTCAGGATGCTTCTTTGCCACATTAATTGCAGCCCTGATAACTGCCTTAGTCTGCATCTTTGCAATTTCAGGATAAGTCACAGCAAGACGACAACCTCTATGTCCCATCATTGGGTTAAACTCATGAAGTGAAGCAATAATATTCTTTATTGTCTCTACGGATTTGCCCTGTGCTTCTGCAAGCTTCTTAATATCAGCTTCTTCTGTTGGAACAAACTCATGAAGAGGTGGGTCAAGGAAACGGATTGTAACTGGATTTCCTTCAAGAGCCTCATAAAGTTGTTCAAAGTCATTTTGCTGATAAGGAAGGATTTTTTCAAGAGCAGCCTCCCTCTCCTCAACTGTATCTGAACAAATCATTTCCCTAAATGCTGCAATTCTATCTTCCTCAAAAAACATATGCTCTGTACGGCAAAGACCAATACCTTCAGCACCAAGCTCTCTTGCTTTCTTTGCATCAGCAGGTGTATCTGCATTTGTTCTTACTTTTAATTTTCTATATTTATCTGCCCAAGCCATAACACGACCAAACTCGCCTGCAATAGTTGCATCTACTGTGGCAATCTGACCTTCATATATATTACCTGTTGAACCATCAATAGAGATATAATCTCCTTCATGGTATTCTTTTCCAGCTAATGTAAATTTCTTGTTTTCCTCATCCATAGCAATATCACCACAGCCAGAAACACAGCATGTTCCCATACCACGTGCCACAACTGCAGCATGTGATGTCATACCGCCGCGAACAGTAAGAATACCCTGTGAAGCCTTCATACCTGTAATATCTTCTGGTGATGTCTCAAGACGAACAAGAACCACTTTTTCACCTTTTGCATTCCAGCTTTCGGCATCCTCTGCTGTAAATACAACCTTACCACATGCAGCACCTGGTGAAGCTCCAAGTCCCTTGCCTATTGGTGTTGCAGCTTTTAATGCAGCAGCGTCAAACTGTGGATGCAAAAGTGTATCAAGGTTACGTGGGTCTATCATTGCAACAGCCTCTGCCTCTGTTCTCATTCCCTCATCTACAAGGTCACATGCAATCTTTAAAGCTGCTTGAGCTGTTCTCTTACCATTTCTTGTCTGAAGCATATAAAGTTTTCCATGCTCTACTGTAAATTCCATATCCTGCATATCTCTATAATGCTTTTCAAGTGTTGCACATACCTCTTTAAACTGCTCAAACGCCTCAGGGAACTTGTCCGCCATCTCTGTAATCTTCATTGGTGTACGAACACCTGCAACAACATCTTCGCCTTGTGCATTGGTGAGAAACTCACCAAAAAGACCTTTTGCACCTGTTGCTGGGTCACGTGTAAATGCTACACCTGTACCACAGTCATCACCCATATTTCCAAAAGCCATAGACTGTACATTGACAGCAGTACCCCAAGAGTATGGAATATCATTATCACGACGATAAACATTAGCTCTTGGATTATCCCATGAACGAAATACGGCTTTGATAGCACCCATAAGTTGTTCTTTTGGATTATCTGGGAAATCTTCTCCGATTTTACTTTTATATTCAGCCTTAAACTGATTTGCAAGTTCTTTTAAATCATCAGCAGTAAGCTCAATATCTTGTTTTACTCCTCTTTCTTCTTTCATCTTATCAATGAGTTCCTCAAAATATTTCTTACCTACTTCCATAACGACATCAGAATACATTTGAATAAATCTTCTATAACAATCCCATGCCCAACGAGGATTTCCAGACATTTCTGCAATCGTATTGACAACTTCTTCATTTAATCCCAAATTAAGAATTGTATCCATCATACCTGGCATAGAAGCTCTTGCACCAGAACGAACAGAAACAAGCAATGGATTTTTTGTATCACCAAACTTTTTGCCTGTAATCTCTTCCATCTTGCCAATATACTCATTAATTTGAGCCTGAATTTCCTCATTAATCTGTCTGCCATCTTCATAATACTGTGTACAAGCCTCTGTTGTAATTGTAAAACCTTGTGGAACAGGAAGTCCAATATTCGTCATCTCTGCAAGGTTTGCACCCTTGCCGCCCAATAACTCTCTCATATCGGCATTGCCCTCAGTAAATAAATAAACCCATTTTGCCATTAATAGTACCTCCCAAATGTACTTATTTTCTTTGTTAAGATTATAACAATACACTTTATGTTTTGTCTACCACTTTTTGGAAGAATTGTAAATAACTTTGTTATTATTTTGTTATATTAAACAATCCATTTAAGTAAATATTGTCATTGTAAACATTCTCTTCCATTTATTTCAAAAAACAAACTTTTGTTTTGAAATTATATTATTGTTTTAGTATAAGTTGAGCGGATATTCGCAATCCACTACGCTGCTTGATGAGGTTAAATTCTTACATAAATTGTGTATTATATTAGAAACTAATTGTATTCATATACAAATTTTCCAGTCTTATACATATTTTTCTATAATTTTTATATGTTAAGCAAATACTCACAGCCTATTTTGCTGCTTACTTATAATTTTATTGCTGCATTGTAGTATTTTCCAAATCCTGCAATGCCCACATCTTTATACTTTTATACGGTTTTGCTCTCTCAAGCCCAATGTAACAAATTTTTGCTTGTCTTGGAAATTTCTCTTTTTGCAGCAACTTTATAACATCAATCTGCTCTGTATCTGTAAGCCTTTTTGCAATACTGATATGTGGTATCCAATTATATGGTATATATTTATTATCTTTTTGTTGTTCTTGTAAAAATGTATCATTTATTCTTACAGAAATATTATGCAGATACCAATTTAATACTGGCTGTAAATAAACCACCTTTGTCTGAAATAATCCAATTCCAGCAATCAAAATTTCTTGTATAAAAAATTCATTAATAATCATATCTATTTTTTGACACAATATATCACTATCCGAAGCCTTCAACATCGCAATTGTAATGTGTGGAGGTATAGCTTTTACAGTGTTATTGTGAAACTTTTGTGCTGCTTGGTCAATTAAATTGCTTAACCAATTGTCTGTATCTTTATCAAAATAAAGAGAAATATAATATGTTTGTAATGCCATTTATTTTACCTATTTATGTAATTTGCTTTTAAAAACGTTTCCCTAACTCCAACTCTTTACATTTCCATTCTTCCCCTAAAATATAATAGTTCTGTACTTGCCCTATATCTTGAAATCCAACTGCCTTGTAACAATGATACGCTGATTCATTATTGTCAAACACACCTATTGTTATTTTTTCCGCCTTTACAATATCAAATGCAAACTGTATTGCTAACTGAAGCATTTTCTTTCCATAGCCTTTGCCTCGTTTTGTATCGTCTACAATAACAAAGCCAAAACGAAGAATTTTCTGTTCTTCATCTATAAATCGCATAAGCAAATGTCCTACTATTTCGGACTCATTAAATGCCGTCATCTGAAAGAAATTATTGGCACAAGCAAACGATTGATAGTAATTATTTAAATCTTCTCCTGTAATTGGATAATGTTCAAATCTATCTGCACACCATTTATGAAATGATACTTCATCTTTTATCCATGAAACAATCGTGTTTGCATCACAAGCTTTATATGGTCTTAATCTCAACATAATATTTGCCTTTCTTAAAATTTTAGTTATCATTTAATATACTACAACAGTCAAGCGGATATTCGCAATCCACTACACTACTTGCTCAAACCCTCTAACTGCTATCACAGCTTTTCAGTGGGAGCTTATACTCCCACTGAAACAAGGAAGTCCCCACTCCTACTTATGCCTTTGCAGCATTGAAGTGGGAACTTTCTTGATAAGGTTAAATATTTAATTTTAACATTTTGAAAGCACCTTAACACGATTTTCATTATATTTCCCATTTTCAAAAAACGGGCAAGAAAATAGTGCTGATTGCACTTTTCTATTTTTATTGTGCAAAAATTCAGATACATTCTGAGCAATACTAATTTCATCAAATAAATACCATGAAGAAACAATATCAATGTATTTTTCAGTATACTTTATTAAATTTTGAGAATTATTGATAAACTCAAATTTACTAAAAAAATCTGTTGTTGCAATACTTTTAATTAAATTTAATATTTCCTGCATAGTATCTTGCTCGCCAGACAAAAAAGACCATAATTCATCAGCTAACAATATTTCTTCCTCATCACAAAATTTTGAAAATTCAACCATATTTGCCATAAACCGCTTTTTATTATAACCTGTATCTGTATCAGATGTGGGGTCAAATGGAAAACCAAAAAAATATTGAATCTTTTTATTTGGATATTGATTCCTTAAAGCAGCTTTTGCCTTTAATATCTTTTGTTTCTCTCCACGTGTTTCGCCTGAATTTGGTCTGACAGACTTCAACTCAATTGCAATTATATTCGTACTATCTTCAATATAACAATCAGCAGTAAAATTTGTACCTGTTACTAATTTTCCATTTGCATTATCACTTATTAATTTATCCTCATTTATCATATTAGGAATTTTATCACCATTTTTTAAATCTGTCATAATTTCACTTATTATGCTTTCTTGGTCTGAATAAATTTTAAATTTATCACCTCTAAAACTTCGTTTAGCGCCATTTGTCAAAATATGTGCTACACTTTCAAAAAATGTTTGTCCCATTGTAGTATTTAATCCATGCATCCAAGAACTCATACTTATCATAACATCAACGTTCATACCTACCTGATTAAATTTTTCAGAAAATGCTTGTAAAAATGCTTTATGAAAAGGTGCATTTCTAGGCTGAGCTGCATCTATCGGAAAAGTATCAAATTTTGATTTTAAAACTTTAATTATCACCTTTGAAATTTCTTGTCTCATTTCATTTGTCATAATTTTTCTCCTTCATTCTATATATCAATTCTGAATACGCATTTTTATCCTTTTCTGTTCGATTTAACACAGGACGCTTAAATTGTTCCACAATAACCATACCAACATTTTCTGCTATCGTTTCATAAAGCCCAAATTTATCATTTGCTACAATGAAAACTTCATAATCTTGTGCAAGATATTTTTTACAATTTATCAAAACTGCTGAAATATCATCAATATATTTTTGTTGTGCTACTTTCGTATGTCCTTTTTTCAAAGAACCAATTTCTTCTTCATCTTGCCTTTTAAAATCAAATAAATCATACGCATAAGCATGTTGTTCATGATAATCAATTAACCCTACATATGGAGGACTACAAAAAATGCCCTTAATTTTCTTTTTTTTATATTCTTCTACTATATTGCCACCCATATTATAAATACATTTTTCAATATCTATAACTGCAGAGTTAGCAGCAAAACAATGTTGTTGTGTATTTGTTCTTATTTTATTAAATACTTCAATTCTAGCAATTGTATCCTTAGAATAAGTTTTCCACCATTTTAAAATACTAAATAACGGCTTACATATTTTTTTATGCTTTGAACAGTAATATGTTGTACATATAGGGTCTATAAGTGTTGCTAAATCAGAATGTGTAGTCGCTCTGCATGACCTCATAGTTCGTGATAAAATCACCTGCAACAAATGTTTAATATTTTCATCTTCTACTGAATTAATTAATTCATTAACAAAATAAATCTCTTTTCTAGTCGTTTCAAAATACCATTTATCCAAAAAAGATTGGTTTGATATTTTAGTTGAGATATTATATTTTTTAACTAACTTTTCATAAATAGGCAGAAATAATTGTGACTTTTCTTTGGCATATTGTTTTTCAATAATCTCTTTATTATATACTTTCTTTTTATATTCCGGTGAAGGAAAATAAACAACATTAAAATTATATAATTCTTCCAAAAGTTCTTTTTCAAAATCTTTAATATTTAATGTTTTTTCATATTTTTCTAATTCACTTGTAATATAATTTGTAACTTTTTGCAATTCACTTATGTTATAAATTGCAATTTTAGAATTTGATATTTGAGCATTGTAAACTGAAATATCAATACCAATAGCATGGATTCCTAATTCATTTGCCTGAACTAATGTTGTACCACTTCCACAAAACGGGTCAAAAACGATATCATTTGGCTGAAAATATACATCTTTTTTGAAAGAATCTACGTGATTATCAAGAAAGTACTCAACCAACTGAGGAATAAATTTACCTTTATATGGATGCAGTCTATGTACATGTTTGGTTGTTTCTGCTTCTTTATATTCATCAAAGGAAAGTTTCCAGTTAATATCATCTCCTAATTTGTTTTTCCACTCTATTTCCTTTTTTGTATTGATTGAATGATAATAATCTATTAATTGTTTTTTATCTACACAAACAAATCCATCTTTTTCAAACTTATCAATTCGTCCATATTGAATCAGATATGTTATATTTGATTCGGTCACTTTCTTTGTTGTCAACTCAGATACAAACTGAACTGCTTGAGAAATAGTAATTAAATCACTCATATTTTCTTATCTTCTCCTATACTCTCTATATTTCGTAATAAATGCCACTATTATCATAATCAATAAAAAAACAGAAATCCCTATAAGCAACGACTGTTCATTTTTTACACCAATAATAAAAATAAACGCACATAAACCTCCGCCAATTGCCACAATGAACAATACCGCCAATATTCGTAATAACAATGGTACTTTTATACTCTTTGTCGTGGATAATTCTAAACAGCCCTCAATCACCACTTCAAATATTATCTCAAATACAATCTCAAAAAAACTTTCCATCAATAACCAAATCTTTCATAAACTTATGTTGGTGTATCCACATGGTCCCAATCCTCACCGCCAAAGCAAATCAACCAATTAAACGCTCTATGCCACTCCATAATCACACCATGTTCAATATGAGCTGGTCCTGTAAGACCACGCACCCTTGCATCGACAGCCGCCCAGTCTAAGCGATATGCCAAATCTGCCTTGTCCAAAATTTCAGTCATAGAACGCATTTCACACTGTTTTTCCATATCTTCAATAGATTCAAATTTTTTAAGATTTCTTACAACCTTTGGCACATCACAAATATGGTCTGGAAACTCCCATTCAACCAAGCCAAGCGACCATTCCATTATATACAAGTTTTCATAACACCATGAATAAGATATACGCGTTTTTTCATCTGAATTATCATCTATATAATAGGCATATTCTTCTGGCGTCATCACTTCATTAAAATTTTTAATGCCATAATTTGCAGAAACTTCTTCTATAAATTCTCTGGCTTCTTCAACGGTATTACCTACTTCTGGATTTAAAAGGGATTCTGAATATAACGATATCAAAAGAAGTCCCAATGCTCGTTTCACAACTTCTTTTTTGGTCCTTATCTTTGCCGTTTCCTCACCATCATTAACCGGAAGCTCACACACATAAATATGTTTGTCAAACAATTCCTTCATATTGCGGTTTCTTCGATTTATCTGGTTATGGGTACATTTTTCAAGAAATTTTGGATTGTCTTGATATTGAAATGGAAAATAAAAAGACAAGTCGCTTTTCCCTTCAATGTTAAACACCATTTTGCCCTCTGCATTATATACGGTTTGAGCATTGTCACATATAAATAATCCATCAATCTGTTTAAGAAATGCTAATACTAAATTTTTCATCTCTTCTTCAGCCATTTTAATATCTTTATCCATCTCTTTTTTCGTTGCATCAATTTTCATCTCAAATATGACAAGGCTCTTCATTTTCTGAATATAATGTACAAGATTGACTTTGATATCTTCATCACCACCACTTACATGCCCAAATTGACCCGATGCTGCATTTTTATGTGAATTAATAAACTTCTCAAATTCCTCTCCCATTTTTGGCGAATATATGGTTACGGAAAGTTTGGTCTTACCATTATAAAAAACTAACGGATTTTCTTCTGGCAAATTCGTCACCCCTATTACATTACAAAAACATTCCGCAATATATTTCACATTTTCCTCTTTAACAAATGCTAAATTTAATATATTAATCTCTTTTTCTTCTGGCTCTTCTTTCTTATTTTTAAATAAACTCATTACTCCCTCATTTTCTCATAATATAATCATAGTTATTCTTTCCACCAGCTTATATAAAATTGCAATTTTCCTATTACATTTCACTTGCATGGTCTATCCTAAAACCGGCTTCCTTTGCCAATTTATCCAGTATTTCCAAATCAGACACCCTTGCTGGAAAAAGAACAAAACTATCACTTTCAATATCAATGGAGGCAAGGCAAAAATCGTCATCTTCCCATTTTTCATCAATAATCTCGCCCCATGCAGTAATATCATCATCTTCATCAAGCCAACTTTCATCGACAACTAAGCCATTTTCACTCATTCCCTTTAACTCGCCGACAAAATACAAAAAGTCTTCTTTTTCATCTTTCCAATCACGCTCACATACATAACCATTCTTTTCAAGAATATCCACCATTCCAAGCCAACAAAGTGTATGTTCTTCCTCATCCTCAAATTGTTCTATAAAACGATTATCATATTGCTCCAAATTTTCATTAAAGTATCTCTTTATATCTGTAACACAAAATGTTACCTCATCTAAAACTGCCTTATCCTCATTTGATATTCTCTTTGCTAATTCAATAATTGCTGAACCTACACCCATACCAATTCTCCTTTAATCTTATTATTCTGCCAAGCAAATATTCACAGTCCGCTTGCTGCTTGTTTATAACCTTGATGTTTAGGCAAGTCTAAACACCAACTTTACGCACATACATCTTATACCATTTTCTGTTATAATATCTGCCAATATTTCCCCTTCCATCAAATGTATAAGACTCCTGCATATATATAATCCTAATCCACTTCCAGGCTTATTGTCAATATTTGTCCCCCTAAAAAAACTATCAAATATATGCAAAAGTTCTTTTTCCATCAGTGTACAGCCTGAATTGGTAATACAAATAATATATTCTTCCTCTTTTCTTCTGGCATCGATGTGTATAAACGCACCATCACCATATTTTACTGCATTTTCAATAACATTTTGCAGAATCTCAATGATTCTGTTCTCATCACCTTTAATTAAACAATCATCATGCAAACAAATATCAAATGATATTTGAGCAAGCATTAATTTTTCAGTATAATATTTTTTCACACTATTTATTATTGTCTTAGCATATACCTCTTTTAAATCAACATCAAAATTCATAAATTCTTCACTTGAAGCAGTGACAATTTGTGATAAATACCGTTCAATTTCGTCAACATGATTGCTGATACTTAAAACCGCTTTATGTTTTTGTTCCTCCTGCTTATACAAGTTTTTATCTAAAGCTTTTGCATAAAGTTTAATAGCACTTAATGGTGTCTTTATATCATGTGACAATGAAATCAACAGCAATTTTTTATCTTTTATAAGCTGAAATTCTCTCTGTTTATCCATCTCCAGCTTTTGTCTTAACATATCTATTCCCCATAAAAAATGTCCAAAATATTTATTTTTGCTTTCTTTTAACGGTTTTGACAAATTTCCCTTAGACAATTCATATGGTAAACTAGACAACGCATTAAACGGTTTCATAATATTTTGTCTGATATACAGCAATACAGCTATCATAAATAATGCAAAAAATAACAATATTATATTAACAAAATAACGTACTTTTTCAATTTGAAATTGATATGATATCGTATAACTAATTTTATATATTCCTAAATTGGATTGATACAAAACATATGGCTTATCCATATCATTACTAATTTTACTTAATTCCTTTTGGTCTACCTTTCCATCTTTATCAAAAGGAACACAAAATATATCTATTATATAATAATAAGTTTCATCATTATACTGCAAAAACGTTGCAGCATTTTTAGGGCATATGCCGTATTGTTCTTCATATGCCCTAATGGTTTGTTTTATTCTATTGATTTCAACTTTATATTGATTATTGTTATTTGTCTCTTTAAAATAAGATAATATGATATTTGTACCAACAAAAAATATAATCATCAACATTATTAGCAAAAAGATAATTTTTGTATATTTTTTCATATATATTTTCCATTCTTGCTTAATTTGTTAATCAAATCGATACCCCACTCCCCAAACAGTCTGAATATGCACAGGATTTTTTGAATCACTCTCTAATTTCTCCCGCAGCCACTTAATATGCACGGTTAAGGTCTGAATTTCACTTTCCGAATCCAATCCCCAAATTTTTGCAAATAATTCATCTTTTGATAACACTTTTCCCTTATTTTCCATCATATACAATAATAAATCAAACTCTTTTACGGTCGTTTCTACAAATTTATCATCAAGATACAAACGTCTTCCTTTTTTGTCAAGCCTTATATTACCTTCAATGATTTCATCAGAACCATATCTTCTCTTAAATATTCCATCTATCTTTGCAAGCAATATATCAATATCAAACGGTTTTTCTATATAATCATCAGCACCAAGCAGCAACCCATTTAATTTGTCTTCTTTACTGCCCTTTGCACTGATAATAATAATCGGTGTATTATGTTTATCTCGAATCCGCTTGCAAACTACAAAACCATCAATACCGGGCAAAGTAATATCAAGAAGTACTAACTTTGCCCCTTCATCCTCAAAAATTGCAAGTCCTTCTTCTCCATCGAGCGCAAGATAACAATCATACCCTTCCGCAATTAAAAAATCGACCACTAAACCGCCTATTTCTTCATTATCTTCTATCAATAAAACATCAATCATTCTACCAACCCATATCCGATAACCATTGATTTACTTTTCGTTCTCGTTCCTTTCCATCTCTTTTTTCATTTTTTTCAAGCACAAGTTCCCCCTTTATCGTTCCATCTTCAATATATATCACTCTCCCACACTTTGATGCAACCGTTCTGTCATGTGTTACCAGCATAATTGTACTTCCCTCTTTATTTATCTTGTTTAATTCTTCCATTACATCTTGTGAAGCACTGTGATTTAAGGCTCCCGTCGGCTCATCCGCAAAAATAATTTGCGGCTTATTAATTAAACTTCTGCATATACAAGCTCTTTGAAGCTGTCCGCCAGAGACTTCTGTTATGTCATTTCCTGCAATCTCACTGATGGATAGCTTACGCATAAGCTCTCGGCAATATGTATTAATTTCAGCCCTGCTTCTGCTTTTGTTTTTTGACTGATATGCTGGCAGCAAAATATTATCCATAATCGTTAAATTTTTTAACATATGCATCTGTTGAAAGATAAATCCCATTTCATTTAATCTTAAATCCGACATTTCATTTTCAGATAAATCAGTCATTACCTTATCATACAAAACAACTTTTCCCGCTGTTGGTTTATCCATGCTGGACACACAGTATAAAAGCGTTGATTTTCCTGAACCTGAAGGTCCCATAACTGCCACCATTTCTCCTTTTTCTATGGAAAAAGATACATTTTTTAATACATTATTCTGTCTTTTATTGGTGATATATGTTTTACATAAATCTTTTACTTCAAGTGCTTGTTTCATATTCTCCTCATTTCTGCGATGCTTTCATTATTCTAATTTAACAGCTATTTTTCTGCATTATTTGCGACAACATCGCGGACGCAAACTGATATTATAAAATACTTTTTATATCCATCATTCTATATTGTTCATATCATTGGAATGAATATGTTTTACAGACAGCATTGTCAAAACACATATTATAAGTGTTACAACCGTTATCAAAACAGGATATAAAATATATATTTCTATTGGATTGATAACAAAATCAATATGACTTGCACCCATTAACTTAAATACTTCACCTGATGTCAAGTGCGAAAATGGAAGCATTGTAATTAAACCCAATATCATACCCGATATCAAAACAACAGCAATACGCTTTGTCTGCCATTTAATAATGGCAGCATTATTAAATCCAATTGCCTTTAACAGACTTATCTGTCCACGTTCCTTTAAAAGAAACATTTTTTGCATAAGTACAACAACTAAAACTATTATAATAATTACAACCAATAATATTAAGAATTTTAAACTGACTATTCTGGTAGAAATATCACCTATCAAACTATCCACAAATTCAACAACGGTCATAACCGTTGAATGTTCCATAATATCGGATACTTTATCAATCATATCTTGAAGCTGTCTGCCTTCAGGATTTCCCTTAATACAAACTTGAGCATCAAATGCTCCTCCTACATTGCTGTAATCAACATCTGTTTTTTCACAAAAACGAATACCCTCTCCCATATTATTTAAGGACTGATATAATGCTGTTACTATAAATTCTTTTTTTTCTCCATACATATTAATGTAAACAATATCACCCAAACCCGCATCAATTGCTTTTGCTGTACTGTACGCTAATGCTAGTTCATTTTCGTACTTAGGCGCGCTGCCTTCTTCATATTGATACTCGTCTGCTTTTGTTCCTACTCCTTGAATAGCAAATGATAAATAGGATTTATCTTCATGTTCAACTCGATATCGAAACATCACTTCTATAAACGTTCGTTCTACTTCAATATCATTTTTTTCCAATGTGGCACGCAATTCATCTACATAATCATAAAATGCTTTAATATCATGCTGATTGATACATTCTGTAACAGCTTCATCATTCTTAATAAACATATCACAATCTAATGTAGAAAACCATGAAGCAATTTTTTCGGAACGAAGTGTGTTAATTGTAATAGCGGGCATAGACACAAGCCATACTCCAACAATACAGACAATTAATAGTGTTATATATTTTCTTTTTTCACAAAACACATCATTTATCGCTAAAAATGTCGTATTACTTAATTTAAACTTTTCAAGTCTAAAAATACCTTTACGCTTAAAACGCTCGCCATTATTGCCGCTTCGGATAGCGTCCATCGGTGACATTTTCTTTATTCTTTTTGTGCTAAAATACGCAAAACTAATAATAACGAAAGTAACCAAGATACTAAAAATAAATGGAATAAATATACTATTTTTTTCTGCCTGCATAACCATATTTTGAGAAATTTGGTCTAACATCATTTTGCCAAATGGAATGGATATTCCAAAACCGACAAAACCTCCCATGATAGATAACATTAAATATTTTGTTACATAGATGCAGCGTATATTTTTTGTTTTTAATCCTATCGCTTTCATAATACCAATTTCTTGATAATCTTCACTGACCGAAAATACAATAATAAATCGCAGCATTACAATTGAAATAAGAATCAAAAATATACTGACCATAATTAAAACCAAAGCTATAACCATATCCATCACATAACTAAGGATTATCAAATCTTTATCTCCTGAAAACAGAACTTGAAAATCATGTTTATAAAAGTTACTTTTAAATTCTTTAAGATTATTTGCTTTTATCGAAAATACTGAGCCTGACGGCAAACCGCTATTTTCTTTAATATCCTTAAAATCATTTTTACTAAATAAATATCGATTTACACCCATCATACTAGAACCTAAGAACGCATCTTTACAGCTTCCGGCAATTTTAAAGCTTTTTTCATAATTATTTTTTGTCTTTAATTTTATAGTATCTCCTACTTTTAAATCATTGTCCTGTAAATAAGCTAATGGAACATAAATTGTGCCATCTTCCATATAATCAATCTTATGATTATCTTTATCAAAAAAATATTGCTGCTTTGTATCATAACACATTGCTATCATAGAAGATTTGACATTGCTGCTTTCTTCACTATTTGGCAATAACAAATTAGACTTGCTAAGATACTGTAAATCATCTCTTGTATAAGAATCTGCATAGGATTCCTGATTAAGATAATTGCTGATATTGTTATCATTTTTAGAATTACCCTGTTCTGAACTCATGGTAACAATAACAAAATCTTGGATATTTGCTATTTCCATATATTTGCTTGTTGCATTTGATGTGATAATTAGGTTATTAACACTGCTGGCAATAAATGCTGTTGCAAGGATAATAAACAGCAGCAATATAATATTCATTGTCTTTTTTCTTTTTATATCCTTTTTTAAAATTTTAAAATACATACGACCTCCATTTTGATTTAATCTGCCAACTTAAGCCTTATGTTATTCGCCAATATGTAAATTGAACAAAGATTGCGTTTAACATAATACTTAGCTGATTCATCTGTTGTTGGATATAGTTTATAACACCAATTATTAAATAATCCTTAAAACCACATATAAATTTATTTTATAAAAAAGAGGCGGTTGCAAAAAGAATTTCAAGTACTATATATAGTTTTATATTGACGTTATAACTACTATATATAGCATAAAATTTCTATTTTGCAACAGCCTCATTCACAAGTTAAACAAATATTTCCAATCCGCTTTATTACTTGCTTACAACCTCATTACCGCCTTGTTTCATTTTTTCACATAAGAAATTTAAGTTTTTCTAATGAGGTGAAAATATACTCTATTTTTATTATCATTTTTCCGTATAATAACCTATAAATATTTACATATCTGTTAAATCAGCAAAATCATAATGTATATAAATACCCTTTTGGTCATACATTTTATAAAATTCAAGAAGAATATGCTCAACTACCGCTGTACTTTGACGTTTATCATCACATTGAAGCATCACAATTCTTTGTGTATTGCTAAATTTATTCACCATTCCCTTAACTGGAACAGCATAAGCAATAGCCCTCTCTAAAATATCCATTGCCCGGTCTGTCTCCTCTGGTATTACTTTTTTACCTGCATTTGTGAGCAGTGTAAACAAGACAATCTGCATATGATTTTCCCATTTTGTCATATTTTTGCGAATATCATCATATATATCCATAACCTCTTGAAAGGTTGACTTTGGCAAATCATTATGTTGTTCCGCATCTCTTAACCACTTTAACAATCTTTCAAAATCTACATTTGTGTTATCTGATTTATTTATTAAATTGCTCTCGCTGTATATATAATAACTTCCGCCGCCTTGCTGCTTAGAATGATACAAAGCTTTATCTGCATTTTGAAATAATCTTGAAAAGGAAATTTCATCTATATTTCTTATGGCAACACCAACAGATACAGATAACCCCTGCAAATCTTGATTTTGTTCTATACGTTTATGTATCTTATCAAAAAATTCATTTGTAATAGCACAGATATCTTCCTCTAAGACAACACCTGCAAAAAATGTCACAAATTCATCACTTCCAAACCTTGAAATAATAATATCTTCTTTAAGGCTTTTTATGCACTCAACTGTTTCTTTTAAGAAAAAATCACCTTTTATAAATCCCAACTTTTCATTCAGCAGACGAAAACGGTCTAAGTCAAAAATCATAAGACAACCTGTTTTTTTACTAACCAATTCTTTTAACATACGCTCGCCGCAATTACGGCTGTAAATACCTGTCAATTCGTCTAAATCGGCTCGTTTTGCTGAAATTTCTTCATTCTTTTCCATAACACGGCTAAGAATAAGTATCGCATCATCAATATTATTTTCATCCTCATGTGCTTGTACATCATCAAGTTTATTATTTTTTATAAGCTCAATCATAGCATTGCAAATTTCTGGGTCAAACTGTGTTCCTTTTCCATGTTCCAACTCATTTAAAACAATCTCTTTGCTTAAATGTTTTCTATATACTCTATTGGTGGTCATGGCATCATACGCATCGGCAACGGCTATAATTCTTGCTACATATGGAATTTTATTTCCTAAAAGTCCATCTGGATATCCTTTTCCATCATATCGTTCATGGTGATATTTTGCCCCTATATCCAAATCTGGCAAAACCTTAATATCCTTTAATATTTCCCCGCCTATAACCGTATGCTGCTTCATCAGCATATACTCTTCATTTGTGAGTCTTCCAGGTTTATTTAAAACCGAATCTGGAACGCCAATCTTGCCAATATCATGAAGCAGTGCAATAAAATGTATATTATTGACTCGTTCTTCACTAAGCCCCAGCGATTTTGCTATGGCAGCAGAATATTCTGCCACTCGGTATGAATGTCCTTGTGTATAAGTATCCTTTGCATCAATTGTATTTGCAATCGTCTCAATAGCTTGAAATGTCATTTTTTGAATTTCATTATTTTTTTCATTGAGCATCTGTGTATACTCTAAGTTTTCCTTTGTAATATTATCATACAATTTTGTTGCTACATAAGACCCCACAAAACAAAGAGATAATAAAGCTATCTGAATTTCAGCATCTTTACTGTTGGATATTGTCATCTCTCCATTAACAATCTTAATAGCAATCGATACAATATTAATTAAAACAGATGCAATTCCTGTATATAATATTAACTTAGGCTGATGATACAAAACCAAAAAAGACAACATTGGAAGGATATAAGAAAATACCATATTGGTGCTTCCTGTAATCATACAAAACAGATACATCAAAAAATATCCTGTCACAATATAATATCTTAATCCATTCATAGAATGATTTTTTAAATATAAGATATAAGCAGTCACTGCTGGAATAACTGTTACTATCATAAAAATAAAAAGATATGTAATTGTTCGTTCTCCTTTAATAACCTCACCCAAATAAGATATTAATAAAACAGTAACTATCACGAGCCATCCTACAACTAAACTATGGTTTATCTTGTCCTCCTTTGTTTCCATATAAAATCCCCCTTATATATTTACTCATACGTTTACTACTACTTATAATTATGCCACACTTGGTTTAGCAAAAGCAAGGCAAATATAGTGCAAGCATGTTTTCACTTATGCCTCTGTGGCGTTAAATTGAGACATTTCCCTGATAAGATTAAAAATAGCCAAAAGGAAAATCCTTCTGGCTACTCTCCCTTACAATAGTTTGTTTATAAACAACATATTATAAGGATTTCAAATGGAGATAGATTATTTCTTATATACTTTATATATATTCTCCAATTTGTTACATATTCCAATTTTCCAAAAAAGAATGTCTTTCCCCATTGGACTTATATTCTAAAAACGTATCCAAATTTACATTATGTAAACTATTAAAAATATTCATTTCAACATTTGGATTTATTTTTTTCATGCCCTTAATAATTTCTTTTGTTTCCATACGTTTAGAATTACTGTCTCCATGCGTGCCAACCGTCATACTTTCTGTAAATCGACAAGCACACTGAATAAATGTAAGATGGTTATAATCGCGCCATGCAATAATATCATCTTCATGTATTCTATACAATGGTCTGATAAGTTCCATTCCCTCAAAATTTTGACTGTGCAGTTTGGGTAGCATTGCCTGCAATTGCGCCCCATACAACATACCCATAAGAGTTGTCTCAATCACATCACTAAAATGATGACCCAGTGCTATCTTATTACACCCAAGCTCCTTTGCTTTCGCATACAAATTCCCTCGTCTCATTCTGGCACACAGATAGCATGGTGATTTTTCTGTTTGAAATGTGATATCAAAAATTTGTGTCTCAAAAATAGTGATAGGTATCTCCAGTAATTTTGCATTTTCCTCAATTTTTTCTCTGTTTAATGGATTATATCCCGGGTCCATAACCAGATATGTTACTTCAAATGGAAAGTCACTAAATCGGTGAAGCATCTGCATAAGCTTTGCCAAAAGCATCGAATCTTTGCCTCCAGAGATACAGACACATATATGGTCATGTTCTTCAAGCAGTTTATAATCCTTAACAGCATGTATAAAAGGTCTCCATATTGCTTTTCTAAACTTTTTCATAATACTGTCTTGGACTTTATTCATGCTCTATAACCTCACCTGTATATGGATTTACTGAAATTCCATTTACCTCTAACCGCTCGTCTATCTCAATAACAAGACATTGTTTATCTTCAATAACCATTGTTTTTACAAGGTCTGTCTTTGATGGATTAATTTTTACTACAATATCTGGCGTTTTCACTTCAAATTTTCTTATCTCTGCAACATTTGTTGCCAAAAGCTTACCGCTCTCGCCCGCCGCATTATCAAACTGTTCTTCAAAATGTTCCAGTTTTTCTTCCTTTACACCGCTTTTTTCTAATAGCTGCCTTGCTGAATTTCTATCTAATACAGCCGGTTCTGGCTCATCTTTTTGTTGCTGTATCATCTCATTTAAATTTTCATGTATATTTTTTATAGTCTTATAATCACACTCCTCGCCAAGCGTTTCTGTTACTAACGTTTGAAATGTCTCTTTCTGACTTCCTGCTGGAAGTGGAATTTGACTGTCTAATATGTATGATATAAACTCTGTCTGAAAATTATTAATGTCCTTTGTATAATAAAGAACAATATCTCTATCTTCGCTTCTATCATTAAACGCTGGAAACAAAAATCCAATATCTGGCAAATCAATCATATGAAACTGTCTTTGATTGTGGAATGTATTTTCTTCTTCATTATAGCCAAGTCCTGGTTTTGACAATGTAACATGACATATACTGCATAATATATAATTATAAATTTCATCCGAAGCATCTTCCATAGCAATGCCGTCGGTTGTCTTTCCAGGTATATCATATGTTTGATTAATTAAAATAATAATATAGTTACCCGGATAATTATAGGACTTAATAATTTTATCATAAAACAAATCAAGGAGCTTTTCATCTTCTAAACCAGTATTTTTAAGTTCCATAAGCATCGCTTGCGCGCCGCCTTCTCCATATGCTGACAAATTAAATTTCATATCCAGCAAATTTTTTCCCTGTGTTCCAGAAAGTGTTTTTCTAAAAATATCAAAATACTTATGTTGTTCTTCTTCTGGCAAATTCAAAAAAGTTTCTGTAAATTTTGTTACTTTTTCTTTTTCACCATTTACATAACAACAAGCTATTTTGCATATTCCACAATCCTCAATATTAAAAAGAGATTTTATTTCATTGATTTCTTTTTTTATCATAATTAACCTCCACACTGCAACTGATTTTTTATAGCTTTTTTACGCCAGCGATTTTTTATTTAACCATCGTCCACTTGCAAATCGCCATACAAACATAACAGACCTTGCCGCCCAGTCTATAAACATACCTATCCAGACGCCAAGCACGCCCATTCCGAACACAACGCCAAACAGATAACTACTTCCAACACGGAATATCCACATAGAAGCAATGCTTACTGTCATTGTAAAATTGACATCTCCTGCCGCACGAAGCGAATTTGACAAAGTAAATGATAATGGCCATATAAATAAAGATGTTATACTGAAAGCACGGAGAACATCCACTGCTATTTTATGGGCTTCCGGTGACAAATTAAACCAATTTGCAAAAAATCCCGCTCCCAAAAATAGTACAATATTACATACCCAATCTCCAATATAAGCAAATTTAATTACCTTTTTCGTATACATTTTTGCCTGTTCTTTATCACCAGCGCCTATACATCGTCCAACAACTGTAATTAATGCCAATCCCATAGCGCTTCCTGGAATATTGGCAAAATCAATGATCGTATATCCTACTGAATTAGCGGCTATCGATGCTGTTCCAAACGTAGAAACCATACTTGTAACGGAAAGTTTACCAATCTGAAACATACCATTTTCAATGCCGCTTGGTATACCGATAGTCAAAATTTTCTTTATAATACTTCCTATTGGTTTCAATTCTGAAATATTTTCTATTTTCACAGAATTTTTACGGCTTAATACAAATGCAGTCATCACAACACCTGCCGTTATCCTTGAGAGTAATGTTGCAAAAGCCACCCCAAATACACCCCATTGAAATACAAACACAAATAAAGCATTTGCACCAACATTGATAAGATTCATTAAAATACTAATTTCCATACTTATCTTACTGTTGCCAACACTTCTAAAAATAGCAGCGCCTGCATTGTAAGCGCCAAGAAATGGATACGATATAGATGTCACTACAAAGTAAAGAACGGCACATTCCATAACGCTCTCTTCAACTTTTCCAAAAATAACACCTAAAAGAGGTCTTGTGCAAGTGACTGAAAGCAATGTCATAATCACGGAAAAGATAAATAACACGGTCTCTAATTGTGCGCCTGCTTTTCTTGAATCCTCTTTTTTGCCTTTTCCTATAAACTGGCTGCAAACCACCGCACCACCCGTAGAAAGCGCCGCCATAACTTGAATAATTAACCGATTAATATTATCGACAAGCGCAACGCCGGAAATTGCCGCTTCTCCAGACTGCGACACCATAAGCACATCAACTAATCCAACACTGACTGCTAATAACTGTTCAAATATTAAAGGTATAATTAACTTTCTTAAATCTCTTCCGCTAAATAACATTTTAATCCTCATTTCCATACTAATAAACCTTTGATAACTGTACAATTTTAATTTATATAAAAATTAAAAAATATTATAAATATATATCAACTTTTGTATTTTTATACTGCTTTTTAAGCAATAAAAATATCACTTTACATCAATCAACTTTTGCAAAAAGATGTTATCCCCTTTATAATGCAGTGTCAAATCAATATTCATTTCTCCATCAATCAATTTTTGCAAAAAGATTCTATCACCTTCCCATGTATTTAAATTCATCACTTCACTTATTGGAAACCATGCAAGTTCACCTTCATTACATTCCTTATTTAATTCACCCTCAAATTCCGTTGCTGTATATAAATACATCTCCTCATCTTCCCACAAATCAAATGTAAAACGGATAATCCCCCTATACTGATATGCTGTAAGCGTCAATCCAGTTTCTTCCTTAACTTCTCTAAGAATACATTGTTCTGGCGTTTCTTCTGGCTCAATTTTTCCTCCCACACCAATCCATTTTTCTTTATTATAATCTTCCTTTTTCTTATTTCGGTAAAGCATAAGATATTGATTATCTTTTTCTATGTAACAAATCGTTGTCCTTTTCATATGTTCCTCCTATTCTCAAATGTCTTTTAGCAAAAATTTACAAATAGCATTATTATCACTTTAGCATAAGCCATTTAGACTTTGACAAAACTGTGAGTATTTTAGCACAATTTATTTTTTCATTCAATAATTACCAAAAATGTATTATACTATTATCTACAAACCAATTTACTGCCTATTTATACTAAATATCATAAATAAGGCTTGATGCAGTAATAGAAATTGACTTTACAATTATTTTAACAGTTTTTTCTATTGCACAATTCCTATGCTACGCTTCGGAATGGAGGATTAGTGTGAAAAATAAATTTTTCACACCACAATTTGTGTCTGTGCGTTGCTTGACACAAAGTTGCTTATGCGCAAAAAGCAGCGCAGAAATGAGGAATTTTTATGAATTATAATCATTTTATTGCTATAACCAATCGTCATTTATGTAAAAAAGAAGATTATTTACAGCAGATTAAACATATCGCACAGCTTCACCCAAAAGCCATTGTGCTAAGAGAAAAGGACTTGTCCTTAGAAGAATATATTGCATTAGCAAAAAATGTTCTGCAAATATGCAAAAAAGAGGACACAACGCTTATTCTGCACAACTATACAGAAGCAGCGCATGTCCTTGAACATCCTTATATTCACTTGCCAATTTCTATATTGTCAACTATTCTTCCATCTGACAATATGCTATCTTCAATTACTATGCTGGGAACTTCTGTTCATTCTATTGAACAAGCCCTTCTTGCCAAACAATTTGGCTGTCATTATATATTTGCTGGGAATATATATAAAACAAACTGTAAGCCTGGTCTTGCAGGAAAAGGATTACCGTTTCTTAAAGAGGTTGTTCAAACTGTCCATATGCCTGTATATGCCATTGGGGGCATCTCATTTAACAATATCAATGAAGTATTATCTTGTGGTGCCGCAGGAGGCTGTATGATGTCTGGTTTTATGGAACATTAAACGCCTGCTTTACTCTCCAAGCAATGTAACCAACGTTGGAGCATATCCTAAATATGGAAGTATTTTATCAAGCAAATCCTTTGTCTTTAATCGTATACTTGAAGTATTGATACATGGATGACACCCAATATATTCCCCTTTTAGGATATCTTCATCTAAAAGAAGGCAAACATCATGATTTACATCATTTAACAGCCCCATTACGCTCACTGAACCAGGCGTAATATTCAGATATTTCATCATATCTTCATCACTTGCAAAGGATAATCTTGCTGAATGAATTTGAGAAGAAAGCTCTTTTGTCTTAAATTTTTTATCTTTAGCCATCATAAGCAAATAAAACTTTGTACCTTGTCTGTTGCATAAAAATAAATTTTTACATATTTCAGCCTCTAGCGATTCTTCTATATCTTTGCATACTTCCATTGTCATAGCTGGCTTATGGTCTATTCTTTCATATAGAACACCAAGCTTATCTAACATATTATATACATGAATCTCTTTATCCATGCGACCTGTTTCATCATTTGGTCGCCCAATATATCGCTCTAACATAATCGTTCTCCATTATTCTTAGCAAGCTTCCACAATCTGTCTTGCAATATCTGGCTTATTCATCGTATAGATATGCACTCCATCAACACCATTTTTTTGCAAATCAATAATTTGTCCTATTGCATAATCAATTCCTGCCTTATACATATCCTCTGGTGAACTTCCATATTTTGCTATAATATCCGTCAGCTTTTTAGGCACCGATGAACCAGACAACGAAATGGATGTATTGATTTGTTTAGCACTGGTAACTGGCATAATGCCCGCATGAATGGGAACGGTAATTCCTATTTTGTCTGTATATTCTCTAAATTGATAAAATATCTTATTATCAAAAAACAGTTGTGTAATAAAAGCCTCTACTCCCATATCCTGTTTTTCTTTCATATGAGCAATATCTTCTTCTATGCTTGCTGCCTCAAAATGCTTTTCTGGATAACATGCCCCTAACAATTTAAGTCCTGTTTTTTCTTTTAATCGTGCAATAAGGTCTGTTGCATAAATAAATTCACGATTATTATACTGTTCATCACTCATATCTTTTGGTCTATCACCACGCAGTGCAAGTACATTATATATGTTATGTGTTTCAAGTTCACTGCAAAGCTTATCAATATCTTCTTTTGTGCTTCCCACACAAGTCATATGTGCAATAGCTTGTACATTCAATTCATTTTGTATATAAGAAGCAATATCAATTGTTTTTTTAGACATGCTTCCCCCTGCCCCATATGTTACACTGATAAATTCTGGCTCTAATTTTGCCAAATCACTTACAATCTTGTATGCACCTTCAAAATCTCCTTCTTTTTTTGGAGGAAATACCTCAAAAGAAAGATGTTTTGATGCACTATTTTCATTAGTTTTCATCATTATATTGATTTCCTTTCACCTTTAATATACTGTTAATGAATATCAAGTTCAGGAGGAACATCAATCTGTTTGGACACATATTTGCCATCTTTTTTGCGCTGTTTGACACATTCTGTAAGCAAGTATTCTATCTGTCCATTAACTGAACGAAAATCATCTTCAGCCCATTGTGCCAACGCATTATATAGGCTTTCTGATAATCTAAGCGGCACTTGTTTTTTTGCTGCCATCAGTATAAACTTCCTGAATTAACGACTGGCTGGGCATCTCGATTGCCACACAAAACAACAAGTAAATTTGAAACCATCGCCGCTTTTCGTTCTTCGTCCAATTCCACCACTTGTTTCTCATTTAAACGCTCTAACGCCATCTCAACCATTCCAACCGCTCCATCAACAATCATTTTTCTCGCATCTATAATAGCAGACGCTTGCTGTCTTTGCAACATGACAGAAGCAATCTCTGGAGCATATGCAAGATAAGTGATGCGTGCCTCCACTATCTCAAGTCCCGCATCTGAAACTTTGCTTTGTATCTCATCTCGAATACGTGATGCAACCGTCTCGCTTGAACCACGCAAACTGCCCTCATCCGCCAATCCATCACCTGTTGTATCAACATTGGATGCCACGTCATATGGATAGATTCTTACGATATTTCTAAGGGCGCTGTCACATTGCAGTGATAAATATTCTTTGTAATTATCAACATTAAATACGGCTTTTGCTGTATCTGTAACTTTCCATATAACAGCAATTCCAATTTCTACTGGATTGCCAAGACAATCATTAATTTTTTGTCTGCCATTGTTTAAAGTCATATTTTTAAGCGATATTTTATTATTTCCAATAGTTATTGTCATTTCAGAAGCATTTTTAATTCCAATTCCATTTATATTAGATTCCAAATCACCGCTCTGTGCAAGTTTTGTGTTGGCAGCAGGATTGACACTCGTACAAAATGGATTGACAAAATAAAATCCTGGTTCACGAATCGTACCAATATAATTGCCAAACAATGTTAAAACTAATGCTTCCTGTGGCTTTAATATTCTTAAACCTACCAATGGAAACCATGCCACACATGTAACAAAGATAGACAATCCCAGTAAAAAACCGCCTCCTGTCACTTCTCCAGTCATTATTGCTCCAAAAACAATGCCTGTAATACTTAAAATCTCCACTAACAGACAGATAAGCAATACTCTCATTCCATGTTTCTTATTCTTAAGTATTTTTTCTTCCATTTGTCCATACCTCCAAAAATAAATTAATTTGATATCATTATAATATCACATTGATTTTTTGAAGTCAAATAAATAATACTAATTTTTACATACTCATAATTGCTGCAATTACAACACTTGCCACAATTCCCGCCAATGTTGCCATAAGCGAACCTGCCAGCGTCCATTTGGTCTTTGTCACCTTTGCTGCAATAGCATAAACCGAGATTGTAAAAAACACGGTTTCTGTTGCAGAGGTTGTTATAGAAGCAATCAATCCAATATAAGAATCTGTTCCAAACTCTTCAAATAAGTCAAGTGTCAAACCAGTAGCCGCTGATGAGCTGAATAGCCGCACTAAAAGCAATGGCAGCAGCGGCGCCGGAAGACCTATTTTATCTGTATAATCTCCCAGCATATTTGCTAACATATCCAAAAATCCAGACGCTCTCAGTATTCCAACCGCCATCATTAATCCTATTAACGTTGGCACAATGGATGCTACTGTTTTCATTCCATCTTCAGCACCAATAACAAATTCATCATAAATATCTACTTTTTTATACATGCCATGAATGACAACAATTAAAATAACAATTGGAATAATATATGCTGAAGCGATAACTAAAACTGATACAATCCCCATAAATGCCCTCCATCACTGCTCACGGATAAACCTTGCTCATTATTTTTGCAAAAATAATGCCTACCAATGTACTAATCGATGTAGCTATAATCGCTGGAACCAATATTGCTGTGGGGTTAGCGCTTCCGTATTGACTTCTGTAAGCTATCATATTCATTGGAATTAACTGTAAAGAAGATACATTTAATACTAAAAATGTACACATTTCATTGGAGGCTGTATCAGAGCCTTTATTTAGATGGCTAAGACTGCGCATTGACCGTAATCCTGCGGGTGTTGCAGCCCATCCAAGACCTAATATATTAGATATAACATTCGTTGTCATATGTTTCATTGCTTCATCTTCTGGAGGTACATTTGGAAACATCCATTTCATAAATGGCGCTAGTTTTTTTGTGCAAGACGCTATCAAACCGGACTTATCAGCAACCTGCATAAGCCCAGTCCATAGAGACATCACTCCCAACATAGTAATACACAGCGCTACTGCATCTTTTGCTGATTCAATAGCGCCGTCTGCCACTGCCTGTATATTGCCAGTAAACATACCATATATAACACCTATCACAATCATAAATCCCCATAAATAATTAAGCATAAACCCCTCTAAACTATGTAAACAATAAAAAATATCTTACAAATTTTCTATTATTATAAAAATACTTACATCATTTTATGTGGAAAAAATATTCTTTATTACAAGAATCAAAACTTACTCGTCTTTTCTTTGTATTGTAATTCCTTGCGGCTTGTCAATTATTCCTTCTATTAACTCATTCATCTTCTTTTGTGCATCTTCTCTTACCTCTTCTGGTAAAATATCACACAAATATTGATAAAGTTCAGGAAATGATGTCTTCAACGGCTTTTGTTCTGCTTCTACCCATTGTTCAATCACTCTCAACGCTGTAAATCTACAATTTATCACAGGCATACGCAATGCTGATTTTATTAATTCTATGCCTTTTCCCGGATATGTACTAAGAAATTGCAGAAGATATGAAAGTATCCTATAATCAGAAAATTCTTCACCAACTCCAATCTCATCTTTGCTTCCTGTACATAACTTATCCACTTCCAATTTTTCACTGATTAACTGAATCATATCATCTACTCTATAATTATCTTGCATTAACAAGCTTGCCAATTGAAAGTTTGTTTTAAAATCTTTAAGCAGTGAATCATATGCCTGCTCTTTATAGTCCATTCCCAAATCTCTTGCAAGTTCAAATTCAACTGCATTTCCTTTATTCAATGCTTCTTTAATAGTCTTTAAAACCGTATCACTATATAAAATATTCTTTGCTTGATTATAAATATTAGAAAAATCTTCTGATTGTTCTTTCGCATATGTCATTATTCTATAAATTAAAGAATAATCTCCTGCTTCAAGTTCTTCACGCTGTATTGTCTTTTTCATAAAAGTTTCTAACAATTTATTTGCATCTTTTATTGCTGAAATACCTGGCTCTGGTTCATCATCAAGAAGCGCACTGATAATACTTGCAGCTCCTCGATACTCTTCAATTGTCATGGGTTCTTCCAATCGTTCTAATAGATTTATATGTGTATAACAATCAATAGCAGAATAGTTTGGAAGAACCTCATTATCCACTCCATTTAAAAGAATCCAGTTTTTTATCTCCTCATTTTCAGGCTCAAGAAAAGAATTGACAAGAAAAACTCTTCCCCACCCTTTTACTTTCTTTACCGCTTCAAAAATTTCCTTATTATCATTATCCCAGCCACGCATCAAATAACCTGAATATAAAGTAAACTCATCATTTAATGCAAAATTGCGAATTACTTGTTTAAATTCTTCATTATTATTGGTATTAAACAATTCCATAATAGACATACCAACTTTTACTGCCTCTGATTTTGTTCCAAAAAGCACTAAATCCATTGCAAAATTATAAATATCTTTTGCATTCAACTGGTCTTTATGCTCCACAATATAATTTTGCACATCATCAATATGAGGAAGCATATGTCCTTTTACTGCAAATTCGTGAATTATTGCTTTGGCATTTGCACCTTGTCCTTTATTTGCCAACTCAATAGCATCTATAATTTGTTTATATCCTTCACTTTCAGTATCACTTGAAATCTTGCTGTGAAACATCATAATTCCATCCATTGCGCCATCTGCAAAACGAATTTTACTGCCATCATCTTCTTTTGGCAAAGAAAAATCAGCCGATAACATTCCATCTTCATTAAGAGCTTCTTTAATCAGTCTATAAATTGATTTTTCCATATTTTTATCATTCCTTTCTTTTTTAATTATAATTTTACTATAACTATATAATCATCATTTCATACTGCCGCTTTGTTATGATTATTATATTATTATTTTTTATATAGTAAAATACCACAAGTTTGCAAAACAAACTTTTATAACTTACCTTTTGCCAAGATTATTATACCACAGCTCTGCTATGGTTATTATATCATAAAATCTCCATTCTTTTTTATAAAGTTTGCTTTCTATATAAAAAAACAAAAAAAGAGAGTATATAGACTTTTTTCTATATACTCTGATTTTATGTAACGATTCTATTTTAACTATTATGATAACTCCTTTGATATTTGATAAATGAAAAATAAACCAAATTTAAAATTATCGCTTAACCAATTTAGTCAAAATAAATATTCGCAATCCACTGCGCTACTTAGTTTGCTTAAACCATTAAGCTTTTATCAAAGCTTTTGAGTGAGCGTTTGTACTTTCACTCAAACAAAGAAATCCCCCACTTATACCCTTGCAGCATTGAAGTGGGGGGGGACTTCCTTGATGAGGTTAAAATCTCTTTATTTTCTTTGTTGTATTCTTTTCAAATTCAACCTCTCTCAACTTTAATTTAAACACCCTCTTATATAATGGTGCGCTGCTGTTATACTCATCGACAATTTTTTGCAACTCTGCCAAAATATCTGTAATGCCTTTTTTCTCTGCATACTCATAATCTGGATAAATTTCAGCTTCTATAACACCCTCGCTATCTCTTACCAATATTTCTTGTACAAGTCTGTTGTCTCCAATTTTATTTTCAATCTCTTCTGGAGAAACATTTTCACCATTTGGAGTGATAATAAGATTTTTCTTTCTTCCTGTAAGAAAAATAAAACTATCTTCATCTACATAACCCAAGTCACCAGTCTTTAACCAGCCATCTTCCAACGTATCCGCTGTTTCCTGTGGCATTTTATAGTATCCTTGCATAACGCTTGAACCTTTTATCCACAACTCTTCGTCAACGGTCTTTGCCTCACAATTTGGCATAAGCTTTCCTACGGAGCCTACTTTGTTATCCCACAAAAGATTGGTACTAATAACAGGTGAACATTCGGTCATACCATAACCTTGTAATATATTAATATCATACTTTTTAAACAATTCAATATATGCTGGATTTAAGTATGCCCCGCCGCTGCATATTGTCTGAAACTGACTTCCAAATACATTTTCCTTTACAATCTGAGCTGGCAAAGCCGCCGCATCTTCTAACTTTTTTGCCATAGACTCTATCATAAGAGGTACCATCAATATCATATTTGGTTTAAACAACTTGATATTTTGAGCAACACGCATCAAGGAATCATTAATACAAATCACAGCGCCCGTATAAAGTCCTTTTAAAATATCCATGCTAAGACAGTACGCATGATGAATTGGCAATACAGTTAAAAGTACTGTCTTTGGCTCAAATTTCATATCAAGACAAGTAGCATTTTCAGCCATATTTTGATGAGTGAGCATAACACCTTTGCTCTTTCCTGTTGTACCCGATGTAAACATAATGGTTGCAAGCTGTTCTGGCACGATTTCACATTCAAATCCTGGTTCTTGCTGCTCAATCAATTCTTCAAAATACAATGTATTTGATACAGTACTATTTTTACTTAAAGCAATAAAATGTTTTATCTGTGGACATTTACTGCCTGCCATATCTGCAACATTGGATTTATTTTCATCATATACTAATGTTGTCACATCTGCTCGATTCAACAGTTCACAAAGTTCTTCCGCCGATAACTGCGCATCTAATGGAACAGCAACACTTCCACAATTTACAATACCAAAATAAGAAGCAACCCATGTGTAAGATGTACTTCCAATAAGTGCAATATGTTTGCCTTGTTCCCCCAAAGAAGCCAACGCTTTTGAAAAACATTCGGAATCCTTTTTTAACTGTGTATAGCTTTTTGATTCGATTACAGTCTCCGCTTTACCGTCTGCTCCTACTTGCTTTGTCTTAAATCGAAAGGCATCTTGTACATTATATTCTTTTTCTGCCACCATCAATAAATCACGAATTGTACTGCTAACAATATTCATTTAATCCTCATTTCTGCGCTGCTTTCAACCCAAATTATTTTGTATCAAACAGCGCCACAGATACAAAACAAGACATCACATTTTACAATTATTCTTCTCTTCAATAATACATGTTTGATTATGAAATTTTTTCTAAATAATCAACTGCCTCTTGTACTGTGCGGATATTTGCTGCCTCTTCCTGATTTACTTCAACATTTAATTCATCTTCAACCTCACCAAGCATACTCATAAAATCGTAAGAAGTAAATCCTAAATCTTCCATAAATCTTGACTCTGGTTTGATATCCTCTTTTTTTACTTCAACATATCTCAATATTATTTCTGTCAATTTTTCTAACATTCTTTTCTCCTTCTACTTAATTGATAATATACAATAAATATTATGTTAATTTTATAATATCCCCTATCTTTAACGTCGGTCTTTCTATACCTTTAAACATAATTTTACAAATATAATAATAAAAATATTCTAATTCTTCTCTGGTATATGCCTTTGTCTGATGTTCAAAGCTAAAGTCAAGACCATTATCCTCTGGTCTGTGTACAACTGTAAGATATAATCCATCAGAATAATAACCATTGCAATATCTCTTTGTCTTATATCGAATATCGCCAATATCCGTTAATCCCTTTTCTTTTAAAGTTGCTGGCTGATATGTAAGAGAAATGGTTTCATAACCTAAACCAACAGGTGTATTATAGTATTGTTTTCTATATCCCAAATACTCTGCTGGATTAAAGTTTACATATCGAAACGTCTCATTTTGTCTATCTCTTATTTCATGGATGCCTTCCATAAAACTTTTTTCTTCCGATATAACCGTTCTAAAAGGAAAACAATGAATACGTGTTCCGCCTGACTTTTTTTCTAATAAAGTTGCTCTTCTTGCATACGCCACTTGCAAACTAACATCATCATTATTGTTTATTTTTTGAAGATATGTACGAATACCCATAATTAATAAGCATTGCAGCGATACATGATTATTTTCACAAAATGCCATCAATCTTTTTGTAGGTTCCTCTTCCAAATGAAAAATATCAATAGCGGCAACCATGCTGTCTGACCCTGTTGGCGCTGCTCGAAGATTTGGATTATTGGTAGCTTCCCTTATTTCTTCAAGCTTTTTTGGTCCATTAATTCCATTATAAATTGGCTCAGACTCTTCTATCAACTTATAAAAATAAGCTCTATCTCGCTCCTGCGCTTTACTGCCTGCCTCATACGCTAAGTCTTTTTCTATCTGTTCAATATAAGAACGCATTTCTGCTGGATATGCAACACCTTCAAACTTTGCATTACAATACAACTCAATAACATCTTTAAGAAACAATATCAGTGACTGTGCATCCAAAAAACGATGGTCGCCTGCCACATATAACCCTTGAAATCCATCAGGAGTCTTAACAATAACAACTTTGTTCATCGGTTCATCTTCTTTATCAAAAGCAACTCTTGTCCATTTTGTCATTGTGGCTTCTGCTTCTTCCATTGTCTGACCTGAAAAATCAACATATTCTATCGGACGTTCTTCCTTTGGAACAATATACTGATACCATTCTTTTTCTTTTTTATCATATGCCATACGCGCACGCATAGACTCACATCTATCATACGCCTTATACACTGCCCTGCGCAATTCTTCAATATCCAACTCAAACTCTATTGTCAAACTGGTTCCAATAGTCAATATTTCTTTGCCAGGACAATATTGCGAATAAAAATTATGAAATTTTTGAGCTACTGTTAATGGGTATGTTTTATATCCTTTTCTTGTTTTCATTATCTATCCTTTCATAAATAAAATAAGTCTGCTTACTTATCTCATGATTTTACTTCAAATATTTCTTGTGCAAACTCTGTCAGTGCATTTTCATATAAATCCATATCTTTATAATAACTTTCTGCATGAGCAGCACCATCTATAATTAACTTCTTTTTAGGAGACTGACAATTATCATATATCTCATGGCACATTTTGCATGGTACAAATGTATCGTTTGAACCATGTATAAATAAGATAGGTACTTTTGCCTTTTTCACCTCATTTTTTGCATTACACTCATCCATTCCATATCCAGCTAATCTTTTATTTAAAATATCTGCTCCTTGAATTGCTGGAAATGCTGGAAGATGATACATATCATTCAACACATGCGTAAATACTTCTTTTGGTGACGTAAATCCACAATCGGATACAATTCCCTTTACTTGGCTTGGAAGCTCTAATCCGCTTGTCATTAGGACAGTTGCACCGCCCATCGACGTGCCATGAAGCATAATTTGTACATCTTCTCCACACTCTTTAATTACCCAATCTATCCAAACCATAGCATCTTTTCTATCTAAACATCCAAAGCCAATATATTCGCCCTCGCTGCTTCCATGCGCTCTGGCATCTGGCAATAAAACTCCATATCCATTATTTAGAAAATATTGTGATATTGCTATATGATTACTAAGTCCCTCACCTGTATAGCCATGAAAACATATCACTACTTTTTTAATCGTATTGTCACTTTTAATGGAAGGAAAATATGTAGCATGTAATTTTAAATTATCAAAAGAAGTTTGATAAACATCTTGATGTGGCTGTGCCATAACAAACTCGCCTCGCTCTTTCATAAGCGGCATATACTGTGACCAATCTGTCCCAGACATCTTCATTGTGCGGTCTGTCTTTGCATTATTTCTCTTCATTGTTCTATTATAAAAGTAAACGGTCTCGCCAACTCCCGCTATTGCCAGAACACCTGCGGCTTTTGCTATCTTTTTTAATACTTTCACAGTTTTTTCTCCAATCTAACAAAGCATTATTTGTCATCTTTCTTTGACATCTTCTTTGCTACTGCTCCTACAACCTTGTCTGTCACCTTTTGTACAACCGTTTTATTATTTGCATAACCCTTTTTCATCTCAATGATTTCTTTAAACTTCAGCGCCTTTTCAATATTGCCTTCTACTCTAAGTTTCTTTTGCGTAAAAGCTTCTACTGGGTCAAGCTCTCCATCTGCTATTTTATCCAACACTTCTGGAGTACAGATAAACATAGCGTCTCTATCATAATACTCATATGGCTCTACATGAAGCGTGCCATCCTTAACTTCCACATAAAAAATCCCTCCAGCTTCATCATCCTCAATATTAAACTGGAATGCTAAATGTTCCTGTATGTCGCTTACATCTGCCCCCATAAATCTTCCCTTGAAACTTGTAAAATACTCTGCATATGTCATAATGCGCCTCCTATTTTTCGACCAACAGTCGATTTAATTCTTAACTAACATAACATATATTTCGACTGATAGTCAATCATTATTTTATAAAATTTATAATTTATTTGCAAAAGACGTAACTAGACTGTTACAATAATTTAACATATTTACATTTACTCAATCAGAGAGTAAAATGCTATAATATAAATAAGATTTTTACTATCAGGAAAGGTAACTAAAACTTATGCCCGATTCAAAAAAATATGAAAAAATACTAAACTCTTTACAGCAATTGCTTGAACAAAAAAATATACAAACAATATCTGTCAGTGAAATTGCCAGCAATGCTGGTATGGGAAAAGGAAGTATTTATTATTATTTTCCATCAAAAAATGCAATACTTGAAGCCCTTATAAAAAGAAATTATGAAAAACCACTGCAAATTGCAAAACATCTTGCCTCACAGCCTGATGTTTCACCTTTTACGCGTATGGCTATGTTATTTCAGGCATGTCATAATTCATCTTCTGCATTTTTAAAGCAAAATAACACAACAGAAGTTTCAAGTTTACAAGACCAAGCACTATTGCATCAAAAATATTTAAATTATTTAATCTCAGAATTAAAACCAGATTTGGCAGAAATTATAAAACAAGGTATTGACAGAGGCGAGATTCATTTTGATTACCCTGACGCACTCGCGGAAATTGTTTTAATTGTCATTGCGATAAAACTTGATAATTCATTTATCCCTTCAACTTCAGAAGAGACAGAAAACACGCTCAAGGGACTTATATCACTTCTTGAGCGTGGCACTGGTATACCAAACGGTATACTTAGTTATTTATCATTACTATAAATGAATTTATAGCGCTGCTTTTTTAGAATATTGTTTTTCCAACTGAGAAAAAAATTCTCGTTCAGGCATTGGCTTTGCATAATAGTACCCTTGTACTTGGTCACAGCCAATGCTTTGCAGCACTTCTATTTGTTCCTTTGTCTCAACCCCCTCTGCCAAAAGTCCTAAATTTAATTTTTCTGCCATCAAGACAATATGCTCTAATATCAACTTTCCTTTATCGGAAACCATCATATTTTCTATAAATTTTTTATCTAATTTTATAACATCAAAAGGCGTCTCAAGAAGAATATTTAAAGAAGAATAACCGCTTCCAAAATCATCCATAAGCAATTTAAATCCTTCGTCCTTCAATTCTAATGCCTTTAAACTAATTTGCTGGTCGTCCGCCGTCTCCGTTATCTCCAACTCTAATAAACGTTTAGGAATATGATAACTTTTTATTAAATCATCTAGTACACTAATACATTCATTATCTTGCAGATGGATTCTTGAAACATTAACGGAGATTGGACAAGTTTCTATCCCTGAATCAACGCATTTTCTTATAAAGCGACAAGCCTCTTCCCATATGTAATAATCAACTTTTCTGATAAATCCATTTTCTTCAATAATAGGAATAAACTGGTTTGGAAAAATCATACCGCGCTCTGGATGACACCATCTTACCAATGCTTCTGCGCCTATAATTTCATTTTTAGAAATGCTATATTTCGGTTGAAGATACATCATAAACTGCCGTTCATTAATTGCCGTTTGGATACTTTCTTCAATAAATTTGCGGTTATATAACGATTCCTTAAACTGTTCTTTATAAAATACAATATTTGTTACGATATTATTTTTAGCAGCTTTTCTTGCCATAGCAGCACGGTCTTCCATTTGTCTTAATTCCATACTTTCATCTTCAACCGTATAAACACCATAAGATAACTGCAACTTTACATCTTTAAAACAACTAATTTCACGGTCAAGTTTATTAATAAATTCAACGAGTTCCTCTTCATCATCATATTCTGTTACAACCATAAATACATCACTGCGCAAGTTGATAAATAATTTGTCATTTCCACAGCATTCTTCTAGTTTTTTTACAATAAAATCTAAAATTTCATCGCCAAATCGTTCTCCATAAATATCATTAATAATTTTAAATTTACGAATATCAAACTGAATAAACCCTACTTCTTTTGAACAAGAATATAAAAGATTATTGATACTTCTTCTAAAATTATGTATTTTACTAGTGCGCTTAAGCACACTTTTCAATTCTTCATCCTTTAAAATATCTTCCAAATTAACACTGTTTTGCGCTTTATACTTCAAATGGTCTGCCAACATATCCTCTAGTATACCAATACTGACCGCTATCGCTTTAGGACACTTCTATAATATTAATTTTTCTTTGCGAATCACTGCCATATCTTCTGGCTTTGATATATCTTTACCTAAAATATCTCTGCAATATACTTTGCCATTCATCTGTTTTATAAAACGCTGTATAAATTCATCTGTTTTTTTATTTCCATAAACTTCTTGTTCTTTATCCTGTGCATCATAAAATCCCAAAGCTAACCCTAATACTAATAATGAGGCTGTAATGCAGCCACAAGTTCCCCCTTGACGCATACCTCCTCCAAAACACGTACTTATCTTAAATGCCGTTTTTATATCAAATCCAAAATCTTCTGCAAAAGCACCAAACAACGCCTGCGAACAATGATATTGCTGTTGTAAAAGCTGTTCCGCTTTTTCCAAATGTGTCATATTATTCCCTCCATTTCCTCAACTCTAACATAAGAGTTTTTATTATTATTTTACTGACATACAAACCTTGTTAATATTTTACCAAATTTAGAGGGTGTTGTGAAGTTAAAAACGTACAAAATAGACAAGATATTATGTTATATATTAAAAAATAATTATGTTATAAATATTAATATTATAAATAATATCTATATGTTAATATTTTAAATATTTAAAAAGGCAGTAAAACTACAATCATTTTACTGCTCTTTAATATCATTTTATATTTTTTGTTTATCTGATTTTATCCATTGCAATATATTATTGCTCCTAATTTTTACGCCCCATCAATTCTTTCATTTCTTTAGTTGTGTCAACAACAGGAATTGTCTTGCAAAAATCTTGCATATCTATATTTTTATAATATTCTTTTACAGCCGCTGTAATCAATTCAAGAGAAACGATATCTCTTTCCATAGGCGTAAAATCTCCATAAGGCGTACTAAATTTAACGCGCTCTAATTTATCCTTTTTATCGCTATTAATTAGAGAATAGCAACAAAAGTCCTCATCATCAAAATATATCCAAACTTCTGCAATATATTCATTACCTATTCCATAAAACTGTAAAAATCCATTTTCAGAATTTAAGATAATAAAATCTTCCTCCCCATATTTAATCATCATTATATAATGGTCAATATCTTCATAGGACACATTTTTTATTTCTTTTCCCGATGCAAGTTTAACATCAATTGTACGATAATTTTCTCTCATATTAATTCACCTTTACCAATTAAAAATGCTATATCATTTTTTACTTTTACATAAGCAACTGTTTTATTTGCTACTCGCTCAGTGAAAAGGTCACTAAAACGGCGCCATTACCAAGTTTTTCCTTTAAATTTTCACTATCTTTAATCCTTGCAAGTCTGGTAAAATTCCATGTATTTGTATCATAATAAATAGTTATGCTATTTCCCTGATATAAAATAATATCACCAGGTTCTGTTGTAATTGATATATCATTTCTGGGAAGCGTTGCACCAAGTGAACCAACCTTTTCAAAGTTGCCATAATCACTCATATTAATTGTAATAGGTCCCTTTTCTAATAATTCCTTAAAGGCGTCTGCTGAACTATTTTTTTCAAATATAGCCTCCAGCTCATATTGTCCAAATGAAATCTTCAAAGTCTCCTCCTTATTTGTAGTATCCTCAGGCTTTATTGTACTGTCTGCTGTATTTTCCTCTTCTGGCTCTGTATAATGAATCCCCGAAGAATATATCCATTGTTCTAATTCTTCAACAGATATATTTGCAGAAAGCCTTTTTCCCTCAAGCCATGTTGTGGCAGTACTACAACACTTTTCAAGATTTTTAGCACTATTTCCAATTGGACTGCTTCCTGATGTACAAAATGGAAGGATTGTTTTATTTGAAAAGTCATAGCTTTCTAAAAAAGTACGGATTATCTTAGGAGCTTGCCCCCACCAAATTGGATATGCCAATATAATGGAACTATATTGTTGCATATTTTGCACATTTCCAACAATAGCTGGTCTGGCATTATCATCATTTTGCTCAATATTTGCACGGCTGTTACTGTCATTATAATTCAAATCCTCACTGCTATACGGATTTTGAGGCACAATTTCATATAAATCGGCATCCCATATCTGTGCTATTTGCTCTGCCAATTTTTTTGTTGTACCTGTGGCAGAAAAATAAGCCACCAGTTTTTTATTCTCTTTTTGTGGTATTGTTGGTATCTCACTATTCCCACCAAGTTTTACATCCATTCCAGCAAGAAATTTCACAAGAATAACGGCATCAGATATATTAATTTCTCCATCTACATTGACATCTCCAACAGCCTTGTCAACAGTAATTCCTGCTACATTTGCCAAATATTTTTTTAATATAACGCCATCAGATATATTAATTTCTCCATTTTTATCAATGTCACCATATTTTACATTACTATTTAATTCCGTACACTGTGCTTTTACCATATTTAATATACACAAAAAAACAATAAATATCAATGCTAATGGCAATATTCTCCATATAAATTTTTTGTTCTCTTTCATCAAAAATCCCCCATTCTTATTCAATGTATAAATTATCTGCCCTATTTACAAATAAAATCATAACAGAACTGTTATATATAAATTATTATAATTTATATTTTAAAATATTACCAATACCTATATTCTATTGTTTATTATGCTTTTAATAAATAGTAAATTTATTGATTTTTATGTAAACAATCTTTATATAACCAAAAAAGAAGGCTGTATAAAACAGCCTTCCCTTTTATTATCACTTTACATACGAACTATAAAAATGATTTTATATTATTTTTCTTCTGAATTATTTTTCTTAATTCTCTTTTTGTTTGTGTAATATACTACACCGCCCATTCCTAATGAAGCTGCTAAAATTGCTGTATATACAAACATATTGCTATAATCACCTGTTTGTGGTGAATTAACATTGCCATCTGATGAATCCCCAGTTGTTGGGTCTTTTACTGATGGGTCGTCAGGATTTGTTGGATTCTCTGGGTCTGTTGGAACTTCTGGGTCTGTTGGGTCTGTCGGAACCTCTGGGAAACCATTATCCAAATAAGCAAGCCACATCTTATAAGTTGTATATTCTGGGTCTGTTGTGCTATCAGCCAACAATTTTGCTGCAAGAACATCATCATAGTACTTTACACTTGTTCTTGTAGAATAATATATCATATCTACATTATCTACATTATCAAGTTTTTTACCTTCATAGACATAATTGAACATATCCCATTGATTTACAATTTTCTGGTCAGCTCTTGATGGTGTAACATCAGAATACAATGGTCTGTATGCCTTACTGTCAGCATCATAAACATAATTGATTGCCCAAGTACCATCACCATCAACTAAAAAGATATCAAAACCATTATTCATTGAAGTATCATGTACAATCTCTGTTGCCTTACCTTCAATCTTAACGTCCTCTAACCACTTTACTGCACCCTTTACTGCATCAATCACTTTACTTGAAGGATTGTGAACGGTCATAAGATATTCTACTACTTGCTTTGTTGTCTCAGCATTTACAGACTCTCTCTCATAAGTACGTCCCATTGTAACAGTACCATCACTCTTTACTTGTGAAGCCCAACCTGCTTTAACACCATCATTTTCAACCTGTGTCAATACAAGGAAATCATTTCCTTTTGCAACAGCAGCTTCTACTGGCGCCATATCCATAGAACGTCTTGCAAATACATAATTTTGATTGTTGAGCATAGACATATCAGACAATAATGTTAAAACTTCTGTTGTTACTTGATTACCAATAACCGTATTGCCATTAAAACCTTTTGCTGCCGTAGGTGACATGCTCCAACCGCCATTTGCATTCTGGTTTTTAACAAGATAATCAATACCTTTTGCAAATGCATCTGCATACTTACCATCTTCTGGATTGGTCTCTGTAATAAACTGTGCAAGATAACGAAGTTGTGCAACGGTTGAACCATTTTCTAATGTTGATTCCTGCTTTAATGTACCAATTTTGCTTACAACATTTGCCTGAGCCATATCCAAATTAGCTGGAAGTACACCAAAACCGCCATCTTCATTTTGAAGTGCTACAACATTATCCGCAATAGCTTGTGAAATAGCATAGCTGTCTGTCAATGCACCATCCATAAATGCATCATAACGATTGCCATATCCCTCTGCCTTTGTCTCATAAGAAGGAACATTTACATCATTAAAGATAGGAATTGCTGCATAAAAACTTTGCACATTGCCATCTGTGTAAATATCAGCCTCAAATGTATTAAGTACATAAGCTACTGGCAAATAAGTTACAAAGTAATCCTCTGTCAAATATGTGTTAAAATCACCAAACTGCTCTTTTACATTAACTTTTGCAGGCACCTGTGCATCAGACAAAACACCTTCTTGTTTCTTACCATCAATTGTTACATCTTTAGAACCAACTGTAAATCCTAAAGTTGTTCCATTCATTGTAATCGTAATGGTGTCTCCGCTTTCATTATATACGCCGCCTATCTGAGCAAACATCTCTTTCATTGGAGCCATCAAATCGCCGTCGGCTGTTGTCTTCTTATAGTCACCCGTAGCGAGAACATTTGCATTTTTATCGAGCCATACTCTTTGATAATTATCTATAAGAAATACTGGGTCGTTTGTATTAAACCATACTCTTCTAATAGTCATGTTAGAAAAATCGTACTCGCCTTTAGTTACAGTTGCTGCTTGTACATTTACAGTAGCAAGCGGAGCAACACCTGCTATAAGAGAGGCTGCCATAATTCCAACGACTGCTTTTTTTATTGTTCTTTTCATTATATTACCTCCCTATTGATTCAATGCGGCTGCCCAAGCATCATAGAGTTTCTTTGCATTGCTCTCTGTATTTGTGTTGGTATATGAATAGCCGCTTCTTCTCTCGTGCATACCAAGATTTTGTGTATAGTTTGCAATTCCATCTCTTCCAGAGAATATCTCATAGAATTTGCTTGAAGTTAATTTCTTAGAAATATCAAGTCCATAATATTCGCCTGTTATATCAAGACCATAGAAACGACCATACATCTTAGTTTGTGTACCATCTTGTAATACTAATCTGTCTTTTCCAAGTTCTCTTGTTCTATCTGTTATGTTATATAATTTGTATCCTGTAAAACCAATTTCTTTTGTCCAGTTATAATAACTTTCAATAGCTGTCTTGATTTCATCTGTTGGATTTTCTATATTACATAAAACACGAAGTACTGTTGAACTTTCTGCTGTACATACAGATGGAAGCTCAAATGCTCTTCCGCCTGTTGGAACTGGCTTGTCCAAATCTTCGTCATATTGCTGCGCCCAGCCAGTCTTTACACCATCGACAACAACCTGTGCATCCAATGTAAATCTTAAGCTCTTATCCCATGAAGTCTGGAATTTTTCTTGTGTAAGTCCAACAGCCTTTACATTTTCTGTCTGATTTTTTGCATCCGTTCTTGCCCATGCAAAATCGTCACAAAATGTACTGCTTGTTAAACCTTTATCATAAGACATTGCATATACTACTTCCATCATATCTGGCATAGCATTATCATTAAATGTAATATTTCCAAAATATCCTACGCCATATGGCCAATACTGTGTCCAGCCACCGCTTTCTGTCTGTGCATCAAGTACATACTTCATACCTTTCCAGAAACCTTTTTCAATGGTGTCAAGCTCTTTTGCATAACCAGCAAACAAATCTGGATATTCCTTTGATAAACGAATAACACGTGTCAAGAACTTAACATGTCCATGTGTAGCACCATTATCAATTGTTGAATAAGCATGTGGGCAGAATTGTGGAAATGTCTCATTTAATAAATCCCAATCTTTATTCGTCTTGCCCCAGCCGCCATCTTCATTTTGATAAGTAGGATCACATACCATAACGGCTGCGCTTATCATATCCTTTACATTGGCAGTAACCTGTTCAGCTGTTACCTTATCTGATACTGTAATACGGTCTTTTAATGTATTATAATTATTAGAGTCACTCTCCATCTTCTTTGTCGTATAATTAGACTTTGAGTTTGTAACTGGTTCTACCGCAGCATCAGAATAATAAAATGCAAATGCCATCTCCATTCTGTGCATTGCATCATTCCACATTACATTAGCACCTAATGCTTCTGCTGTAAATTTTACTGGAAGATAACAAGCATAATACTGATTTCCCTTGTCGTCCTGTTCATTTTCAACAGCCTTAAAATAAGGTGCAAGTTCACTCTGCATTGTCAGAGTCTTTTCAGTTTTTCCATTATTTAATGTTGCTGTTGTGCTTCCAGCCTTCATTTTAAGTGTTAAACCATTGTATGTAATTGTAATATCTCCTGTGGCTTGGTCTGCATCAACATCTGCAGTGATGTCCATAAATGAATATTTTAATGGAGCCATCATACCTTCAGGATTACCCTCCCCTAATTTCATCTCTGCTTTAATCAGTAATCCTTTTTCGAGTTCTTCTGGAGCCCATTTTCCTCCATTACTCTTCGTGTATCTGTTTGGTTCATATTCTGGCACAGCCAAAAACTTAATAACTAAATCAGATACCTTCACTTCTTCACCTTCAGCCGCCATTGTCTGCATAGGTTCGATTGCAGGTAATGCAACGTATACGCTTGAAGTCATTACTGCACATAATCCCAGTGCAGCCAAAGCTTTCCAGTGTTTTGTCTTCATAAAAAGCTCTCCTCCTTTTTTACTTTTGTGAAAAAACTTTCAAAAAAATTTTCTCCCATGATTAATATAACCTTTATAAAGATTAAAGTCAACCTTTTACATTTTTTATTTAATTATTGTTAAATACTTCTAAATTTTCAACTATTTTTTCATAAAAATAATTGTGTGACTTAGATATTAAATTTTACCTAAATCACACAATTATTTCATTCATTATTATGGCTTTTTTTATCTTCTTCTTTTTCTTCTTCCTGTGGCAGCCTTTTATATTGGTCTGTTTTTTTAAATTCTTCCATTGTATTATCGTAAGCAGCTAACGTTTCTTTAATTGCAGAATCATCTTTACTTATTCTTGAAACCGCATCAACATATACTTCTTGTGCTTCCTGCTTTGATTTACAGGCTTCAAGCCTTCGCTCTAACGCCTCCCGCTTCATTTGAACCTTTACCATCTTAGCGTACTGCACAGGATTATTGATACGTAAATACTGCATCTCATCATAAGTCAATTTTTCGCCCTTATTAATTTTTCTTTGAATTTCTTTAACAAAATCTTCTTTTTGTTTATCTGTCATAGCAGTGGTTGGGTCAAATATACTATCAATTGCTTCTTTAAAAACCATCCCCATATTTTCTACTGTAACGGGCTGACTTGTTTCATTAAAATTCTCTTTTTTTTGATAGTTAGAAAAAATGGTATTATTATTTTTATGAATGTTCGCTAAATTATATATCATTTTTAACCTCCATGATATGACTGATTTTTAAAACTGGTCTTGCTAACATTTGCAGGTTGAAAATTTTAATTTTCAATCTTCCCCTCATCTCCAACTAATGCAGCAATCTCAGAATCACTTATATTTTCTAATTTTTTTCGTATTTCCTCCGCACGCTTTTTCTCCATTCGGATGCGTACTTCTTCCTCAATCTCTTCTCTGATTTGGTCTTGCGCTTTATCAAAACTGGTAAGCAGCTTCTTCCATTCTTTTACAGTATAAGCATTAGAACCTATCTGTATCTTTTGTTCAGTCTCACCATTTCTAAATTTTTCGCTCATCTCAACCATTTTTTGATGGAATATAGCATCATAATTTTTTATATCTTGTGATGCGTCTTCACTGCTTGTATTATTTGTTTTATTATCATTATTGGTGGTTTTGTTTTGATATTTTTGATATGTACCACCATAAATTTCTGAAACGCTCATAAACTCTCCTCACAACTATTTTTTAGCCATAAAAGTTAAATTTACTCAAATAACTTTCTATTGTATTGGCATTTGATGTGTAATTATTTGATATATTTTGTATATTTGCATAAGCATTATCCGATATTCTTGATGATACAAATGCTAATTTTTGAGTAAACGAATCCTTCCCTCCAAGTACTTTTTCTAAGGAATCACAAGAAGCTGCCTTTAACTTATCCTTGTCAATCACCATATGTCCATCGCCTTTTACAGAAATACCAATTTCTTTTAAATCTTCTTTATTTTCTTCTATAATATCTTTTAATCCCTGACAATAAAATAGATTTAATGCGCCAGAATCCTTTTGCATATTATCAAGAAGGTCATTGTAATTATTTACTAAATCTTCTACATTTTTACAAATCTTAGAAGTATCATTGCTTTCTTTTGCCTTATCAAACATGCCATTCTTTTCGCTGTCCGCAAATAATTCAGCTTGTTTATTTAACTTATCGGCTGTTTTTTCTATCTTTTCATATTTTGATTTATTTGCATGATTTAATGAAGCGCTTGCTTTCGACTGCAAGACATCATTTAAAGAACCTGCCCCTTTGTTTGAATCTAAATAATCTAATAAAGTACTGCGGTGAATTGGAAGACCAGCCTTCATTGCTGCCATATTTAACATCTGTGTTGTAACTCTCATACTAAACCTCATTTCTGCGCTGCTTTTTTCTAAAAAATAAAAAGTTCTTACAAGTTTGGGGAGTCAGCGCAACCACAAACTTGTCGTCTTGTCATCCATACTATATTTCTTTCCTAAAACTATATCGACACATTTTATATTTACAAAAGAATCATGACGTTAAATAACCATTTTTAACCCTTAAATCTTGAGACTGTTCTGTCTTTTTTGTATAATCCCAAATATCATGAAGCCATTTATCCATAAAAATATAAGAATCCCAACACCCTAATGTTTTAAAATCCTTCATTAAACTTTTCATAGCTGCTGTATAATCTGCTTCATCAAAATAGCTGTCTCTGCCGGACTTATCAAACATCATAGCAGACTTTAAATAAGATGAATCATTAGCATTGCCTGTCTCTAAATTTAGTATCATCATATCATTATAACTGCAACAATTTGGATTAATTTCTTTGGCGTTGACTTCTTTCTCAAATTCATTGCCATATCTATCCAACCCTTTAATAACATATACGGGATTTTCTTTAGAATAATTGTCTGCATGATAAATATTAACAGATTCTCCTGTTTTAGGACTTGCATAAGATATCAAAGCATCTGAACGAAGCATAACCTTCTGTGTCCCCATCCCAACACATGTCAAAACATTTTTCTTAAAATCTCCTTGTTTAGAATGAACAGAATTACTTTTATTCGAGGTCATCATATCGGTATTTGCATTTATTCCTGTTACCATTCGTTCCTCCTTCTTTCATTATAATTCATGAATAAAGTCCTTTATAGGAAATCTATATCTTTCTTGTTATTTTTTGCAGATAAACATTCCCCATAAAATAAAAATAACGATAAAATTCTATTTTTAGCCTTATGCTATTATTTACGTTTAGAAGTAACTAATAACTTAAGCCCTAGTAAGACCGAACAATCGTCTTTTACATGAGAATTTTTATCGTCATCCTTGACTTTATTTATTTTCTTTTCAAAAAATATTTCTAATTAAAAATACACATATTTTCTAAAAAGAAATTATTTATATTAACTTTTCAATTTATTTATCGGAACAATTTAAAATTACATAACCCTAATAATACAAGAACACCTATAATTTTACGTTAAAAATTGTATCATTCACGAAAATAATTTTTATTGTTGTATTAACCTTAATTTGTAACACTTTGGCAAAAATAAGTAACTCTATTTATATCAAAAAACTGTTGCATAAAGCTTTCTTTTGCTTTATACAACAGTCTTATATCTGCTCAATTATAAAGATACATCTACATTACCACCTTCAGTAACAACTGGTGGAGGAGGTGAAAATGGAATATCAAACCCTCCAATTGCAAGAGATACGCCACTATCAATACCATTTCTTTCACTTTCCAATCGTCCAAAAACGAATTTAAGATATTTCATATCTGCTTTTACGATGTCTTTTAGCTCTTCTGCTCTATGTTTTTTCTTTCTAAGTTCCAAATCTTTTGGTTCAACATCCCTCACAAAACTAAACTCTTCAAAAACATCTTCTTCGTTCTCATTGCTTTCCTCCATAGTTTCCCTCATAAGCTGCTCAATCTCACGCATCAGTTTGCGCAGTTCTTGCTGACTCATTTCAGAAGACTCTTCACTCTCAGAACGATTTTCTTCTTCAACATCTTCTAAATCCGATTCTTTTTCTTCTTCTTCCAGTTCAAGAAGTTCATCATCAATGGCTTTTTTCTCTGCTTCTTCCTGCTTCAAATGTTTTAGACGTTTCTTTGCAACACGCACAATACTCTGTGCATGAATAATCGCATGTCTCAATTCCTCCTCATCATATTCACCAGTACCAGCTTTTTTGCTGAGTGAAACCAACTTTGTTCTTGCTGATGAAACGGTAAGACTAGCTGAAAAAGAGGTTTTGGCTCTAAGAATCATCGCTGAAACTTCTCTGTGATTATACTGCAATTTTTTACGCGGTTTTATATTTGAATTAGAAGTACTAACCGATTTTGAAGTTTTCTTCCTTATTCCTGTAATGATAAGTTTTCCACCAGTGCTCATTCCTCCAACGAGTAAACTCATGCTATCATCTCCTTATCAATACAATATATGCCAAGTTTAAATCACATAATCAAATTGCTGTCCAATCTTCTTTTCCTCGTCCGTCTGAACATAATCACTCATACTTGTATAAATTGTATTATTGACCTTGTTAATGAGTTCACCGATAGAAGATGCTGTAATGGTAACAATATCCTCTGATTCTTCTGCCTTATCCGCCTTGTTTTTATCTCGGCTTTTCTGAATCCGCTCTTCTTGCTGCTCTCTTTTAGCTTTCTTTGCCTCAGCTTTTCGTTCTTCACGCTTTGCCTCTGCCTTATTTGCAATACGTTGTTTTTGTAATGCTAAAGACTTGTCTACAACTGCAAAATAGGATGCTGTTCCATTATCATTGACCTGCATACCATATCCTTTTACTTTTGCCCCAGTTGCAGATAATTGCTTTCCTAGCTGTGATAAACCGCTTGCAGCATTTGCAATAATGCCTTCATACTGTTTGCGATAATTCTCATCGGAAGCCATCTTTTCAATTTTTTCTTCATCAATAAGAACAACCATCTTATTTGCATTTGCATAACTTGCTGCTTTTGATTTTGCATATTCTTTTTGGTCTGCACTTACAAGAATAAAATCCATATTAGAATATTTCTTTTTAAGTTCCTCATAATACTTTGCTGCCTGTTCGCTTAATTGAGGCTCTCCGATTGTTTTACCACTAACTTTTGTTTTTTTTGTTCTGTTTGATGTCTCGGTCATCTGCATTTGGGCAGTCTGCTGTGTACCAGACATTGCTTCTGAAATCATACTCATAATTATCCTCCTTGAATTTGAGTTATTAGGGGACTAAACTCCATTTTAGCCAATTACCCTTATAAGTTTTATCGACATATAATTTAAAATTTTAACCTTATTCTGCATAAATTACCATATAATAACAACAAATATTTACATTTGTAAATTTTACAAATATCAGAACAATATTTTATATTTTTATTATTTATTTCTTTCTTATAGGGTTGTGTTGTATTTTTATTTTTGATAAAATGACTTTCAATGCTGTTTATTATAGACAACTTTAAAATTTGCACTTTATTCGTTAAAGCTTTACAAATAGAGTTGACTATAATAACAAAAATCACCTTTGTGAATTTATGTTACGCTTCGGAATGGAGATTTTTATGATACATGGCAATGATATAACATTTTCATACTCAATTAATACAAAAGACCCTCCCATTATTAACCATGTTGATTTTAATGTTGATGCTGGCGAATTTATCGCTATACTTGGTGCAAATGGAAGTGGAAAATCAACTTTTTGTAAACTGTTAAACGGTTTACTTTTACCGCAATCCGGAAAATTAACCGTAGCTGACATTGATGTGCATAATACAGACAAGCTATGGGAGCTAAGACGCAAAATAGGTATGGTATTTCAAAATCCTGACAATCAATTTGTATCATCGGTTGTTGCACAAGACATTGCCTTTGGATTAGAAAACTATGAATTTTCAAGAGAAGAAATTGATAAAAGAATCACACAATCTCTTGAGATGGTAAATATGCAAGGTTTTGAAAATGCCTGTCCTCACAATCTTTCCGGCGGACAAAAACAACGTATTGCCATAGCTGGAATTTTAGCGCTTCATCCAGATATTATTGTATTTGATGAGGCAACCTCCATGCTTGACCCTATTGGAAGAAAAGAAGTTCTTGATATTATACAACAACAAAAAGCTTTCGGAAAAACAATTATTATGGTTACGCATTACATTGAAGAAGCTGTATTTGCTGATAAAATATACCTTATGCATCAGGGGACATTTTCTGCATATGGAACGCCTTTTGATATACTAACAAATTCTGAACGTTTAATTCAATCAGGTATGCTTCCTTTAACGGTTGTAAAACTATATGAGGATTTAAAAAAAATGGGAATATGCTTAGAACATTGTCCTATTACAATTGCTGAGTTTGTGGAGGAATTATGTCAATTACGGCAAAAAATGTAAGTTTTCAGTATGAAACAGGAACACCTCTTGCCATAGATGCTTTACAAAACATTAATTTTACTATAAAACGAGGTGAATTTGTAGGAATTATGGGGCATACTGGCTGCGGAAAATCAACATTATTTCAGCTTATATGTGGTCTTATCAATCCTACAAATGGAACGATTTTAATCGATAATGAAGATATTTTTAAACATCATCAATCTTATAGACGACACAAATATAATTATGATAGAAAGTCCTTACGAAAAAAATTGGGTATTGTTTTTCAATACCCTGAAAACCAACTATTTGAAACAACGGTTGAAAAAGATGTTGCTTATGGGTTAAAACATATCCATATGCCAGCAGCCGAAATCAATAACCGTGTTCAATGGGCATTAGAAATAATGGGATTTTCTTATGAAACGATACGTCATATATCGCCATTATCATTGTCTGGCGGTGAAAAAAGACGCGTTGCAATCGCTGGCATATTAGCAATACATCCAGACTATCTTTTGTTAGATGAACCTATCGCTGGATTAGACCCTGTTATGCGAAATCATTTTATGGAGCTTCTGCAAAAACTCAATCAGGATGGAATGACTATACTTATGATTTCACATAATGCTGATTGTATCAGTGAATACACCAAAAGACTTCTTGTGTTAGAAAAAGGGCATTTAATAGCAGATGATTCAACATGCCACTTATTTTCAGATATAGATTGGATGGAATCGCATCAGCTTGGAATAAGCCAAAGTAAATTGATTGCCTGTGAATTACAAAAACGTGGTTGGAATATTTCTAAAAATATAACTACCTACAACGAGCTTTTAAATTCACTGCAAGCAGCTATAAAAAATAATTAAAAATAGGAATTTTTATGCCGTTCACTGGAAAATATATACATGGCAATTCTCTTATCCATCAATTCAATGCACAAGGTAAGATTATTGTTTTTATTATACTTATTTTTACAACTGTTTTTACTGACTCTTTCTTTGGATATATATTATTGGTTGCCATTCTTGGAATGATAATTATACTATCAAAATTTCATTTAAAACTTATATTTTCTTCCATAAAATATATATGGAAATTTTTTATTGTTATTTTTATTTTAAATGTTTTGTTTTTTGATGGCGACACAATATTATTTCAATGGAAATTTATTCAGCTTACTAAAGAAGGCATACATCATGGTATTACAATTATATTTAATGTTTTTATTATTTTAATTTTAGGAAATATATTTACACTTACTACGGAATTAACAGAAATGATAAATGGATTAGAGGCACTTCTTATGCCCCTATCCTACTTAAAAATCCCAATTGAACAAGCAGTTTTAATACTAACTATATCTTTTCAGTTTATTCCAACTTTATTACAGGAAGGTGATACAATACGTAAGGCACAAACTGCACGCGGCGCCGATTTTGAAAGCAATCATTTACATAAAAAAATAATGGCTGGTGGTGCATTGTTTATTCCTGTATTTATAGCGGCATTTAAACGTGCCGACGATTTATCAATCGCTATGGAAGCGCGAGGTTTCCGTGATGCCAAACATCGAACCCAAAAAAGATACTCAAAAATTACTATATTGGAATGGGCAATAATAGCTGTTTTTTTACTATTATTTATTATAGAAATATATATATAATTTATTATATATTTAAACAATAAAACAAAATATAAAATTTTTTAACTATTTATATTTTATTTAAAGAATAATACCTTAATAATAAAACAAATAACATATAAGTATATTATCCAACAGTTATAAAATAAATATTTTTTATATAAATAAAATATATAGCAAAAACATTTTAAAATTATTATAAATTCATTTAAAAGAAAGGGGTATAGTTACAATGAATACTTTATCAACCATCAAAAAATCAATTATTTGCGCTATATGTATTGCATTATGCTATATTTTTCCTATGGTATTTCATGTGTTTGGCGCTGGCGCAGTCTTTTGCCCTATGCACATTCCTGTATTTATCTGCGGATTAATCTGCGGCTGGCCATATGGTCTGATGTGTGGTCTTGCCGGACCAGTTATCTCTTGTGTGCTTACTTCTATGCCGCCTGTTGCTATGCTTCCTTCAATGACGATTGAATTAATAACATATGGTGTTGTTTCTGGATTTCTCAGCACACATATTCACACTAAAAATACATATGTTGATTTATATATATCACTCATTACTGGAATTGTGTGCGGCAGAATTTTATCAGGACTAGTAAAAGCCTTTATTTTTACAGGCGGACAAAATTACTCTTTTGCTGTATGGATATCTGGTTCTGTTATTACAAACTGGCCAGGAACTTTAATTCAACTTATTTTTATTCCAAGTATCCTTGTTGGATTAATGAAAGCACACCTTATACCACAACGGTATATCAAAGAAAAATAAAGCAGTACAGGAATGGAGATTAAAATGTCACAAGAAAAGATAATTGATTTTTTTAATAAATGCGCCCCCTATTGGGATGAATGGGCAATCCGAAAAGATGATATTCTTGTCCAATTATTCGATAATGCAAAAATCACCGCTGGCATTGATGTTTTAGATATTGCCTGCGGCACAGGCTTTTTGTTTTCTGATTATATCAAAAGAAATGTACACTCTGTCACAGCAATTGATTTATCACCTGAAATGGTACGAATTGCAAGAGAAAAAAATAAAAAATTATATAATAATACACAGCAGACAACTTCATCTGAAAATTATCCTTACATTAAAATTATTTGTGGCGATGCCCAAACTTATCAATTTGACCAACAATTTGATGTTGCTATGATATTTAACGCATTTCCGCATTTTATGGAACCTGAAAAAATTATCACTGCCACCGCCAAAAATCTGAAATATGGCGGTCGCATTGCCATATCCCATGACATGGGCAGACAGGAATTAGACCATCACCATCAAAAAAAAGCAAGCGAAATATCCATTCCGCTTTTGCATCAAGATGACTTAGTAAAATTAATGACTCCTTATTTTGATATTGATGTTGTGGTTGCTACTACTGATATGTTTCAAGTTTCAGGGACAAAAAAATAATATTACAATTTTATATACAATAAAAAAGTATGTCTTATGATTTATTTTACAATAAACTTTATAGACATACTTTTTCAATTTATTCTATTTTTATTTTTGTTTTTGTTTTATAAAACTATTGCAATACTCTTTATAAAGACTTAATTGCAGCTTACTCCTCCATCAATTACAACAACAGAACCTGTCATAAACTTTGCATCATCACTTGCTACATAAAGCACTGCTGAAGAAATATCTTCTACCTTTCCCTGTGGAATAGACTTGTCCAATCCTGCCATAATTCTGCCCATACCAAACTGGTTGATATTGGTTTGACTTTGCATAACTTCCGTCTCTACTCCTCCTGGACAGATAACATTACAGCGAATCTTTCCTGCGTACATATATGCTGTATTTTTTGATATACCTACCAACGCATGTTTAGAAGCTGTGTATGCTGCACCAGCACGACAGCCATTAACACCGCCAATAGATGCTACATTAACAATATTTCCTCCATTTTCCTGTCCGCTCATTACCTGAACAGCTTTGCGCATTGCATATACTGGACCATCAAGATTGATAGACATTATTTTTTTCCATAAATCATTGCTCATATCTCCCACAGGAGTAAACTCGTCCATAACACCAGCATTATTCACCAATATATCTAACTTTCCGCACTCTTTTACAGCATATTCAATCATGCCTTCATTGACTTCTTCTGATGATACATCGCCAACATATAAAAGAATCTTACCTGCCAATGGCTCAGACTCTTTTACAAGCTCTTCCAAACGTTCTTTTCTGCGTGCAACTGCAATAACGGTTGCCCCTTCTTTCGCAAAATCCAAAGCAATCTGTCTCCCCATTCCAGAACTTGCTCCAGTTACAACGACACTCTTGTTTTCAAATTTCATGTAAAAATTCCCACACCTTTCTTATTTATTTTGCAATTTTATCATATCATTCTTTTTAGCATTTCGTCAATTCATATAGAAATTTTTAACAAAAAATATCTTTTTTATATAAACTTAAAATCTATTGTTATGTGTTAAAACCTATGTTATATTATCATCATGGGAAACCATAGAGCCATAGGCGGCTTACCCTCTTATTTTATTTTGGAGGGTTTTTTAAGCCCTCCATTCTTACGAAAGGAGGGCGATACAATGATTACATACGCTGATTTAATTCAAACAGGTATTTTTATTGTTGCTCTTGTTGGATTGTGCTATACAATCTTTAAAGAGAAAAAGAAATAAGTCGCCAACTACCCCAAATAGCTGGCAACTGACCTTATAAAAGGTTTCAGCATATCATGAGGGTAGCCGCTTTATGGCTTTCCCTTTTTGTATTTTCACTATATCATATCTTTTAATAAGGTGCAATATCGTTTTTACAATTATCATTGACATTTTTATAAAAACTTCTTATCATTGGATTGGTAAAAAAATTACGTTTATGCCTTCAGAAAGGAAGACAACAATATGATTCGATTTGCTATTATAGGTTCTGGCTGGCGAAGTTTATTTTATGTGCGAATTGCAAAAGCTATGCCCGACCATTTTGAAATGTGTGCATTACTTTGCCGAACAAAAGAAAAAGCAGATACATTTGCAGAGAAATATCAAATTTATACAACCTGTGACGAAGCAGATGTTATTGCAAAAAAACCTGATTTTATTGTATCGGCAGTTTCTAAAGTAAATATGTATGACACTTGTGTACATTGGCTGTCTTATGGATTTCCTGTTCTATCAGAAACGCCAATAGCACTTGACAAAAAATCGTTAGATACTATATGGAATATGTGTCAAAATGGTTCAAAATTACAAGTAGCTGAACAATATTTTTTATCTCCGCTAAACCGTAAAATAATCAATCTTGTTGAATCTGGAATTATAGGAACTCCTGTATCAATAACGATTTCTGCCATGCACGACTACCATGCAATCAGTATCATCCGACGATTGCTGCAAGTTGGCTTAGAAGATGTAACGATTTCAGGCAAAATATTTATGCTTCCTGTAACCAACACCAAAACCCGATATGAAACATTAACAGATGGACAAGTTGCAGATAAAGAAGAAAAACATTTGATTATAGAATATGAAAGCGGCAAAGTCGCATTTTATGATTTTATGTCAGACCAATATCGCAGTGAAATTCGCAATCGGTATTTGAATGTTCGCGGAACAAGAGGAGAAATTATCAACGACAAACTATATTATCTCAATGAAAATAATATTGCTTGCACCCAAAATATTGATTATAAAAATCCTTATGAAACATTCAACTTAACAGCAGATGAAGCAGCAATTACTGATATTTTATTTGGAATGATGAATTACATCAATACTGGAAAAGAAATTTATCCTATGAGAGAAGCTCTTGAAGATGCCTATCTTTCAATCTTGATGAATCAAATAGAAGATAATAAAATAACAACACTTTATTCTGATAAAAATAGAGTGTGGAAAAGTGGCGTAACCAATGCCAAGCAGTAACTTTTATATTTTACAAGTTTGTGTCCGTGCTGCAATCACAGACTTGTTTACACAATAATTTTAATTATAAAAGCAGCGCAGAAACGAGGATAAAACAATGTCTGATAACAAAATTCCTTACAAAATTTATTTGGAAGAAAATGAAATGCCAAAACAATGGTACAATGTACGAGCTGATATGAAAAATAAACCAGCTCCTCTGCTCAATCCTGCAACATTAAAGCCAATGACTGCCGCTGAGCTATCAACCATATTTTGCGATGAATTGGTACAGCAGGAATTAGATGATACAACACCATATTTTGACATTCCGATAGAAATTCAAGACTTTTACAAAATGTATCGCCCTTCTCCGCTTGTTCGTGCTTACTGTTTAGAAAAAGCGCTTGATACGCCCGCCAAAATTTACTATAAATTTGAGGGCAACAATACTTCTGGAAGCCATAAGCTTAATTCCGCAATCGCTCAGGCTTACTATGCCAAAAAACAGGGATTAAAAGGCGTGACAACAGAAACGGGCGCCGGTCAATGGGGAACGGCTCTATCTATGGCATGTTCTTATTTTGGTCTTGACTGCAAAGTATATATGGTTAAATGTTCTTATGAGCAAAAGCCATTTCGACGTGAAGTTATGCGTACTTATGGGGCCAATGTAACACCTTCGCCTTCTGAGACAACCAATGTTGGACGCAAAATTCTTGCAAAACATCCAGGCACAACAGGCAGTCTTGGCTGTGCAATCTCTGAAGCCGTTGAAACGGCTACTTCTTTAGAAGGATATCGCTATGTGCTTGGCTCTGTACTCACTCAAGTACTACTTCACCAATCTATTATTGGTCTTGAGACAAAAGCCGCTTTAGACAAATATAATATCACTCCAGATATTATTATCGGTTGTGCTGGCGGCGGTTCTAATTTAGGCGGTCTTATCTCTCCATTTATGGGCGAGAAACTTCGCGGTGAAAAGAATTATCATTTTATTGCCGTAGAACCAGCAAGCTGTCCAAGCCTTACAAGAGGACGCTACGCATATGATTTCTGTGATACAGGTATGATATGTCCATTAGCTAAAATGTATACTTTGGGCAGTGGCTTTATTCCTTCATCAAATCATGCTGGCGGTCTGCGCTATCATGGCATGAGTTCTGTTGTATCACAATTATATGATGATAAACTAATGGAAGCTGTCTCTGTTGAACAGACATCTGTATTTAAAGCGGCTACTCAATTTGCTAGAGTGGAGGGCATTCTTCCTGCTCCTGAAAGCAGTCACGCTATCAAAGTTGCCATTGATGAAGCTCTTAAATGTAAAAAAAGCGGCGAAGACAAAACGATTGTTTTTGGACTTACAGGAACTGGCTATTTTGATTTGGTTGCTTACCAAAAATTTAATGACGGCTTAATGGATGATTATATTCCTACGGAAGATGACCTTGCTGTTGGATTTGCAGGTCTGCCTAAAGTTGAATTATAATATAATTATAATATAAAAAATTCATTTACTAATATAATTTAGCATAACATTTGACTTATTACTTGCAAAAATAAAATGGAGGATTTAATGAAAAATCAAAAAACAGGCATCAATGCTCCACTAATGATAACAATTCTGATGATTATATTAATTTTTTCTATTTTCCTTAATATAATGATTGGAAGTGTACAATTAAATCCGGTGGACATTATAAATTGTCTGTTTGGCGATGATAAATCATCTGTCACCTACACATTAATTACAACAGTCCGCCTTCCTCGAATGGTTGGCGGGCTGTTTGCTGGTATGGGACTTGCTTGTTCAGGTGTAATTCTTCAAAATGTAATGAACAATTCTCTTGCCAGCCCAAACACAATAGGAATTAACTCCGGCGCTGGATTTGCTGTTATGCTTTCCATGATTTTACTGCCTGCAAATTTAACGGCTATGCCTATATTTGCATTTGCAGGCGCATTTATAACAAGTTTACTTATATTTTTACTCGCCTATTTTGCAGATAGTTCCCGCACAACAATTATTCTAGCTGGTATTACTGTCTCTACATTTTTAAATTCTGGCATTAACACACTAAAACTGCTTGATACGGATATCACTATTAATATTACGTCTTTTATGGTGGGTTCTCTCACAGGACTTACAATGAAAGGACTTTTTTTGCCTGCCGTTTGCATTACCCTAGCTGTGATAATTTCCATTGCTTTATCCAGACTGCTAAATATATTAAATCTTGGTGATGATATAGCACGCTCGCTTGGTGTCAATGTATCTGTCGTTCGATTTATTTTGCTTATGCTTTCTAGCATTATGGCAGGCTGTGTTGTAAGCTATGCTGGATTAATCAGCTTTGTAGGACTTATCGTCCCTCACATATGCCGCCACCTTTTTGGCAATGATTCCAGATTGCTTCTTCCATGCAGTGCGCTGCTTGGTCCTATTGCTGTATTGTCATGTGACTTAATTGGAAAAGTTATTTTATCACCATATGAATTGCCCGTAGGTATTATACTATCTTTTATTGGTGGTCCATTTTTCCTGTACTTATTAATGAAAAAGAAAGGAGGACGTCGTCTCAATGCTTGAATTTAAAAATATTACTGCCTCCTGTCAACATCAAATTATTCTTAAAAATATTTCTATCACTGCACCTACCAGAGAAATCACTTGTATTATTGGTCCTAATGGCTGCGGAAAAACCACTCTTGTACAATGTCTTTATGGAATATCCAAAGTCATTGAGGGGAGTATTCTGTTAAACGGCTGTGATTTTTTACAGCTTTCTTACAAAGAACGCGCAAAACAATTATCTTTTCTGCCGCAAGTACGACAAATTATTCCTACGCTTCCTGCAAAAACCTTAGTAGAACATGGACGATTTCCATATCTTGGTTTTGCACGCAAAAAACAAAAAGCTGATATTGATATTGTAAATCAAGCTATGGATTTTACAGAGACAACCCCCTATTCTAATATGTGTGCTGACACACTTTCAGGAGGAATAAGACAACAAGTATTTTTTGCTATGAATTTAGCACAAAACTGTGATACTATTGTTTTAGACGAACCTACAACTTATCTTGATATAAACCGCCAACATAAATTTTATGAAGACATTTACAAACTGAAACAGCAAGGCAAAACCATTCTTCTTGTTATTCATGACCTTTCTTATGCTGTTCGCATAGCCGATAATCTTATTGTTATGGATAATAGAAAAATTGCTGCACAAGGAAAACCAGATGTTCTCCTAAAGCAGCATATTATTGAAGATGTATTTCATGTAAAATGCAAACATTTTAAAGATGAAGAGGGTGAATATTATTTATTTTTATAATACAAAATTATTTTAATTATTATTTTTCTTTGTAATAGCAACAAAAAATTTTTTTAATATATTTATTATCTGTACTGCAATTTCATTTTTAAAAATCAACAACACAACTGCATATATAACAACACTTGCGAAAATAACAGCAATCGTTGTTATCCATATACCATTTAAAAATATCTTTATTAGCCATGCAGATATTACAATGCCAAAATAACCAATAAATGCCCCAACAAATGACTTTTTTAAACTTTTTATATGAATATTTTTATCCAATTTTAAAGCAGCAATCCATACAATCACTAAAGAAGATAACACTGTTGCCACTGCCGCTCCATTCATTCCCCATAAAGGAATCATTAGTCCATTTAAAATTATATTAACGCCTACCGAAACAACACACGCTATCATAAACTGTTTTTCTTTCATTGATGGTATTAATATCATATTACCTAGTATATTGACAACAAAACCTATTGCCATTGTGATTGTCATAATTTGCATACAACTAGCCGCTCCAACATATTCATGTCCGCCAAATATCTCAATAAGTTCTGGCGCTATCACATTTAGTCCAACTACACAAGGCATTCCAACAGTCATTGTAAGCAAGGAAACTTTATAAAGCATATCATTAATTCGATTATAATTTTTATTAGCAAAATCATAGCTAAGTTTTGGTATAACTACCCATGCAATAGAAACAACGACTTGACTTACACAATTAATAATCTTAGCCGCTGTACTGTAAAGACCAACGGATACATCTCCCTGTGCGATGCCTAACATTGTCATATCAATACTGGGAAGTACAGTCTGTGAAAGAGTCGTTGCAAACAGCATCATAATAGGAATCATATGCTTTTTTACATTCATTTTTAAGATAAATTTTGTTTTGCAAAATTTTCTTCGATATAAAATATTTACTATATTTGCTGCACTTGTTGACAACATAAATATAACGGCGTAATTATAATAGTCTTTCTCCTCTCTCACAAATATAAACATCGCTAAAAGAATAAACACTTGAACAATCAATGTTCTTATTGCAATATATTTAAAATCCTCCATTGTCGTGTTAATCCAATCAGCGCCCAATGTGGTAAATATAATAGGTATACTTTGAATAAGAATAAGTGTTGTATATCCCTTTAAATCTGGAACAAATATCAAACAGAATCCAAGAATTAAATAGGAGACCATCGTTGATACAATATTAATAGAAAATACTTCATTAACTGTCTGTGAAAACTGTTTTTCATCATTTTTGACACGGCTGCATTCTCTAACGGCATATGTAGTAATTCCCAAAGCCGCAATTAACGTAAAATAATTGACAATTGATGTGCCAAAATTAATTTTTCCTATGTTTTGGGCATGAAGAATCCTTGAAGAATATGGAAATGTTATCAAAGGCAACATTATTGTGCATACCGTTTTTAACATATTATAAAATGTATTTTCTTTTAAGCTTACCTCTTTCTTTTTTTGCTCCCTCATATCAATACCAATCTCCATGCCACACTTTCATGAAATAGCTATTTTATATATTATCTATTTTATATATTCATTAACATCAAATATTTCACCGCTTTTTGTCCTATTTATCATCTCAATTGCATTATTAACCATATTGTAATCTGGTATTGCCACCCATCTATAACCACCATACACATTACACAGCTTTGTTCCGCTCTCCTCTTTTATATAATCCAAAGCATATGATTGCACATTCCACTCTTTAGGATTATTAATTTGCTCTTTAACAAGTCCAGTTATAGCTTCCACAGGCATATTGGTAAGAAGCATATTCGATACGGCATCCAGTATTTCTGCATATTTTAAAAGTATGGAAGGCGATATTACCTTGTCCAACATCGCAGTGATTGCAGCTTCCTGATTGATTCCTCTCTGAATATCCCCTTTTGTAAAACATTCGCGCTCTCTTACAAACGCTAACGTCTTAGCGCCGTCACACTGATTTGCACCTTCCACAAAATTATATTGTTCTGGCGCCGCATTTGTACCATTTGTAAATTCCACATCGGAATAAATGGTAATACCTCCCATTGCATCAACAATATTGATACAGCCATCAAAATTAATCTTAAAAAAATAATCCACATCAATACCATATAGATTTTCAAGCGCTTCTATTGAATATTGAATCCCTGCATTTCCTGCATGAGTAAACTTATCTAAACCTGTAATTAAATTACCGCTCTCGTCAAAACCGCTTATGGTAATATAATAATCTCTTGGTGTAGATACCAATAAAATCTGCTTTGTCTTTGGATTAATTGTCGCTAATATATTAACATCACTCTTGCCATGTTCCGTAATTTTTCCATATTCATCATTACCTGACAGATAAACAATAAAGCTTTCATCTTTTTTTATAACTCTTTGATTACCTGCATTTTCTTGATTTAAAAAAAGCGAATCAGATATACTATCCAGTGTATTTTTTATCTTATCACTTGCTGTATATCCAAATACCAATACAACAGATAAAACAATAGCTAAAATTTTTCCAACGATATGTGCTTTTGTATATTGTGAAGTAAAATTATAACATAAAATAAATACTAAAAACAAAACAACCATCATTAAATACTTTAACGGCAATATATCTAATAGAATTAAATTTTTCAAAAACAATACGGATGCCAAAAATTGAATAACAACAAACAACATTCCAATAAGCGCTATCATTCCTCGTTTTTTGCGGCGTTTCATTTTTTTTCTATTTTTTGTTGTTTTTCTAAATACACTCTTAATATCTTTATGTGTTCTTGTAAACATAGTTACCATCATTTCTCCTTTATACCTCTCTTATGAAGGCACATTTATTTATCTATTATTTTGTAATATAAATCTTTTGTTTTACAAAAACAATATACGTAACTATGCAACAATCAGACAAACTCACCTTTCAAATTCTTTAGTTTGCCGGAAAATCTTGTGAATAAATTAAATCACCATTTTTATCTAAATATGTAACTGTTACAACTGGATTATCTATGTTTACTTCATTTTTTAATTCATTTGCTGCATTGATAAATATACTTTTCTCACCTTCCAATACAGATTTTAACGCTTCTTCCATACCAGCTTGTTTTGCAATAGTTGTGTATCTATACTCATAAATCATCTTGTTGCCATCCGCTTTGAGTTTGATATCCAAACCTTCCATGCCGCTTAAAAGCTCAATAGACTTTTGTACCTCATCAGATGCCACATAATCTGCAATTGATGCATACTTATTATTATCATATTGTGAAACCTCTTGTTTTGATTCTGATACAGCGCTTGTATTTTGTTGTCCCTGTGTAGTACTTGTATCTTGCTGTCCTAATACAGCATTTGTCTCTTGTTGCTGTAATGTAGCATTTGTGCCTTGTTGGTCTGCAATCCCTGTACCTGAATCAGAATTTCCGCAAGCGGTAAAACTCATAACAACCATCAAAAAACAACTACAAAAAATTATATTTAATTTCTTCATCTTTTTCCTCTTCCTCTAATTATAATATTTTATAAGCTTACTATATCCTTATACAAAATTTTAACATAAAAAAGAGGACTATCTCAAATGAAATTTCCTCTAAAATATGATAATAAATTATTTTATTAATATCTATATCTTATATAAAAATTTCATTTTATAATAGTCCCACTCTTATGTGCAAGTTTAATTTCTATTTATCCTTAGTTTGCAGGAAAATCCTGTGTATAAATTAAATCGCCATTTTTATCTAAATATGTAACTGTTACAACTGGATTATCTACTTTTACTTGTTTCTTTAAATCACTTGCTGCTTTTGTAAATGTGTCTTTTTCCTTATCTAATGCCTTCTTTAATTCCTCGTCCATGCCAGCCATTTTTGTAATGGTTGTATACTTGTACTCATAAACCATCTTGTTGCCGTCTGCTTTAAGTTTGATATCTAAGCCTTCCATGTTGTTTAAAAGCTCAACTGCCTTCTGTGCCTCATCCGATGCCACATAATCTGCAATCGATGCATACTTGCTTCCACAAGCTGTAAGACACATAGCCAATACTAAAAGGCAACCACAAAAAATCATCTTCAATTTCTTCATCTTTTTGTCCTCTTCCTTAAATTAAAATATTTTAAATCTTTGCACTAAGATTTAGAACTAGTGTACGCCTTATTTTAAGTAATTGCAATATAAAAATGTACCAATTTTGTATTCAATTTTTTGATAATATTGCCATATTTATATATTAAATTGTTCTTTTATTTATAACAACTATGTAATAAATAAATTTTTAATTTTTTAACCTCATCAAGGAAGTCCCCCACTGAAAAGCTATGATAGCTTATTTAATAATATTATCCACTTCATCACTCAAACTGCTTGTTATTTCTTTTGTTTTTTCCTCAAGCTGTCTTATACTTTCTTTTTCTGCCTTTAACTTTTCTAATCGTTCTTGATTCCATTTTTCTATATTCTCTAATCGTTGTTGCTCCCATTTTTCTAAGCGTTTTTCTTGTTCTGTCTGTTGATAATTCTTTCCTGAGACAAGACCATATAACATCAATATAATAAGTACAATAGCAAAAGCACAAATATATGTTAATATATGTGTAGAATTTCTCCCCGACTGGTATAAATCCTCCACTCTTCCTATATTATCATGTGCATAATCCAAATAAATCCTGATATATTCTAAAAAACTATCATGGTCATTTATATTTCCTAAATATCCATTATTTTTGACACCTGCAAGAATAATATCATGCACTTTTTTCTGTGCATTTGTCACATTATTTTGCTTTGCTTTCATATGGTCAAACAATTTTGGTCGTTTTAACACTTTCCATTTGATTGTATTTGTTTCTGTTGGTTTAGAAGCTCCTTTTTGATATGTTTTTAAAAAAGCTTCTATATATAATAGTGTTTTTCTCGTCCAGCCAAATATTTGTCTTATCGTCTCAACAAAATTCAACCGAAATGCATCATTTTGATATAATTCCCTATATTCCTCACGGCTAAAAAACCATTTCCAACATCTTATATCATTAATCAGATAAATGTTTTTTGCAAGACATATCATATCCAAAATACATTGCTGTGATTTTTCTTCATATGAAATTTCATCATAAACAAATTCTGGTTCATCATCAATTATCGTTTCTTTATGCTTAGGAGCTATTTCTTTCCAAGTAATATCTTTTTGAATAGATACTGTTTTTTTATTAAATATATTTGGGGATTCAATTGTATCTTCTGGTATGTCTTTTAATTCTAATATATCATTTTTATTAGACTTTATTTCTTCTTTTATGATATTATCAGGCTTAAATACTACTTTGTCATCAGGTATTATTTCTTTTTTTTCTATATTTGGTACCTTAACTGCAACTTTATATGTATTTTGCATTTTAGCATATTTCATTGCACTTTTATATGCCTTTTGCAGCTCTTGGAACTCTTCTGGATATTCTTCTGGGTGAACCAATTTAGCTTTTTTTGCATAAGCTGCTTTAATTTCTGATATATTTGCAGTAGCCTCAATACCTAATATACTCCATTGATTTGCACTCCACATAAAAATCCCTCATTTTCACTCAATCTAAACATTTAGATTCTATCCAATATTTTTATTCATCCTCTTCGCTCCAAAAGGATTCATCAAAATTATCAAAATCAAAGTTTCGTCTCTCAATGGCTTCCAGCATAACAGCAAGCTTTACATACTGCTCATGAACTTCGCGCTCTTTCCCATTACTGGCAAGCTCTTTAAAATATCTTACCATACCAGCAATATATTCTCTTGTCTGAGGATTGCTTTCTTGATATAATCTTTCTGCTTTTTCTATCAGAAGCTTATTTTCTTCCAATTCTAGTGGATGCAATGTCATCTTTTTTAATTCTTCAAGTCTTTTATCCAATTCTTCCTTTGATAAAACCATATTTTTATTTAATATAACTTTATGTAAATTTTGATTTGAACCTTGAATCCTAATATCAAGAATACCATTAATATCATACATAAAGGTTACTTCAACGCCAACCGTTCCCTTTGGCGCTCTTGGCAAACCATCTACCCTCATATTGCCAAGCAGTAAATTTTCACTGGCTACCAAATTTTCTCCTTGATAAATAGGAAAATCAAAACTGGTTTGGTTATTATTTACTGTTACATAATATTTACTTCTCTTACAAGGCAATGTTTCGTTTCGTTGTATAATTGGTGAAAACGTACCATCATATATTGCTGTTCCTAATGAAAATGGACATATGTCCGCTAAAATAACATCTTTAATTTCACCTTTTCGCTCCTTAATTGCAGAAGCGATACCTACGCCCATAGCAATACTTTCGTCTGGATTATCATCTGTCACTACTTTTACATCTAACAAACTCTTTATATATTTTGCAACAACAGGCATCTTAGAAGAACCGCCCACAAGGATTATTTTATCAATTTCTTCAATCGTCATATCTCCATCATTAAGTACCTTTTTAATAGGTTTGGACATACGTGTAAATAATTCTGATGCGATATGTATCAATTCTTGATTTGATATACGAATCGTATATTCTTTTTCTTGCAGCCAAAATGTGCGTGTGGCATTATTAGAATGAGTCAATTCTTTTTTTAAGGCTTCTGCTTCTTTTTTTATAATTCCTTGTTCCTCTAATGTAAACATGCTTTTTGACACAGCGTTTGACGTATAAAAATAATTTGCTATGGCTTCATCAAAGTCCTTTCCGCCAAGATAATTATCTCCAGCCACTGCCTGTATTTCCACCATCTGGTCAAACGCTTCAACAAGTGATACATCCAGTGTTCCGCCTCCAAAGTCAAAGATTATAAAACTTTCATCATTATCTGTATTTACGTGATGTTTTAAAGCGACAGCAGAAGGCTCATTGATAAGTCTTTCCACTTTAAGACCTGCCAATGTGCCTGCATTTTTTGTCGCACATCGCTTATCATCATTAAAATAAGCTGGAACGCTGATTACAGCTTCCGTCACTTCTTCATTCAGATAATTTTGTGCATCTTCTTTTAACCTTCTCAATACAAACGATGATAATTCTTCTGCTCTATACCCACGTTTTCCTACATAATACATTCTATCTGTTCCCATATTGCGCTTAAATTCGCTAAATGTAACTGCTGGATGGGTAATTAACCGTTCTTTTGCAATCTTGCCTACATAAACTTCCCCATTATCATCAAAACTAACCACAGATGGTGTCAGATATTCACCAAAAGAATTTGGTACAAGTTGAATACGTCCATCTTTCCAAACACTGACCAAACTATTTGTTGTTCCTAAATCGATTCCAATAATTGCCATAACTTTACACCTTCTAAGTAAATCTAATAAGGCAATTATACAATGATTCTAATAAATACTTCAACAACTTTTCTAATTGTTTATAAAAATTTTTATAGACAATTTTCTGTATGTTTTTTTATTTACTTTGATTTTTGCGAGAAACGATAATTCCCACTGTAACTAGAGCTAATGCAAATAAAATTTGGATTCCCATATAAGAAAATGTTTTGCCAACATTTTCTGCACCATGTTTTTGAATATGAATTAATGCTAACTGATACCAATATGCTGGTAAAAAATGTGCTATCTTAATTACTGTATCACTCAAAAATTCCATAGGAACAAAAACGCCGCATAAAAAACTCATACCTAATGATATTGTATTTCCAATCATATTCATTGTACTGTCATTTTTAATTAACTGGCTTACCATATACGTAAGAGCTAACGCTACAAACATATAGGATATGGCATTTATCATATATAACATGCCTTGCATAGAAAGAATTTCTGTCTTAAATGCGATAACTGCCAATACAAAAAATATAAAAATAATGGCAAAACCAGAACATATAACACTCATCAGCAATTCTTTGCTAATTCTTGCAAAAGAGTAAGCTGAACATGCAATTCTGCTCCTTAAATTTTTTTGCTGAAATACAACCAAAACTCTTCCTATGGTAATAATACACATAATAACAAGAATCCAACTAATATAATTAAAGAAATAATATGCTGCATCATAATTTGTATTATTTTCTTTCTCAACAATATTCGTAGACAATTCTATATCTGCTGTTTTGGCAGCTTTTTCTATTGCGCTGCTTACATTGATTCCACTGGCAACATAACTTTTTGCATATTTGACAAATCGATTATAATCTTGTTCAAAAAGCTGTGATGTATAGGTGTCTGGTATTGTTATTATTTCAATATAATCTTCTAAATCAGACTGATTGGACTCAAAATTCTTTCCAAAATCTTTTTTTACTTTAACTATACAATCCACATTTCTATTAAACAATTCATCCTGCATAACTTCCATGCTATCATTTTCAATTGATTTTAATTCATGCTTTTTTGACATATATGCTACGATATCTCTGCTCACTTCACTATTATCATAATCAAATACTGCAAAATTACATTTTTTATTTGAAAAGGAAATTTGTTCTTTAACGGAATTAGGTACAATAAACATAAACAATATCAAAGAAAATATACCAATATATAAAGCCCATTGACCAAGATACCCCTTTAAAACTTTAAAATATACTTTAAAGACTTGCATATGTATTCCTCCTTAAAATCTGAACGCTAATTGTCAAAAGCACAACCATAATTACCGCTAAAAGCGCAATATCTGTAAAATATCTATTATAAGAATCATATACATTTAATGAATAAAAGGCATCGGATATTAGTGCTGCGGGATTGAGACGATTTAATATTGGAATCGTATGTTCTATCGTATCTTTGACACCAGATGCCACCAAATCAGCCATAACGGATAATCCCATACCTATTGAAACACATATTCCCATTTTTGCACCATCTCCAATTTTTGCAAAAGAACCTATAATTGCTCCTATTGCTAATCCTACACATGGACCCAACAATAAAATAAGCAGTATAGCCAGATATTTGTCATTAAAGCGAATGCCTATAATATTCATATAAATAAATGCAATAATCATCACTGCAAATTGTGTTGTCACCATAGCCAGAAATTCCGAACAAAGCATCATTGTCTTGCCCTTTGGAATAATTGCTCTCCTTATTCCAAGACTGCTTGTATTTGCCTGCATTTTACTAATTCTTTCCACTGCTATAAACGATGCAAACATACTGCTCATAGCAAAAATTGCATAAAAATAATTATAATATATATTTTGGTAACCATTGGATGTTTTTCCTTCTGTAAAATATGTTTTATTATCCAATAAAGCTTTTATTGCAGCACTTTTTTCCTCTTCTGAGGCAGTGCTGCTTATAATATCTTTAACAATCGCTTCGGATTGTGTATATTGTTCTATAATCGTTTTTATAATGGTTGACATGTATCCATTTTCGCCAACAGTCAGTGATATTTCTTCACCTTTATATATAATGCCATTCACATCACCATTATAGAGCGCTTTTAAAGCTTCCTCTTCACTTAATTTTTGAACTGAAAAAATTTGGTCTTCGCTTTCTTCGGACAATGCCTCTAACAACGCCTCAAGCCCTTTATTTTCTTCTTTTTCAACAACCGCTACGGGAATAACCGTCATCAATTCATCTGTATCAAATAAATTTCCAAACGCCATATACATAAATGTTGCAAGAGCTATCGGAAAAATAAGTGTCCATATAACCGCTGATTTATTGCGAGATATACTTTTAATTGAATAACAATAATTATGCCAAAACATATTTACCTCCTATTTTTCCACTAATCTCTCAATTCTTTTCCTGTTATTTCTAGGAATACATCATTTAATGTAGGCTGCTGTGAGTACACACTGCCAAACGATATGTCTTTTGATTGGAAATAATCAAGCAAACGAACAACATTATGTTTTCCCCCACTAAAATGAACACTGAGACGACAATCGTTATATCCCACATTATAAGCGTGAGGCAATGTATGAATATCTTTTAGATTCTGTTCATTAAGCCCTAATACTTCAACTGTTATACTTTCTGTATTTTTAATCATTTGTTTTAATTCTTCTTTTGTACCCATCGCAATATTTTTGCCTTTATCCATAATTGCTATTTTGGTACAAATTTGTTCAACTTCTTCCATATAATGAGATGTGTAAATAATCGTTGCTCCATCTCTATTAAGCTGTTCTATTCCCTCTAAAATCTTATTGCGGCTCTGTGGGTCAACTGCAACCGTAGGCTCGTCAAAAAAGATAAGTTTTGGTTTATGTGCAATACCACAGGCAATATTAAGTCGTCTTAGTAAACCTCCTGAAAGTTTCTTTGGTTTAAATTTTATATATTCCTTTAATCCAACAAATTCAATCGCTTCATCAATATATTCTCTTCTTTTATTTTTGTCTTTTATATACAATCCACAAAAATAATCAATATTTTCAAAAACATTTAATTCGTCAAACACTGCCACATTTTGCATGACCACGCCAATATCCTTTTTGATATCATAACTTGTCGGTTTCATTGGCTTTCCAAATATTTTAATTTCTCCTTTATCATAAGAAAGCAACGCCAAAATACAATTAATTGTTGTCGTTTTGCCGCTACCATTTGGACCAAGCAAACCAAATATTTCACCTTCTCTAATAGCAAGATTAAAATGGTCTAGCGCAACCAATTCTTTATATCTTTTTACAAGATTTTTAACTTCTACTGCTAATTCCATACTTATACAATCCTCCATTTTCAAGTATAATATTGCAATTTATGTAAATATTGACATATCAAACCTATTTGTAATATTTTGATACAAACAGATAACAATTTATCAAGGTATTCCAATTTCTTTGATACCTCTAATGTCTTATTTATAATAACTTTTTATAAATATCATTTATAGTGTTAAACGTCAGTTTTAAATATGACAAATATCACTTTTTACATTTTTTAATGTCAGTCTTGCAATAATGTAGTATACTAGTCAAAACGGAAATTCATAGAAGTGATTTCTATTGTTGCATCAATATTATTTTTCACACTAATCTTCACAGAAATAAGGTATAACATATGAAACATTTTATAGGTAAATTTATTATATATATCCTTTGTGTTTATTTATCTGTCATTAATATGGGCGTCAATATAACACTGATTGCTGTATTACTTTTTAATTTTATATTAAGTTTTGCTTTTGTTTTAATGTATAGTTATCCTCCTAAAAGCTTAACAAATATTTTATCTTATTCTATAATCAACTATATTTTAGAAATATTATTTATGATATATATTATCACTTCATTTTTTATACCTATATTTGTATACTATCTGCCAACAATTGTTTATGATATCATAGCAACCACGCCATTGACTTGTGGTAAAATTTACAAAAGCTTTAAAATTAGTGCCTATATTTTATTGATAAGGTATATAGTATATATAACAACCTGTTCTACAAATGATTTTTTTATTTTAACAATACTAATGATTCTTGCAGGATATATAGCCTATATCAATAATAGTTATATTAATATTTACAATAAATATATAAAATTTACGGATAATACAAAAGAACAAGATTTATTAAAAGCAGAAAACTATCGTATACTTCAAGAAAGTCAAGATGCTGCCATTTATATGGCAACCTTAAAGGAGCGCAATCGAATTGCAAGAGAAATACATGACAATGTAGGACATTTGCTTACACGTTCTATATTGCAAGTAGGTGCAGTAAAAGCAATTAATAAAGAAGACTATTTAAAACAACCGCTCCAGCAATTGCATGATACGCTTGATACAGCTATGTATGATATTCGTCAAAGTATCCATAATATACACGATGATGCAATTGACCTTGAAACGGCAATTGATGATATTATTAAAAATATTCAAAAACTTAATATAAAAATAGATTTTGATATGGGCAAACAAACTCCCAAAGATATTAAATATTGCTTTATAGCAATTGTCAAAGAAGCCGTCACCAACACATTAAAACATAGCAATGCTTCAGATATGCAAATTATTCTTCGTGAACATCCTGGATTTTATCAACTATTTATAAAAGATAATGGAACAATTTATCACCAACACAATTTTAATCAGGGAATGGGACTTGACAATATAACAAATCGTGTGCATTCTCTTAATGGCACCATTAAAATATCTCAAGATAATGGTTTTTCGATATTTGCATCTATTGTTAAATAAGAAAAAAGTTATTATAAACTTATTGGTGAATGAAGCTTTTATAGTCAAGCGGATATTTACAATCCGCTATGCTACTTGATGAGGTTAAAAAACAGATTTACACAAAATAGATTTTTACAGAAAGGATTGACGCTTTTTCTACTATATTTTTTTCTACTATATTAAAGAAAGCAGATTTTTGCGTCTAAGTCAAATCAATGAAAATAATTATTATAGATGACGATAAACTTGCAGCACTATCCTTAAAAACAATTCTTGAAATTGAACCAGAAATTGAAGTTCTTGCTATGGGCAATGACGGATTTGAAGCTGTTTCACTTTATGACACCTACAAACCAGATGTATTATTAATGGATATACGAATGGAAAAATGTTCTGGATTAGAAGCTGGTGAAATAATATTAAAAGCTCACCCTGATGCTAAAATACTGTTACTTACTACGTTTTCAGATGATGAATATATTATTCGCGCGCTTAAAATTGGTGCAAAGGGTTATATTCTTAAACAAGCCTTTGAAAGTATTGCATCAGCAATTATTGCAGTCTATAATGGGCAAAATGTATTTGGCGATGCCGTTATGGAAAAAATCCCTTCGTTGCTTAATACCAATGCTTCCATACAAAAAAATATTGATACATTTGGTATAACTGAAAAAGAAATTGATATTATTCGTCTTGTAGCTGACGGAAAAAATAACAAAGAAATTGCCAATTTGTTATTTCTAAGCGAAGGAACTATTAGAAACTATATAAGTGCTATCTTAGAAAAACTAGAGCTTCGAGACCGAACACAACTGGCATGTTTTTATTATAAAAATTTATTTTTATAAATTTAATATTATTTATGTCAAAAATATTCGCAATCTGCTCTACTATTTGCTTATAACCTCATTAATCAAACGTTTTGCCTGCTCTTTAAGATAACATTTTCGCTCATTGTCGTTATGGATATTTTCTTTTGCCCATTTTCTGCATTCAGCAAGGTATAATAAGATTTCTTCCATATTTTCAGGAACTTCTTTTTGTATTTTTTTTCTATATATAGAAGCAACACTTGGACTGGCACCTCCTGTGGAAATGCCAATGCACATACTGCCAGAAGTCACTAATGAAGGAAAAATAAAACCACATTGCTTTATATCATCAACGACATTGACAAGAATACCTTGTTTTTTACATAAATCTGAAATATGCTGATTAAGCTTTTTATCGTTTGTAGCGGCAATCACATAAACCTTATTATCAATATCATCATCTTTAAATTCGCGTTTAACACATTGAATATCTCTATTATGAAGCAGTTTATCTAAAATAACAGGCGCAATAACCGTTATATTAGAATGAAAAGGTTGCAGCCTAAAAACTTTTTCAGCTGCAACTTCTCCCCCACCAACAATAAGACCTGATTTATTTTCAATATCTATAAAAAATGGAAAATACTTCATTAGACCTCCTGTTTATAAGCAAAAAATGCCATAACATTCTCTGTGAATACTGCAATTTAATCCTTACACATGATCTGGATATAATATATCTGCCAGCTTTTCATATGCTTCACCCCATCTAGCATTGGGCTTTTGATTATAAAGCCTTTTATCTAAAATATAATATTGTCCATTTTGAACTGCCTTAAGAGAACTCCAAGCTGGATTGCTGGTAAGATTTTTTTCTACATTACTTTTAATTTTTTCTATATCACTGCCTTGATATGTCAAAAAAATATAATCTGGATTAGCTACAATAATACTCTCTAAACTAAGGGTATCCAGCATACTTTTATCATGGTCTGCTATATTTACACTTCCTAAACTTTTAAGAATTTCACCGCCAACAGTCCCATTGCTGCCCTTTACTTTAATACCTGAAGTAGAAGCCCTTAAAAATAATATTTTGGGCGAACTTCCATCAACTCTTTTTAAAACTTCTTGAATATGGCTCTCAACTTCCACGCCATTTTTTTGATAAAGGTCTTTTCTTCCTGTTATATTGGTACATATATCCAACATATGCAGATAATCTTCAAATTGATTAACACAAAAATAAGCTATTGTAATGCCAGCTTGGGAAAGTATAGGCTCTAACTCCACATGTGCCTCAATATTAGAACTTGCAATGACAAAATCAGGCTGTGCGGCAATAATCAATTCTGCATTTGGCTTTTGCAAACTGCCCAAATTGATTACGCTATCATCTAAATTCAATTCAAAACTTTCCCATGTGTCTGCCGCCGTAGCAGTAAGTTTACCGCCTGACAGCATCCAGATATCTGCAAAGCTGCCAATTAATGTTGCAACTCTCTCATGGCTTGCAATCGTAACTTCTCTGCCTAAATCATCCTTAAATGAATATATCTGTGTCTCATTATTATCTGTATTGGTATGCAAATCCTGATAATTAGCAGAACACCCCGCTAAATACATCATCAGAATAATAATTACACTACAAAATAGTTTTATTTTATTTTTTACCATTAAAAAATCCCTTTACTCCCAATATCCTAATTCAACTCCTTTTTTATACACTGCTAAAGCTTTTGAATAATATCCATAAGCATTAAAATGCGTCCAATCCGATTTAAGCTGTTCTGAGATAAACCCTTTTTTTGCATCTTTTCTATCTTGTAAAGTTGCCTCTAATCCAACATCTTTTAGACCATTTTTTATAAGGTATGTACGCATATTAAGAAAATGCTCCCCATAAGCCTTATGCAATGCAGCCTCCCATGCCGTCTCGTTCATTCCCACATAATAACCATCATCATTTATACTTGTCTGATTCAAATCTCCCAATGATGAACCTGGATTATCTGTATCGCCAATAATAATATAATAAGAACAATTACAGCTTTTAATCATCGCATCATATTGTTGTATAAGACTTTCATAATCATTATCCCATCCACCATTGCTGCCTATCTCAAGGATAAGAATATCATCTTTATGATAAATAGCTTCCTGCATAATATCTACATCAATATTGGCTTCTTTTAAATCAATATCACACTCATACCATTTTAAGCCACCCTGCATAATTGCAATTTCCTGTGAAGTTGCACCTGGTACGCCAAAATTGTATGTGTTGATTCCTGTCAATTCTTCCAAAATAGAAGGATAATCACAATAACTGATATCTTTTATTTTACCCTCTGCATTGATAAAAGCAATATCACTTCCTGTCCCATACGTCATACTATCTCCCCAACAGGAAATTTCTCTATATTGACCATCATAAGGAATATTCTCATTTGTTATGCTTCTTGATGATAATTCCAATGCAATATCCTCACTAAGCAAACCATCTTCCAAAAATCCATTCCAATTATCATATGTCGTTTCATTTCTAACAATATATTTTTTACTTATATTAACCACTAAAAAAACAATACAAAGCAATAACATCCCTATAAGTATTGTTAGTATTGTTTTTCTATATAGTGCTATATAACGATTATCATTATTATTTCTCATCTTGTCCACTATTTTAAATATTAATTTTCAATATTTTTTTCATTTATCATCTTTTCTAAAAGTTTACGTTCCCTTGCTCCCTCTTCTACTTTTGCATTAAGAATATCTATCTTTACGCTAGATACCTTCTTTTCTTTTTGATATTTCATTTGCAGTGCTTTATATTCTTCTGAATCCTCTGGAAGAGGCTCCGGTTTTAAAATTTGCCTTCTTAATAGTAATAGCAATAAGATACCAAAAATACCCAAAACTGCAATTGCTCCATATGTCATGCCTACACTGACAAATACCACTGCTATAATAAAACATGACATGGATAAACCTGCTAATATGTAATCGATTATGGTAAATTTGCTTCTATAAGATTCTTTCATATCTTAATTCTTTACCTCATTTCTGACTGATATATTCATTATAAACATATCCTTCCATATTACCATGTTTGATATAAGAGTAATATTTTCCCTCTCTAATCATCTCAACTTCTGTTCCTTTTGCCAACCACCCCACTACTTTGGATTGATTATAGGCAGCACTCCTAATATTGACAGATGAAGCTCCATCAATATAGTATGTCCCATCTGATACATCAGCTATTGTATCCTGTTCTACTGTATTTTGCTCTCCATTATTTTGTTCTGTTGTATTTTGCTCTTCATCATTGTGTTGTGTCGTGTTTTGTTCTTCATTGTCTTGTATTTCTGTCGATGTATTATCTTCTGTTATAGAAGCCTCTGGTGTTACATCATTCATTGCTGGAATGGTGTTTTTCTGGTCGCCAACAGCATACTGTCCGTTTCCTATGTCATTAGGCTGAACAACCGTATTTCCTATGTTTTCTTTATCATTATGTATAAGAATAATGTTTGCGCCAATACCAATGATTGATACTAATACAACAATAATCATCATGATATTGATACTTTTCCTGTCTTTTTTCATATCAATAACACCACCTTATGCAAAATACAAAAAAATTATATCACTATTACCAAAAAATGTCACTGTCTAAATGATTTTCGTTGCCATTTGAAGCCATTTTAATTCATCTCCTTCAAAATAAGGAGATAACATTTTATATACATACTGATGATATTCATTTAAAAAATTAATTTCTCTATCAGATAAAAGTGTTTTATCAACACCTTCTAAATCAAAAGGCACTAATGTCAATGTCTCAAAACCCATAAACTTGCCATATTCTGTTTCACATAACATTTTACATAATATTAAATTTTCATGCCGTATACCAAACTCATTCGTCAAATAAAATCCTGGTTCATTAGAAGTTACCATTCCTTCCTCTAATACTTCATCCTTTATCCTATCTGATTTTATCTGCCAACCTATACTATTTGGTCCTTCATGCACATTTAAAACATATCCTACTCCATGTCCTGTCCCATGATTGTAATCAAGTCCATTTTCCCACAACGGCTGTCTTGCTAAAATATCTAAATGAACCCCTGTAATGCCATACTTAAACCTTGCTGATGCTAAATTCAAATTCCCTCGAAGAACTAAGGTAAATGCCGTTTTTTCTTCACTTTCAAGTGTTCCAAGTACATATGTTCTAGTTATATCTGTCGTTCCTTCAAGATAATGCCCTCCTGTATCTGATAACAAAAATCCCTTTTTTTCAAGTTTTACATTGCTTTCCTTAGTTGCACAGTAATGGACAATTGCGCCATGTCCTCCATATGCCATTATGGGTGCAAAACTTGCCCCTATATAGCCTTCTTGATTTGCCCTTAATTCCTCCAATTTTTTTGCTGCACTCAACTCTGTAATTTCCATTTTGCCAATATTCTTTTTTAACCAATACATAAATTTCGTAACAGCAATACCATCTTTTAGATGAGCTTTTCGCATATTATCACATTCTATACTATTTTTTACCGCTTTCATTCGCACAATTGGATTTTGAATATTTTGTATCTTACATTCAGAAGGAATTAAATGAACCAGACGATAATTCATTTTATTATAATCAACCAAAACATTTTTATTGGAGTCTATCTTTGTAATATCCATATATATATCATTATAAGGCTTTATTGCAATCTGTGCCAATTCTAATTTTTTCTTAATCTCATCAGAAAAAATAACTTCATTTGCATATAATACAGCATAATTTACACCAATTATCATATAAGCTAAAAATACAGGATTATACTCTACATCATTTCCTCTAAGATTTAAAAGCCATGCAATATCATCAAGCGATGCTAAAACACATATGTCACTATCTGTTTTTTTCATCTCTTTTCTTAATGCCTCTAATTTTTCCTCTCTTGTGCGTCCTGTATATCCAAAATCCAGTTCCCATACAGGGTTTGCAGATAATGAAGGTCTATCCTTCCACACTGCTTCAACTAAATCTTCATCTGCATATATAGATATATTTAATTTTATCTTATTTTTTAAATGCTCTGCAAAATGATTATTAACCATTCGACCATCAAATCCAATTGTAAATTTATTCAGCTTATTATGTGGTTCTTTTAAATCATCACAAGAGCTATCAACTATATTTGACGTTTTGATTAGGTCATTAAAATTTTTTGTCAAATATTCCTCAATGGTATCAACATTTTTTTGACCCATTTTCATAAGTTTGATATTACTAACTGACAACTGTTCTTCTGCCTGTAAATAATATCTTCCATCTGTCCATAAAGCAGCTTTATTATATGTAATAACCAATGTACCCGCAGAACCTGTAAATCCTGAAAGATATTCTCTTTCTTTAAAATAATCACCTACATATTCCGAACTGTGAAAATCTTGTGTACATACAATATATGCATCAATATTCTTATCTTTCATTAAAGCTCTTAATTGATTGATTCTTTCATCATAAATACTCATAAATTCACTCCCATGATACACCAATTGAACAAAAGGGGTTGCCAATGACAGCCCCATACTTATATAATACTAAATTTTATATCATTGTCAAACAATAATAATTATACTTTATACATTCATTTTCGATTTTTCACTGCTTATGAAAAAAACCTTCAATTTCTTTTCCAACCGATTTAATGCCCTCGCCAAACTCATTAGCCATATTCTTTGCTTTTTTATCAAGCTCATTTTTCTTGATATATTCCTGTGTCTTATCTGCTACATTATTGGTTGCATCAACAGCTTTTTCTACACCGTTAAGAACCTTCTCTTTGTTAATAAAAGTCATAATAATAACTCCTTTCTGTTTTTATATTATTTTTATTTAGCAAATTGACTCTCATAAAGGTTTTTATAAAATCCACCTTTTGCAAGCAATTCCTTGTGATTTCCCTGTTCTATAACATGCCCATCTTTCATAACAAGAATAATGTCTGCCGATTGAATGGTTGACAGTCGATGAGCAACAATAAAACTTGTTCTTCCTTCCATTAATTTGTCAAATGCTTTTTGAATTTTTACTTCTGTACGTGTGTCAATAGAAGATGTTGCCTCATCTAATATCAGCATAGATGGATGGCACAACATTACTCTTGTAATACACAAAAGCTGTTTTTGTCCCTGCGACAATCCGCCTCCATCTTCTCCTATAACAGTATTATACCCATTGGATAATCTTTTTATGAAACTGTGCGAATGTGCTGCCTTTGCTGCCGCAATGACTTCCTCATCGGTCGCATCCGGTTTTCCCATTACAATATTATCACGAATCGTACCTGATTTAAGCCATGTTTCTTGAAGTACCATACCATATCCACTTCTTAATGCGTTTCTAGTCATATCTTTTATATCGATTCCTGAAACGCTGATTTTTCCGCTATCGACATCATAAAATCGCATAAGAAGATTAATAATTGTCGTTTTTCCACAGCCAGTTGGTCCAACAATAGCCACTTTTTGTCCTTTTTTAACATGAAGATTAAAATTTTCAATCAATTTTTTATCTGAAACATAAGAAAAAAATACATTATCCAAATCAACTGTTCCATCAACTTGAATTGTTCTTTTTGCACTTGGCTTATCTGGCACTTCTGGATTTTCTTCTATTAATTCAAACACTCTCGATGCACATGCCAACGCATTTTGTAACTCTGTCACAACGCCTGATATTTCATTAAACGGTTTGGTATACTGGTTTGCATAACTTAAAAAACTAGACAATTGCCCAACTGTAATGCCTCCATAAATAGCCGATATGGCTCCTGTTACTGCAACACCCGCATAAACTAAGCTATTGACAAATCGTGTAGAAGGATTTGTAAGTGATGAAAAAAAGATTGCCCGCAACGAATATTTTTGCAGCTTTTCATTAATCTCATCAAATTGATGTATTGACGTCTCCTCATGGTTGTACGCTTTTACAACTTTTTGACCGCCAATAATTTCATCAATAAATGCCGTTTGTTCTCCTCTTGTCTCAGACTGCAATTTAAACATCATATAGGTTTTTTTTGCAATAAAACTTGCCACAAAAAAAGATACTGGCGTAACCAATACAACAACTAATGTAATTTTAAAATTTATCATCAGCATAAATCCTAATGTACCTATAATTGTCATTACACCAATAAAAAACTGTGTAAATCCCATTAAAAGACCATCAGCAAATTGGTCTACATCAGCAATAACACGGCTGACAACCTCGCCATATGAATGTCCATCAATATATTTTAATGGAAGCTGTTGAATTTTCTCAATCGCTTCATCTCGAATATCCCTTACAACATGATATGTTATTTTATTGTTGCATATATTCATTATCCATTGAGATAAAGCTGTTATTCCGATAAATACGCCAATTGTAAAAAGGATACTTTTAATATTCTCAAAATCAACATTGTTTGCGCCTATAATATAATCAATAGCCTTACCGATAAGAATAGGTACATACAATGTAGAAGCAACGGTTATTATTGCCATAATAATAGAAAGTGCAAGGAAAAACCAATATTTCTTAATTCTTCCAAGTACTTTTTTAATAACTTTCCAAGAAACCATATTATTTTTCCTCCTTTGTCTTAAATTGCGAATAATATATCTCTTGATACACTTCACAACTTGCAAGGAGTTCTTTATGCGTACCAATACCTGTTACCATGCCGTCATCCAACACAATAATTTTATCTGCATGCATCATTGATGCTGCTCTTTGAGAAACAATAAACAATGTTGGTGAAGGTGTCATATTCCTTATCGAATTTCTAAGCGCTGCATCGGTTGCAAAGTCCAATGCCGAAGAGCTGTCATCAAGAATCAAAATATCAGGCTGCCCAACAACTGCCCTAGCAATTGTAAGCCTTTGCCTTTGTCCACCTGAAAGATTTTTTCCTGCTTGGTCTACAAAAGCATCAAGCACCCCATCCTTTTTTTCTACAAATTCTTTTGCCTGAGATATCTCCAAAGCTTTCATCACTTCTTCATCGGTGGCATCTTGCTTCCCCCATTTTACATTATCTCGAATGGTTCCTTTAAACAACAACGCTTTCTGCATAACGACTGTAACTTTTGACCGTATGGATTCCTGTGTATATTCTTTAACATTCACTCCATCAATCAGGACTTCACCCTTTGTAGCATCGTAAAAACGAGGAATTAATCCTATAAGAGAAGATTTGCCTGAGCCTGTTCCGCCAATCACACCTACGGTTTCACCTTTATTGACTTTAAAGTTAATATCTGAAATAGCCTCTTCTCCGCCGCCTCTATATCTCAATGAAACATTTTTAAATTCAATAATTGGTGTTATGGCAGCAGATTCTTTTTGCTTTTTAATATCAATTTTTCCATCAACCATGTCCGACTGAACACCAAATATTTCATCAATTCGATTGGCACATGCCAACGCCTTTGTCACACTGATAATAAGATTTGCTAATTTAATAAGCTCCACTAGTATCTGAGACATATAATTATATAAAGCAATCACTTGTCCTGTCGATAATGTTCCAGCGTCAACGCGGATGGCTCCAATCCAAATTAATACAATAATAGACACATTTACTACAACATACGTCAATGGATTCATTAAACCTGATATCTTACCGACAAATTTTTGCAGATGATTTAGTTCTTCGTTGGACTGTTTAAAACGCCTCACTTCTTCATTTTCTTTATTAAATGCTCGTATCACCCTTACGCCAACAAGATTTTCTCTTGTTATTGCAAGTATCTTATCAATCCCTGCCTGCACTTTTTTATACATCGGTCTTGTAATAAGCATAATTCCAAACACAATCACTGCAAGTATTGGAATAGCTGCCACGAATACTAATGCTGCCTGAACGTCTATGGTAAAAGCCATAATCATTGCGCCAAACACAATAAAAGGGGAACGTAAAAATAATCTTAAAACAAGATTAACACCATTTTGTACCTGATTAACATCACTTGTCATTCGCGTAATCAAAGTTGATGTTCCTACTGTATCCAATTCTGAAAATGATAAGCTTTGAATATGACTAAACAAATGATGTCTCAAACCTGTCGCACAACCGACTGCCGCTTTAGCTGCAAAATATTGTGCTGTGATTGAACAAGTAAGTCCTATAATTGCAAGCAGTATCAATATAAAACACATTTTAAAAATATAGCCTTTATCTTGTCCAGCTATACCAATATCAATAATGGATGATACTACTAATGGTACAAATAATTCAAATGTTGCTTCCAACATTTTAAATAATGGCGCTAATACACATTCTTTACGATACTCTCTTAAATACATCAGTATCCGTTTCATAACCTGCTAAATCCTTTCTCCTATGGTGTAAAAAACGTTAAGCTTTATAATTCATTATTTTGAATAACTTGCTTTAATGTCTTTGCTGACTCTTGTAATTTATTCAGCTCATCATAATTTAAAGCAATTGGAATTTTACTTTCCATACCATCTTTTCCAACAATAGCTGGCATAGACAATGCAACATTTTCAATGCCATATTCCCCTTCCATAATAGAAGAGATTGGCAAAATTGACTTTTCATCTCTTACAATGGCCTCGCATATTCTCTTTACAGACATTGCAATACCATAATAAGTTGCATGTTTTCTTTCAATAATTTCATATGCGCTGTTTTTTACTTCCTCAGCAATCTTATCTAAATCTTTTATTTCGCCCCTCGCATGAGATTTACAAAAATCGTCTAACGGTGTTCCTGATACATTTGCACTGCTTATAGCGGCAATTTCACTATCTCCATGTTCCCCTATAATAAATGCGTGAATACTTCTGCTATCTACTTTTAACATTTTTCCTAAAATTTCCTTCATACGTCCTGTGTCAAGCACTGTCCCCGAACCAATAACACGATTTGACGGAAATCCACTAATTTTAAGGGCTGTATACGTCAATATATCAACAGGATTTGTTACTACCAAAATAATCCCATGACATTCTCTTTGACTTATTTGCGGAATAATATTTTTAAATATCTCCACATTCTTTTTAACCAAGTCAAGTCTTGTCTCACCTGGCTTTTGATTTGCACCTGCCGTTATCACTATAATAGCCGCATCTACAATATCATCATAACTTCCTGCATATATTTTCATCGGTCTTGCAAACGGTGTTCCATGACTAATGTCAAGTGCTTCTCCTTCTGCTTTTTGAGTATCCGCATCCAACAATACCATCTCTGAAAATAATCCGCTTTGCATCAAGGCAAACGCTGATGCTGAACCTACAAATCCACAACCAATAACTGCAACTTTTCTTAAATTTACATTTGACTTTACCATACATATCTCCAATCTTTCATTAATTTTATGTTAAATCTTGTATATATAGTATTGTCATAATAAAAGTCAAATATGCAGAAATCCTCGTAACTGCAAGGCTATGATGGCAAATTGCCCGCCTCTGTCAAAACAATAATGGAATGTATCCCTTCATCACTTTCCGCCACAACATAATGCGTACAACCTTCCTTATAATATTTACAATAAACCATTGTATTGGGAAGAATTTGCTTTTTATATTCTATATGGACGGTATTAAAATCAACCGTATCATATACATCTTGAGGTAAAATTTCATATACCATATCTAAATAATTAATATTGTGCATATGACCGTGCATATCAAAATCTCTTCTAAGTAATGTATATGGCTGACACTTAACTGTTTTCAATCGGTTCTCATCATACTGAATCTTATCTTCATTTTTTTCAAATACGGATTTATCTTCACTTTCATATAATTTCATAACATCTTCTGTTATCCGCACAGGTCTTTTTCGCTCAGTATCCATAAGAAGCCATTTCGATGTGCCAATCGCCAACAATTCTCCATTTTCATAGCGAATCTCATAATCACGATAGGCAAACAATTTATCTATATTTCTTGACCATGTTATAATCTCAACCTTTTCATTATAAAATGGTCTTTTTAAAACCTGCATTTTCCATTGCAATAATATCCATGCACGTTTTTTTGTCTTGATATCTCTTGCTCCATATCCTATATTAGCAGAGTATGCGCAAGCTATATTTTCCATTGCAACTAATAATGCTCTATTGGTTGCCTCGCATTGACTATTGATTTCTTCAATTCCTATTGTATGTGTTTGTTTGTAAATCATATTAATCCTCTATTTCAAAAACAATGCACGAACCAAAAGCCCGCGCATTATTGTTATTATTCACATCTTTTGTAACGCTGAAAAATCTTATCCGCTCCACACACATGTTTCGTTCCATCATCTTCTATAATAATGTAATCTCCTTCAGCTATAAATGTACGTCCTCTTCTATGCTTAATATATGGACAAACAATACTTCCATCTTGACGTTTAACCTTAACTAAAAAATCTGTAACTATCCAACCTTTCGTTACTACATCAGACCAACGCTCAAATCCATCTTCTAAATTTTTGTTTAATTCATACTTTTGCACATCTGCTTCAAGCTCTGTTCTTGAACATCTCATTGCAATCCTCCATTTCTAAAGCAATATTATAAAGCTTTTTTCTTTTATCATAAAACTTAATTGTATTTTACTACATTTTGCTAAAGATTGCCATAAAATTAAGGTAAATTTTATTTTCTCAATATCTTTTTATATAGCCTTTAAAAAAATTGCAACAATAAAATCAATAAGGCTACCACACACTGTGAGATAGCCTTATTCAAAAGATATAGTATTTTTTTATTCTATCACGCCTGCTTTCCTCAAGCGATTTCTTATTTGAGGTCCAAGCAGCATAGCCATTATCATCTTTATTACATCACCTGGAATAAATGGAATAACGCCTGCCCAAAGAGCTGCCTCAAAATTCATATGTGCCTGATAAGCGAGCCATATTGTACCAAATATATAGCATACGATTGTGCCAAGAACCATGCCAGTCATACAAAGCCACATATTATTGCCCCATTTATCAATAAAAAAGCCGCTTATCAATGCCAAAAATATAAATCCAATTAAATAGCCGCCTGTTGGTCCTAATAATTTTCCAGCCCCTCCTGTAAACGCTGAAAATACTGGTAATCCTACTAATCCTATCAACAAATATATACAATAACTTATGGTTCCTTTTTTCATTCCTAATATATACATTGTAAAATAGATTACCAAATTTGTTAAAGAAATCGGCACTAAATTAAATGGCAATGGTATCGAGAATGGTCCCATAATACATGTAATTGCCGCCATTAGTCCTATTAAAACCAACGTTGTTGTCTTTGCCTTACTCTTTCCTTCCTCTTTGTTCATTAAATTTTTTGACATATTAACATTATCGCCCGTCATAAACAAGATTCCTTTCTTCTTTTTGTTTTTAACTGTATTATTCTATAAAAATTCACCTTGCATTTATTTTCTATACAACAATACTATTTTTACCAAGTAGATTTTACAATGAACGCCACTTATTGTCAACTCATTTTTAATATAAGTTGACAATTGTTTTGTTTTTTAAATTTATCTTGTTAAGCTTTGCCAATTATACAAAAATTGATTGTTTTTATATCTACTTTTTGTCCAAACTAAAAAACAGTAAATCAAATATGTGCAATCTTCTTTATGGTTCCTCCATAATGTCATATTTAAAATAAAAATAAAATTATATTAATATATTATTTAAAAAACCACTTTAAACCTATTGACTTAACAGTATTGAACATTTAAAATTAATTTATACTAGTTTGTGTACGTAGTTTAATATACTTTATTATATTCATAATGGCGGCAACTTCGTAAGGTTTTAATTGCTATTATGAAAACTCACAAAATATTTTTATATTTTTAAAGAAAGGATTTGTAGCTATGAAGGATTATAAGAAACCTTTATTTGTTATGACAGACAGCGTTTCTGAAGGCGTTTACATGGCTAGCGGTGATAGTACTTGCTGGACTGCCAGCGCTCGCTCTGTACAAGATTGGAATGGTTCGCACAATGTATTTGAAGTATCAGCACAACATACTCCTGATGTACAACATATATACACTGCCGTTACAATTGAGATGTCATTTACTGGTGTTGTTACAGAGGCATACAGTGAAAACAATTGGAATTGTGTTGTTGCTGGCAACAAAGTTACTGTGACAAGAGAAAATCATGGTAATGGATATGGTTCTGGCGATAGAACTACTTTCAAAGTATGGGCAAAATCTACTGATGAAGCTGCAACAAAAGCACTTCAATGCACTGGTTGCCGTCCTAGATGTCACAGTGCTGTCAATGTACAGGGTGGTTTTTAATAAGTGATAATTATGTTGTTGCTATAAAAATCACAATATAAATAATGGTTTTGAAATCAATCAAAAAATCAGGGTTGTCATTCTGGCAATCCTGATTTTTTTATAAATACAAAATTATTTGCAATCCGCTATGCTACTTGCTCATAACCTCTAGCTACTTCCTTGATGAAATTAAAATACATCCTATCCTAAAAATAATCCTAAAACAAATTTCACTATAAACGCTGCTATCCAAGCAATAATACACTGACCAAAAACAACGGCTATCGCCCACTTATTTCCCAACTCTCTGCGCACTGCAGCAACTGCGGCAATACAAGGTGTGTAAAGCAGACAAAATACAAGCAACGAAGCTGCACTGACAGGCGTTAATAAGACAACCGACATTTCCTGTATAGGCATTAACACAGACAGCGTTGATACAACACTTTCTTTTGCCATAAATCCTGAAATAAGAGCTGTTGATATTCTCCAATCACTAAATCCCAATGGCATAAATATCGGAGAAATTATGCCTGCCACTGCCGCAAGGATACTGTCTTTTGAATCAGTCACCATATTAAAATGCAAATCAAACGTCTGCAAAAACCAGATAATAATGGTTGCTATAAAAATAACGGTAAACGCTCTCTGTAAAAAATCTTTTGCTTTGTCCCATAATAACTGTACAACATTTTTAATACCTGGCAAACGATAATTGGGAAGTTCCATTACAAATGGTACAGGTTCTCCTTTAAACAATGTTGTTCTCATAATAAGCGCCGCCAATATTCCCATAACAATCCCCCCAAAATACAGCAATATCATTACAAGCGCCTGATAATTTGGAAAAAATGCTGCTGTAAAAAATCCATAAATAGGAAGCTTTGCTGAACAGCTCATAAAAGGCGTTAATAGAATTGTCATTTTTCGGTCTCGTTCAGAAGATAATGTTCTGCTTGCCATAACGCCTGGAACTGTACAGCCAAATCCAATCAACATTGGAACAATACTTCTACCAGACAATCCAATCTTTCTTAAAAGTTTATCCATAAAAAATGCAACTCTTGCCATATATCCACTGTCTTCTAAAAGGGATAAAAATAAAAACAAAGTGACAATAACAGGTAAAAAACTAAGGACTGTTCCAACACCGCTAAAAATACCATCAATAATCAACGAATGCAAGGCTTCATTTACATTCATTGCAATTAACGCTTTATCGGTCATATTGGTAACCCATTCTATCAACATTTCAAAACCATCAGAAAGCCATGCGCCAATTACATTAAATGTAAGCCAAAATACAATGCCCATAATTCCTATAAACGCGGGAATTGCTGTAAACTTTCCTGTTAAAATTTTATCAATCTTATTGCTTCTCACATGTTCTTTACTTTCTCTTGGTTTGACAACCGTTGCTTGACAAACTTTATTAATAAAAGAAAAACGCATATCAGCTATTGCTGCAGCCCTGTCAAGCCCACTTTCTTTTTCCATTTGAATAATAATATGTTCAAGCATTTCACTCTCATTATCATCAAGCTTAAGCTTATCTAAAACACGCTTATCGCTTTCTGCCAGCTTTGATGCTGCAAATCGTATCGGAATCTTAGCCATTGCCGCATGGTCTTCTATCAAGTGCATAATGCCATGTATACACCTATGTATAGCGCTTTTGTCTCCATCTGCTTCACAAAAATCCATTATTTTTGGTGCTTCCTGATATTTCGCAACATGAATTGCATGGTCGATAAGCTCGTCAATCCCTTCATTTTTTGCCGCTGAAATAGGAATGACTGGAACGCCTAACATATGCTCCATTTCATTAATAAGAATTGAACCGCCATTTTTGCGAACCTCGTCCATCATATTTAATGCCACTACCATAGGAATACCTAATTCCATAAGCTGCATTGTAAGATAGAGATTGCGTTCTATATTGGACGCATCCACTATATTAATAATACCTCTTGGATGTTCCTGTAAAATATATTGTCTTGTCACAATTTCTTCATTGCTGTAAGGAGACATTGAATAAATACCTGGTAAATCCGTTATTAAAGTATTAGGATGTCCTTTCATTGCACCATCTTTTCGGTCGACAGTAACACCAGGAAAATTGCCAACATGTTGATTAGCGCCTGTCAGCCGATTAAACAATGTAGTCTTTCCACAATTTTGATTGCCTGCCAGCGCAAATGTCAATGTCACACTATCCGGCAGAGGATGTTCATCTTCCTTTGCATGATATTTGCCTCCCTCGCCAAGTCCTGGATGTTCCATATGCTTTTTGCGGCTGTTTGCCTCATATATATTAACCGTTTCATCATTTTCATCACACAGTTTCGTTATTTCAATTTTATCTGCATCGGCAAGGCGCAACGTAAGTTCATATCCATGTATCAATATTTCAATTGGGTCTCCTAAAGGTGCATATTTTACCATTTTCACTTTCGCTTTTGGTATCAGTCCCATATCAAGTAAATGTTGTCTTAACGCTCCTTCACCCCCAACTTTTTCAATAATTGCCGTCTTTCCTATTGGTAAATCTTTTAATGTCATAATAGTCCTTTCATTAAAAATTTTTCACTTTCTTTTTGTCCTCTAGTTATATTTTTCACATATTGGTCGATATAAAAATTGTAAGGAACTTATTGAAATAACTATCCAAGGAGGGATTATTGCAGTTAATGGATTTTCACGCGATTTCAATATGGTTCAGATGGTATCCATGATTAGCAGCACAAGAAAAGACAATGAAAACAGAGAAAAACAAGACCAAGCAAACTCTAAAGGTCCTACTTTTACTCAAGTGTTGAACAAGGTGGTTAAAGATAGTGCTCCTCGAGATATTATTAATATTACTTATGATTCCAAAAGCAATATTAACACCTTCTTTTACCATCAATCAAAAGAGTATACTTTCTGAACCTACAATTTTATCAAGCTTTTGCTTGTTTGTTTCGATGTTTAAAAGGTTGTTGTTAAATGAGTTTTTCTATACAAATAAGTATTATCTAATCGCACATATCTTATTTTATAGCATTACTCATTTTACATCACCTTTTTTTGCATTATTTACACCATCATCATTTTATCCAACTGTGTCATACATCTGCCTATTTTTTGCATATCTTCTATGGAAGCCTCTTTCCCTGAAAATAAATAGGTTACCATTCCTCGTCTTTGATTATAATCCTTCTTACATTCTATAATAAACTCATTATTTTCTTTATCTCTATAACAAAAAGTTCGGCTATAATCATTCTTATCTATATTTTTATACCCCATCAATCGCATAGCCTGCCTGACTGTACCTTCATTGCCGTCAACAAAATGCGGTCTGTGTGGAAATATCTCAATAAAGCTTTCCTTAAAATAATTGAAATGTGTACATCCTAATACAACAGTTCCAATTTTTTCTAAATCACATTCCTTTAAAACTGTGCTTAAATATTCTCGTACCTCTTTTCCAGAAAATATCCCATTTTCAGCAAACCGAACAAGTCCTGGCGTTGCCACTAAATCCACCTTATGATGATGGTCTAAGTCCTGAATTAAATGTTCCAATTTATGCCCATGAATGGTAATAGGCGTTGCTGCAACTAACACTCTCTCCTTTTGACTGCCATATTCATCAAGTGCTTTCTTTACTGCCGGCTCCATGCCTACAATAGGAACAGGAAATGTTTTCCTATATTCCATACTTAAAGAACTTGTTGCTGTATTACATGCAATAATAATAATATCTACGCCTTTACCAATCATAAATTTTATAATATGGTCTACATATTCTCGGACTTGTTCAACCGTCTTTTCGCCATATGGAACATGCTCTCTATCTGCATAAAATATATAATCATGTTCTGGCGCCATTCTTCTGGCACAATGTAGTACTGATAATCCACCTAACCCAGAATCAAATATACCGATTCTCATTTGCAAATCCTCTTATACATATAAATATTCATTGAGAACAGGTTGTAATGCTTCCTCTTTCATATCATGCATCATCTGCTCAAAGCTTCTTGAATCGTCTATCTCAAACTGAGCATCCCCCACATCGCTGTCCTCTTTTCCATTATATTTTTTATCATGGTCGCCTATTCCTGTACTTACCCCCGCAGAAACCTTTGTTGCACATATTTTTGTAATACCGTTTCTAAAATCCTTACTTTCTCTTGAAGATACTGTAATTCCTGCAAATGGAAGAAAAATGCGGTAAGCGCATAATACTTGACATAATTCTTTTTCATGGACATCTCTTGGATTAATTTTATCATTATTGACAATAGGACGCAATCTAGGACAAGACAATGAAATTTCTGCATGTGGATATTTTCGTTGAATATAATATGCGTGAAGTCCTGTTGCCAATGCATCTTTTCTAAAATCATCAAGCCCAAGCAGCGCTGAAAAAGAAACACCTCTCATGCCGCCTAAAATTGCTCTTTCCTGTGCGTCAAATCGATATGGCCATACTCTTTTATGTCCCATCAAATGCAGTGTTTCATATTTATCTGAATTATAAGTCTCCTGAAATACAGTTACATAATCCACACCGCATTGATGCAAATATTCATATTCATTTGTATTAACAGGATATATCTCTATTCCTACATTTCTAAAATACTTTCTTGCGATTTTGCAGGCTTCTCCAATATATTCCACACTGCTTACGCTTCTGCTCTCTCCTGTCAAAAGAAGTATCTCTTCCATACCTGTATTGGCGATAATGCGCATTTCTTTTTCAATTTCCTGCATATTTAATTTTTTTCTCTGAATATGATTATAACAGTTAAAGCCACAATAAATACAATAATTTTCACAATAATTTGCTATGTATATTGGCGTAAATATATATACACTATTTCCAAAATGTTTCCTTGTCTCTTCCTCTGCTTTTCTAGCCATCTGTTCCAAATATGGTGCTGCCGCCGGAGACAAAAGTGCTTTAAAATCGCTTATACTACATGTATCATGTTCTAATGCCCTACATACATCTTCTTTTGTATAGATACTATAATCATACGATTTCATATTGTCTTGCACTTTATCTTTAATGTCGGAAGCAATAATTTCCATTCCCTCCATATATTCCATATGATTTGTTCTTGAGGAAGGATTCATTTCTAATTGATGTTTCTTCTCTAATGCCTGTGGGCTTAATGCTTCACTGTCAATAAAATATGTTTGTTCTTCATAATTTGGCATCTCTATGTCATACCTTTCTATAACCTACAAATTTCATTTCTATTCTTTTAATATAAAAATCTATCAACGTAAAAATCCTGTCAATGGGTCAGAAGCACTGCCGCCTCTTGCCAAAACCCTTCCCATTCCTGTTATATAGGCTGTTCTTCCAGCCTCAATCGCCTGCCTAAACGCTCCTGCCATAGCTGGTATATCTCCTGCTGTGGCAATTGCTGTATTTGCCATAACTGCCGAAGCTCCCATCTCCATAGCCTCACAAGCCTGTGATGGTCTTCCTATTCCTGCATCCACAATAATTGGAAGGTCTATTTCATCGACAAGTATTTGTATAAAATCCTTTGTTGCAAGTCCTTTATTAGAACCAATAGGCGCACCTAAAGGCATAACACAAGCAGCACCTGCATTTTGCAACGCTCTTGCAACGTTTAAATCTGGAAACATATAAGGCATAACGACAAAACCTTCTTTTGCCAATATTTCTGTTGCCTTAATCGTCTCATAATTATCTGGAAGCAAATATTTGGAATCATTCATAATCTCAACTTTAACAAAATTGCCACAGCCCATCTCTTTTGCAAGATGTGCAATTCTTACCGCTTCCTCAGCATTTCTAGCCCCAGACGTATTGGGCAGCAAGGTTACATTTTCTGGTATAAAATCAAGAATATTCTCACTTTTTCCAGTATTGGCACGTCTCAACGCCAATGTTATAATCTGCGCGCCACCCTGCTTAATTGCCGCTTTAATTAAATCCAAATTATATTTACCTGAACCTAGTATAAAACGTGAAGTAAACTCATATCCACCTAAAATAAATGTATCTTTTTGCATTTTTAGCCTCATTTCTGCGCTGCTTTTATATTGCTTTTATATAAAAAATAAAAATGCTTGCGAGTTTGTATCAAGCAGCACACAGACACAAACCTTGTGGTTGAAAATTTATATTTTCAATCTCTTTTTCTTTAACCTTTTATTATCAAATCAAGCACTAAATTTGCCTGATGTGCAGCACACAAAGTCACTCTTGGAGCCATCAAGCCCATTCCTTGTTTTGCACCTGTAACCTCGTCGCCGCATATATAAAAATTTTCTCTTATTTTTCTGCTCTTAATATCATTGCTGTTACCATATCCTGCCATTCCTGATGCCGCAATCAATGCTGTTTTTTTGGATTTTAATAAAAGTTGTTCTGTAAGCATTGCTTTACATTCTGCATTATCAAAAGCTTCACAAACAATATCATCATCTTGAAATAAATCAAGTGCATTATCTTTTGTTACATAAATAGTATCAATACAAATATCAAGAAATGGACAAATTTCTAACAATTGTTCTTTTAACGCTTCTGTCTTAAAGTGTCCAATATGTCGAATACTATATTGCTGACGATTAAGATTTGTCAAATCAACCGTATCAAAATCAATAAGATGCAAATGCCCTACACCTGTTCTTGCAAGCATCATTGCTATATTAGAGCCAAGTCCCCCAAGTCCCGCAATCGCCACTCTTGCTCTTTTTAACTTCTCATAAATACCTGGTGTATGTCTTGCACATAGTATTTTTTCCCACTGTTCTCTTGGCGGAAGTACATTTTTATCTATTAAAAAAATCTCATCATCCTCTTTTAGACAAACATCATAAGATTCTTGATATCCATTTAAAATACATACATATTTTACCTTCTCATCAAACTTTAGTTCGCTAAACAATTCTCTAACCGTTTTACAAGATGTATGATACAATTCTCCATTTAAAATAATTTTCAATTTATGTTTCAGCCTCCTCCAACAAACTGTATAATTTCTATACAGTCTCCATCTTCCAATAATACATTATTCATATTATCGCGAGGTACTACTTCAAGATTTTTTTCCACCACAACACGACTAACATTATAACCATTGCTGTTTAGATAGTCAATGACGCTTATTCCCTCAACTCCTTGCACATCTTCACCATTAATTTTAACCATATGGACACTCCTTCTATTTTGCTTATATTTTGATTTTTTAGTAAAATACATACTAATTTTAATAAAGTTTGATTTTTAAATGATATTAACTAAAAGTTAAATGGATATTCGCAATCCGCTACGCTACTTGCTCATAAACCTATTTTTTCAAAACCATTTTCTTCTAAAAATTCATCTAATAAATTAAAAAATATTTCTATTGCCTCTTTTCCGTCGCTCACATGCTGTAAAATAACTCGAACATAACCCATAGTGCTAGGATTTTGCTCATATTTTTTTAATACAAATTCATTAAATTCTTTTGGAATAATACAACACTGATTACTTAAATCATAATTAAATAATGCCTCCCTATATCCCTCAAAAAAATCTCCTAATTTATTTAAAGAATATTCTCCTACATACATTGGCGTTCTTTTCCGTATCTGCTTTAACAACAATCTTTCTTTGGAAGTTATGTCTTTTATTTTATTCTCCATATTAATTTTCCTTTCAAGCCTGATTTATGACCTCTTTTTAACTTTTATGTTGCAACTAATTTTTAAAAATAATAACTTATTCAAATTTTAGCACAGCACTTATTATATCAAACAAAAAAGCACCACAAAAACCATACCTGTGGTGGTATGCCCCTTGTGATGCTTTAATCCTTTAAAAGATTAGCACATTCTCTTTAAAATGTCAAATTAAAATCGCTCTGAAATTATCTATTATAAAAATTCAATAGAAATATTAATATAATTATGGTAAAATAATTAATTTTATGACTGTTTGTCTTGCAGATAATTATGAAGGCGTAGAACTGATACTTCGGATTATTTTAGGACGAAAGGATATAACAATTCAGACCATTCGCACACAAGAGCCAATGAAAAATTTACAGGGGCGTTCTGCTATTTTAGATGTCCATGCAATTGACAATACCAAAAAAGAATTTGACGTAGAAATTCAAAGGTCAGGCACAGGAGCAGGCGAAAAAAGAGCAAGGCATAACAGCAGTCTATTGGACGCACATATATTAAAACCTGGAGATGATACAAAGGATATTCCCGATAGCTATGTTATTTTTATTACAGAAACTGATGTAATGAAAGGAAATCAGCCGATATATCCAGTAGAGCGATATGTCACAATCAAAGAAAATAAAGTATTGTTTGGCGATGGTTCGCATATCATATATGTTAATGGGAAATACAGGGGCAATGATGAAATCGGTAAATTAATGTACGATTTTTCATGTACCAATCCCGAAGATATGAGAAATGAAGCAGCAAGGAAAGCGGCATTAGATAATGCAAAAGAAACTGCAAAAAGAATGATTAAAAAGGGCAAAATGCCACTTGAAGAAATTGCAGACTATATTCCTTCACTATCACTTGACGAATTAAAACAACTTGAAGCTGAGGTTAAGCAAATGGCATAAGCAAGCAACGTAGCGGATTGCGAATATCCGCTTAACTATCAAAATAACAACATAAAGACGCATGATACAGCAAATTGTAAATCATGCGTCTTTTTACTAAATAGAGCAGATAACGGGAGTCGAACCCGCCTCATCAGCTTGGGAAGCTGAGGTCATACCGATAGACCATATCTGCCTGCCAGGTATAGATTAACATAAAATCTCAATATTTTCAAGACTTTATTTGTGTTATCCATTCTTAGGCTAATTTTTGTAAAAATGCTCTTGTCCTATCATTTGTAGGATTATCAATAACGTCTTTTGGTGTTCCCTGCTCTATCACAAAACCACTGTCCATAAATATCACTCTATCTGCAACATTTCTGGCAAAATTAATTTCATGGGTCACAATAACCATTGTCATTTTTTCTGCGGCAAGTTCCCTCATAATTTTCAAAATTTCAGCAGTAATTTCAGGGTCAAGTGCTGATGTAGGTTCATCAAAAAATAAAATTTTAGGATTCATTGCCAATGCTCTTGCAATTGCTACTCTCTGTTGCTGACCGCCAGACAACTGACATGGGTAATAATCTTTTTTATCTTCCAATCCTACTTTCTTTAGCAATTCTTCAGCAGTTTTATAAACTTCATCTTTATTCCTTTTTTGAACACTAATCGGTGCATCAGTAATATTTTTCATCACCGAATAATGAGGGAAAAGATTAAAATTTTGGAATACTAAACCAAAATTATTTTTTAACTCATGTAATTTATTTTTAGAAGCATACACCGTTTTTCCCGAACCTGTATTTGATGCGGCTTCTTCACCACAATATTTCAAAGTCCCCTCATCAATTGTTTCCAAAAGAGTTGCACATCGAAGCAATGTCGATTTTCCTGAACCTGACGGTCCTATAATCGCTACAACTTCCCCTTCTTCAACTTCCATAGATATGTCTTTAAGCACGCCAAGACTTCCAAAACTTTTCTTAATATGATTCATTTCTAATAGCTTCATTGTATCCTCCATTCTGAAATGCAATGTCAAAAATTTCATTCTACCTGTAATATTCCAGCTTTTTCTCAACCTTTTCCATCAGCCATGCTACAATAAAATTAAATATATAGTAAAATATACCTGCCACAAATAATGGCATAATACTTGCCTTTGAAGCGGCAACCTGTTTTGCCAATGTAAACATTTCTGTATAAGCTAATGCAAACGCTAATGATGTATCCTTGACAAGTGTTATAACCTCATTTGTCACTGGAGGAAGCACATGTTTAACCATCTGTGGAAATACAATCTTACAAAATGTTTGTACTTTAGAATAGCCAAGTACTTGTGCAGCTTCATGCTGTCCCACTGGAACTGCCGCAATTCCTGCTCTAAAAATCTCAGCAAAATATGCTGCATAATTTAATGAAAATCCAATAATAACTGCATAAAATCGGTATGAATAGGATAACGATATATCAAATATATAATATGGTCCAAAAAATACTACTAACAATTGCAGCATCAATGGAGTTCCTCTAAGAATTGATATGTAAATTCGTGCAATCCACTGCAAAACTTTCAATTTTGAAGTCCTAATAAACGTAATAAGTAATCCGAGCGGCAAAGAAAAAATCAATGTAAGTACAAAAATTGCCAATGACGCTAACATACCACTTGACAAAAGTCCAACAATTTCAACAAACTGCTTAAAAAATGGTTTTTCTTTCTCTGTGTCTTTTTCTGCCTTCATAACCGCATCAGCGCCTTCTTTACCCAGACAGATACTCTCGTCAACGCCCCATTTCTTCGCTATCTCCTCTAATGTTCCATCGGATAACATCTCTTCCAAACTTTTTTGAACTTGATTTCTAAGCGCCTTATTGCCCTTTTTAAATCCTACACCATACTGTTCAGAAGATACATGCTCTTTTAACATTTTAAACGCGCCGCCTCTGGCTTCTAACTCATATCTTGCAACACCTATATCCATACAAATGGCATCCACAGAACCTGCCTCTAAATTCATAAATGCACTATTGTAATCAGACACTTGCTGAAGTGAAGAAAAACTTTTTGCAAGTGCAAGATTTCTTTCTTCTGCATTTTCTCCCGTAAAAGCTGCCAAAGCAGATGAATCTGTCTGCACTAAAACAACTTTACCTTTTAAATCATCCAACTTTTCAATTGATGAATTGCTCTTTACAACGACTACTTGAGAATTATCAATATATGCAGAAGACCATGTATATTCATTTTCTCTTCCATCTATCGTAAATCCATTCCAAATGCAGCTAATTGTTCCAGAATTTAATTCCATATCCTTAGAATCCCAGTCAATTGGCTGTTTTACCAATGTCCAACCATTTCTGTTACAAACTTCCTGCGCTAAGTCTAAGTCAAAGCCAACATATTCGCCATTGTCATCTTTATATCCATATGGCGGAAACTCTGCATCAAAACCTACCGTAAATTCACTGCCTGACACCAGCTTACCATCGCCTACATTATCATCCTTAGCATCATTATCGCCTCCACATCCAATCAACATGGATGCGGCAAGTGAGACAATAAATAAAACTATAATCAGATGTCTAAATGATTTTTTTACTACCTTCATTTTTATAACCATAACCTTTCTACTTTTGTAACTTTATCTATTATCTACCTTTTCTGGATACATATCATGTTCTGTAAGTCGTTTAAACGCTACTTCCTCCCATTTTGTGCCTGGTCTTCCATAATTGCAATAAGGGTCAATTGATATTCCTCCTCTAGGTGTAAATTTTCCCCACACCTCAATATATTTTGGATTCATAACTTTTATTAAATCTTCCATAATAATATTGATACAATCTTCATGGAAATCGCCATGATTTCTAAAGCTAAATAAATATAATTTTAATGACTTACTCTCAACCATCTTAATATCCGGCACATATGATATAGTGATTGTTGCAAAATCAGGTTGTCCTGTAATAGGACATAAACTAGTAAACTCAGGACAATTAAACTTAACAAAATAATCGTGATTTTGATGCTTATTGTCAAATGTTTCTAAAATATTAGGATTATAATTACTAGAATATGAAACCTGTTGATTTCCTAACAATGATAAATCTTTTACTTCCTCTTTACTTCTTCCCATATTAATCCTCATTTCTGCACTATTTTTTACACAAGAACCTCTAAGTTAGAAAATTTTAAGACATTTTTTTAATCCCTTTATGTCAAATAACGCGAAAACACAAATTACAATATCAAACTTTATATCTCATACGAAATAGGGTCTATCACACCATTTTCTTCAAACGCTTTTTTTCTATCTCTGCATGTTCCACACACACCACAAGCTTTGTCATGTCCTTCATAACAACTCCAGGTAAGTTCATATGGAACCTTTAACTCTAATCCCTTAGCAACTACATCTTTTTTTGTCATATTAACAAACGGCGCTTCTATTTTAACTTTATTACCACTTCCCAAATATATAGCCTCATTCATTGCCTTATTAAAAGCCGTACTGCAATCGGGATAAGCATTGCCAGCGGCATCATCACTATGCGCCCCATAACAGATAATATCGCAATTTTTTGACAATGCGATACTTGCCGCACAAGAAAGAAATAATCCATTCCTAAATGGCACATATGTTGAAACCGTTGTTTCTTCTATTTTATTTAACTGATTAGCATATGATTCATGAGGAATATCTTGATTTGAATGACTTAACAGTGAACAATTGCTTTCTTTAAATATGATAGACAAATCCATTTGACTATACGAAACACCATAATAATCGGCAACTGCTTTTGCACATGAAAGTTCTTTATCATGCTTTTGTCCATAATACATAGATAAAGCATGTACATTTTCCTTGCCAAATTGCTCTACCATTATTGCAAGACATGTCGTGCTGTCAATTCCTCCACTTACTAGCACTAATACTTTCACCTATTTTCCTCCATTTTCTATTATTTGTTTATATCTGCACAAATTTGCATTGAAAACCTATTTACTTGCATTTTTACTTCCAACTATTGTTTTACTCTATTATATAATTCTGGTTCTGTTTTAAACCGTCCGCACAATTTGCTTGTAAATGTCTTTGCCTCAGCATTTTTAATGCCACGCGCTGTCATACAGCTATGATTTGCTTCTATCAGTACTGCTATATCCTCGCTTCCTGTCACTTTTTGCATAATCTCCGCTATATCACTTCCAATGCGTTCTTGAACCTGAAGCCTCTTTGCAACCATATCTGCAATTCGTGCAATTTTACTTAAACCAATTATTTTATCTTTTGGAATATAGGCAACGGTAACTTTCATATTATACATCAATGCAATATGGTGTTCACAATAGCTAAAAACTTCAATATCTTTGACAACAACCATATCATCACCATTTTGCTTTGGCTTTTCAAATGTCTTGCCATACATTTGTGCTATATCATCATTTGTATAATTCATACCTTCAAAAACTTCTTCATACATTCGAGCTACTCTATCAGGCGTTTCAATAAGCCCCTCCCTTTGAGGGTCATCACCTAACGCCATAATAATACCTCTTATATGCTCTTTAATTGCCTGTGTATCTATCATAATTTATCAAACACCCCTTTGCGATGGATTCCATATATATTTATGAAGCTGTAATTGAAGATTTACGCCATTCATCTTATTATCAATCATAAACTGAACAATATCTTTTGGTTCTATACTATCAAATACTGGACTTAAATATAATTTCACACCACTTTCCTTAATATGTTCTATTATATTTTTCGCTTTTATTAAATCTTCTTTATTTCCCACAACAAATTTTACAGTATCCTTTTTTGTTAAATTATTATAATTTTCCATAAACATATTTTGTTCCATTCCGCTGCATCCCAATTTATAATCTACTGTAAACGTTATTTTATCCGAAATATTTTTATAATCTGCTAAATTGATACTTCCATTTGTTTCTATCTCTATATAAATATCCGAAATGGTGCTTATTCTTTTAAGCAGTATGTCCATATGTTCTCTCCACAATGGTTCGCCGCCTGTTATAGTAACATTCTGTATTTTTGAATCTTCAATTAATTTTGCAATATCCTCTTCAGACATCATTACACAATCTGCATCTACATCATTAGCCCACTGTGTATCACAATATTTACATTTTAAATTACAGCCTTTTAACCGAATAAATAAAGCTAACTGTCCTGCTTTTGCTCCTTCTCCATTAATACTTACAAAATGTTCTACTACCTCAAAATTTGCCATTGTATTCCTCACCTCTGCACCAATTTTACACATAAATAGCTATTTCGTATAATTTTCTATTTCTTAATCTATTTTTCACAATAACTAGCCATATTATTAGGCGTCTCATAAACCATTGCCTCTGCAACTTGATATCCTCTATCTGTCAAAGAATCATAAAAATATTTTGAAAAATTTTCTGCTGTTGGTCTAAATTCTACTTCGCTTAATTCAAAATTTTCATTTTTTAATAATTCTATCAATTCATCTTTTAAAGAACCTTTTTCAAAAATAAACGTATGGTCAAATTGTTCTGTTAATTCCTTTAAATCATTTTTTAACTCTTTAAAATCTACAATCATTCCATTATGCTGCTTATCTTTTAGCAATTCTTTTGACTGAATTTTTATGACAACTCTCCAACGATGACCATGAATATTTTTACATTTTCCTTCATAGTCCTTTAAAAAATGCGCTGCATCAAAACTTGTTTCTGTTGTAATATAATACATCTTCCCCTCATTCCTTTAATGTAACAATTCTCTTGCTTTTTATCTATATAGAAATTTTTAAAATTATATTCCTATACATAAACAACGGATGACACGCTTTGCGAGCCATCCTTATGTTCAAGCAGATATTTATAATCTGCCTTGTGAGACATTCCTATGTCAAACAAAAAGTTTCGCATAGCGAAACTTATAAATAGCAAAACTTTTTGTTTATAGACAGAATTTACAAATAAATTTTTTAAAGCAAAACATTTCCAGCATATGAGCCATTAATTACATAATATGCACAGCCATCTTCCGGCTTAATATAAACTTTAAGGTCTTTGATACCTGCAACATAATGTCCATCAGCAACATAAGCCTTTTTAATATTCTCTATAATATCTTCTGTTTTAGCCTCTATTGCTTCATATTGTATAAATACTTCTGGGACAAGTTCTTTCTTATCCTTAACCTTTTTTACTGTTTCCTTAGCTACTTTCTTTGCTTCTTTTTTTACTTTAGAAGCAGCACTTTTTGTAGCTTTTGCAGCCTTCTTAGCTACCTTTTCTGTTGTTTCTTTAACAGCATCAATTACTTCTTCTACTTGCTCTTCCATTGTTTTATCTCCATTTGGCTCTTCTGTCTTTGTTTCTTGTTCTTCTGCTTCTGCTTCTGATGTCTCTACGATTGCTTCTGTTTCATTCATTATGTCTTCTTTAATATTCTGTTTTTTTGCAACTGTTTTTGCTGCATCGGCCTTTTTCTTTGCCATAAATAACAATCCTCCAAATTCCCATACAAAATTTAAATTTATGTATGTTGCAATCATTGTAAAGTATAGCACAATTTTTTGCAACATATATTAAAATTTTTTTTAAATTTTTATTAAGCGGATATTCGCAATCCGCTACGCTGCTTGCTCATAACCTCTAGCTACTATCGTAGCTTTTCAGTGGGAGCTTATACTCCCACTAAAACAAGCAAGTCTTCACTCCCACTTATGCCTTTACAACATTGAAGTGGGGGGACTTCCTTGATGAGGTTAAAATACAAGCTTATTTTTACCGCTATATTTTCCTGCATATAATTTTTTATCTGCAACATTTACCCACTCTTCTACACTTTGCCCTTGTTCATAAACAGCAACCCCCATCGTTATTGTTATATTAAATTTATATTCTTCATATTTAAAATCATGATTGCCCACAAATTTTCTTATATCATTTAATATTCTGCATTGATTTTTCATATCAATTTCAACACTACCTAATATAATAAACTCTTCGCCTCCCCATCGGCATACAAATCCACCTTTGGAATATTTTGTTATCAAACAAGCAATTTCTTTGAGAACATAATCCCCACAATTATGTCCATATGTATCATTAACCTTTTTAAAATCGTCAATATCCATAATTGCTAAATAATTATCTTGCCCATTATCTTTTGTCATAAGCTGTTTAAAATGAGCCATCAAATAATATCGATTTGGCAATTGAGTTAATTCATCAAATTGCGCTTTCTTATTCATAGCCTCTTCTACTCGTACAGTAAATTGAGTCAATATCCACATAAAAACTATAACAATAAAAAATACAACAAATGCTGATAACAATTGCGTGTATTTTTGCAATCGGCTGCTTATACTATAAATCTCCTCAAACCAATTAAACCATAAAAATGAAAAAATATAAGCTATAATATCCAACACACAAAATTTTAATGGATGTACATCATTATGTCCCATCTTTTGAGAAAAATAATTACCAAAAAATACTAGGACAATAATTGCAATATGAAAATCTTGAAAACCACAATCCCAGCCAAAACATAATGTTGCTATGGTTACATGAATCATTACCTCATAAAACAACACATTAACAAAAAGTTTTGTCTTTTCACATTTAATTAAACAAAAATTCAATATCCCTAATATTAAACTAATAATATTTAATTTAACCATCCAATTAGCGGCAATCACAACATAATAAATTTCAAGAAATATATGTAATATTAAAAAAAGGGTATTAATTATATAAGAGGCAATATATGCTATCTCATCACTAAAAATTTCTTCACTTTTTAAAAAATTTTTATTTATTTTAAGCATATATTCCCCTCCTTATCCCCTTGTATTATATCATAATTTTTACATGGTAAGAAAATACCACAGATATAATGTGGTTATTATATCATAAATACATTTATTTTGCGTAATAAAAAATCGCATTATTTAACTATTCTTATTGTCATCATTATCATTGTTTTTCTTGTATTTTTTGTTATATATAACATAACCTGATACTGCAAGAATTGCTATAATTACAACAATTATAATTATTATGATACCTTTATTTGATTTATTATCAGAGTTATTTTTATCATTTATATTATCTGATATAACATTGCCATCTTTATCTGTTCTAGTATTGTTAAGTGAATTATTCACATTATCTGTATTATTAGAATTACCTGAATTATTGTCCCCTGTATTATCAACTGTTGGATTATTTCCTAAAGCTGAATTATCACCATTTGTTGCATTATTATTTGATGTTGGATTATTTCCGACATCTGTATTATTATTGTTTTCTCCTGCATTGCCTGTTTCTGTTAACTCGATGCCTCCAATAGTTGTTTTTACATTAACAATATTAATATCATTATCAACACCCATTACACTATCTAATTTTAAAGCTACATTATTACTATTTGCTCCATCTAATATCTTAAATGTTGCCTCCATTAAATCGCCCGTTCTTGTATTACTTCTTGCCTCTGCAAAAACATATACAATAGTGCCTTCATTTTCTGTATTTACAATCGGGTCTGAAAATGTACTCTCAATTCCTTTAGCTGATACTAAGCTTAAAGCAGATGTATCATACTTTATTGTATATTGTAATCCAGCAAGTCCTGGATTTGATTGAAGAGTCATTTTAATAGTTACTTCATCACCCTTTTTTCCCTGTGTAGAAGATAAAATCAATTCACAATCACCTGCCGCTAAAACAGGGTCAGCAACAAAATAAAATCGTAAACCCATTATACATAATAGAATTGTTACTATATTTATCAATCTTTTTATTGTACTCATTTTTCTTTCCTTTTCAAACAATCTTAATCAAAAAAAGAAGAACAAAAGCACTATATGATGCTTTTGTTCTTCTATTGTACATTTTAATAGAACATTAATTAAGCTCTCTTTTTAGAAGTAACTGCAATACCAACAATACCTGCAAGCATTAATACAAATAATGCAATTGGAAGTGTGTCACCTGTTTGAGGAGCACTTGGCTTATTGTCATCTGGTGTTGTAGGTTCTTCTGGTGTTGTAGCTACCTTATCTGAATAAACAATAGCATATGTTGAGAACTTATCAGAAGCAAATGAAAGCTGGTCACCATTTCTTGTTGGGTTAAGCATTTCTGCAACTCCATTATGAACTCTTACAATATTAAACTCTCTTACATAACCTTCTGGAGCATTCAAAATATCTGCTGGAATTTGTACTGTAAATGCAATCTTTGAAGCTGTTTGAGTAATTGTCTTAACATCAAAGCCTTCTACTTGCAATGTTACCTTAATATCAATGAAAGCTGCTACCTTAACATCTGGTACTGCTTGAATTGCATCCTTATCAGCCTTTGGAACATTACTTTCATCAACTTTATTTACATCTACCTTAACTGTTGTATCTGCGCCGTTATTTAAAATAGCCTCTTGTTCTTCCTTAGTTAAGTTATTATCTGCAACTCCACTAGGAACATCTACTTTAACACCTGCGTCGCCATCAACTACAATATTTTCATTGCTATCAGATGGACGCTCAAGCTTGTCAATTGGACGTGTTACTTTCTGACCGCAATCTGGACATGTTGCTTCTTCAAGACCTTCTTCACTCAAAGTAGGTTTTTTTACTACAACATAATCTGAATCTTTAATATTCTTATGCTCACATACAAGCTTATCAACTGGACGTGTTAATGTCTTACCACAATCTGGACATACTGCTTCTGCAATACCTTCCTCAGTATATGTAGGTTCTTTTACTACTTTGTAATCTGAATCTTTAACATTCTTATGGTCACATACAAATTCTGCAACATTAACAGCACCTTGTACTTCTTCAATCTTTGTGATTGCCTGAGCATCTCCATCAGCTGCTGATGTAACCTTAACATTAACTGGATTAGCGCCTAACTTAGCTGCATTAAGTACATCAAATTTAATTATCACAGCCTTACCTGATACATCTACTCCATTTTCATGAGCATCTGCATAACCGATAAATCCTTCTGCAATCTTTTCTGTGTTAACTTCAGGAGCTGCTAATTTAAAATCACCTGCAACTGCCTCTGTTGCTTTTAATGCTTCTTTATCCCATGTAACTTCAAATTGTAATCCAGCTAAATTGCCAGGATTTTCAACGTTAACTGCAACTTCTACACCCTTCTGACCTTGTGTAGCATCCACTGTATCAACAGATACCTTAAGTGGACCTGGTTCTGGAAGTGTAATACCACCATTTGTTGTAACAATATTTGAAGCTGGTATTGGTGTAGCATCCTTATCACCTAATGCTGCTGAAAGAACATTAACATTAACTGAATTAAGACCTACTTTAGCTGCATCAAGTACATCAAATGTGATTATCATAACTTTACCTGATGTATCTTTTCCTGATGACCTAGCATCTGCATAACCGATAAAACCTTCTGCGATTCTCTCTGTATTAACTACAGGGTCTGCTAAGAAAAAGTCACCTGCAACTGCCTCTGTTGCTTTTAATGCTTCTTTATCCCATGTAACTTCAAGCTGCAAACCACCTAAATTACCAGGATTTTCAAGATTAACTGCAACTTGTACACTCTTTTGACCCTTTGTAGCATCCACTGTATCAACGGATAACTTAAGTGGGTCTGCGGCCTTAACTGTAACATTATTAAGACCAAGCACGCCGCCAACAACAGCTAAAACTGTCAATACAACGGCAAGAACACTAGCTTTAATTTTTTTCACTTGTGTTTCCTCCTCTTTCATTTAATAATAAGATTTTTAGTTTTATGTACAGAGTATACATAAAGTTAGTTTGACTATAACATCTAAAAGCTAAAGTGTCAATAAAATCTTAAAAAATCTTATCGAAATTTATGCTGGTAGCTTTTTCAAATGTGATAATCATTTTTTGCCATTTTATTTTAAGAGCATCACCACCTTAAACGCTTCTATAACTATAATGACAATAAAACTATTTACTATCATTTATTATAGTAAAGTTAAATAAATAACAATAAAAATAAGTAAAATTATGAAACAAAAACCTTCATTGTTTCAATTGAAATATACCATATATTTTTTAATTTGTGTATATCAAAATAACAATTTATTTTTAGTACATTTTGACACTATAAATTATAGTTTATTTATCTCTTCAAACATAGATTGTAACTGGTCTGATATACTGCTAATCAATGCGGTAGAAGCAGCTATCTCTTGTGTGCTTGCTGCCAAATTGCTAATTCGTTGATTTACATCATCAATAATTTTTACTAATTTATTTGCTTCATTTGTAAGAATCGTCATTGCCTGAGCTATTGCTTCCTTATTTTTATCGCTGTCCGCTGCGGTAGAATTACTTGATTCACTTAACTTGCGGATTTCTTCTGCAACTACTGCAAATCCTCTTCCTGCCTCTCCTGCTTTTGCTGCCTCTATCGATGCATTTAAAGATAAAAGACTTGTCTGTTCTGCAACATCTGTAATAGAAGCATTATTGCTTCCTAACTGAATTAATAATCCATCAATTTCCTCAAATGATTTTTTCATATTATTACAGAAGTTTATCACCTCAACCATAGCTGCACTGATGCTGCTACTTTCCTCAGCATTGCTGTTATTTCCACCAACCATATCATTAATGGAATTATTTAATGTTGTAAATGAATGATTTGCCTCATGCACCATCTGAGTAATGACAGAATCTTTTTTACTCATTTGCTCATTTTTTTCTTCAATCTCTTTTGAAAAAGATTCCAACATATCTTTTTCATCTTCAATAACGTTTTTTACATAATGAATACAACTGCTTGTATAATTGCAATTATTATGAATCGCCGTAGCCATATCTTTGCAGGTATCATAACCGCAAGCACTGCAATTAATCGTGCGCTTTTCAAATGTATCTTTATTCATATTGTTAAAAATATTATTTAATGTCGCTTCATCTGGTCTTTCAATTTCATGTCCCTTTGACTTATCTGTATATTTTCTTATAAAATCATTAATATTTAATTTTGCAAACTGTTTATTGAGATTACGAAGTCTGTCTTTAGGTGAAGCAGCTTTACTCCATGCACTGCTCTTCTTTTGCTTTTTACTTGCTAATTTGATTCTTTGCAGCTCATACAAAATATCATCTGTTTTGCTTTTTTCTTCTTCAATACCTGTTCCATATATACAGCCCTGACTGCAATTAAGAATATCAACCATAAATGGAAGTTCTTTTCCTTTCAGTACTCTTGTCTTGTAATCTTCCAAAAAATGATAGGCATGTTTCTCACCTTCAACTTGACGAATAAATGCCTCCTCTCCACAAAACCAATATACATTTTCCTTTAGACCACCTGGCATTGGATAAATAGACCCTAATCCATATTCAATCTCGTTTGGCGCAGGATTAGCTTTAATATTATGTTTTCTGACATATTCCATCAAATGTTTAAATGTAACATTATAATTGATATATCCATATGTATTACTATCGCTTATCTCATTTTTCTTGGCTATACAAGGACTTATAAAAGCAAGCTTATCTGTTAATTTTAAATATTTTTTTGCATATATTGCCGCACACATTACAGGACTATGGATTGGCACTAAACTTGGAATCAACTCAGGTATATTATGTTCAATATAATTTACAATTGCTGGACAAGGCTGTGATATTCCTCCCTTAAAATGATGTTCTGTAATATATTTAATGTAGCCCCATGTAGTGATATCTGCACCAAAACTGACACTGATTATTCTATTGACACCAAGTTTTTTTAATCCTCCTAATACTTGTTTATATTCATCAGGATAATTTGCTGCAAATGCAGGAGCCCACAATATTGATATCGATTCACCTTTACTTAAATCATCAAAAAATTGCTCTGTATCATCATAATAAGCTCTTGCACCATGTTCACATGCATCAAAACACGCTCCGCAGGTAATGCACATATCTCCATTTACTTCAATTCTTTGATGTCCATTAAGTTCAATCGCTCGATTTGCTGTTATAACAGGACAGGCTGATATACATTTATTACAGCCTATACATTTATCATTTGTATATACTAAGCCTGTTTGGTTTTCATATGTCATTCTTTTACCCCTTCCATTTTTATATCATAAAATATAATTCAACACTGAACGTTTATAAAAACAATTCTATTTACTTTATAAATTTTTTTCACAGCTTTTCTGTGCTTATTATAACATAAAACATTATATAAAATCAAAAAAATTGTGCAATTTATCTATAAAAATATTTTATATAGATACACTGCACAATTTATATTTAACCATATTTATTTTTCACTCAATGACAATGTCCACTGCAATTTTTACAATCTCCACCACATTGAATTGATTTTCCTGCCTTCTTATCCTTTATCATATTCTTTATTATAAAACCTACTATACATGCTAAAATCACTCCAACAATCACTGTACCCATAATTTTCCGCCTTTCTTTACAAATAAATCAAATATATCTACTGTAAAATAATCTAAATTTTTCTCATTATTTAACCTCATCAAGGAAGTCCCCACTTCAATGCTACAAAGGCATAAGTGGAGGGACTTGCTTATTTCAGTGGGAGTATAAACTCCCACTGAAAAGCTACGATAGTAGCTAGAGGTTATGAGCAAGTAGCGTAGCGGATTGCGAATATCCACTTAACATGTCCCTATCACTTTACTGATATCAAATTTAAAATTTCGACTATTTCTATAAGGTCTAAATAATAGATAACAAAATAGTGCCAAAAAAACAAATGCTATAATAACACCTATAATATTGACATTGCCTATAAAAATACTCCCAATTTGATATACCATAAAAGAAATCACATAAGCAAATAAACATTGATATCCAATGGCAAACCAAAACCACTTTATATTATTCATCTCTCTTTTTATAGCACCCATCGCCGCAAAACATGGTGCGCAAAGAAGATTAAACAATAAAAATGAATAACCTGCAAGAGGGATAAGTTCCTCAAAATCCAAAACACCAAAGACGCCGACAACCTCTTCTTTTGCGACAAGCCCCATAAGCGTTGCCACTGTTGCTCTTGCATTACCAAATCCAAGCGGCATAAAAATAAACTTTATTGTATTTCCAATCATACCAAGTATACTGTTGTCTAATTCCATATCAGGGTCAAATCCAAATCCATTTGCTGTGTTTCCAAATACAGAGCCTAGCCATATAAATATAGAAGAAAGAAGAATAATTGTTCCTGACTTTTTAATAAATGAAAATCCTCTTTCCCACATACTTCTCAACACATTGTTCACCGTTGGCAAATGATAAGCTGGAAGCTCCATAACAAAAGGAGCAGGTTCACCCGCAAACATTTTGGTCTTTTTTAAGATAATACCAGACACAATAATTGCTGTCATACCAATGATATAAGCACTTGGTGCAACCCACCATGCACCATCAAACAAAGCCATTGTAATTAATGTTATAATAGGAACTTTTGCACCGCAAGGTATAAATGTTGTTGTCATAATTGTCATTTTACGGTCGCGGTCATTTTCAATGGTTCTTGATGCCATGATGCCCGGAACCCCACATCCTGTACCAATTAAAATAGGTATAAATGATTTTCCTGAAAGTCCAAATTTTCTAAAAATTCTATCCATAATAAAGGCAACTCTTGCCATATATCCACAAGCTTCCAAAAAAGCAAGAAATATAAATAGTACAAACATTTGCGGAACAAATCCAAGTACTGCCCCAACACCGCCAATAATTCCATCAACAATCAATCCTTGAAGCCATGATGCACAATGAATTGCCTCAAGTCCATCTCCTACTAAAACGGGTATTCCCGGAATCCACACGCCATAATCTGCAGTATCTGGCATCCCTATATACTCACCATCTTCATCAAGCGGCAATAATGGCTCAAAATCAAAGCCTTCTTTTGCAAGTTTTTCACCATAAGAACCTAGTGCTTCATCAAATGCACTAAAATCATTATCTTCAAATGCGTTCTTTAAATCCTCTGCACCTGCAATATTTGCATTATTTGCTTTTTCAACAAGCTTTTCTATATCATCAACAAATACAGACTCTTTTGCCCACATTTCAACAGCCTCTTCATATTCCAAAGAACCAATGCCAAACAAATGAAAACCATCTCCAAACAATCCGTCATTTGTCCAATCTGTCGCCCATGTGCCAACTGTTGTCACAGAAATATAATAGACAAGTGTCATAATCGCCAAAAATATTGGCAATGCTAAAATTCTATTTGTTACAACTTTATCAATCTTATCTGAAATCGTCAACTTTTCATTTTTTCTATTTTTTGAGCTGCATTCTTTTATGATAGAAGATATATATGTATATCGTTCATTTGTAATAATACTTTCTGTATCATCATCAAATTCTGATTCCATATTTTTAATTTCTTCATCAATATTTGGAACAATATCTAACTGCTCACTAATTTTATCATCTTTTTCAAGAAGCTTAATTGCAAAAAATCGTCTTTGCTTTTCATCAACTGATAATCCTAATTTTTCTTCTACGGATAAAATAATAGACTCCAAATTTGGATGAAATTTATGATTTATTTCAATATTTCTGCCAACTGCTTCAACCGCCTTATTTGCTGCTTCCTTAACTCCTATACCTTTTAGAGCAGATATTTCTACAACATCACAGCCAAGTTTTTTACTAAGCTTATCAATATAGATTTTATCCCCATTTTTATTTACAATATCCATCATATTAACAGCAATTACCATTGGGATTCCAAGCTCTATAAGCTGTGTTGTCAAATATAAATTTCTCTCAATATTCGTACCATCAATAATATTAAGTATTACGTCTGGTTTATCATGAATCAGATAATTTCTTGCAACAACCTCCTCTAATGTATAAGGTGACAACGAATAAATACCTGGTAAATCCATTATAGTTACATCTTTATGTCCTTTTAATTTACCTTCTTTTTTTTCAACTGTAACACCTGGCCAATTTCCAACAAATTGATTAGAACCTGTCAAGGCATTAAATAAAGTAGTCTTTCCACAATTTGGATTTCCTGCTAATGCTATTTTAATAGACATATCTAACTTCCTTTCTATATATATTACTAAAGATAATATAAACTATCAAATATTAGTTTTAACTAACAAATAAATAAAAAAAATAACTTTTCTTAACTTTGAAAATTATTCAACAAGAATCATTTGAGCATCTGATTTTCTTAATGAAAGCTCATAACCTCTCACTGTTATTTCTATGGGGTCTCCTAATGGAGCCACTTTTCTGACAAAAATTTCAACCCCTTTTGTTATTCCCATATCCATAATACGCCTTTTAACAGCTCCGTCACCTGTAAGTTTAATAACCTTTACTGTTTTTCCACAGGCAATTTCTTTTAATGTCATGCTTATTCTCCTTTACCTTTATATCAAAATTTTATTAGCCATCTCTTTGCCGATAGCTATCCTAGAATCCTTAATATGAACAATAAGATTCCCTCCTGTTTCTGATACAACTGTTACAACACAGCCCGCAACAAATCCTAATGTTTCTAAAAATTTTTTTGTTTCTATCTTACCTCCCACTTTTTTAATTATACATTCTTCCCCTTGTTTAGCCATTGTCAAAGGCATAACACCCCTCCTTTTCTTTTACAATTATATCTTATAATTATTTGACTAGTTACTTTTTTAACCATATTTTTTGACACCGACAAGCAAATATTTACAATCTGCCTGCTTTAATGTTAGTATATGCTAACTTATATTAGTTGTCAATTACTTTTTTAAATATATTTTAATATATTTATTCTAATATATGTTTTAATATTTATGAAAGAAAAATGTTTAAAAACATCATTTTTTTAACCTCATCAAAAAAGTCCTCCACTTCAATGTTACAAAGACATAAGTGGGGGGGACTTGCTTGTTTTAGTGAGAGTATTAGCTCCCACTGAAAAGCTGCAATAGCAGCTATGAGGGTTTGAGCAAGTAGCATAGTGGATTGCGAATATCCGCTTAACGAATAAATATGTTAACAAATATTCACAATTTGCTACGCTACTTGATGAAATTAAAATAACTTGACTATGTTTTATAATGTGTTATTCTATAAATAGGATTTATTTGTATAATATATTATTTGGAGGTTTTTTATGGAATTATTAAAAGGTAAAGTTGCTATGGTAACTGGTGGTACAAGAGGAATTGGTTTTGCAATAGTAAAAACATATTTAGACAATGGAGCTTGTGTTGCTTTATGTGGTTCTAAACAAGAAACAGTTGATATGGCTCTTACAAAGTTAAAAGAACTAAACCCTGATTACAACGTTATTGGTCTATGTCCAAACTTACAAGATGCCCAAGAGGTTGAAAAAGCTGTCAATACGACCAAAGAAACATTTGGCAGATTCGATATTATGGTAAACAATGCAGGTATTTCTGCTAGAGCAAGTCTCTATGATTATAAACCAGAAGATTTTGATAATATTATGAAGCTTAATGTAACAGCTGTATTTAACTGCGCACAGTCTGCAGCAAAAGTAATGAAACCACAAGGTGGCGGTGTAATCTTAAATACAAGTTCTATGGTTAGTATTTATGGACAGCCTTCTGGCGTTGGATACCCAACTTCTAAATTTGCAGTAAATGGATTAACAAAATCCCTTGCCAGAGAATTAGGAAGGGATAATATCCGTGTAAATGCTGTTGCGCCAGGTGTCACAAAAACAGATATGGTTGCAGCACTTCCAGATGAAGTTATCAAACCATTAATAGCAACTATCCCATTAGGGCGTGTTGGTGAACCAGAAGATGTTGCCAATGCCTTTTTATATCTTGCAAGCGATATGGCAAGTTATGTAACAGGTGTTGTACTTTCCGTAGATGGAGCAGCAAGAAGCTAATATAGAACCTTTCTAATATTTTTAATTTTATAAAAAGAGGTGAATTATTAATATATGACAACTAATGAATCAGCGGAAAATTATCTTGAGACCATACTTATATTAAGCAAGTCACTTCCTGTTGTTCGCTCTGTTGATATCTGTAATGAGCTTGGTTTTAAAAAATCAAGTGTTAGTGTTGCCATGAAAAATCTTCGTCAAAAAAATCATATTATAGTATCTGATGCAGGTTTTATTACACTTACACAATCAGGACGTGATATTGCAGAAATGATTTATGAACGCCATGAATTTCTTTCAAAATGGTTAGTTAAATTAGGTGTAGATGAAAAAACAGCTACCGATGATGCATGTCGAATCGAACATGTTATCAGCAAAGAAAGTTTTAATGCTATCAAAAATTTTGTTAATAACAAATAAAAATCTTACAAAATGAATTTCTTAAAATTGCACCAATAATTTATAAAATAAGATAACATTAATAATATTATTATCACAAAATTAAGACAAATAATTACAAAACAAATAGGTCTGTCGCTTTAAGAATAACAAATACAAAGTATTGTATATTTATTCTTTTATGCAACAGACCTATTTAGCATTTTAATCTCATCAAGTAGTGTAGCGGATTGCAAATATCCGCTTAACTAATAAAACGTATCTTTATAACGATAATATTGCATTACTTCCAGCATATTTATACCTTGTGCTAAATAACGTATTACATTATTTTTTGCACACTCAAATTCTTTAAAAAGCTTCTGTTTTTCTTCCTTATCTTTGTAAACTTTCCAATATCCCACACATATACTATTTTTTCCATTATTTTTAAGATACCCTATAACATCCTCAATAGGATAACCAAGAAAAATCCCCATTTCATGCGGAAATTTACATTTTCCTTCCATATATCCTACATATTTTTCTTTAAATATAGCAAACATCTTATTTATATCTTTATGTGTATTATAAGGATATCCTAACTGATAAAGAATTTTTCTAACAATATCCATTTTAAAATATTCTTTTAACTTTTTTGCATGATATAAAAAATATATAATTTTATTTTTTGTACAATACAATTGTTTAAAAGAATAGCCGCTAACGGTTAAAATATACTCTAACTTACTATGCTGCACTATGGATATTGAAAATAAATTAGCAATTTTTAACCCTGTAATAAATGGACTGCATTGCAATGCAAATTGTGTCTCAAAACTATTGTTATCCCTATTTTTAATCATTTCAAATATATCTTGATTCATACTTTTGTCCTTTCTTAGTTAGTAAAAACTAACACAAAAAAACAGTAATACATTTATATTATGAAATTAAGGCTATTTGCTTATTCATTTTTACAATTCATTTTTTGATATACTATAAAAATCTTTTATTATTATATAATTGCTTTTACTAATAATATTGAGGATAGAATAATTCATCTTTACTTTAGAAGCGGCAGGAGCCTTCTTGCTACATAATTTAAAATGATATATAATAACCACAGCAAAATTTACACTACAATGTGGAGATTTCAAATGAAATATAAAATAAATTCATTCCAAAAAGAACTATTTAAAGCATTAATTACTTTATCTATACCCACTATAATAGAACAACTACTTTCCATATTGCTTCAGTATATAGATACTGCTATGGTAGGACGACTTGGCGAACAAGCAACTGCCGCTGTCAGTGTAACAACAACTATAACGTGGTTAATAGGAAGCACTTTTTCAGCTTTTGGCGTAGGTATACTTGCATTGATATCAAGAGCGCTTGGCAGTAACGACTGCTCAATGATACAAAAAATATCTCGTCAAGCATTTCTAATTAGTGTTATAAGCGGAATAATTATTGAATTTATATGTATTCTATTAAGTCCTTATATTCCTGTTTGGATGGGCGCTGAACCTGCTGTCCAAGCAGAAGCAAGCAGATATTTTTTCATAATCAGCCTGCCTTTAATTTTTCGTTCAATAAATTATATTATGGGAGCTGCTATAAGAGGAACAAAAGATACAAAGACACCTATGTTTATCAGCATAGGAAGCAATATTCTTAATGCTGTACTAAATGGGATATTCATATATGGATTCAATATGGGTGTTACAGGCGCAGCCATTGCTTCTGCTATCTCTTATACATTTGGCGGCATATTTATGTTTATTGCATATCAACATAACACATTTTTAAATTGGCATTTTAAGACACTCAAACCTGATTTTGCTATATTAAAAGCATGTGCTAATATAAGTATTCCTGTTTTAGGAACAGGGCTTGTATCAAGCTTTGGTTATATTGTATTTGCTGGAATGGTATCAAGCATGGGAACTACTACTTTTGCTGCACATTCTATTGCAGTTACTGCCGAAACCATTTTTTATACTTCTGGTTATGGACTTAGAACTGCAACATCAACACTTATAGGAATATCATTAGGGGAAGGAAATCAAAAGAAATTTGAAACAATTTGTTCTCTTAGTATTATTGTAACAATTTTAATAATGTTGACCAGCGGCACACTGTTATTTTTTATTGCAACGCCATTGATGCGTATTTTTACGAACAGTGAACAAATTGTTTTAATTGGAGCCAAAATGCTTAAACTTGTTGCATTTTCAGAACCTTTCTTTGGTCTTATGGTCGTTTCACAAGGTATTTATTATGGTCTTGGAAAAACACATTACTCTTTTATAGTTGAAGCATTTGGAATGTGGGGTGTACGTATATTATTTACTTTTCTATGTGTCAATATATGGCAATTAGACCTTACAGCAGTATGGTACTGTATGATTGCAGATAATATATGTAAAGCAATATTACTATCTATACCACTACTTAGCAGTAAAAAACGTCAACAATTAATAAAGCAAGTTTTATAATTCATTTTTTCACAGTAAAATAAATATTTGTAATTTCATTTACTACTTTCTTAATAAAATGAATTACCATTTATAAAATTATTATATAAAATAAAAATCAGTACAAGATATAGCATATATTAACATAAATTTAACTATATCTTATACTGATTTTTTCATTACAATACCTTATCATTTAAAATTTCATCCAGATATGTAATCAAATTTTCTGAAATAAATTGCATATTTTTATCTATTTGCTGTTTTTCAACAGTTTCCTCATCAAAATCAAACAATATTTCATGGTCAATTTGATAAATACCACACTTTTCTTCATCTGGCATTTGTTCTAACTTTATGCAGCGAATATAATAACCATCTTTATCCCATGTAAACGGTAAATATCCATATCGGACAAGTATCGGATTCCAAGCATTGTTTATAGCCTCAAAATGATTTGAAAATGGATTGCGTCCAATTGGATATTCAAAATAATGATAATACATCGTTAAGAATGCTTTTAAAGAAAATGGCAGCTTTACAGCTATTTCTTTTTCTAAGTCTTCTATTTCTTTTTCACTAATTGTAGCTGGAACCAACTTCCATTTTTTCCATTCTTCCTTTGGGTTGGCATCATCACTCCACATCTCTTTTTCATACTCATCAAGAGGAAGCTTAATGCTACATTCATTTTGAGAAAGTTTTTGATAATACTGTTCAAAAAAACATTTCATATATTGCTGATATTCTTTATATGTCATACTCTATTACCTTTTAATTATTCAAAAAATTTTGCAACCGCTGACCATTCTCGTCTTTTTGGTGCCACAGGCAACACCTCAGCTTTACCCACAGCAATTACTGCAACAACTTCTTCACTCTCTGGAATACTAAATATTTCCCTTAATTTTTTACTGTCTCTAATTCCCATTATCAATGTTCCATATCTCATCTGTGCTGCTTTCAAAACAAAGTTTTCGTTAGCTAATCCCAAATCGTAACACCCCCAGCCTTGTCCAACTTCATTTACAGGGTTTCCCTCATTATCAAATCCAGATATATTCTTTTTAAATGTTGTCACAACAAATGCGCCAGCATTCAAAGAATTTCTTTGATTAAATTCTGGCAGACATTCCATAACTGTTTTTATATATTGCTCTGATAAAGCAACATAATATCGAGCAGTCTCTGAATTTTTCCACGATGGCGCCATAAGTGCAGCTTCAATCATTTGCTCTATCTCTTTTTTTTCAATAGGTTCTGCTTTTTTATAATTTCTGATACTTCTACGTTGATTTATTACATCATCAAAATTCATTGTATTTTCTCCTTAAAATTTTTTATTTATACAAAGTTTAATAAATACTATACCCATTTATTTTTAATTGAGCGGATATTTGTAATCCGCTACACTGCTTGCTTAAATCGCCTAGCTACTGTCGCAATGCAAATCCCCCTTCTAACTTATGCCTTTGCAACATTGAAGTGATGAACTTCCTTGATAAGGTTAAAAAATCAATTATTATATTTTTCCTTTAATCTTTTAAAAGCAGCAAATGAACGTTTTATCATTTCTTCATCAACACAATAAGAAATTCTTACATAACCTGGACAACCAAAACCTGTCGCAGGTACTAATAATAAGTCCTCCTCTTTAGCTTTATTACAAAATGCTTCATCACTTGCTTCTAATGCCTTTACAAACATATAAAATGCACCTGTCGGTTTAAAACATTCATAGCCTAATTTCGTCAATCCATCATATAAAATATCACGATTTTTCTTATAAATATTAATATCACCTGTTTGCCCTATACATTTAACAATAACTTTTTGGAACATACTTGGTGCGCATACATAGCCAAGCGCCCTTCCAGCCCCCGCCACAGCAGCATATAAACGTTTACTTTCAACTACTTCATCTGGAACTAACACAAATCCTATTCGTTCACCTGGAAGTGATAAAGATTTACTATAAGAATAACAAACAATTGTATTGTCATAATATTTTGTGACATATGGAACAAAAACTCCATCATACACAATTTCCCTATATGGTTCATCGCTTATAATAAATATTTCATGTCCTATTTCTTTCGATTTTTTCTTTAATAAATTAGCAAGTTTAATAATCGTATCTTCGCTATATACAGCACCCGATGGATTATTTGGAGAATTTATAATAATCGCTTTTGTATTAACATTGATAATTTTTTCAAGCTCTTCAAAACAAATTTGAAATGCATCTGTATCTGGTGGCACCATTCTAAATTTTGCACCTGCTGACGTTACAAATACTGAATATTCAGGGAAAAATGGTGCAATCGCTATAATCTCATCTTCTGGTGACACTGTTAATGCTCTTAAAACGATACTAAGTGAAGCGGCAGCTCCAACAGTTATATAAAAATTATCTGCCTTAAAATCTGTCATATATGTATCATTTAAATAATTAGCTATTGCTTGTCTAGTCTCTAAATCTCCCTGTGCAGATGTATATCCATGCAAAGAAATAGAGTCCAACTCTTTTGTAAGTTCTACTATTGTTTCATTAACACAGTCTGGAGCTGGAACAGTAGGATTTCCTAAACTGAAATCATATACATTTTCAGTTCCTACTTCTTTAACTCTCATTTTTCCATATTCAAATAAATCTCGAATAACAGACCTTTTACTTCCTAATTCATACATTTTATCTGATATCAACATAAAAATCCTCCATTCCGAAGCGTAGCGTAGGAATTGCGCAATAGAAAAAACTGCTAAAGCAGTTGCATAGGCGATTTCTATTGTCGCATCAAGCCTTATTTGTGACGCTTCGGCACAAATAGGTAACAAACTTGTTTGTGAAATAATAAGTGTATCAGCATTATTTTTCACCCTAATCTTCTTCTCTTTTTCTTAATTTATATAATTTAACCTTATTAGGCAAATATTTTCTTTCTTAAACAAAGAAAAACCACCTATTTTGCAATCATATAAATTTTTGCTAAAATACTTTAATACACTTTAATATAGCAATAAGGTTATGAACAGTTAATAAAGCAATTTTTATAAATTGTTTTAATTACAAATAAGCCTTAACTACCTTATTTGTATATTTTATAGCTATTTTTTATAAAGGTCAATTATTGCATTTAATATTTTAAAACTTTTTAATTATCTAATTTGTTTATATTTTAAAAATATAAATATTATATTAAGGTTTTTTATACTTTTTGAACATATGTTTCCATATATTATATGGTTTATATTTTGAACTGAGTTCACTTTTTATCTTTCTATTTAATTTTAAATTCATCTTTTCATTTATCCATTTGCAATTTATTTTTTGAACTCAGTTCACTTTTTATCTTAACATTCAATTTTAAATTAGCTTTTCATTTATCTATTTACTATTTACTTTTTGAACTGAGTTCACTTTTTATTTTAACATTTAATTTTAAATTCATCTTTTCATTTATCCATTTGTAATTTACTTTTTGAACTGAGTTCACTTTTTATCTTAACATTCAATTTTAAATTAACCTTTTCATTTATCCATT
>CAMUHY010000008.1 GCA_947088865.1 uncultured Eubacterium sp. | reverse complement strand
AGTTTGGAGGGATTTTTTTGCTTGCAAGCAGCAGCTTCTACTTACATATACCATACCGAGGATGGGCGGATAACCTGTTAAAAAAATCCTCGCCACCGCAAGGGGGCTTTGCACCTCAAAAGTAGAAGTCAAATCTCTACATAATAGAAATAAACTCTCCTTAAACCGTAAAGGTATGACAGCCTTTGCGGTTTTTCTTTTGTCGTTTTTTGCAGGAATATGGGACAAGCCTGTTTCTGGCGTGGGATGCCGTTCTCCGCCTGCCAATCTGGATTTTTCAAAAAAATTCAGATTGGAGGAAACAAGAATGTCATTCAATTATGGCAGAGAAGAAAAGAAATGGCGGCTCTGGAAAGAAGCCGAAGAAAAGCAGTTACGGAGCTTGGGTGTCAGCGAGGATACTATTGAACAGCTCCACACTCACGATTGGGTGGTCTTTAATTCTGATAGGCGGTATTACCGCAGATTGCAGGACGCAGGTACATACCTTGAGGAATTTGCCGAGGAAACAGCACAACCCGAAGTGAAAAGCGTTGAGGATTTTTTAGATAACATCGAAAATCAGCAGCTCTATCAAAGGTGGACAGGCTTACCCTACAAATCGTTGTAATGAAGATACAGGGTTATTCTACCCGTGAAATTGCATCACGGCTCAATACCACCGAAAAGGCTGTTTACAGAAGAATGGACAGGCTCAAAGAAAAATTGAAAAAGTTTTTTGAGTAGAGGGGAAAAACAAGGATTTTCAAGGACTATGGGGTGTAAGGCAAAAAAGCCTTCGCCCCATTTTCCTTTGTGTGGCGAAAACGGGGACAGTTCCTTGACAACCGAATACCCATTCGCCAAGCACTTCCTCTTTGTGATTGTGATGAGCATAAGCGTGTGCAGCGGTACGCCATGACCTGCCGAATGGCAGCGAGCGACAGAAAGGTGGTGAGCCTATCTTACCGACTCAAAATATCGGGCAGCTCCCGATTTCGCCGTAATCCACAAAGAGAATAATGGTACTCCCGTCCAGTCACAGTCCGAGTGGTAATCAATCCACCGCAGGCAATGAGGGCGGCTCTGTCAGACCGACAGTTGGGGTGGAACTCCCGTGGCATCAGTTCGCTGCTGACCGTTTGGCGACTTCCCGCAGCATTTCGGGGTGTCGAGGACAAATAGAAATGTTCCTATCATATCAAGCTAGATACAAGGCGGTCTATGGAAACAGGGCTTTGTTTTATGCTCTCCCGACCTTAAATACTTCCTTGTATCTGGCGGCTACATAGGCAGGAAACTCCTGCCTAAATCCAGATGGGAGGACAAACACATGGATAGAATTATTAAGCGTGGCGAAATCTACTACGCAGAGCTTAACCCCGTTATCGGCTCGGAGCAAGGCGGTACACGCCCCGTACTTATTATTTCCAACAACACAGGAAACCGATATAGCCCTACCGTGATTATTGCAGCTATCACGAGCAGGCAGACCAAAAGTAAGCTGTCCACACATTATGACTTGAACGGAGTTAGCGGGCTTCCCGCCGACTCCATTGTTTTATTGGAGCAGATACGCACCATTGACAAGAAACGGCTGAAGGAGCGACTTGCAAGGCTCGACAGCTTAATCATGGAAGCGATTGCTACGCCACTGCTTATCAGTGTTGGTGTGAAAACAGACAAGCCGCAGGCTGAAAGGAGGACTTCGGATGTTTGAAGATAGAATTGCCACATTAAATAAGGAAGCGGAAGCAATACCGAGTATTCCGTATGAAAAGAGGATTTATACTGTTGACGAGATACAGGACATTTTAGGCATCGGGAGAAATTCAGCCTATAACCTTGTCAAATCTGGTGTGTTCCACAGTGTCCGCATCGGTGGGAATATCCAAATATCGAAAAAGAGCTTTGATGATTGGCTCGATAACCAGATGAACACCTGTCAAGTGTGTGAAACCGTTTGATTTTTCGGTTTTGCACATTTCACTTTTCCTCTGAAATGACCTACTATATAGCCAAGCAGAAACGCTTGGCTATATAGCATTTTGTAACGGCTGACGAGCCGAAACAAGGGAACGGAGGAAATGCAGATGAATAAGAAAAGTATGTCTGTTACGGAAATGAGGAAACTACTTGGGATTGGCAAAACCGATTCCTACTGGCTTGTCAAGAAGAATTACTTTGAAACCGTTATTATTGCAGGAAAGATGCGTGTCATGGTGGAGAGATTTGAGAACTGGTATGACAATCAGCTCCACTATAAAAAGGTCAACGGCGACCCATGTGGCAAGAACTGGACGGCTATTACAATGTCGGTGCAGGAAACAGCCCGTTTGCTTGGCATATCCAAAGGCTCACTTTATGAGCTGTTAAAAAAGAAACATTTTAAGACGGTCAAGGTAAGAATGTATACCCGTATTTACATAGATAGCTTTGAGGAATGGTACGGCTCTCAGAGCCGCTATAAAAAGGCTGTCGGACAGGAGGTGCAGAATGTTCGAGGAACAGATTGCGAAACTGAATGGAGCGACTAAGAAAGCTCCGCATAAAGCAAGCTATTCTGTTGCGGAAATTCAACAGATACTTGGTATAAGCCGTCCTACGGCATATAACCTTATCAAGCGGAACGGATTTCAGAGCATCCGCACGGATAAGGGTATCCGAGTAATAAAAACCAGTTTTGATGCTTGGCTTGACAGCAATATTTAAGGAGGTGGCGATTATGGCATCAATCGTAAAAAGAAAAAACCGCTACTCCGTTGTTTATACTTATACGGACGAAAGCGGTGCAAAACGGCAGAAGTGGGAAACCTTTGCAACCAATGCGGAGGCAAAGAAGCGGAAAAAGCAGATTGAATTTGAGCAGGATACGGGGACATTCATTCTCCCCACGGCTAAGACGGTCAGCGACCTGCTTGAAGAATATATGTCTATCTACGGCGTGAACACATGGGCAATGTCAACCTATGAAGCCAGACGGAGCTTGATTTTCAATTATATCAATCCCTTAATTGGTGACTTGAAACTGGATGATATAACGCCGAGGACAATGGATAAGTTCTATCAAAGCTTGCTCACGGTCAAGGCAAAGGTGGTAAACAACCGCAAGCCGAATAATGAATACCTCACCGCCCATACGGTCAGAGAGATACACAAGCTGCTCCGAAACGCATTTAACCAAGGCGTGAAATGGGAGCTGATGTCGAGAAATCCCGTACTTAATGCGACACTCCCGAAAGAGGAACATAAACAGCGTGAAATCTGGACTGCCGAAACGCTTTTCAAAGACTTGGAGGTCTGCGATGACGATGTTCTGGCGTTGGCATTAAACCTTGCTTTTTCCTGCTCTCTCCGCATCGGGGAGCTGCTCGGCTTGACTTGGGACTGCATCGACATATTGGAGAGCAGCATTAAGGCAGGCAACGCCTATATTTTTGTAAACAAGGAATTGCAGCGGGTAAACCGTGACGCTCTGGAGCAGTTAAGCGAAAAAGGCGTAATACTCAAATTCCCGCCTGCCCTCTCAAGCACCCACACAGCGTTGGTACTGAAAGAGCCGAAAACCAAAACGAGCGTCCGAAAGATATTTCTGCCGAAAACGGTAGCCGAAATGCTTGTAAAACGCTATGAGGAAGTTGAAAATCTCAAGGAACTGTTTGGCGATGAATACACCGATTATAATCTGGTATTCGCTTCGTCCTGAGGCAGACCCATAGAGAGACAGGTCATCAATCGGGCATTGAAAAAGCTCATTGACGATAACGACCTGCCGCCAGTGGTGTTTCACAGCTTCCGACATTCCAGTATCACATATAAATTAAAGCTCAACGGCGGCGATATGAAATCAGTGCAGGGCGATTCTGGACACGCACAGGTTAAAATGGTGGCTGATGTATATTCTCATATCATAGACGATGACAGACGGCTGAACGCACAACGGTTTGAGGAACAGTTCTACCAGACAAAGGAAACTCCGCAAGCCGAAGAAGCACAGCAGAAAACAGAGCCATCGGTATCACCGACAGACCAAGAAATGCAGCTGAAGCTGCTTGCCAATCCAGAGATGGCAATGCTTTTGAAGTCGTTAGCGAAAAACCTATAAAAGTGTAAGGGACAATCCGTGATAGGGTTGTCCTTTATTGCTGTAAGGTGCGATAACTACCTATTAGACTATTTTCATAGCGAAATTTGAATAAAAATCTATTGAAAGCATTGTAAGTACCTTGATTTTTGGGATTCTATAATGTATAATAAGGACATGCATTTTTGGGGATACTTTGAATAAAATAATAGTAGATGACAGAGTACCTTAGACAGTAGGTGAGGTATACTCATAACATCCTACCGAGGGAAGGGAAGATAATATAATATGTTTTATAATTCAGAAGAATCTTTTATTGATAAGTTTATTGCTTGTTTAAAAAAATTAAGTGTAACTGAGATTCCATTTGATAATCCGGCTTTTTATAACGGAATTGAGCAAATGAAATTATATTTTCAAGATAATCGGGAAGGTTTGGGTGAGATTTCTAATGAAATCTCTTTGCTGTTTATAAAAAATCCGTTTGAAAAAAATTTTGCTCGTTTTAGGGATGCTATATCTGAGCAAAACGGATGGTATATGTCTTTTGAAAATCCCGAATATGCGGTTGGTATTATTAAAATTGGCGATGCCGATGCTAATACTATATTAGATGAGCAGGACTTAAATATTCCATTACATTATTTATATGATTTTGCTGAAGCTTTTTGTATGGGGGCTAATGTTCCGATGATACCAATAGGATAGGATGCGAATGATATGCGAATAATTGATATTTTAAATTCATTAAGTTGCCAGAAAATATTTTTAGAAATTCAAGAATTTGTTAAAATATCCTTATCTGAATATAATGATGTCATTGAAAAAGACGGTTTTTGTTATTCGGACAAGGATATTTTTGATTTTGTTTGGGGAACAGTTAACTTTAGCAGTTCAGAAATTTGTGTTTTAGATTCTCCATTATTACAACGCTTAAGACGAATCCATCATTTAGGGTTAGCAAGTAGTGTGTATTGTAATGCGGATAGTTCACGTTTTAGTCACACAATCGGAGTGACTGAGGTGGCTGATAGGATGGCAAAGACCATAAAGAGCCGTCTTAATATGACAACGGGAGAAAATCAGGAACGAATTTATGATATAAGGGAAATAGTAAGATTAGCAGCAATATTTCATGATGTTGGTCATATGTTTTTTAGTCATGTAAGTGAGCAATATTTTGCATTTGATAAATCTTTTCCGCGATATGAGGAAGTACTTTCTACGAAGAATTTCTTTTGTGAAAGCACATCGTCTAACATTGCACTTCACGAGTTGTTTAGTGTTATGATAGTTAATTCAAATGAAACATTAAGATTGTTTAAGCTTATCGCCCCTCACATGCTAAAATCCAGACTTGTACAGAAAGAACATTTTGAACAGCTTGCGGAATATGTTTCTTGCTTAATTATTGGCATACCTGTGGATAAATTTATTTTACCGTATTCATCAATAATTAATAGTTCAATAGATGCAGACAAACTTGATTACTTATCTAGAGATTCTGCTTGCACAAAAGTACCTATAGCGGTTGATATAGCAAGAATAATACAAAAATTAGATGTAGTTAATATTAAAGAAATTGAATATCCATCGATATGGAATGATACAACTACGGATGCTATACCATTAAAGATAATGGCAATAAAAAGTTCTGCTAAAAAAGTTTTTTGGCAACTTTCAAATGCAAGGTCAAATATGTTTGAAAGTGTATATTATCATCATAAAGTGCTAACAGCAGAATCTATGTTTCGTAAAATGCTAAAAAAGCTTTATCAGATTGAAGATGCCGAAAATCAAAGCTTTACCAAAATAATGCAATTGACAGATGATGTTTTTAACGAATATTGGGATTCAGTTTGGGTAAAGCCAGAATTAAGAGATACCGATAATGTAGGTGAAGTGTCAAAATTAATCAAAAATATACGTGAAAGGAACTTATATAAGCGGGTAGCATCATTTTCAAGAAATAGCTTTAGTGGTTCTTTATCATCGATTAAAATATTTTTTAACCAAGTTATCCAAGATTCTTCATCTGACAAATATAAATTATTTTGTAGTTTGATGAATGAAGAGTACAATAAGATATGCAATTTGTTAAGAGTTGAAAATGCTACAACGGATGCTATTGATTTTATGTTTGTTTTTTCAAAATATGATGCCATGTCATCTATGCCCATAGAAAGTGGAGACGGTTTTTGTATTTGGTCTTCCGCTTTGATGAAACAAGAAACGATGGAAGCGGGTAAAAAGTCCCAACAAGAGCAATTTTATCTTTTAACAAATTGTAAGAGTAGAAAACTTATATATTTGGCTTTGGAAAAAGTTCTTACAAAATTCGGAATAGAACAGTTGGCAAGAGATTCCGCTATTTGTTCTAAAGTTCCATATGAAGAAATGAATAAAGTTCGTATGCGACTTTTAGAACTGGGATATTATAATGATACATTGTATTTGCTTCAAGATGAGAATTTTACTCGATTGCTTGACAAAAAAGTGTTAAAAACAATAATAGAAAAATACAGAAGCTTTTTAGGGGTAAATTCATGTCAAATTACAGAAGAAAGTCTAATTGGATTTCTTCGTCAATTTTTATGGCTTGAATTAGATAAAAATGAATTAGTATCACTGTTGGACGGAATTCTTAAGTTATTAGTAAATGTATATTATCTTGATAGAGATTCTTTTTCAAATGAAGTAGGAAAATTAATAACGGAGCTTTCAGTTTTGAAATATAATTACAAACACATTGTAACATTAGGTGGATTATTTGATAGTGCAAAACATTTAATGTATTATTTTAATGATATCAAAGGCGGAACAAATGTGACTTTTGATAGTTCGTTAGAAAGTGCATTGAAAAATATTACTGAAAATGATTGCTTGTGTTTTTTTGACGATGGGGTTTATTCTGGGAAGCAAGTAATCTCTATATTTCAAGAGTTGATGGGAGTTCCTGCTGACGAGAGAACAACCAATGAACATCATGTGGATGAACTTTCGCAGGAAAATAAGGAAAAAATTAAAAATACAAATATAGTGTTAGCATATTTGTGTTTTAATAAAGAGTCAGAAAATTATATCCGAGACGAGTTAAATAAACTTGGTATAAATAAACTCGAGATACTTTTTGTTAAGGATTTGTCTAAAAAAATCTTTGATACTGATAATAATATTTTTTCAAATGAACAGCAAAAAAGCATAGTTAAAAAATGGCTATGCAAAATAGGATATACTATTTTATTATCATCAAAAAAGCAGGCTAATGGAGAGTATAAATCAAGATGGAATGAAAATCGAATAAAAGAGGCTTCTTTAGGTTATAATGACGCACAGCAATTTGTTGTTTTTTCTACTAACATTCCGACATACTCTATTACAGCATTTTGGGCAAATGGGGATTATGGAACACATAAATGGAAAGGGCTTTTTCAACGGACGGTTAAAGATTAAGGAAGATACATACTTTATCAAGATTAGGATTAATTTTACACTATAACAAATTCCTTTTTGTAAACTTGCGGTTAATTGCCTGCAAAATACAGAGGTTAAAAACATATAAAATTAGCAGAAAAACAGAGGTACGAGATAACATTCGTAAGCCGTGAAAAGCCAGTAGATACGGGGATTATCTAACACTATGAGGGAGTTGACTAATGGCGTATAGCGTCACTCCTAAGCGGTAGGTCGGAGGTTCAAATCCTCTTAGCGACGCCAAAAACTCCGCCGAAAACGTTGATTTTTCAATGTTTTCGGCGGAGTTTATTTCCAAAAAGAATTTAATATATTAATATAAGCAAAGTATGTTAAAAATTTGTATCAATAAGGTGAAAAAATGATGATATTATTTGAGATAGCATTTTTTTATATAAACTAAATATCAGAGCGAAGCGTTTGTAAAGAGATAATATGACTTCTGCTTATATGATACATGCAGGTCTCTTCAATCTTCTTGTCATCTTCTTCAAGAAGTGCAAGGATAATAGCATGATGTTCTGAATAATAGTGTTCTTTTTTGGCTGTACCACATATAGAATTGTAGGCGCCAATACGATATTGAGTAAACATCATTTTTTGGTAAAATTCACTTAGAGCTGGATTTTTTGCGGCATCTGCAATATATTGGTGAAATTCAATATCCAGATTATAATATTTTTCATCATTACTGATATCCAGATTTTTAAAGAGGAAATCGTAATCTAGCAATTGACTCTTTTCAAAATTATGTTTGTAGCGCACAGCAATCATTGGCTCTAACAGCCGGCGAATCTGGTACATCTGATTGATTCCTTCTTCCGTAATGAGAGGAGCAAAAGTTCCTTTTCTTGGGCGGATTTCTACAAGATTTTCTTCTTTTAAGGAAAGTAGAGCTTCTCTTACAGGGGTTCGACCAATTCCTGTCTCTTCAGCAATTCTAAGTTCATAAATTGCTTCTCCAGGTAAATAGTCACAAACCTTAATTTTATGTTTGATATAATCATATGCCTGTTGTTTTAGTGTTTTCTTTATATTTTCCAACGTATCCTCCTTATTGCTAGTTTCATTTCTGCAAGCAACCTCTCTATTTATAATGACTCCATTATATCATATAAAAGGAAAAAAATCAAATTGTGATATATCACAATTTTAATAAAATGGTTGAAATAAGATTTATTACATGATATAATGCGGTTAATGTGATATATCACAGTAATTATAAATGGATTTATATGCAGTTATACAATTGGTTTTATTGTATATTATGCGGTAAAGTTTGTAATTAAGGAGGGATAATGAGACCGAATTTTATAGTAGTCCGTAGTGTGCCTGCTTATAAGATTATAATCAGGCAGGGAAGTGTATTACAAATATCCGCTTGATTAGATAGAAGGAGATGGGGAGAATGAACGAAACAGAACTTTTTGAACTGATGAAAGAAAAACTATATACGCCAGTGGTTGGGGATATCTTGGATGCAAAAGGATATATGCATCAGTTTTTGCCACAGAATATCCGTCCTCTGAGGGATGATATGAAGATTGCGGGCAGAGCAATGACCGTTCTTATGATTGATGTATTTGGACAACAGCGTAAGCCTTTTTGCAGATTATGTGAATGTTTAGACCAAATCCAGCCAAATGAGATTTATATAGCCACAGGGGGTACAAAACGCTGTGCTTATTGGGGAGAGCTGCTGACAGCGACAGCGAAGGCACGCGGTGGTAATGGAGCGATTGTAGATGGATGGCACAGAGATACTTCACAAGTGTTAGAGCAGAACTGGCCAGTATTTTCTACGGGCTGTTATGCACAGGATTCTAGTGTGCGTACCCAAGTAGTAGATTTTCGATGTCAAATTGAAATTGGACAAGTCACTATTCATGATGGAGATTACATTTTTGGGGATATTGATGGAGTACTTGTTATTCCAAAAGAAATTGCAAAAGAAGTTGTGAATGAGGCATTAGAGAAAGCATCAAAGGAAAAAGGACTTCGTAAAGCTGTCGAGGGAGGAATGTCCGTGACGGAAGCTTTTGAAAAATTTGGTGTATTATAGGAGCAAAAATAAATGGAACAAGATAAAAAGGACATGGACTGTAAGGCATTTCAGATAGATGGAAAGGATAATGTCGCAACTGCACTGACACAGATTCCTGCTGGGAAATTTGTATTATTAGGTGAAACGGTGAAAACAAGTACAGATATGGAAGCAGTTGATAAGATTCCTATGGGGCATAAAGTGGCATTGTGTGATATATCAGAAGATGAAATGATTATTAAGTATGGAGTCCCAATTGGAAAAGCAACAATGGCTATCAAAAAAGGGCAATGGGTGCATCTGCATAATATACGGAGCAATTATGATGAGAGAAGTTCACATTTAGATATCTATACAGGTGTACCAACAGATATAGATTATGAGAGCTGAAAAGGAAGAAAAAGTATGAGTTTGAAAACGTTAAAACAAATACAGTGGGAAGGATATCTGCGCCAAGACAAAAGTAAAGGCATCCGAAATAAGATATTGGTTGTCTATACAGTTGCATGTTCTTCTTATGTAGCAAAGGAAATTGTGCGACAGATTAATCATTCCGATGTGGAAGTGATTGGTTTTGAGGGGTGTACAGACAATGCTTATGCAATCCGTCTTCTGACAAGTCTAATTGTTCATCCAAATGTGGGCGGCATTTTGGCAATAGGGCTTGGCTGTGAATATACACAGGCAAATCGTCTTGCAGAAACTGCACAAAAGCATGAAAGGCTGGCAGAATATTTTTATATTCAAGAAAGCGGTGGAACAGCGGACAGTATTGTAAAAGGAATGCAGCTAGTAAATGCTATGTTGGAAAAACTTAAACATACACCTAAAGTACCAATGGGGGTTGAGGACTTGGTGATTGGCGCGGAATGCGGTGGGAGTGATTTTACAAGTGGTTTAGCAGGCAATGTTGTGGTTGGTCGATTTTATGACATATTAGAATCCTGTGGTGGAACTTCCATTTTTGAAGAAATTGTAGAGACGGTGGGACTGGTAGAACTTTTGAAAAGCCGTGCCGCCAATGAGCAGGCAAAGAATGAGTTAGTCTATACTTATCATAAAGCATTAGAATACTGTAAGAGTGTTCATCAGTATTCGGTGAGTCCAGGTAATTTTGCAGGCGGATTAAGCACTATTGAGGAAAAAAGCATGGGAGCTTTGATAAAGAGTGGAACAAAACCAATACAGGGTGTTCTCAAGGTTGGAATGAATCCTCCAAAAAAAGGACTTTGGTTGCTAGACAGTACACCTGACCCCGGAAATGTGCAGTATGGCATTACGAATCCAAATGATAATGAAGGTTTAATGGATTTAATCAGCTGTGGCAGTCATCTTGTATTTCTTGTGACAGGACGGGGGAATGTCGTGGGAAGCGCTGTTGCGCCTGTTATAAAAATAACTGGAAATAGTGAAACCTATCAAAAGCTTAAGGGAGATATGGATTTTAATGCAGGTTTACTTTTAGATGGAAATATTAGTGCAGAGCAACTTGGATTTGAACTGGCAGATTACGTATTAAATATTTGTCGGGGACAACTTACGAAAGCTGAGAGTCTTGGACATGCAGAATATTTTATTCCGTATAAAAATCAGGATAAAACGGTAACAATTCAGAAAGAATGTAAATTTTAAAAGAAAAGAGGAAAAAACATGCAGCATATTTTTTCGTTAGAGGGACAGACGGCATTGGTTACAGGAGGCGCTACTGGATTGGGACTTGCAATGGTACAATGTATAACAGAGGCAGGAGGCAGAGTGATTGTGGTCAGCTCTTCGCCTTATGAAAAATATAAAGATATAATAGAACGTCTGGGAGAAAAAGTTTTTTATGAACAGTTTGACATTACGATGACAGATAAAACATCCGTATTTATAGAAGAATTAATACAAAAATATGGAAAAATAGATATTTTAGTAAATAATGCGGGTATACATTGTAAAAAGCCAATAGAGGATATGAGCGTAAAAGATTATGAAAGTGTATTGCAGGTGCATCTAGTAGGAGCTTTTGCCATGACAAAAGCAGTGGTTCCATATATGAGAAAAAATAAAAAAGGAAATATTATCTTTATAGCTAGTATGACAAGCTATATTGGACAGCCTTATGTGATGGGATATTCAACTGCAAAGTCCGGATATCTAGGTATGATACACACATTAGCAAGCGAAGTGGGGGCAGATGGTATTCGAGTAAATGGTATTGCTCCAGGATGGATTGATACGCCAATGTTTCGCAAAGCGACAGACGGCGATGAGGAACGAAAGAACAAGATTCTTGGAAGAACGCCAATGAACCGTTTTGGTGAGCCAAAAGATATTGGCTGGGCATGTGTGTATTTATGCAGTGATGCCGCTAAGTTTGTGACGGGTGCAGTACTTCCGGTGGACGGCGGTGCATTAATTGGATTTTAGGGAGAGACAGTATGTTTAGAGAAGATTATCTATTGACAAACGAAACAGGAAAAAGGTTATATGAAAATTATGCAAAAAATCTGCCGATTATTGATTACCATTGTCATCTTCTTCCTCAGAAAAAGATTTAAAAAAAGTTGTAGAAAATATATGTTATTATAATGCAAAGAATTATTTTGTACGCTGATTCTAAATACAGTGATAATAATTTCGATGCTGTGGGATTAAATGTATTTTTTGTTTTTCATTATCCTTTTATTTATAGCATGAGCCATTGATTTTACTTATTTTTGGATAACGCAGTTAGACCAAATCAGATGGTTTCATGCTATTTTTACTTTTCTGTATTCGATATTTTGGCATATTCAGAGGGAGAAAGTCCCATGCGTTCTTTAAAAATACGGCTGAAATATTGGATACTGGAAAATCCTGTTTTGTCAGAAATTTCGGATATGGAGTATTGGTGCAGGGACAGAAGTCTCAATGCCTGATGTAACCTTACATCCGTAATATAAGCAGTGGGGGTACGAGATGTAGCTGCCTTGAATATACGAATAAAATAATCATCACAAACATTTATCAGATTGCTTAAATCCGATATGCTGATTTGTTGATTATAATTTTTTTCAATATAATCAATTGCTGGTCTTATGCGGTAGAATCGGTCGTTCTTTTTAAAGTTAAAAGTAGTACTGTTACGAAGCAGCAGAGAAAGCAAAAGTAGGATATGGGCAGTTATATCAAGTTTATAGGTACATGTTCTATTATTAAATATAGAGATGACATTTTTTAAAATTTTTGAAAGTTCTTCATAAAATGGATTCTTTTTGGAAAAAATCCTACTGTTTTCGCAGGCAAGAACAATCGTACTATCATCTTTGTCAAGATAAGATTTAATGAGGGAGGGATGAAAAACAAAACCGCATAAGGAAGCGTCAGGAGTATTGGATACAGCCTGATGTACGGTGTGTGGTGAAATATACAGAATCTCGTCATTATGACAGTGGTATTTTTCCATGCCCATAGAAATAGTTATCTCACCAGATTGAATTAGGATAAATTCCATATCATCATGGAAATGAGGAGTGACTAGTTGTTCTCTATTTTGTTGTACAGAAGAGTATACAGGAAAATTGCGGTCAGGATAATTTTCAAATTTATAAATGTTATTAGTCAATGTTATCACCTATTTTAAATGTCGAAATAATATAAATTTAAGTCGAAATATACACTAGTATAAATGAAAAAGTAACGATATAATATAAATGAATTGTAACATTGAAACTTATTTTTGTCAATTGGGAGGTAATAAAAATGTATATTGCAGATAAGTGGGGACAAGGTCAGATTTTTGCTTTTTCGGCTTTAGATGGGAAAACCTGTGTGGAAAATGATTTTGTAGGAATCCTCAGCGGAGATAGGCTGGGAATCAAGTTTTTTACGAAAATTAAAAGAGAGCTTGCTCTGATACCTAACGGAGCGAAGAATCTTGCTTTTGAAATGGTTACGAGTGACTGTATAGGAGCAGTGGTTAATGAGAAGGAGTATATACGCATCGTGTACTGTGATACAAACCTTGTGGTGGGCAGTACAGATTCCAATACTACTGTGGTTACTGTTTTTACAGAGGGTAAAACTCAGACAAAATATGTGGGAAACATATGTGTGCAGGATACGGAAGATGGTGATTATACAGCACTGGCAATCGAAAATGACAAATTTGTTTTTGCTTACGGAAAAAGTTTAGAAGAAGTGGTAAAACGTGCTGAAAACGGATTAAAAACAGATGTACAAGAAGCTTATAATAAAAAATGTGATTATTATAATAGACATCAACTTGATAATGCAGAATACGGCAAATTGTACAATAAATGTGTTTCAGTGACAAAGACACAACTGTACTCAAAAGAAGGAAGATTTGGTCAGATATGGTCAACACCAGACAGGCTGCCCCATAGAATTCTCTGGCTCTGGGATTCAGTGTTTCATGCGGTAGGCTATCGCAATATTGATGCAAATGTAGCAGAACAGCTTATTTTGTCTGTATTTGACACACAATACGAAAATGGTATGATACCACATATGTCAGATACAGTGAACCGTTCTTCAATAACACATCCTCCTATTTTGGCATGGGGTGCATGGAAGGTCTATGAAAAATCCAAAAACAAAGATTTTCTTAAAAAAGTATTTGAAAAGAACAAAAAATTTCTTTTATGGTGTGAGGCGAACCGCCGTCCTGATGATGAGCCATTATATGCGTGGAAAATTAAAGATGATGTCAATTGCAGATGTGGTGAGTCAGGCATGGATAATTCTCCTAGATTTGACACGGATAAGCCGCTTAAGGCTATTGATTTTTCTTGTTTTGTGACAAATGAAATGCGTTGTATGAGTAAGATAGCTTCAGAAATAGGAGAAGATGCATCAATATATGATGAAGAATTTTTGAAAATGCAAGAAGCTGTAAATAACAGAATGTGGGATGAAAAAACAGGGTTTTATTATGATTATAATATATGTGACCATGATTTTCATAAGGTAGAGACCGTAGCATCCTTTCTGCCGCTTTTTGCGGGAATCTGCAATGAAAATCAGGCAAAGAGCCTTGTGTCATGGCTGGAAGACCCAGAAACATTTGGAAGAGAGTTTCCTATTCCTTGCCTTTCAGCAAAACATGAATGTTTTGGAACAGATATGTGGAGAGGACCTGTGTGGTTAAATTATAATTATCTTGTTTTATCAGGTCTTAGAGATTATGGATACGAAGAATTGGCAGATAAGATTCAGATGAAAACATTAAAAAATGTGAATGAATGTTATCAAAGGACAGGCTGTGTGTTTGAATTTTATGATTCAGAATGCAAAAAAGAGCCATACTTATTAAATCGAAAAGGACCTGTTGTGGAACCGTATGATTTTCGTATTAGATATCAGTCTATTAGAGATTATGGATGGAGCTGTACATTGATTGTGGATATGCTTCATAATTTAAAATTCTAAAATGAATGGTTTTTATCCCTTTCTATGATAAAATAAATTTGCGATTCATGGCAAAATTTATTAATCATAGAAAGGGATATTTTTACAATACATTATTATAAATAATTTTTTTAAATCATTTCAAAACAATTTTTTACAATCATATCTAACTGTTTTTTTACTTCAACAAAATCACAATCTAAATTTAATGTGTCCACTATTATTTTGTTGCCGCTTATTTGGTAACTGTTTTGTGGCAATATCAATTCATCTGTTTTTGCATATAAAAGCATTCCTGAAACGTTACCTGTTTTTTCTTTATCAAAATTTTTTACATAAGTGTAAATTTGATAAAGATTATTGGAATGAAGAGTGTGTATGTCATAATGCGTCTGCATTGTATGAGCGTAATATTTTGCATCAATTATCAATGTTTTTTCTTTATATTGAAGCATGATATCACTTTGCATCACAGGCAGCATAGCACTTTCATTATCGTCTAAATCCCACGATATTTGAGAAGAAGAAGTTTTGATTTGGGCATATTCTTTTTTGTAGTAGTTTAATATAAATTTTTCATATAGTTTGCACATACGTTGTTCATCAAGAAAATCCATTAATTTTGTTGTGCCGTCTGAATTGGTTTGAAGCAATCCTTTGATGATTAGATAGCAAATGGAAATCAGCATTTGATAGGATTGATTGTTTTGATTATATTGTATTTTCCAGTTGATATTTTTTATATCAATAGGTTTTACATCACCAAAAAATACCAATAATTTTCTTAATTCTTTCTTTCGTATTTTACTAATTTCAGAATGTAACAATAAGTCCATTGTTGTCCGAATAATACGATTCATATAAAAATTTACAGAAAATTCATCATAGCTGCAAATAAGTTTTCGTTGAAGCAATGCTTGTTCTTTGATGGAAGCAGTTATATCAATTTTGCCTTTGACGCCAGCTAATGATTCTGTCTGTAATAGGTATGCCTTTCCAAGTCCCTGTTTTATTTGTAAAGAAACGCCTTTTGATAAAATAGCAGTGCAAAGTTCTGCCACGTTATCAAATTTTTCAGTTAATATCTGTTTATACCCTTGTTCATTGAGAACTTGAAACGCATATGAAAGCATATAGTATATATTTTTTATAGGAATCATTTGATTGCTCCTCTTAAATTTGCTGTCCAATCTCTAACTTTTGTCGGCTCATCAAACCAATACTCTTTAATAAGAGGGATAATTTCATATTCAACAACAGATTGAATCCAATTATCTGTAATTTCTTTGTTCGTACAAAAATAACTATGTCCGATTCTAAATCCATCACCAAGTGATTCATCATTAGAAATGGCGTCATTAAGAGTTTTTACAACAAAAATAAGTTTATCAAGTTTACTATTATTTTTTTCGGTTAAATATTGCTTGAAACCATCAGAATCAAATGCTGGTGCAATATCAAAAAAAGCAAATCGCCTGCGCAGGGCATAATCTATCATTGCAAGACTTCTGTCCGCAGTATTCATCATTCCGATAATGCGAATATTTTTGGGAACAGTAAACCATTCGTCTTTATAAAGAAGTTTTAATTTATCGCCACGTTTATCATGTTCGATTAGCATCATTAACTCACCAAAAATTTTACTTAAGTTGCCTCGATTGATTTCATCAATAATAAAGAAATAGGGACGTTCATCATCTATTTCAGCGGCTTTGCAAAATTTATAAAAAGAGCCAGACTCCAGTTTAAATCCATTTTCAACAGGTCGATATCCTTGAATAAAATCTTCATAACTGTAACTTTGATGGAATTGAATCATTGACACACGGCTGGTATCTTTTTCACCCATAATGGAATAGGCAAGTCTTTTGGCGGCAAATGTTTTACCAACACCAGGCGCACCCTGCAAAATAATATTATATTTTGTATCAAGAAGGTCAACTAAAGTATTGTAAGCATGTTCATTTATAAAAACTTCGTCTAAAAAATCTTTTTTGGTATATTTTGGATATTTAATTTCTTGTTCCTGTTGGGATTCATCTTTAATTTCATCGGTAACTAGCGTTAATAGTTCTTGTACATAGTCATTATAGGGCGTGATATTGGTTAATGTTTTCATAACAGCTTGTCTTGGAAGTTCCCATTCGCCAACATTTTGCCAATCTACTTTTCGGATATGAATATAGGATTCTCTTGAAGTGTCATATATATAGTCCGATGTTACAACACCTTTACCAATAATTTTATGTACTCCTTTTTTTGCAAAGACAATATCGCCAATTTTAATTTCATTTGCAAACTGCCATAAACAATGTGCATCATTTTTGTAAGAATCTTTAGCATTATAAATTTTTTTCAGATACTCTTTGATATCTTGTTTTGTAGGAAAATCTTTAAGGCTATATCCCAAGCCATCCCATCCAATGCCCATTATGCCAAGTTGGTTAAATTCCTCCCACATGGAAGCATTATCACCTGGAGAATAAATCCAATAAGATGTTTCTTTGACATTAGAATCAATGGAAAGCAATTCTGTGTCGGTTTTCGTATTTTCTTTTGTCGTTTTCCAAGCATAATAGGATAGTTCAGGGAAACTATGATAAGGATATTCTATATTTTTTAAAGCATTACGAGCTTGCTCACACATAAATAAATATGTTGAACCATCTGGCAGTCCTTTTTCAAGATTGGCAAAAATAGTTGTAAAATAATGCGGCATATTATCTGTATTGGAAAGAAATTCCCGGTTGCGGGAATCTAAATTAATAAAAGTATTTGGTCTTATCCAGTAAAGACCTATTGTAATATTCCAGCTTATTCCTTTTTGATTTTTTACTTTATCATAATATTTTCTCAGGTCGCTTTTATATGGTTCAGATAAAGTTTTAGAATAGTGAATAGCATTGTCAAATACTTCCCACAAATTGTCAATATCATGTTTTCCTCGTTCACCTCTGAAATAGTAAAAAGCGGCTTTTAAATTATATACAGTGGAAACGCCATCAAATGCAGATGGAACGGGACTTTGAATATCAAATATTTTAGCGATACTATTTAAAATTTTTATTCTATTATTACCTGAATTTCCTTTGTTAAATAAAGCAAAGATGGTAAAAGGGTCAATATCTTCAATATTATCATCTATTTCTAACTTGGGTAATTTGAGATTGGCAAGTGTAAAAACTTTCCGAATTTTTTTAATTAAATCGGTTCGATTGTTTTTATAACAAAGTAAAACATCTGCAAATTCCATGTAAAAGTTAATCCATTGATAGTTGGCTTCTTGAGCGTGATTTTTTTTCATTTGTGAAATGTTTTGTTTTTCCATTTGTGTTTTCTCCCAATGTTTAAATATCCATTACGTTATCCGTCCAGAGTTCACACTGAGTTATAACAATTTGAACTGCCTCTTCCATGCCTTCAGGTGGATATTTGTGCCTTTTCAAAAGTTTTTTAATAAGCATACGCATTTTTGCTCTTGCAGATTCACGTTTTTGCCAGTCTATTGTTTTGTTCTTTTTTAGAGTGTCTGTCAATTCTTTTGTTATAGTAATCAGTTCTTCATTTTTATAAAAATCCTTAATGGCTTGTGGTTTTGTCAATGCATCATAAAAGGCGAGTTCATCTGCTGTTAATCCTAGTTGTTCTCCTTCTTTTTGAGCGGCAGCAATTTGCTTTGCCAATTTAAGCATCTCTTCAATCACTTCTTCATTAGTAAGCATACCATTTAAATAAGCATTTAGTGAACGCTGCATAATTTCACTAAATTTTTCAGATTTTACTACATTGGTTTTGCGATAAACAGATACTTGCTCTGCAATTAATTTTTTTAACAGTTCGACAGCAAGATTTTTTTCTTTTATTTTTGAAATTTCTTCAAGGAATTTAGGGTCAAATAAAGAAAATTCTTCTTTAATATCCGAAAATAAATTGATAACACCATTACTTTTAATGCTTTGTTTTAAAAGTTCATTAATACGAGTATTTATTTCAGGAAGTGAAATTTTTTTGCCAACACCAGTATTTATTAATCGGACAACTAAAACTCGTATAGCCTCAAAAAAAGCAGCTTCAAACCGCATTGTTTCATTAACAAGAGAAGAACAGAGGGATAATGATTGATGAAGCATAAGCGCTTCTTTAATAAATATATCTTTTTCTTTTTGTTGTTCTCTTGCAATAATAAAATTGACTGCACCACTAATTGTTTTTGCTCGTTCAAGGTCGCTGTCTGTGGCAAATTTTGAATAATCATATTTATAAAAGATATCTTGGCATATAGAAAGTTTTTCAAGAAATTTTGGATATGCAGCTTTTGAAATATCTGTATCACCATAATTTTTTTTATCACGAGCAGTGTAATCATTCATTGCTTGTTTAAGAGCAGAAGCAATACCAACATAATCAACAATAAGTCCGCCTTCTTTATCACGAAAAACACGGTTTACACGAGCGATAGCCTGCATAAGGTTGTGTCCAGACATTGGCTTATATATATACATTGTGGCAAGTGATGGAATATCAAAGCCAGTAAGCCACATATCGACAACGATTGCAATTTTCATTGGACTATTGTTATCTTTAAATTTTTTTGCAAGTTCCTCTTTATGATGTTTATTGCCAATAAGCTGACGCCATTCTTCAGGGTCTTTGTTGCCTGATGTCATTACAATGCCTACTTTTTCTTTCCAAGCAGGGCGGAGGTCTAAAATATGATTATAAATTTTTATAGCAATTGGTCTGGAGTATGCAACAATCATTGCCTTGCCAGTAAGCAAATGCTGACGATTATTTTCGTAATGGTCAAGAATATCACAGACAAGGGAATGAATGGTTTGTTCGTTGCCAAGTATTGATTCTATTTGTCCAAGCTTATGTTTACTTTTTTCAATTACTTTGGTATCTGCATTGGCTGCCATTATGTCATATTCAGCATCAATAAGTTCAAGGGTATCTTTATTAAGATTTAATTTAATAACACGACTTTCATAATATACAGGACGTGTAGCTCCATCTTCAACTGCCTGAGTCATATCGTAAATATCAATATAATTGCCAAATACTTCACGCGTATTTTTGTCAGCAGAGGAAACAGGAGTTCCAGTAAATCCAATATATGTAGCGTTAGGCAGACTGTTGCGAATAATGCGAGCAGTGCCAACAACACGCTTTGCGACGTCTTCGCCGTCTTTATTCTTTGTGATTTTAAATTTTTCAGCAAGTCCATATTGTCCACGATGTGCTTCGTCAGCCATTACAATAATATTTCTTCTATCAGAGAGCATATCAAAAGATTCCTCAAATTTTTGCATGGTTGTAAATATAATTCCATTTGCTTGTCTACCTGCAAGAATATTTTTTAAGTGTTCTCTGTTTTTGGCGTGCATAGGTTCTTGTCTAAGAAATTCTTTACATTTAGCAAACTGATTGTAAAGCTGATTGTCAAGGTCGTTTCTGTCTGTTAAAACAACAATAGTAGGAGTTTTTAATGCTTCCTGAAGCAAATGAGCATAAAAAACCATAGACAATGACTTACCGCTGCCTTGTGTATGCCAAAACACACCACCTTTTCCATCTGTTGCAGCTGCATGTTTGGTGGATTCAATCGCTTTTTTAACTGCAAAATATTGGTGATATCCAGCAAGGATTTTGTAAGAATAAACTCCTTCATTAGAAAAGCAAATAAAGTTTTTTATAATATCAAGTAATCTTTCTTTTTGGAACATTCCTTCAAAAAATGTATCAAATTGTGCATATTGTGTATTTTCATAATTGCCATCTTTTGTTTTCCACTCCATAAAGCGGTCTTCTCCAGAAGTAATTGTGCCAGCTTTAGAAGTGAGTTGGTCGCTCATAACACAAATAGCGTTATAAATAAACATAGATGGAATTTCAATCATATAGTTGCGAAGTTGTCTATAAGCTTCGCAAGCATCGGTTTCTTCACGAGAAGGAGATTTAAGTTCTATTAACACAACGGGCAATCCATTAAGAAATAGAAGTATATCAGGTCGTTTGTTGCTGTTTTCAATAAAAGTCCATTGATTAGCTATAATAAAAGAATTATTATTTGGATTTTTATAATCTACAAGATAAACAATTGTAGAATGTTCTTCATCATTTTCAAAATATCGAACAGGAATACCATTTTGCAGATAGTCCATAAATACAGCATTTTTCTGAATAAGCTCGCCATTTTCAAAGTTTTTGAGTTTAAATAATGCATCTTGAATAGCATCATTTGGAAGTCCTTTATTGAGATGGTATAAAGAATCTTCTAATATTTCATTATATAATGGACTGTGAAAATCTCTTTCAATGTCTGGACCATACACATGTTCATAATCCAAATCATTTCTGAATAGTTCAATTACTGAGTTTTCGTAATTTGCTTCTGTATATAGTCCTAGCATTAATTGTTCCTCCTTTGGTAGTTATTAATAATTTAGAAGAATGTTATTTTCCAAATAAATCAGAGTGTGTGCCAGTTGCAGTGGCAGAAAGGATAAGGGTATCTTCATAAACTTGGTACATAAGTAACCAATCTGGTTCTATATGACATTCCCTAAAATCTTGAAGATTACCCGTTAATTGATGGTCTTTATATTGAATAGGCAAAGGATTTCCACTTGCAAGTAATGAAAGTACATTAACAAGTTTTGTTATATCTTTGCCTCTTTTTTTCATTAGCTTAGTATCTTTCTTCATGCGATTTGTATAAACAATTTTGTACATGTGTTAATCCTCCAACATAGAGGAAACGGCATCTTCGGCATTATCAAAAGGTCCGTTAAGATTTCTTCGCAATCTGCTGTCATAAATAGCTTCTTGAAGAGAATAAGGAATTGCTTTATGTTGAACAGAAAAGGGGATACCCTCATTTTCAATAGCTGCATTTAAAAAAATGCGTATTGCTGTTGAAGTATCTAAACCAAGACTAGAAAATAAAGCATCTGCCTGTTTTTTTAAGACGTCATCAACACGAATTTGTAATGTAGCCATATTGCACCTCCATTGATTTTGTAATAGTATTGTAACATATAAGTAATGTATAGGCAATGTTTATTTCAGCGAGTAATAAGCCGAGTGGATATGCTTGTGGCATGTTTGTTCATTTGGCAATTGCTATAAGAATTAAATGAACATAATGTAATTTTTTTAGATATAGGAAAAGTTTTTTTATAATTAAAGTAAATAATAATTTAGCGGCTTAGGGGTTGATGTCGGAGGTATCAAGTTCACCAGATATTAGCTTCGGTAATAACATGTCTCGCAAGGATTCAAGTTTTTTGTTTTCATCAATGAGATTATTTTGTTTATTCAACATCGGCGTTAATAATTCTATAAGCTCAACTTGTTTTATAATAGGTGGTAATACAAATTCATATTTCAGCAGATAGTTAATTTTCATATTAGGACGCACAGATGTTTCACTTTCTATGCGAGCGATATAATTTGAAAAGTTTTTCGTCTGAAATTGTCTGTATAAAAACAAAGGTAAAATGTATGATGTATCCACAGTCAAGCGTATCAATCCATTATTATATACGGCTGATAAATCTTCAGTAATAATTGTATTAAGACCAAGAGATGCTGTTCTTGTTACCACTATATCGTCTGTATGTAGTTGATAACGCTTAAAAACTTCGTTTGTTACTTTAGTGAACCCCCAATCGTAAAAACTGCGATTATTTGTCATATCACCAACACGAATACATCTTATTCCAGTATCGTAATCTACAATAGGAGCTTTTTGAATGGCATCTGCTCCAGTATTAGCAGTTAAAATAACCTTTTCAACAGTAGTCAAATTATCGAATTTATTTGACAATAAATATTCGTTGAATATTGCTTGCATTTGCTGCTCTAAATTATTATTTATTTTATTATTCAATTCAATTTTTTCATCTATTGGATTAACACAAGATAATACTTTTTTTTGTATTTCTAAAGATGGAATATCAAATTCTAATTTATTTAATGTTTCAGTTCTTAAACTTGGTATTGTTGTACCTTCATTGTAATTATTAAGGTCTATTTGCGACATTACATAATATAAATATTTTGGAATTACAATTTCAGTGTTTACAATAGTATAAAACAAAGTATCAACTGTCCAAAAAGGATGATTAACATATTTTACTTTATTAATAGTGCCTTTTCTTCCAATTAACACAGAGGGTTTATTATATAGTGCTTCTGTTGCATATCCCATAAGACCACCAGTTCCATAAATAGGAAATTTTCCTGTTTCAGAAAAAACTTTCTTTTGATTTTTTCCATATTTTATAGTAACTAATTCAGAAAGAGTATATCTTTTAAATTTCATACCCAATCGCCCCCAAATTCTTACGTATTTCATCTTCCAGCGTATGTGATTTTGCAAACATTTCTGAAAGTTCAGAAGTTAGCCGTCCCATTTTTTCCTCAAAAGGTTCCCCATCATCAGGAGTTTCTTCAATACCAACATATCTGCCAGGTGTCAAAATAAAATCTTGCTTTTCAATTTCTTGAAAGTCACAAACAGCACAGAACCCTTTTACATCTTCCAAAGTACCATTTTGGAATGCTTCAAATGTATCTGCAAGTTTTTGAATATCATCGTCTGTAAAATCACGGTGCTTGCGGTCAACCATATATCCCATCTTACGGGCATCAATAAATAAAGTTTTTCCTTTTTGTTTTTTATTTTCACTGATAAACCAGAGAGTAACAGGAATTGTTACACTGTAAAAAAGCTGAGTAGGTAAAGCAACAATACCTTCTATAAGGTCATCTTGAATAATTTTTTTTCGGATTTCACCTTCACCGCTGTTTTGAGATGATAAAGCACCATTAGCAAGCACAAGACCAATTTTTCCGTTTTTTGCAAGGTGATGTATCATATGTTGAATCCAAGCATAGTTAGCATTACCAGCAGGCGGTATACCATATTTCCAGCGTTTATCTTCTTTTAACTTGTCTGCACCCCAGTTAGAAAGATTAAATGGAGGATTAGCCATAATAAAATCAGCTTTTAAGGTAGGATGTAAATCGTTAAAAAATGTATCTGCTTGATAAGAGCCAAAGTTCGCATCTATTCCGCGAATAGCCATATTCATTTTTGCCATCTTCCAAGTATCTGCATTGGATTCTTGACCATAAACAGCCATTTCACCACGAGTTCCACTGTGTGCCTGAATAAATTTTGCACTTTGCACAAACATACCGCCAGAACCACAGCAAGGGTCATATACACGACAATTTTTAAACGGTTTTAAAATAGCCACTATTGTTTTGACAATGCTTGATGGTGTATAAAATTCACCGCCTTTGACACCTTCATAAGCTGCAAATTGTGCAATACAATATTCATATGTACGACCGAGTAAGTCTTTGCTTTCTTCAGTATCCCCCATATCCATATTTGTAAAAAGGTCAACAACATCACCTAATACACGCTTGTCCAAATCGGAGCTTGCATAGTTTTTAGGAAGAACATTTTTAAGTGTTGAATTTTCTTTTTCAATGGCTCTCATTGCCTCATCAATAACAGCACCAATTTCTGGGGTGTGAGCAGCTAAAGATATTTTATCCCAACGAGCATCTTCAGGAACAAAGAAAATGTTGTTTTCTATATATGCATCTCGGTCATTTTCAAATCCATCGCCTTCATCAACCAGTTCTTTATAGCGTTTTTTAAAAGCACTGGAAATGTAACGAAGAAATATAAGACCAATAATTACCTTTCTGTATTCGGCTGCTGGAATATGTCCCCAAAGAACACATGCAGCATCCCAAATTTGTTTTTCAAAACCTATATTTGCATTATTATTAACAGCCATATTTTTCCTCCATACTGCGACTGATTGTTAGAAGCAGTTAATACCTCAAGTTTTGGTAAGACTATATAATAAACAGACTTTTCAGCGCAGTGATTTTTTGTATAGTAATTTATAGATTAAAAATTTTAATTTATGAAAATAGAAGCTTTGTAAAGTATAGATTCTATATTTTTAATTATAATTTTTTGAAATTGATTATAACAATATAATTATTATAATGTACTAGTATTAGTTTATCAAATGATTTATCATTCATTCTCACAATCCTTCAAAAAAAATCGTAACGACATAACTGTAACAGCAATTTTATATTTTACTTCTTCTGATACTTTTTTAGGGGGATTTGATACTATTTTAGCAATATCGCATTCTTCAACACCTGCCATTTTTGCTATTGTTTTTTTTGACAGCCCATGATAAGAAATAAGCACTTTTAAAAATGCACACAACTTTAGGTCTTTATCCTCAATAGCACTGCAATAGAGAAAAGAAATTTTATTGAAAATGTTAAAACGATACGTTGGCTCTTCTGGCAAAAAATCTATATCTCCTTGAGAAAGTTTTTTAATTTGTTCTGTGGGTAATTGTAAATATTTAGAAAGCGTATTTATATTAAAATCATATGTATTAAGAAGTTCTTTCAGTTGTTCTGATATCGTATTTTTTTCATCCATAATAATCCTCATTTCTGTTCGGTTGTTGCAAAAGAGTTGTTAAGCGGATATTCGCAATCCGCTACGCTACTTGTTCAAACCCTCTAGCTACTATCGTAGCTTTTCAGTGGGAGCTTATATTCTCACTGAAACAAGCAAGTCCCCCCACTTATGCCTTTGCAGCATTGAAGTGGGGACTTCCTTGATGAGGTTAAATTTTAAAAAGTATCTTTAATTTGTAAGTTTCGTAAACAATATTTTCTTGTAATTTATGATAACAAAAAAAGATGTTGTTATCAATTAAAATTCCTTTTATATGTTGTATGATAATAATGGCATTTATTTGGCAATAAAAAATATAAATATCCTATTGACTCTCACGTTACGTCATAGTGTACACTATAAAAAAACAAGAAAGGAGGATGTATATGCGGACTGTAAATGAGGTAAGTAAACTTACAGGTGTAAGTATCCGGACGCTACACCATTATGATGCGATTGATTTGTTGAAACCGACAAAAATAACCGAAGCTGGCTATCGTCTATATGATGATAAAGCACTTGAGCGACTGCAAAATATTTTGTTGTTTCGTGAATTGCAATTTCCATTAAAGCAAATTAAATCAATTCTTGACAGCCCGAAATTCAATCAAAAAGAAGCGCTAAAACAGCAAATTAAATTGTTAGAACTGCGGCGAAAGCATATTGATGAACTGATTTCTTTTGCTCGCGAAATTCAAAAAGGAGGAGTAAATAAAATGAATTTTAATGTTTTTGATAAAACAGAGATTGAACAATATTCAGAAGAGGTTAAGAAAAGATGGGGTTCTACCAAAGCATATGAGGAATACGAACAAAAAATAAAGGGAAAGAGTGATGAAGAACAAAGTGCAATCGCAAATGAATTGCTTTCTCTGTTTGCTAAAATGGATTCTCTTCGTGAATATTCACCTGAAGAAAAAGTGGTTCAGGAAAAAGTAAGAGAATTACAAGCTTTTATCACAGAAAATTATTATAATTGTACCGATGAAATTTTGAATGGATTAAGTCAGATGTATGTTTGTGATGAACGTATGAAGCAAAATATTGATAAAACAGGAGGAGAAGGCACTGCTGAATTTGTAAAACAGGCTATTTGTATTTATTGCAAAAATAAAGAACATTAAGAGGTTATAAAAAATATAAGAAAGCAGCGAAGCAGATTGCGAATATCCTTTGACAATATCTATTGTTAAAATGATATATATTTTGATACAGAGCCAAACAATGTGTAAAGAAATATCATTGTTTAGCTCTGCTTTATTGTTTATAAATCTAATTTCATATATATAGAAGTACTCAATGGACTATCGTTGTAGCTTTCTATTTCATAAAATCCAAATTTTTTATACATATGGATGGCGCTTTTTAAAAAAGGAAGTGTGTCTAATAACATATAAGAATACCCAATCTCTTTTGCATCGTTTATAATTTGTTGAATTAATTGATTTCCTATATGCTTACCTCTAAATGATGGTCTAACAAATAGTCGTTTCATCTCACAATGTTGCTTGTCAATTTTTTTTAGCCCAATACAACCACATAATTCATTATTATAGTATGCTAAATATAATCTTCCATAAGGCATACCATATTTTATTTTTAAATTTTTTATTTCTTCATCGTAATGTTGAATATCAAGGTATTTCTGAAATGAAGGGTCGCAGACAATTAACATATTTGTATATTCTGAAAATAATATGCCTATTTCTTGTGGGTAATCATAGGCAGGAATGATTGTTATATTCATTATTGTTTCCTCAAAATTATAATATTTTCAAAATTTGTTATATCATAATATATAGTAGTTGTCACTATTTTTCTACAATTTAACTTTTATTAAAAGCAAATTCTTTCAATTTCACCAGCTTGTCTTTTTCCTAACAATTCAGTAAAATATACACAATCTAAAATTGTAAGAAATTTAATTTGTTTTGAAGAACGATTGAATATTGAAATTTTCAATTGTTGAATTTATATCTGTATGTTATTTGTCACAAATTGGTAAGGATTTTTAGTTTTTGTGGAAAAGTAGCGCAGAAATGAGGAATAGTATGGAAAAAGATTTAACACAGGGAAGTGTTGCAAAGACAATGCTATTGTTTGCTGCTCCTATGATAATGGGAAATTTATTGCAGCAATGTTACAATATAGCAGATACCTTGATTGTAGGAAAAGTTTTAGGACCCGATGCATTGGCTTCGGTTGGCTCTGCTTATACATTAATGACTTTTTTAACGTCCATTATGATTGGGCTTTGCATGGGAAGCGGCACTGTTTTTTCAGTTTGTTTTGGTAAAAAAGACAGACAAAAAATAAAGAATAGTCTTGTATCATCATTTTTATTTATTTTTGCAGTTACAATTATAATGAATATTTTAGTGTTTGCAGGAATTGATTGGATATTACATATGATGCATGTTCCAAACAATATATATGAGTTGATGCGAGAGTATGTTTTTATTATTTTTTTTGGTATCTTTTTTGTTTTTTTATATAATTATTTTGCGTTTCTACTGCGTGCAATAGGAAATTCAATGACGCCTTTATTTTTTCTTGGCGTGGCGGCAGTATTAAATGTTGTACTGGATATTTTATTTGTTGTAATAATGAGGCAAGGCGTGGGCGGAGCAGCATTTGCAACGGTTATTGCTCAAGCAGTATCAGGAATCGGGATTGCTCTTTATGTATGGTTAAAAGAACCCCAATTGCATTTAGGTAAAGAGGACTTTATAATAAGAAAACCAACAATGTTAGAGGTGGTTCGTCATTCTTTTGCCGCATGTATTCAACAATCAGTAATGAATTTTGGCATATTGATGATACAAGGATTAGTAAATAGTTTTGGTACTGTCGTTATGGCTGCATTTGCGGCAGCAGTAAAAATTGATTCTTTTGCTTATATGCCAGCACAAGAATTTGGCAATGCTTTTTCTCTTTTTATATCACAAAATTATGGCGCAAAAAAATCGAAACGTGTGCGTGAAGGTATACAAAAAGCCGTTAAAATTTCGGTTCTTTTTTGTTTGGCAGTATCATTTGTTATCTTTATTTTTGCACCTTATTTGATGCAGATTTTTGTCAATGCACAAGAGTATGAAATTATACAAATAGGTGTTGAATATTTAAGGATAGAAGGCAGCTTTTATTTTGGAATTGGAATTTTATTTTTATTATATGGATTTTATAGGGGCATAGAAAAACCAGAAATGTCCTTGATTTTAACAATTATTTCTTTGGGAACAAGAGTGTTGCTTGCCTATTTGCTTGCACCAATTCCTGCCATAGGTGTTTTGGGTATTTGGTGGTCTATTCCAATTGGTTGGATTTTGGCAGATTTGGCAGGGATTGTTTATTTTAAATTTGTAAAAGTATTTTCATAAATTTTACAGTTTAACCTTATCAAGGAATCCCCCACTTCAATGCTGCAAAGACATAAGCGGGGGTGCTTGTTTTATGTATTTTGTAATAAATTTAGTTTGTTATTATTGTATAATATTTTGTATAGAGTTATTTTCGTAAATTTTGAATATATTTATACGACTATACCACCGCATCGTCTTTTGTATATTCTTCAAGGGAATTTTCTTTTACTTGAATACAGATAAAGCTTATTGCAGTATCTTGTGCTGCAAAAAATTGACGTTTGGCGGCTGGAGATATACGAATCCAATCGCCTGCTGTAAGCTCTACGGCTTCCCCGTCAATAACAGCTTTCCCTTTTCCAGAAAGGATAGCATAAATTTCTTCGTTCTTTTTATGAGCGTGAACAAAAGGTACACTTCCTCCTGCTGGAAGATTGTTAATACTGATTTCTGCTCCTGTTAAAGAGAGTTTGTCGTGAAGTTCTGTTCTTGCATCTAATGATACATTTACTTTGTTAAAATTTGCCATAAAATTCTCCATTCTGAAGCGTGGCATAAAAATGACACAATAGAAATCTATAAAAATAGTTTCTATTATCGCATTAAGCCTTATTTATGACGCTTCTGCATAAATAAGTGATAAATAGTTGTAATAATGATTGATACATCTATATTTATATCATCCTCTTGTTGTAATGTCAATAGATACATCAAAAATTTTTAAATTTTTTTTGAAGGGAGGAGGATAGTTGTAAAAAAGTTATAAAAATCTATTTAACCTTATCAAGCAAGTAGTGTGAATATCCGCTTAACTCTTATTAAGTTGAGTAATTCCCCTGCTTTAATATCATAGAGATAGAAGCGGGGGAATTGTGTTGTGATAGTTTTGTATATTATTGTATTAATTTTTTTGTATCGTTTATAATATCTTGTATCGTTATAGATTTCATTTCTTTTTCCATTGCATTTTGAATTTTTTGAAGTTTTCCATCTAAAATAGTATGAATATTTTTTCCCACAGGACAAAATTGATTCGGATTTTCATGAAAATGGAAAAGCTCGCCTTGCTCTACACACTCAACAGCATTATATACATCAAGCAATGTAATTTTATCTAAAGGTTTTTGGATATCGGTTCCACCGCTGCCTCGTATAACATGGACTATTTCAGCTTTTTTTAATTGCTGCAGTAATCTTCTTATCACAACGGGATTTACATTTACACTGGATGCGAGGAAATCGCTTGTTACTTTATAATCATTTTTAAATGTTTCAATACATATAAGTACATGAATAGCAATCGTAAATCTGCTTGAAATCTGCATAATAACCCTCCGTCTATCATTATTGATTGTTGATTAATAACATTTTTTAACCTCATCAAAGAAATCCCTCTATTTTAATATTATAGATATATAAGCAGAGGACTTGTATTGCAATAATAGCTATGAGGTTATGAGCAAGTATCAAAACGGATTATAAATATCCGTTTGAATATAGTATAGCAGAAAGACAAGACTGTCTCAACTTTATTTTCTTTGATAGGATAAATATATTTAAAATATTATATAAAGAAAATAAACTATGAGAAGTTGACACTTCAACATCTTTGTGTTATGATACGCCAAGTTGAGTTTTCAATTTTTTATATTTAAAAGAAAAGGTATAAGTGCATTGCAAAATACAAGATTACTAAAACTTGAAAATTTTTAGATGTTTGTTTTTTGCAAAATATGGCATAGAAATAAGGAATAAAATGGTGGATAGATTTGAAAAATTTTCTCTAGCAATTTCTGAAATATCAAAATATTGGCACAAGCTGGCAGCAGAAGAAATGGAAAAGTATGGTCTTAGAAGCACACATTCTATTTATATTTTGACGATGGCAAAATATCCGCAGGGAATTACTGCGCCGCAAATTTGCGAATATTGTAATAAAGATAAATCGGATGTGTCTCGAATGATGGCGATAATGGAAGAAAAAGGATTAGTTAAAAAAGAAGGAACGAATCAAAATTTATATCGCGGTGTTTTTAAATTGACCGAAACTGGAAGGAAAGCGGCCGAGCATGTTCACCAAAGAGCAGGTCTTGCAGTTGAACTTGCAGGGAAAGATTTGACCGAAGAAAAACGTAATATTTTTTATGAAGCGTTAGAATCAATTGTATTTAATTTACGTGAACTTAGTAAGAAAGGTATACCAGAATAATGAATATTATATCCAAAGCGTATTGTCGTATATTTCAATTTTGTTTTCATTTGGCGCTTCCAATTTTGCCATATAGAGAACCTAAAATATATAAAAATGTAGAAGATATTGTGAAATTATTAAAGAAAAATAAGATACAGTCCGTTTTGTTTGTCACGGATTCAGGGCTGCGAAATGGTGGCAGCACTGCATTTTTAGAGGAATTATTTGAAAAACATAGCATTTATCTTGCTGTGTATGACAAAACTTGCGCTAATCCTACGGTTTTTAATGTAGAAGAGGCAAGAAAAATTTATATTGAAAAAAAGTGTGAATGTATCATTGCATTTGGCGGCGGTTCTTCAATGGACTGCGCCAAAGCAGTCGGAGCGCGTATCGCATATCCTAAAAAAGAAGTCAATCAATTGAAAGGTTTGCTTAAAGTCCTCCGTAAAATTCCAGTGTTAATTGCTATCCCAACGACTGCTGGAACAGGCAGTGAGGTAACAATTACGGCTGTAATTACAGATGATAAGAAAAAACATAAATACACCATGAATAGTTTTACATTGATTCCGTCTTATGCTGTGCTTGACCCTAAAGTTACATATACATTGCCGCCGCATCTGACGGCAACGACAGGCATGGATGCATTGACACATGCAGTTGAGGCATATATTGGCAAATCGACAAGCAAAGAAACAAGGCGGCTTTCGTTGGAAGCTACCAAATTGATTTTTGAAAATATTGAAACAGCGTATAATGATGGAACAAATCATTTGGCGCGTGAAAATATGCTTATAGCTGCCTATAAAGCGGGGATTGCTTTTTCAAAGTCTTACGTTGGCTATATCCATGCAGTCGCACATTCACTGGGCGGTCAATATAATATTCCACACGGGCTTGCCAATTCTGTATTAATGCCAATTGTGTTAAAAGAATATGGGAAATCGGCATATAAAAAACTGTATGAACTTGGCATTGCAGCAGGTGTTGTTTGTAAAAAAGATACATATGAAATAGGTGCCAAAAAATTTATTCGAGCAATTATACAATTAAATAAACGAATGAATATTCCTGAAACGCTTGATGGAATAAAGGAAGAAGATATTTCTGTAATGGCAAAACATGCGGCAAAAGAAGCCAATCCATTATATCCTGTGCCAAAGCTTATGAATAAAAAAGAATTGGAGCAGTTTTATTATAAAGCAGCAAATTGGAGGTAGATGATGGATATCAATAAAATTTTAGAAAGTCAGCGACAATTTTTCCAAAGTGGAGCAACGCTCTCTGTAAAATTTCGTATAGAAATGCTGAAAAAATTATATTTTGCAATAAAGAAATATGAGACTGAAATTTGTAAAGCATTGTTGGAGGATTTGGGGAAAAGTGATTTTGAAAGTTTTATGTGTGAGGTTGGATTAACGTTGACCGAAATCAGTTATATGATTCGCCATACGCGTAAATTTGCACGCGAAAAAAATGTGTATACGCCGCTTTCTCAGTTTGCTGCAAGAAGTTATAAAAAACCTTCACCATATGGAAATACGTTGATTATGAGTCCATGGAATTATCCATTTTTGCTTACCATAGACCCTTTGGCAGATGCAATTGCCGCAGGAAATACAGCAATTGTTAAACCAAGCGCTTATTCGCCGGCGACAAGCGCCATTATAAAGAAAATTATTGCAGAATGTTTTTCAAGCAAATATGTTGCTGTTGTGACTGGTGGAAGAACAGAAAATGCAACACTCCTTGAGAAAAGGTTTGATTTTATATTTTTTACTGGAAGTCAAAATGTTGGAAAAGAGGTACTTCGTCATGCGGCTGAAACGTTGACTCCTGTGGTTTTGGAGCTTGGCGGCAAAAGTCCTTGTATTGTTGATAGCAGTGCAAAATTAAAGCTTGCCGCAAAACGTATTGTGTTTGGCAAATATTTAAACTGTGGTCAAACATGTGTTGCGCCAGATTATATCCTGTGTCATAAAAGCATAAAAGAACAATTTATAAAAGAGGTTGGTATACAAATTAAAAAGCAATATGGACAGACGCCTCTTAGCAATTCTGATTATGGAAAGATTATTAATGAGAAGCATTTTAATCGGCTTTGTGGTTTGATGGATAAAAATAAAATTGTTTTTGGCGGAGAAATCAATAAAGATACATTACAGATTGCCCCAACGGTGATGGATAATGTTACTTGGGAAGATGCCATTATGCAGGAAGAAATTTTTGGCCCAATTATGCCTGTTCTTACGTTTGAAAATTTTAATGAGCTTTATACTCTTTTGGCAAATAAATCAAAGCCGTTAGCGTTGTATCTTTTTTCAGAAAATAAAAGGCATATTAAAGAAGTAACAGAACGTCTGTCTTATGGTGGCGGCTGTGTTAATGATACAATTATTCATCTTGCCACAAGTAAAATGGGCTTTAGCGGTGTTGGAGAGAGCGGAATGGGAGCTTATCACGGTAAGGAAGGCTTTGATGCATTTTCACATTCTAAATCTATTGTTGATAAAAAGACATGGATTGATTTGCCTGTACGTTATCAACCTTATCATCGCAAAATGTACAGTAAACTTTTAAAAATGCTATTTAAATAAAAATTAAAAAAGGAATTATAATTATGGAACAAAATAAAAAAACGATGTCGCGCTTAAAAAAGGTAATTATTGGAATTGCTGCTGCGCTTTTAGCGCTTGTGCTTATATTGGGTGTTACTATTTTTGCGGTATGGCACAATGAAATTTTTACAGTGGCAAGTATGAAACTTATCAAAGAACGAAATGACGACCATCTGGACGGAGCGGTTTATACAATGCACGTCAAAGGAGATTTCTATCTTGATGATTTTGTAGCACAGGGCGGTGTTAAAAATGATAGTGAATTAATTAATTTTGTAACCAATAAAATTACAAAAGGATTAATAAAAATGAATATTAGCGACCCCGATATAGGTTGTTCTTCTTTTACAGCAAAAAGTGAAAGCGGCGATGTCCTTTTTGGGCGAAATTATGATTTTTCAAAGACGAATACATGTATTGTATTCACAGAAAAAAATAAAGGTCGCCATGCTTCCATTTCTACTGTTGACCTTCAATTTTTAGGTATGGATGTCAATAAAAATGTTGATAGTTTGATGAGTAAAATTACTTGTCTTGCAGCTTCTTATGCGCCTCTTGATGGAATTAATGATGCGGGAGTTAGCTGTGGCATTTATATGACATATCAAGGTGGTGACAAAACGGTTGCAACCAATCAAAATACAGATAAACCCGATTTTACATCAACGACATTATTAAGATTGATTCTTGACTATGCAGATAATATTGAGGAAGCAGTAGAGATTGCATCAGCTTATGATTTGCACGATTCTGCAAATACTTCATATCATTATATGGTTGCCGATTCAAGCGGCAGAAGCGTTATTTTGGAATGGGTTGGCAAAACCGATGCCACCGATAATGATGGAACTAAAAGAGAATTAAAAGTAACTTATAATGATGCGGATTCTCATATTGGTGAGATGGAAGCTGCTACCGATTATCAAGTTATTACAAATTTTATTATTCAACCAGGTTATTATGACGGTTCATCTGCTGATGATAAAAAAGGATATGACCGTTATGAAAGAATTTATCAAGAATTAAATAAAACAAATGGTGTTGTAAAAGATGAAAAAGCAGCAATGGATATTTTAGGAATCGTAGGCAGAAGAACTTGGAAAAATGATGATGGCAATGGCTGTACAGTACATAGTGTTGTATATAATCTTACTGATAAAACAATGATGTGGATTCCAAATGAAAATTATAATGACCCAGATGCGGTATTTACATTTAAAATAGAAGATTAAAAATATCAATATTTTGTTTGAAAAATTTATTTTGTGATAGTCTTTTTTAACTTTATCAAGGAAGTTTCCCACTTCAATGCGCAAAGGCATAAGTGGGGGACTTCCTTGTTTTAATGGAAGTATAAACTCTCACTGAAAAGCTGTGATAGTAGCTAGATGGTTTAAGTAAGTAAAGAAACGGGCTGTAAATAGTTATTTGGTTATTTATATATTATAAATAAATAATTAATAAAATAATATAATTTGTTGTTATTAAAAAATATACATAAGTTTTATATAATTAAACAAAATATTATGTTATTTTAACATAAAGGTTGTTTATAATAATATTTTGTTATACAATATAAATCTATAAATCATATAACCATTGTTTTTGTTTGAGAGTAGTTTGAATTTGTATGGTAGTAAAACATTATGAAAAGAATTTAAAAGTTCTTGCACAAAAATAGTACAGAAATGGAGGATTTTTATGTTAACATTAGCACCAAAAAAAATGGATTTAAAATCGAATGTTATTTTTTTAACAGAGCGATACAATCTTGAAGAAACGATTAGTACATATCAACAAATGCTTTCAACCGTCACAAATTATAGCAGTGCAATAATTAATTTGCCAGATATTAAATTGAATCATCCTGCAGATTGGTATACATCACAGTTTATACAAGACTATTCTAAAGCAAGAGTGCATCCTCGATGCTGGACAAATCAAGGCGGCATTTTAGACCAGCTCAATCAAATACCAGCAAATATTGTTCAATATGATTTAATGTTTCAGGGAATGAAATTGCAAATTATTTCTTTAGCGAATGTAATTATCAATGACCCTACATCAAAATTAGCAGAAGAAGCAAAAAAACAATTATCTCAATATTTAAGTGATTTGCAGCAAACAGTGAAAGGATATCAGCTTCAAGTGTCTGGAGTGTGTAAGGAAATAACCGATTTTAAAACAGCGATTGCTAAGTATAAAGATTTTTTTGTTAAACTATATAGTGATTCACAGGATACAAAAAAAGCAGATGATGCATTAATAGCCGATTTTAATAAACAGATGGACAATTTAAATAAAGATATTAAGAAATGGAATGATGTAAAAATTGCTATGTTAGCTTCTGTGGGAGTAACTGCTGTTGCGACGGTTATTAGTCTAGGTTTTGGTCCAATTGGAATAATAATTGGAATTTTTTGCGGAATAGGAATGATTGCAGAAGCAATTACAGAAATAGTTGCAGATGAAAAAGTAAAAGAAGATAATAAAAAGCTACAAGAAGTCACAGAAAAGTTTGATTCTTATACGGAAGATGCAAATTTTCTTAATATCTTAATTAAAAAATTAAATGAACTTACAAATATGTTAGATGATACGGTTAAAGCCATAGAAGGAATTGACAAAGAATGGAAACAGTTGGATACAAATATTGATACATTATTGCAACATATTGAAAAGGCTGAAGAAGATGAGGAAAAACAGCTTTATGAAGATATTGTTAGTATGATGAATGCATCCGATGAAGAGTGGAAAAAAATTGTGGAGGCAGCCCAAAAATTAAAAGGGATTGATGAAAAAATGGATGTAGACCATGTGTATCCAGTTAAATTTGCATAGAGAAAAATAAAAAACACGACAATAAATAAAGGAGTAAAAATGTTTACATTAATTACAAAAATTGATAAATTTAAATATTGCTCAAGAAAAGCATTGACAAAAGAACAATTGACAGAACAGCTTACCGATTATACGCAAAAGATTTTTTATGTTACAGATTATTGTACTAGATTTTATAGAATAACTTTGCCGACATTAAAAAAAGCAGATTGGATTGATGGTGAAGTTATTGAAAATTTTAGCAAATCAAAAGTGATTTCTTCCCTTTGGTTAGAGAATGGTATTTTAAATCAGCTGCAATGGGTGCCAGAATCCATTATTAAATATGATGATATGTACAAGTATTCAAAAGAAGAAATTATAGCCGATTTAGAACAGATTATTGACAGTCCAGAACCTAGTAAATCACAAAGGGCGCATCTGGCAAAAGAAATTGAAAGTTTGTCACAGCAAGTAAGCAATTTATCGTATGGTTCTGAAAGCATTTTATTAAATTTAGATGATTTTTCAAAAAGAGTGTCTTCTGCCAAAACCTTTTTTGATGATTTATATGATAAAGCTGCTTCAACAGAAGTGGCAGACCAACAAAAAGTAGATGAACTTCAAAAAAAGTTGGATGACTTAAATGAAAAATTAAAGCATATTAATAATTCAGAAATTGCAATGTTAGTTCTTGAAGGGGCAGCAGGAGCAGTTGCCGTTTATGCAATGATTGCAGAAATTGAGTGGTTGGAAATTGCCGCTGCTATTTTTGTTTTAATTGTTTCTATTGTCAGTATCGGATTGGATGCTGGAATTGGAAATGTGGTGAAGGAAATAGAAGATGCTCAATTGGATATGGACGAGTATACATATGACTTAACTCAGATACGTACACTTAAAAGCAGTATGGATTATTTTAATGAAAGTGTAGCTAATGCTGTTCAATCAATTAAAGATATTTCTTTGTTATGGAAGGATTTAGAAAAGGATTTGACAGGTTTATCTCAAAAATTACATGATGAAGAAGTCTGTATTGATAAAAAAGAATTTTCTCAAATGCTGCAAGATATAAAGGATACTCAAAATGATTGGGATGAGGTTGTTAAAATTGCAAAACAAGTACGTTTGTTGGATATGAAACCAGATTTGAAAGCCGAACCAGTTAAAATTAATTTTAATAATAGAAATGATATAGGAGCGTAAGCTTAGATAATATTTGATTTTATTAGGAAAAAATTAAACGTGTTTATTTAATGTTTGAGAGCAGTGTAAATTTGTATGGTAGTAAAACAGGTATTACTGTTTTCTATGCTAGTTTGAGAGTAGTGTAGAATCTATAAATTTAAAGTTTATAATTAATCCCCTTTTGAACAAAGAGTAGTTTAAAAGGGGATTAATTATATAGGGGTCAAAGCATATTTGCAATCCATTTTACTACCTGTTTGATGAGAGTTAATCGAATATTCGCAATTCGCTACGCTACTTGCTTAAACTATAATATTTATGTAGAAAAATAAAATCCTTCTGTATTTGTAAATAAAAAGATGTTATAATTTATTAGGAATTAATAACAAATTAAAAAAAATAAAAAGACTTGTTGCCAAGTCTTAAAGCTCTGCACAATGCAGCAAAAGGATTTGAATAAATTTTTATTTGAACTTGTAGTGTATTCTCGTATGGTAGTAAACCCTTCGAGATATTATTACTATAACAATATATAAAAAGATTGTCAAGTTAAAAAGAATAATTAGGAGGAGCAAAAGATGAATAATGAAGTAGATGATTATTTTTTAGGCTTAGATATTGGTACTGATTCTGTGGGTTGGGCAGTAACAGATATGCAGTATCATATTTTAAGACGAAAAGGAAAATCTTTATGGGGAGTACGATTGTTTGATGCTGCTAATACAGCAGCAGAAAGAAGAATGCATCGAACAAATCGCAGAAGGTTACAAAGAAGAAAACAACGACTTTTATTATTGCAGGAATTGTTTTCAGAAGAGATGAACAAAAAAGACCCTATGTTTTTTCAGCGTTTAAAAGATAGCGCTTTTTGGGTAGAGGATAAAAAAGAAAATCAGATATATTCGTTGTTTAATGATGATGATTTTACAGATGTTGATTATTATAATAGAGTAGATGGGGTTGGGTTTAAAACAATTTATCATTTGCGTACAGCATTATTAAAGAATGAAAAAGAATATGATATAAGACTGGTATATCTAGCATTGCATCATATTTTAAAACATCGAGGGCATTTTTTATTTAATGGTGATATTGCTTCTGCAACTTCTTTTCAAACAACTTTTTTAACTTTTAAAGAATGTCTATTAGATGAACTTAATTTAGAGTTTGAATGTGATTCTGAGAGTGAATTTGAAAAAATAATAAAAGATAAAAATAAAACAGCAACAAACAAATGTTCAGAATTAAAAAGAATTTGCCATATAAAAAAAGAGAATAAACAAATAAATGAGATATTTAAGTTGATTACAGGTTCAAAGGCTGATTTAAGTGTTATTTTTGATGATAAGCAATTAGAAGAAATAGAACATAGTAAGATTAGTTTTTCAAAAAGTAGTTATGAAGAAATCAGACCTTTATTAGAAGATGAGATTCAAGAAAGAGCAGGAATTATTGATATATTTCATGGATTATATAATTGGATAATTCTTGCAGATATCTTAGAGGGTGGAGAGTATAATGGACAATCTTTTTTAAGTATTGCAAAAGTTAATTGTTATGAAAAACATAAAAAAGATTTGCGATTGCTTAAAGATTTAGTAAAAGAGTATTGTCCAAATGAGTATGAAAACTTTTTTAAAATTGGATTTGAGAAAAAGGATAAAAAATATAATTATTGTGCTTATATAGGGAAATATAAGAAAAATGGAAAAAAATTTTCAGTCTCTCGTTGTGCACAAGAAGATTTTTATAAAGATTTAAAAAAATTACTTTCTAATATGCCTCAAGAACGAGAGGAAATTAAACAAATTTTAAAGGATATTGAAAGCAGAAGTTTTTTACCATTACAAGTAAACAGTGATAATGGAGTAATTCCTTATCAAGTAAATAAAATGGAATTGCAGCTTATTTTGAAAAATGCAGAACAATATTTACCTTTTTTACAAGAAAAAGATGAAGAGTGTGGCAAAACAGTGTCCGAAAAAATAGTTTCATTATTTGAGTTTAGGATTCCTTATTATGTTGGACCATTAAATACAGCAAAAGGGGAAAATAGCTGGATGATTAGGAAAAAAGGTGAAGAAAGCGGTTCTATAAAGGCATGGAATTTTGAGCAAAAAGTTGATATTGATAAATCAGCAGCAGAATTTATACAAAGAATGACGAATCAATGTACTTATTTGCAAAGTGAAACGGTTTTGCCTAAATATTCTTTGTTGTATTCAGAATATATGGTTTTAAATGAATTAAATAATGTGAAAATTCGTGATGAAAAAATATCGGTTGAGTTAAAACAAAATATTTATAATGAACTATTTAAAAAATGTAATAAAAAATGTAAGCAAGTTACGGGAAAAAGGCTATTAGAGTATTTAAATTCACATGGGTATGATTTAAAAAAGGAAGATTTAACAGGATTTGATGGGAATTTTAAGGCATCTTTATCATCTTATTTAGATTTAAAAAAGATATTTAAAGAAGATATTGATAAGTATGCTGTTCAACAGATGGCAGAAGATATTATTTTATGGATTACATTATATGGTGATGATTCAAAAATGTTAAGACGTGTTATCAGACAGAATTATGAAAAAAGTTTAAGCGAAGAACAAATAAAGCAGTTATCTCGTTTAAAATTTCAAGGCTGGGGAAGATTATCAAAATGTTTTCTGACGCAATTAAAAGGAGCAGATTATGAAACGGGTGAATGTATAACCATTATTCAAGGTTTGCGAAATACACAAAATAATCTTATGCAGTTACTCAGTCAAAAATATACTTTTTTAGATGAAATTGAAAAGGCGAATGAGGGATTTCGTATAGACGGTGAAATTAGTTATGATAATGTTGTTCGAGATGTGGTAGCCTCTCCATCTGTTAAGCGTGCAGTTTGGCAAACCATTCAAATTACGGAAGAAATTAAAAAAGTGATGGGAAAAGCTCCAAAGAAAATTTTTATAGAAATGGCAAGAAGTGAAGAAGAAAAAAAGAGAACAACATCAAGAAAAGATAAATTGTTACAACTTTATAAAGTTATTGATGAAGAGTGTAAGACCGATTGGTATACAGAACTTTCAAATAAAACAGAGGCAGAATTTCAAAGCATTAAATTATTTTTATATTATACTCAAATGGGAATGTGTATGTACTCTGGACAAAAGATTGATTTGTCAAGGCTTAATGATGCTACTATATGGGATAGAGACCATATTTATCCTCAATCGAAAACAAAAGATGATAGTTTAGATAATTTAGTATTGGTTGATAGAAGAATTAATGCAAAAAAGAGTGATGGAATGATTACACCAGAAATACAGCAAAAAATGCGTTCTAAATGGAAATATTTAAAAGACAAGGGATTAATTTCAGATAAGAAATATGAACGTTTAACAAGAACAACACCTTTAACAAATGAAGAATTAGCTGGATTTATTAGTAGGCAGTTAGTAGAAACAAGGCAATCTTCTAAAGTAGTAGCAACATTGTTAAAAAGAATATATGATGAATCTGAAATTGTATATGTAAAGGCAAATGCAGTATCTGATTTTAGAAAAGAAAAGACGAATAGTGTAAAAGTGCGAGATTTGAATGACTATCATCATGCAAAAGATGCCTATCTTAATATTGTTGTTGGAAATGTATATCATACTAAATTTACAAGTAATCCTTTACACTGGCTGAAAAAAAATCCAGATGCAAAATATAGCTTGAAAACGGAAAAAATGTTTGCTTTTGATTTAGAACATAAAGGGCAAGTTGTATGGAAAAGAGGAAATGAAGGCAGTATCCTTACAGTAAAAAGTATATTAAATAAAAATGATGTTTTATTTACAAGATATGCTTATTGTAATAAAGGTAAATTGTTTGCTGAAAATATAGTAAAGGCAGGAGAATCGGCTAGTTTAGTTCCAATAAAAAAAGGAATGGATACAAAAAAATATGGAGGATATAGTTCAATTACTCCTTCACATTTTGTGCTTGTGGAATCAAAAGACAAAAAAGGAAAATTTATTAGAACAATTGAAGCAGTCCCTTTATATCGTGTAAAAGAATTTACTGAAAATCAAGAATTATTGTTAGAATATTGCAGAGAATTTTATGGATTAAAAGAGCCAAGAATTATAATTCCGTGTATTAAGAAAAATGCGAAATTAGTTATTGATGGTTTTCCAATGCACTTAAAAGGGTATTCAGGTGAACAATTAAAATTACAAGGAGCTGTACAGCTTTGTTTAAATGATGATGTTGTAGCTTATTTAAAAAAAATAACAAAATATATTGAGAAAAATTTAAATAGGAAAGATAAAAAACAGTTATTAAAAGTGGATTCATATATGGAAATAACAGAGGAAGAGAATATAAAATTGTATAATATATTTATAGAAAAGTTATCAAATAAAATATATTCATATAGACCTGCAAATCCTAAAGATAAATTAAAAGAAAAAGAAGAGCAATTTAAAAGTATTTCATTAGAAGAACAATGTGTAGTTTTGGGAGAAATATTGCATTTATTTCAGTGTAAACCAGTGAAAGCAGATTTAACGTTAATTAAAGGGGTAAAAAATGCTGGAGTAATAACAGAAAATAAAAATATTAGTAAGAGTAAGAGTGCAAAATTGGACTATAAGCTAGATTATATGGTTGTAAGACAGGAAGAGATAACAAAAATTCATTTAAGTGAAATTTCAATTTTATTGATTGAGTCCACAGCAGTATCATTGACAGCAGCTTTGTTAAGTGAATTAACAAAAAGAAAGATTAAAGTTATTTTTTGTGACGAGAAAAGAAATCCATCTTCTGAATTAATACCATATTATGGAAGTCATGATACAAGTGCAAAAGTAAAGAAGCAAGTAGAATGGTCGAAAGAGATAAAAACCACAATCTGGACAGAAATTGTAACAGAAAAAATAAGAAATCAAAAAAATTTTTTACGCCAATTAAACAAACAAGAATATATGCTTTTAGAAGAGTATATTCAACAGATTGAGTTTGGAGACAAGACAAACAGAGAAGGACATGCTGCTAAAGTTTATTTTAACGCCTTATTTGGAATAAAGTTTACACGAACAGCCGATTTGCCAATTAATTGTGCGTTAAATTACGGATATTCTCTTTTGCTTTCTGCTTGTAATCGAGAAATAGTAGCCAATGGGTATATTACACAATTAGCATTATTTCATGATAATATGTTTAATCCATTTAATTTAGGTTCGGATTTAATGGAGCCTTTTAGGATTTTGATAGATAAATTTGTCTATTATATGAAACCAGAAAAATTTGAACATGATGAAAAAATGAAATTGATAAATATATTAAATCAAGAAGTTATAATAGATGGAAAGAAAAATTATTTGAATAATGCTATTAAAATTTATTGCAGGAGCGTTTTTGAAGCAATTAATGAACAAGATGTTTCAATTATAAAATTTTATAGAGATGAGTTATAGATATATGAGAGTAATAGTATTTTTTGATTTGCCGACATTGACAGCGGCAAATCGAAGAAATTACGCCCAATTTCGTAAATATTTAGTTAAAAATGGCTTTCTGATGTTGCAAGAATCTGTGTATTGTAAGTTGGTGCTTAATGCAACTGTTTCGGAAGCCATTGCACAAGGAATACGCAAAAATAAGCCATCAGAAGGATTAGTGCAAATATTAACTTTAACAGAAAAACAGTTTTCAAAAATGGAAATGATAACAGGGGAATTAAAATCAAATATTTTAGATACGGATGAAAGGCTAGTAATTTTATGAGGTTATTGCATAAGGATTATCAGTTTAAGGTTAGTTTAAAAGAAAATCATAGGATTCTTTTTATAATAGAAAGTCCAGAAGTTTTTAGACAATTGATTCAAGAATTTATGATAGGACAGACTGGTGAAGAATGTGGATTTGTTTTATCAGAAGAGAACATTCCTATAAAAATGCAGGATAATTTAAAGTGTATTATAAATCCTTTTGAACTTTCATTAAATGAACGTAAGTTATTAAATAAATTATATGAATTGTTAAAAAAAGAAATTCAATCAACAGAGTTGTTATTAGAAAATAATAATATTTATGCAATGATAGAAAATTATAGTATACATATTTCTCAACAATCAGATTGGGAATTATCATATATAGACAAAGCTGATATTCAAAATTTATTAAAGTTTATGGATATAAAATTTGTAGAGCATGAAGAATCACTTATTGAAAAAATTATGGATTATATAAAAATATCACATGAATTGATGGGAATAAAGTGTTTTGTATTTGTTCATTTATTATCCTATTTAAAAGAATACGAAATTGAAAAGTTATATGAATTTGCTCAATATCAAAAAATAATAATTTTATTAATGGAAAGTAAACAGCCTGATGATATTAAAAAATTTAATTCAGTTATTATTATTGATAAAAATTGTTGCGAAATTGAGTTGAATATGTGATAATGAATAAAATCATATAAGTTTACAATGTTGTAGTGGCATAATATTCGCCTTTTTATTATTTGAGGTTTGAGAGTAGTGTAAATTTATATGGTAGTAAAACGACACAATGGTATAACAATATTTTGCCTAAGTTTGAGAGTAGTGTAAATTTGTATGGTAGTAAAACAATTAACCCTGTTCCACTATAAACAAGGGAGTTTGAAAGTAGTGTAAATTTGTATGGTAGTAAAACCTTTTATGCAAAGCGAATGAGAGCATAAGTGTTTGAGAGTAGTGTAAAATCTATAAATTTAATAAAAAATATTATATATATAATATTTTTATTTATAATAATAAAATTAAAAAAATAACAGGTTATTTTATAATCCCCCTTCTAAACAACTTTTTGTTTAAAAGGGGAATTTTTTTATTAGCTTATTATTTCTGTAAAATATAGTTTGATAAGATAAAAATAAGGAAACGGGTAGACAAATTTAATAAAAAGTTATATAATTTTTATAGTTATATTATTTTATTTATTCTAAGCACAATTATTATACGATTAAAATTATTTTAACACTATATATTGATTTTATGGTATTTGTGAATACGTATACAAAATAGACAAGAATTTTCTCACACGGACAAGTTTTGTTGGTTAAAATAGGCAGGTAATTAGACTTTTGTCCACTCCCATGAATGTACTAAAACTCTTTCATATGATTTTTATGCCCGGAACAAATAGGTAAATATATTCAACAATACCAAAAGCAAGGAGAACGAGTACAGTGTTAAAAAAACTAAATAATCTAAAAATCAGAGACCGACTTATTAGAGCATTTATTATGGTAGCCTCTATATTGACTGCGGTGTCAGCCGTTATATTGATTACTATGATTGTTATGTCACGGATTTATGCTACTACTATCGTTGATTATGGATTTGCACAGGGCGATATTGGAAGGGCTATGGCGCAATTTGCTGATTGCAGGTCTGCATTGCGTGGCATTATTGGTTATGATGACCAGAATGCTATTAATGAGTTAGTTTCAAGTCATGAAAATTATAAGAAGGATTTTATAAGCGAATTTAATAGTCTTGAATCTAGTATGCTTACACAAGAAAATAAAGCAATTTATAAGGATTTACAAGATAAGCTTGCAACGTATTGGAAATTAGAAGCAGAAATTATCAACGAAGGTGCTACAACAAACCGTGCACAATGTGAACGAGCACAGGACAAAGCGTTAAATCAGCTTGCCCCTATGTACAATGAAATTTATGATGAATTGACAAAGATGATGGAAGTCAAAGTTGATAAAGGAAAAAGTGTATCTAGTTTGCTTACAATAGTTATCATTATTCTTTCAGTAGTTATCATTGCAATTATTGTTATTGCGATTATTTTTGCCCTTTCACTTGGCAGAGGCATTGCAAATAGTATTGATAGACCTTTAAATAAAATTAAGGAGCGTTTAAGTACTTTTGCAAAAGGTGACCTTTCATCTCCATTTCCAACGGTTGATACAAAAGATGAACTTGCAGAGATGGTTGGTGTAACTATTGAAATGGGTACTACACTCCAATTTATTATTGATGATGTAAAAAATATTTTAAATGAGATGTCATCTGCAAACTTTGTGGTAGTAAGTGAAGATAAGTCTAAGTATACAGGAGATTTTGAAGATATTTTAACTGCAATGGGTCAGTTAAAACAGCAGATGGTTGAGACATTGCAGTCCGTTAGTGAGGCTTCTGCACAAGTAAATGCAGGTGCAGGTAACTTAGCCGATGCAGCTCAGAGCCTTGCAGAAGGCGCAACAGACCAAGCAGGGGCTGTTGAGGAGATGCAGGCTACAATTACAACGATTTCAGATGATATTACGATTACTGCAAATCAAGCAGGGGATTCTTATAAACAGGCACGTACATATGCTGATGAGGCAGAGCGCAGTCATCGAGAAATGCAGGCAATGATAGAGGCAATGTCACGTATCAATAATGCATCACAGCAAGTTGGAAATATTATTTCTGAAATTGAAGACATTGCATCACAGACAAACTTGCTTTCTTTAAATGCTTCTATTGAAGCAGCAAGAGCTGGTGAAGCTGGAAGGGGATTTGCAGTTGTTGCAGACCAAATTCGTCAGCTTGCAGAGCAAAGTGCAAAATCAGCAGATGAAACGAGAACATTAATTGAAACTTCTTTAAGTGCAATTGCTGATGGCAGCAAGGCTGTGGATATTGTAATCGCTTCTATTAATCGTATTGTGGAAGGTATTGAATTGATTTCAAAGTCTTCTAAATCTATCAGTGAGATGGCAAGTGAACAGGCTGAGGCAATGAAACAGACAGAGTTGGGTGTTGAACAGATTTCTGAAGTAGTACAGTCTAATTCTGCAACAGCACAGGAGGCTTCCGCAACAAGTGAGGAGTTGTCAGCACAGGCGACGGCATTGGATTCTTTGATTAGCAGATTCCAGCTTCCAACAATGTAAAACTACATAAAAATTGTAAAAGCTATAATTTATCAATTTTCTGTTCTTTTGTATATAAAATATAAACAAAAAAGGGTTGTTGTAAAATAAATTTGCAACAACCTTAATTTTTTATTTTAAGAAAATATTATTTATATAACATTTTTTTGAATACTATTTCTGGAATATATAAGTTTTATAGGAAAATAAAATTAAGATAAAAGGTCACGAACCATCATCAAAGAAAAACCTAATAGATTTTGACCTTGCCATTGATTCATATCAAAACGTTTATCATCTTTCATAGATAATCCAATTCCCCAAATTTTATCACGTACAGCACATTCAGCCAAAAGATGCGGAGCAGTAGAGAGCAGCTTTTCTTTTAATGATTCATTTTGAAGGAATTTTTCAACCAACCCTTTATATACAACAATTTGTCGTATCCCATTCCAATAAACATCATTGTAGTTTTTAACAGCACGTCCTAATGCTTTAATTTTTCCAAAATCGGAAGTTTCTAAAATTTGAGCAGCAATTGCTTTGTCATTAAATACAATTGCTTTTTGATACATCATATATTGTTCCATAGATGTAAATTGAATGTTATCAACTGTGAAATCAGATAAAAACCAATTGCTAAGATACGCATTGTCTTCATTTGGACCGTGAAAACATATTACTGTTTGCATATAAACGCCTCCTTTTAAAAATATAATATAAAAATTGTATAATAGTAAAAATTATGTAAATATATTATGAGCTTAATATAGATAATAATGTTTTATAGCGTTCCGTTTTATAATGAATATCCTTTTTTGAAACGCCATAATACATATAAATATTTTTTAATATTGGTTCTAATATTTTTTTGTTTCCAGAATAAGAGATAGAAATATTAGGATATAAGGTATCTAATTCAATTTCTAAGGTTCCATTTTCTTCTTTATTAATTAAAAATAAATGATAGTCCGTAGGAAAAATATTATCAGAAATGGATTCTGTTTTTTTAAGGCATTCATTGTTCCATTCTTCAATGGATTTTTGCCATTCTTTTAGAAGCTCTATATCGTTAAAATCGTTTGGGGGAGCAATTTGTTTTTCTTCGCCTAATAATTCAGGTTTTTCACGTCGAATAAGCAAATATTTCATATTTATTTTTCTCTCGTTAAAATATGGATAGGAACAATCAGCTTCCACAGCATGATAATGTTGTTTTATATATTGAATGGTCTGTTTTATGGTGTGTGGATTGGGAACAATTAATTTAGCCGCTTTTTTTCTTTTTATATTGAATTTTTTATTTAATATTTTTCTTTTGATAATTTTTATTATATTTTTTTCTCTATGACCTTTAAAATTTCCTGCAAGAAAAATAGATGTTGGTCCGTCAGCACCGCCTATGATGGTATAAGATTTTTCCATGATTTGCTCCTTTTGTTTTTGTAGGCACAAATATATATCTACAATGAAGTTTGTACAATAACAGCGCCAAAAGGTGTAAGTGCAAGTTTTGCGATTTTAAAACATTGTTTTCCGAAAGGTATTCCGATAATTGTGCAACATAATAAAAGACCATTTAAGGCAGCAGAGATTGCTAATGGAATGCCGCTGACAAGAATCCATATAATATTGGCAATGGTAGAGATACCGCCTCCATTATATTGTACTTCTTTGCCAAATGGAAAAAAAGCAAGGGAAGCAAACTTAAAACATTGTATGCCTATGGGGATACCTATAATTGTAATACACCATAAAACGCCACAAAAAAACCAACTTAAACCTTGAAATAATCCACCAAATAGAAACCATATAATATTTCCTAAACAACCCATTGTAACCTCCTATTATCCGATTATTTCATAAATACAATTTCATTTTTTTAAGTAATAAAAACGTTTGATTATCATTATAATTTAAAACAAATGAAAAAGCAATATGTAAGAAATTCTAAAAGAGTTAAAATGATATATGGAAAAAGCTTATCACTATTAATATATCTTGATAAGCTGCTCATTTTTTGATAAATAAAAAATTGTAAAATGATTTAATTTTATCATAACTTTGAAAATTCTATCTTTACATCAATATTTTCACAATCATATCCAACAATTTTTAATCGGTTCTGTCCGTTTTTTAATGATATGGTTTTAGTTACAAATCCATCCGTTGAAGTGTCAGGCACACATTCAATTATAGTTGTAACATTGTTATCATTATCAATATGGACGATTTTTGCCTGCCCTTTTGAGAGACGAAAAGAAAGGTTTATTTCTATATCTCTATTTTTTTCTAGTTTTTTTGTCCATAAAGTTTCACGTCCATTAAATTTAGAAATAGTAAGAGATATTTCCTCATTTGTGGAATTAAAAACGGAAAATTCTTTTGCATAGTGGTCATTCATTAATGAAATTTTTTCATTAGAATTATACTCTTGTCTGGCAAATTCATTGCTACATGCCATCACAAGCAAGAAAAGCAGGCTAATCAATATAATTTTTAATTTTTTCAACATTTTTCTTATTCCTTTTCAACATTTTTTTTATTATATAACAAGCAGTCCTTATATGCTATTAAATTTTTTTTGAATATATAAGAACACATATAGCAATGATTTTAGAATTTATATAAAGATTAGTATTTTTATTTTAGATATACTTGTCCATCATAAAATTGTCTAGTATAATATTTCTGAATATAGTTAACAGTTGTTTGTGTAATGGAGAAAATATAATATGATTATTTTAATTGCAGGTGCTTCACATACGGGCAAGACTGCTTTAGCACAAAGACTTTTAGAAAAATATAAGTATCCATATTTGTCAATAGATTTGTTAAAAATGGGACTTATTAGAAGTGGAAATACATCATTAACACCTTATGATGATAAAAAATTGCAAATATATCTTTGGGCGATTGTAAGAGACATAATAAAAACAGCCATTGAAAATCATCAGCATCTTATTGTTGAAGGCTGTTATATTCCTTTTGACTGGAAGAAAGATTTTGATAAAGAATATTTAGAGGAAATCAAGTATTATATTCTTGTTATGACAGAGTCCTATATTAATAACAATTTTGATAAGATTAAAAAGTATGCAAACATAATAGAAGCTCGCCTTGATGATTCATATTGTACAATAGAGTCTGTTCTCAAAGATAATTTATATAATTTTGAGATGTGCAGGCAATATAATTGTAATTGTATTTTAATTGATAAAGATTATGAGGTTGATATTGAATTGTAAAATAATTATTATTTAACCTCATCAAGGAAGTAGCATAGCAAATGGTCAATATTTGCTTTGTTTTAACTTATATAAATTGAATTTTTTATTATTTTAACAGAAGTAAGACTTGCTATTTTATGGTTATTGTGCTACAATAATACAAACATTTGTTCTAAAAATCTATAAATAAAGGACAAGGTTTTGATTTGCGCTTTTGAAAAGCAGAAATGAGGGTAACTATGAAAAGATTATTAAAAAAATGGAGTTTTGTAGGATTGTCATTGATTTTTATTGTAATGACATTGACTGGTTGTTCTAATGAAAACAAAGATGATAAAACAGCCAATAAACCAGAAGAAAAATTATATCCTATCACCATTGAAGGACAAGAAATTTTAGTAGGACAAACAACCGTTAGCACTTTGTTAGATAAAGGATTTAAAGTGACTGTATCTGAAATGACAGCAGATAAGCAAATCAATAAATATGAGATTGACCCAAATCAAGAATTGGAAGCAAATAGTTATTATACAGGCGGCAGCATTCAGATAAATGATTCTCTTTCTGCACTGATATCGCTTGCTACGGATGAAAAAAGTGTAAAGATGGGAGACTCCGTAATTGCTCGTTTGGAGTTTACTTTTTTGAGTGAAGACAGAAGCTATTTAGATAATATTCAGTTTAATGGAGTATCTGTAAATGAATTGACTAGAGATAAGGCAAAAGAGATGTTTCCAGATTTTACAGGTGATGATAATATGTGGTTTTCTCCGGCATCTATGACCGAATATAAATATTTCCTGTCTTTTTCTTGGGAAGGACAGTTACAGAACTTTTATGTTGAAAAGCAATACGATGTTGATTGGTCTAACAAAAAATAAGAATTGAGAATTAAAAATATTGAATAAAACAAATTATTGTAAAAGAAATGTTGACATTACATAAAGCAAAGAAGAATCCCTCACTGTACGCACATACAGGTGAGGGATTCATTCTTTTGTCCAAATGGACTTATCGCTTTTTTTAGCCTATTGGCATTATAGCATATGCAATTTTTATTTGCTTTTATTTTTAATTTATTATGTTTTTTTGTTTATTATTTATTTTATACATATTATAAGGAATCAAAATACAAATTGCTATTAAAATAATACTGATTCCTATAAATAATTCTAATGGATATCGAAATATAAAATAAGATAATTTGCTTTGCATATATATTCCTAATAGATAAAGAATCCCGCTTCCTATTGTTCCCCATAATGCTATAATAATAAAGCAATAAAACAAACCTTCTAACATCAGCATATACTGTAATTGTTTTTTGGTTAATCCAATGCTTTCCATGATAGTAAATTCCCGCTTTCTCATTATTATATTGGTAATCATAATATTGAAATAATTAATAATGCCAATAAAAATTAAAAATATACTAATTGTATACATGATAAATCGGGTAATAACGATATAATTGCGATTGGCAGCAATGATATCGGAATTACATTCAACAGATAATAAATTTAACTTTGGAGAATGTCCTTTTGATTGAAATTCCATATTTGTTGCTTGTATCCATTGTTTTATTTTATTTTTAATTTCAGGCTCTTTATTTTTTTGAACATGAAAGGAAATTTGAAATGTCTGTCTTGTTAAATGGTTGGAAAGGGTATTAAATGTATCATTTGATACAATCAAATAAATTGTATTTTCTTTATTCCATAGAAAATTTAATTCTGGAAAATCGTTATTAGCAATGTCTATATATCCGCAATTTATTAGCTGAAATGGGGTGTAATTGGACATATCTGTACCAACAGGGACTAAATCATACACGCCAATATTGTGTCCAATATAATCAGCGGTTGTTTTTTGAGAATATTCTGATATTAAATGATTATGTAAAATAAATATGCCATTATATTGTTCAAATGTGTTCCAGTCAACTGTTATCTTATTTTTTGTTACATATGTTTTTAATTCTTCTAATTCATTATTATTTAATTTTTGTATAATGATTAATGGGTCATTTTGCTGATTTAAATTGAATATGCGCAGACTTTCGTTTCCTTGTTTATTAACAATAGGAAAAAAACCTTCTGTTTTTGAAATATTATTCGTATTGATATCTATTGTATTTGTTATTTGGGTTATCATCGAATCATTAAATAGAATCATTTTGGATATTTCTTTGGAAGTTTCTATTAATGTTTTACAAGCTTCTTGTGTTAAACTTATTTGAAAGTCTGGATTTTTTTGCAATTGATTCATCAAATCGGTTCCATTTACAATTACGCTTGAAGCAAATGCAATTTCTCCGCCTAATGTTAAAGAAAATACAGTCAAAATAAATTTTTTCTTTGAACGGATAATATTTCCCCATGCAATTTGCAAAAGAGGGTCTATTTTTTTAGAAATACTAAAAGATTTCTTTTGAGATATTTTAAATTTCTCTCTTTTTTTGTTTTTATTTTTTTTAGGTACTGTATCAATATTTTCATATTTTATAGTTTGTATAGGGCTTAATTTCAACATTTTTCTAAATGCTATATTAGATGCAAAAAATACTGTTATACATACAATGAAACAGATAATAATTAAATAAAAGTTATTTACATACCCTTTATTTATATCTGGATAAAAGTTGTTTATAATTTGAGGATAAATGATACCCATTATAATATTTGAAATTATGATGCTTAGTATGCTTCCAGTAAAACAAATTTGAAGTAATTGAGCGTTTATAATTTTTTTAATTTGTTTATTGGAAGCACCTAATACTTTAAGCAGTCCATATTGACGGATATCTTTATCCATTGATATATAGAGTATGTTGTACACAAAAAGAAATAATACAAGCAAAACAATAAAACAAAAAATAATGGCAGCGCCATATCCGCCAATAATGCCCTCCATAGCTCGATAAGATGCAGAGTCTAAGCTTACTATTCGCTGTCCGTAAGATAAGGTGAGATTTTTATAAAGGTGTAATTCTATTTGTGTTCCTTTTAAATAAGGTTTATCAACATCTATTAAAATTTGACATGGGAATAGTTCGATGGAAGCGTCTTGCAGGCGTTTTTCAGAGATATAAGAAGCGGAATATTCAGACATTGTATTTTGTAAGTCTGTATAGTATCCAGATAAAATAAAATCTTGTGTTCCAGTAAGTGTTGTGCAAAATATATCATTCCAATAGAAATCTAAAGAAATAGTCATTCCCAATTTATAATTTTCTATTCCTAGATAATTTAAAGTTTTTGTTGATAGCATGATTTCGTTTGCTTTTTGCGGATATGTTCCTTGTACATCAACAAGGGCTGGTAAAATCATATTTTCATATGCAGAAATATCAAGCACAACACATGTAGAATAGGTTTGTTGGTCTTTTATCAATTTGCCTGCTTTTTTTTCTAACCCTGTTTCCTTTACATAAGATAAATGATTTAGTTGTAAAACACAATTTTTTGTTCCATTTTCTATATAAGTTGATACAGACATGCCATCAGAGCGTATATTGTTAAGTGTATCTATTTGAAGTTTTCCATAAAGCATACTTATAGTACAAAATAGAATTATTATGGTTAATGTAATACAGATAAATAACAGCAAATTTCGTTTTTTATTTTCATGGCAATAAGCTTTTATAAGAACTTTTTTTATAGGCTGGTTTATATTATAGGTTGTGTTCATTTCGTTAGACGACCTTTCCATCTTCAATTTGAATGACCCTGTCTGCTAATTGTGTGATTTTTTTATCATGTGTTACAACAATCATTGTTTGTTTGTATTCATCACACATTTCCCGCATTAAATGAATCGTTTTCATTTCCGATTTAGAATCCAGATTTCCAGTAGGCTCATCTGCCAAAAGAAGTTTTGGTCTTGTGTATAATGCCCTTGCTATTGCTACTCTCTGCTGTTGTCCGCCAGACAGTGCGTTTGGCATATAGTACAGCTTATCTGAAATACCTAGTTTGGATACTAATTTTTTAACTTCTATTTCATCAATTGTTCTACCCATTAATTTTGCAGGCAAAATAATATTTTCTAATATATTAATTACAGGAATTAAATTATAATTTTGAAAGACAAAGCCAATATGATGCAGGCGAAATTGAGTACGCTGTTCTTCTGATAAATTAGTGATATTTATTCCGTTTATAAGAATATATCCATGTGTTGGATATTCCAGTCCTCCTAAAATGTTGAGTAAAGTAGATTTTCCACTTCCAGAAGTGCCTATTATTACAATAAATTCTCCTTCTGTGACAGTCAATGAAATATTGTCTAATGCCTTTAAAAATAAATCTCCATTTGTGAATGTTTTTGAAATAGAAACAGCTTCTAATATATTCATTTAAATAACCATGCCTTTCGATTAACCTGTTTCTTTCTTTATTTGAGTGTTTGAATAATTGGGCGATTTTAATTTTGAAAAAACAACGCCGCCAAAAACGAGAACAGCACCAATATACCCTTTTATTCCAAGTGTTTCATGTAAAAATATGTAGGATAAAATAGCAGAAAAAACAGGTTCTAATGAGAAAATAAGACCAATTCTTTCTGGAGTGGTATGCTTTTGTGCAATGGGTTGAACGACAAAACCATAGGCGCTGCAAAGTAACCCCAAGCATATGATAGCTGCCCACTGTAAAGATGTTGCTGGCAAATGAGGTGTTTCAAATAAAATCATAAAAATAATACCTAAAAAAGAAGCTACACCTAATTGAAGAATACTAATTAGTAATGTATCTTCTTCTTTTGCAATTTTGTCCATCACAATAATATAAATAGCATAGGATAAAGCGCCAAAAAGACAATATATAGCGCCTGCATCAATAGATACATTTTCTTGTACTGTAAGAAAATACAATCCTATCATAACAAGTAAAACACTGAATACAATTTTTCTTTGAGGCAGTTTTTTCCTTATCATACATTCTAAAATAGGAACAAGTATAACAGTGGTACTTGTTAGAAAACCTGCTGCTGAAGCAGTTGTATGATTCACGCCGCATACCATTCCTGTAAAAACAAGAAAGAGAATAACACCCATTAGTAATCCTTTTCTTAATATAGAAAAGGTTAGTTTGTTAAAATGTTTATGAAATAATAAAGTCATAAAGATAAAGGCAATCCCAAAACGGAGTGCAATTAAATTAAATGGTGATATGCTGTTTAAACCTACTTTCATCAATAGATAGGAACTTCCCCATGCAAGTGCAACGCTTGCCATAAGTAATTCTGCTTTTTTGCTATTCATTTTTATCCTCATTTCTGCATTACTTTTGTACAAACAACTCATTTTTGTTCTAGTATATAGCATTTTTATAGATAAGTAAAATAATTTTGTGTTTGATTGTGCTAAAAAATAAAAAATAGTATTAGAAAATAAAATAAGTAAAATTCCTATAAATACGATAGATGCAACTTGCAGTTGACATATTGAATGGTGCCGATTGGTAGCAGGCAACTTGATAAATTGATACAATACACGTACAATAATCATACAAGGAGGAGATAATAATGATTTTTGCAGACAAACTAATACAGCTCCGTAAAAAAGCTGGTTGGTCACAAGAAGAATTAGCTGAACAAATGAATGTTACAAGACAATCTGTTTCAAAATGGGAAGGGGCGCAGTCTGTTCCAGACTTGGGAAAAATGATTCGTCTTTCGGAGTTGTTCAATGTAAGTACAGATTATTTACTTAAGGATGAAATTGAAGATGTAGGGGGCAGTATTTCATTTGATGAAGCATCTACATTGAGGCGTGTATCTATGGAAGAAGCAAATGCTTTTCTTTCTGTAAAAGCAATGACATCAAAATCAATAGCATTGGGTACTTTTTTATGTATTTTATCGCCTATATGTCTATTGATATTAGGAATAGTCAGCGAAATTCCAGAATATGGCTTAACGGATAATATGGCTGGAGGAATTGGAATGATTATTCTGCTTACCCTCGTCACAATAGCAGTTGCTATATTTATTTCAAGTGACAGGAAAACGGCAGCATTTAACTATTTAGAGAAAGAAGTATTTGAAACAGAGTATGGTGTCAGCGGAATGGTTGCAGAGCGAAAAGCTCAATATAACAGAACATATACAAGAAATAATATAATTGGAACAAGTTTTTGTATTATGGCTTTAATTCCTTTTTTTGGAGGAGCGATGTTTAATGATGAAAATGAATTACTATTAACAATTATGCTTTGTGTTTCTATTGTTCTTGTAGGTATTGGCGTTGTCTTCTTTGTTCGTAGTGGTATAGTATGGGCAAGTTATGAAAAACTCTTACAAGAGGGTGACTATTCAAAAGTGAAAAAAGAGAACCAATCTGTTATAACAGCTATTTCTGGTGTATATTGGCTAATTGCCACTGCAATATATTTGGGGTATAGTCTTTCTACAAATAATTGGAAATATAGTTGGATTATTTGGGTGATTGCAGGTGTAATATTTCCTGCTATTATCATAATTGTTGATTTTCTTGGCAAAAGAAAAGGGTAAAACAAAATAAATTTTTAAAATAGTGTTATTGCATAGAATTGTATATTTTACTATAATTAAAGCGGGAGGTATTAAGATATGAATATTGAACATGTAAAGAAAGATGGGGTGGATATTGCAGTTATTTCCAGTGATGAGAAGGTAATTGTGGACATACAATCCGCTTTAGATTTGGCAATGACCGTTAAGTATGAAACAGGTGCAACTAAAATTATAGTTGACAAAACAGCAGTATGTGAGGACTTTTTTGTTTTAAGTACAGGTATTGCAGGAGAAATTCTCCAAAAATTTATTAATTATCATGTGAAACTTGCTATTTATGGAGATTACTCCAATTATACAAGCAAACCGTTAAAAGATTTTATTTATGAATCGAATAATGGCAATAACTTCTTTTTTGTAGCAACTAAAGAAGAAGCAATACAAAAATTGATAAATGCACAATCAAAATGATAAATTATCGTGAAATCAAAATAAATGAATTGAATATTGATTTATTTCATACATTTCAACGCCGGCAAGTTGTCACAAATTGTTGGCGAAAAGAAAATAATAAATGGGTTATTAAAAATGCTCCTTTTATTGATGATTGGGGAAATGATGAATATAAAGAGTTGGTACGCTGTTTAACAAATACGATAATGACAGGCGGGCTCGTTTATGGAGCTTTTATAGAAGGTGAATTAAAAGGCTTTGTGTCCGTTGAAGGCGCCCTGATGGGGAGTGATTTACAGTATATGGATTTATCAAGTATTCATGTATCACAAGATGTACGCGGTCAGGGTATTGGTAAAACATTATTTTCAATTGCAAAGGATTTTGCACAGAAAAACAATGCAAAAAAATTGTATATATCTGCACATTCAGCCGTTGAAACACAAGCTTTTTATCGTGCGATGGGATGTAGAGAAGCAAAGGAATACAATGCCGAACATGTAAAAAGAGAACCTTATGACTGTCAGCTTGAGTGTGATTTGTAGGAATAAAAGATATAGAGATAATTTTTATAGTTTACTATGTAACAATTATAAATGCCAAATCATATAGTATAATAATATTGAATAATTTGATATATTTGTAAAAATATATGGAAAGGTATTATGCAGGGATTTGGTCTGGTACTGTCAGGCGGTGGCGCCAAAGGCGCTTATCAGGTTGGAGCGTTTAGAGCGTTAAAAGAATATGATATTACCATTAGTGGAGTGTCAGGCACTTCAATTGGAGGAATTAATGGTTTTGCATATGCTACCATGTCTGTTGAAGTTATAAATAAACTGTGGGATGATTTTACATTTGAGGATTTTATTACACCTGATAATAATTGGTTTGATGGAATATCAAACCGTTCAGGGCTTCGTGGAATTTTAGAAGAATATGTTTATGTCAGCAGACTTAAAAGTGCTATTCCCATATTTAATACAATATGTGAAGATGAAAAAGTCCCAGAATACCGATTGCTCAATAACAAATCCAAAGAGGAAGCCATTGATATTATGCTTGCTACAAGCGCATTGCCTGTCATTTATTCCAAAGTATCTATAAAGGATAAAAAATATATGGATGGAGGCTTAGCAGATAATTTGCCTGTGACTCCACTATATGATAATGGATTTAGAAAATTATTGATTATAGGATTGTCAACAAAGCAAAGAATAGATAAAGTCCAATATCCTATACAGGAGCTGATAGAAATTTATCCTAGTAAAGATTTGGGAAATACTTTATCAGGGACAATTAATTTTTCACCGCAATATATTCAGTTTGCAAAAAATTTAGGATATGAAGATGCAAAAAGAATTTTGGCACAACAGTTATAGAGTTGCCTATAAGGGGCAACTCTTTTTTTATGTGAAGGGGTGCGTAAGGAAATTAGCAGCTTTGCTGGACGCACTCCGCGCAGTGAGTAGGAGGAAAATCCTCCCTACTCGATTGTATAGACTTGTGTAGAGGAAATAAGCATTTTCCATTCAATTATAAATGTGTTTTAAAGATATTTATTAAAAATAAAATATAAAGGGTACTTGACATAGTAGTAAATTTATACTAAACTTAGTAATAAATAACTACTAAGTAAAAACTATTTTTTAAAATTTCTATTGCACAATTCCTATGTTTTAGAATGGAGGATTAATATGAGTAAAATATCATTGGCAGTGGACTTTATCTTATTTACAATAGAAGAAAATCGATTAAAAGTCCTTCTTGTGAAGCGAGCAGAAGAACCATATCAGAAGATGCTTGCTTTGCCAGGTGTTGCAGTAAAAGAAGATGAAACCTTGATTCATGCGGCAAGACGATGTTTAAAAGAAGAAACAGGGATTGAAGAAATGGTTTATATGGAACAACTTTTTACTTGGGGAGATAATCTTCATCGTGACCCAAGAAATCGAGTAGTCTCCGTATCTTATTTTGCTCTAGTTTCAAGACAAATTTTAAAAGAACATGCAGGGCAAAGAGTTTTGTCCGTAAACTTTTATGATGTGGATTGGGTATTGAGCGATGTTGTACCGTTGGCATTTGACCATAAAGAAATAATTGGTTATGGCAGAGAACGACTGAAAAATAAAGCACAGTACAGTACTATTATATTTCATCTTATGGATGAAGAATTTACATTGCCGCAATTGCAAAAAGTATATGAAATATTAATAGGAAAGGAAGTTTTTAAAGCAAATTTTAGAAATCAAGTAAAAAACCTTGTAGAGGATACAGGAAAGATAATAAAAAATGGAGCATATAGACCTAGTAAAATATATAAAAGACGTAAAGTGGAGGATTGATATGGATAATGTAGTACAATTTTTTAAAAATGAATTTTGTGGCTGGAGAAAGTGGGAAATTTTTTGGATACTATTTTGCAATCTTATAATATTGGGCATATCCCTATATTTAGGCGATACAGCAGTTGGTATTATTGCGTCTATGACAGGAGTAACATGTGTTATTCTTACAGGTATGGGCAAAATTTCTAATTATTTATTTGGTGTAGTAAATATATTATTATACGCATATGTGGCATGGAATGCAAAATATTATGGCGATGTTATGTTAAATTTGTTATATTATTTTCCTACCAATATTATCGGGTGGTTTGTGTGGAAGAAAAATATGGACAAAGAAAGCAATGAAGTATATAAACGTAAAATGAGTGTTAAAAATGAATTTTTAGTTGGTATCTTAAGTATTGTTGGAATTTTTGCATATGGTTATATATTAAAGTTGCTTGGCGGAAATCTTCCTATTATAGATAGTATGAGTACAGTCTTATCCGTAGTTGCTCAAATATTACTGATAAGAAGATATATGGAACAATGGATTATATGGATTGTTGTAGATTTGGTGTCCGTTATTATGTGGATTGCAGCATTTTTTAACGGTGGAGAAAGTGTTGCTGTATTGATGATGTGGATAGTCTATCTTGCAAATGCAGTTATTATGTTTATTAAATGGTTTAGAGATATTCAATTAAATAATAATCAATTGGATGGGAGGAAAACATGTGATGAATTATAATGTTGGAATGTATGGCGGTTCTTTTAATCCGCTTCATATGGGGCATGTTGATTGTATTATCAAAGCGGCAAGTCAATGTAATCAATTGTATGTTGTTATTTCTTATCGTAGCAACTGTACAGATATTGATGTAAGAATAAAGTATCGGTGGGTATATCAAATAACAAAACATATTGGAAATGTCAAAATAATATTGTTGGAGGATAAACTTGATAAAAAATCCGATTATACCAAACAATATTGGGAAAATGACTGCGAAATTGTTAAGAAGAAAATAGGAACTAAAATTGATGTTGTATTTTGTGGAGATGACTATGATAAAACAAGTTTTTGGAATATTTGTTATCCCGAAAGTGATTTGATTATATTTCCAAGAAATAAATATAATTCAACTGATATAAGAGCGAATGTGTATAAACATTGGGATTGGCTCCCTTTGGTTGTACGACCATATTATGTAAAAAAAGTATTGCTGATTGGAACGGAAAGCTGTGGCAAGTCAACATTGACCGTTAATCTTGCACATCATTTTAACACTAATTATCTGGAGGAGGTAGGAAGGGAGTTATCCGAATTATCGGGGACAGATACGATGATGCTTTCTGGCGATTTTACTCGGATTTTACTGGAACATAAGGCAAAGGAACTGCGATTGATTGAGCATAGCAACAAGGTTTTAATTGAAGATACCGATTGTCTTATAACTAAGTTTTTTATGAATTTTTTGGAAGATAAAAATATAGAAAAAAATACATTGCTTGCCGATGCGATTGCCAGCCTTAATGAATATGATTTAGTTTTATATATGGAACCCGATGTCGAGTGGGTGCAAGATGGAGACCGAAGTGAAATTATTGCGGCTGACCGATATAAGTATGGAAATATGATTAAAAAAATATATGAGGATTTTGGTTTTCATTTTGTATGTTTATCAGGAACATATCTTGAACGATATGAGCAGGCAATAAAATTAATAGAGGAAATTTTGTAAAGAATAATCTCTATGAATGATTATTGTAAAATTTATACATACTAAGAAAGTGCTATTGATGATGATAATAAGCCATTTTACAATAGTGCCTTTAAAAACCAAAGTTTGCAAATTATAGAAAGACATGAGGATTAAGTATTGAGTATGTTATCAAAATTGGAAAAAAAAGCAGCCAAAAAATTTATTTTAGATTTGCTTGCTGACATAGCTGGAAGTTTTCTTTATGCAATAGGAGTATATACATTTGCAAAAATGGCAAATTTTGCGCTGGGGGGATTGTCTGGTCTCGCGCTTATGATGAATTATCTTTGGGGACTTCCAATCGGTATTATGACTTTTATATTAAATATACCTTTTGTAATTATTAGTTACCGAGTAGTGGGAAAAGAGTTTCTTTTAAAAACAGCAAGAACCATGATTATATCGACTTTTGTATTAGATGTGATATTTCCATTTACACCGACCTATACAGGTTCACCATTTATGGCAGCACTGTACTCAGGTATATTTATGGGTTCTGGAATGGCTCTGTTTTTTATGCGAGGCAGTTCTTCAGGCGGAATTGACCTTTTAACAATGACAATCAATGTATTAAAACCCCATCTTTCTATTGGTGTGATGACAATGGTAGTGGATTTGTTTATTATTATGCTCGGCTGGCCGGCATTTGGAAGTATTGATGCCGTTCTTTATGGACTTTTGGCAACATTTGTAACATCGTTAGTACTTGATAAAATCATGTATGGTATGAGGGCAGGAACGCTGATTATTGTAATTACAGTTAAAGGGGAACAGGTTGCAAAAAGAATATCTGAAATAACGGGGAGAGGCTCAACTATAATAGATGGAACTGGTTCCTACACATTGGAAAATAAAGATGTCTTATTGTGTGCATGTTCTGTTTCTCAGTCATACATTGTAAATAATGCTATACTTGAAGTGGACAGCAACGCATTTATTATGTTTACTGAAACAAGTCAAGTGTTTGGAGAAGGATTTAAACAAATAAAAAAGGTGCAAAAAAACCAATTGAATAATTAGAGAGTAAATAAAGGCATGTTATATTCATATAATAAAGATAAAATAATTTACTATATGAATGCACATGCCTTGAATTATAGATTATATTGTTCCAGTAAGAAAAATTTATATAAATTTTACGGCTGTTCCCGATACTAAAATTTCTGCTCCTCCAGCGACAATGGTTGTTGATGAAAAACGCACATTAACAATGGCATCTGCACCCATCTGTTGAGCTTGCTCAATCATATGATTGATTGCTGTATTTTTTGATTCTTCCATAAGCTGTACGTAGGCTTTCATCTCACCGCCTACTAAATTTCTAAAAGACGCTCCGATATCTTTTCCGACATTTTTGCACATAATACAGCATCCTGTAACAAGTCCTAAAGCTTCATAGGTTTTTCCAGGTATATTTTCAATATTTACTATATACATTACACATATCCTCCTTTTTATTTATATAAATAAGCTACCAACATTTTACAATAATGCAAATAAAATAACAATATCCATTTATTTTTTTCAATCAATCCTAGAATATAGAGTCCAAGCGTGGTATATTTTATAGTAAGAATGTACGGTATCGTGAAGGGGTTTTATAATTATGAAAAAAATACTATTGAAGATTAAAATTTATATAATTTGTTTTTTGCTTTGTTTTATATTTGCACAAACTTTAGTTGTAGTAAGTAATATGGTGTATATGGATAGTGCTAAAAAATTATTAAGCACAGAAGCTTCTAGCGCTGTTATTCAATTAAAAAACAATGTGTCGATTTATGTTTATCTTTCACAAATTATGAAGTTATGGATTACTATGAAAAGTGATGAGACCATGAAAGATATTGCTAAAAATCCTTTAAAATATGTGGATGACTTAAAGAAATTATATAAGACAATTTCTAAAGAACCTGCTATCTATGCTTTAGAGATAGTAGAAGATAACTATATAAGACGTGTCTATCATATGAACGAAAACAATATAATATATAGCAATCATAAGGTGAGTGATATAGAAAGTGATAGAGATTTTTTATTTTCAAAAAATTCTGAAGGAACAATTATTTCAAGTTTACTTGATTTTGTTCAAACAGAAGAAGGAATTATATTAAGAATACCCGTATATTATGAAAATGGTGAACTTTGGGGTTTTACTACCGTTGTTTTAAAAATTTCAGATGTTTTTAGATACATTGGGTTGACAAATCTAACAAAAGAGAAACATAGCTATGAATTATTTTATTTTGATAAAAATAATAAAAAGACCTTGATAAACTTAAATATAAAAGAAACACAAGATATAAATGGCGTTAATGCAAAAGTTGATGTGTATGGCAGAGAGTGGATTTTAAATATTGCACCTAAAAAAGGCTGGATACCTGTATATATTATTGTTATTGAAATTATTGTAGAAATTCTTTTTTCAAGTGTTATTACAATGATATTATATAAAGTCATAGCATTTAAAAATAATAAAATAAGGATTATAAAAGAACAGATGGAAACACATGAAGCTTTAAAGCAAGCTTATGATACAGCAAATAAAGCCAATGAAGCAAAAACAAAATTTTTATCTAATATGAGCCATGATATTCGTACACCAATGAATATTATTATTGGAATGGCACAAGTTGCACATAGTAATATTGATGATAAAGAGAATGTATCAAATTGTTTGCAAAAAATTTTATTATCCTCAAACCATTTATTAAATCTGGTTAACAATATATTGGATATGAGTAAAATTGAATCAGGAAAAATGGGATTACATGATGATAAATTTAATATTATTGATTTGATTAATGAAGTTGTTTCTTTGTCAAAATCGTTAATTCGAGAAAAAGGTCATGTTTTATCTGTTAATATTAGCGATGTTGTTCACAGAGAAGTGATAGGAGATAAAGAAAAATTAATGCAAGTTTTTATAAATTTGATAAGCAATGCAATTAAATATACACTGGAGGAAGGAAATATTGATTTGTACATAACAGAAAAAAATGCAAATAAAGAAAAAATTGGTTGTTATGAAATTATTGTACAAGATAATGGAATTGGTATGAGTGAAGAGTATTTAAAAAACTTATTTATTCCTTTCGAGAGGGCAAACGACAACAGAATCAATCATATAAAAGGTACAGGTTTAGGGATGCCTATTGTCAAAAACATTGTTGAGATGATGAATGGAGATATTCAAGTAGAAAGCAAATTAAATGTTGGAACAAAATTTATTATTACTATCTTTTTAGAAATTCAAAACGCATCTAATGATAATATGGATAGTAAATTAACAGACTTGGAAAGTGATATTTATTCCAAGATTATGCAAACGAAGGATGGACAAGGTTTAGAAGATATATATCAAAGTGATGAAATGCCAAAAGAGAATTTTCTGCAAATATATTCAGAAAAGGATTTTAGTGATAAATATATGTTAATTGTGGAAGATAATGAATTTAATGCAGAAGTTTTAGGAGAAGTTCTTAAATCGACAGGCGTTCATATTGATTATGCTAAAAATGGACAGGAGGCAGTCGATATTATAACGAATACCCAAAAAGATTATTATAATATTATTCTTATGGATGTAAAAATGCCTGTAATGGATGGTTATGCAGCAGCAAAAGCAATCCGGTCATTATCAGGAAGTTATTATAAAAATATTCCAATAGTTGCCATGACTGCTCACGCGTTTGCTGATGATATAAGAACAGCAAAGAGAGCTGGCATGGACGAACATATTGCAAAACCTTTGGATTTTAAAATGTTAATGATAATACTAAATAAATATCTTGGAAATTCACACTAATTTATAGATAAATTATAAGGTTTTTTTATTAATTTTATCTTGATACATTTTTTTATCAGCACGACGAAGTGTATCACCAATATCATAATCAATAGATGCATCATAAGAGGTATAACCACATGCAATTTTAATTGGAAATTCCTCAGGATGATTTTTTGTGTATTGTTCAGCGTCTTTTTCTAATTTCTTTGCATAAGTCTCACAAGCGGATATAGAAGCATTTTTTATTAAAACACAAAATTCATCGCCGCCCATTCTGTAACAGTTTCCAATTGTTGAGAAACACTGTTGTATCATTGCTGCACTTGTTTTAATATAATTATCCCCTTTGTCATGTCCATATGTATCATTGCATTTTTTAAGATTATTTAAGTCGCACATTACAATAATGCAATCGTTTGGGTCAAATAATTTATTGGCAGTGTGTTCAGCATAAGCCGTTCTGTTTAATAAACCTGTAAGCTGGTCATGGAATGCCATTTCTTGGAAATGGTTGGCAGTACTGCCTATTACCATTAATTTTCTGGCATCTTTTATGGAGATGACACCAAGTGTAATAATATAGATTAAAAATGCTAATATGCCAAGAACGGTGATATAAGTTCCTTTCCAATAATAATAAAAGATTAAATCAATAACAAGACCTAAAAAGCATAATCCAATACATGTGATAGAGATTTTAAGTTTTCGACTTAATCCCGCAAGTTTTATTTCAATAGTAATAGTTATTAAAGCAATAATTACAACAAATAACATTAATAGATGGTTATAAATTAACATTTCTCGAAAATCGTATATGCCCAATATTTGAAAGAGAAGTGTTGTCAATGAAATTAAAATACTGACAATGCAAGGAATATTCCATAAAACTTTTATTTTTGTTGTAAGAATTGATTTTATATACATTGAAAAAGGAATGATTACTAATAATAATGATATAAATGGAATATAGGAAAGTACAACATTTGGTGCAAATAAAAGGCTATTGCTTGAAAGGTCTGTCAGTTTCCATAAACCAATATTTACTGAAAATAACCCCATCATAATAAGACTGCTATCAAATTCAGGATTTTTTAAAGTAAGAATTTTAAATCCAATAAATATTAAACCAACAATAATAGCAAGAGCGCTTACTATAAACGTCAATATGGAATTACTAATAATTTTCATTCGCAGTGCATGTTCATTGCCATAGTAAAATTCAGGATATATATTAATAGATGTCTCATAGGCAGGCGTGAGAATAATTTGTAAAGTTGTATGCTCTTCAAGGATAGGAACAATAATCCAATTATTTCCAGGTGTTTTATAAGAAGTATGGGAAGAATCTGGCTTTAGGCTATATAGAAGTTCGCCTTTATGATAAACTTCAACGCTTTGATGAATGACATAAAACATAAGAACAGACGACGCTTGTTTTTGATGTTCAAGTTCTAGTGTACATTGATTTTTTACGCCTAATGGAGCAGAGGCATCAGAAATAGTAGTACATTCATTTGCCTTTAGTGTTGTATAGGTGGGATTGGCTTGATAGCTATATATTTCATCTTGAATGTTAAAACCAATATACAGTAATAGTAATACAAAAGCTGCTGCAATAACACCATATAGTGTGAATATTATGTTATCAACATTTTTAAATTTTTTTGATAATGCAGCTAACATAGAACATCTCCTAAAATATATTACATATATTTGCGTAGTTTACAAACATTGGTACAATTATAACTATCATAGCATGAAGCGTTAAAAAAGTAAATAAAATTACTTTTTATAATTATAGGAATTTAGCATTGTAATCATAAAGAAAATCTTGTAAACTAAAAAAATAGAGAAAATAGTACAGATAGTAGTATTAAAGGGATATGATATAAATTGATAAAAAGGGTTTAATTATGAGTCGATTAGAAAATATATATGCAGATTGGAATCCTTGGCATGGATGTACAAAAATAAGTTCAGGCTGCAAATACTGTTATGTTTATCGTCAAGATGAGCTGTATGGCGGTATTGCAGACAGCAGTCTATGTCATAAAAATGCCTGTTTTGATTTGCCGTTAAAGAAAAAAAGAAACGGAGACTATAAAATTTCTTCTGGTAAAATTATATATACTTGTTTTACATCGGATTTTTTATTGTCGGATGCCGATAAATGGCGTGATGAATGTTGGAGAATGATGAAAATTAGAAGTGACTGCTGGTTTTATTTTTTTACCAAAAGAATAGACCGCCTTAAACAATGCTTGCCCGCAGATTGGAAAGATGGGTATGACAATGTTTTAATTGGCTGTACTGTTGAAAATCAAGATAGAGCCGATTATAGGCTGCCCATTTTTCTATCACTCCCCATTAAACATAAGTCCATTATTGTCGCTCCAATATTAGAAAGAGTCGATATTTCGGCATATCTTAATGATTCTATTGAAGAGGTTTCTGTTGGCGGTGAATCAGGCGTATCGGCAAGACCTTGCAATTATGACTGGATTTTAGATTTAAGAGGACAGTGCGTAGAAAAAAATATTCCGTTTCGATTTCATCAGACAGGAGCGAATTTTATAAAGGATAAAAAAACATATAAGATTAAGCGTCAATATCAGCTTGCGCAGGCAAGAAAAGCAAATATTGATTATCGAATTGGTGAAGATTTTATTCCAGAGACGGCAACATATCGGACAGAGGAAAAAATATATAAAGAATTAACGCTTTTTGATAGTGAGGAAAAAATATGTCAAATGAATTTACCAGAACAAAAATGTTAATCGGACAAGAAGGAATAGACCTTTTGCAAAATGCACATGTTGCAGTGTTTGGAGCCGGCGGAGTTGGCGGATATGTGTTGGAAGCACTGGCTAGAAGCGGGATAGGAACAATTGATATTATTGATAATGACACCGTATCTGAGACAAATATTAATAGACAAATAATTGCTTTGCACAGCACGGTTGGAAGATTAAAAGTTGATGTGTGGCGTGAACGAATTTATGATATTAATCCCAAATGCCAAGTAAATGTATTTTCATGTTTTTATCTTCCAGAACATAGTCATTTATTTGATTTTTCAAAGTATTCTTATGTAGTAGACGCCATTGACACAGTGACAGCTAAAATTGACCTTGTTGTAAAATGTAAAGAAGCACATACGCCATTGATATGTTGTCTTGGAACAGGAAATAAATTTGATATCACACAGCTGGAAATTACAGATATTTATAAAACAAGTATATGTCCATTGGCAAAAGTTATGCGGCGTGAATTAAGAGCAAGAGGAATTGAAAGCCAAACCGTTTTGTATTCTAAGGAAGTGCCTGCAAAGCCAATGGTTGAAGAAGAAAATGAAAAATTACAAAAAAAAGCAGTTCCAGGTTCTATGACATTTGTTCCTGCAACTGCCGGTATATATATTGCTTCTTTTATTGTACAAAGTCTTTTCCATAAAAATTTTTAACAGGTTTTTTATTAGAAATTGTTTGGCTTTGCAGAGTATGATTGATTTTATCTACTGTAATCATAACATCATAACGATATTTGTTTATTTCATTGTCAATTATACCAATTTTATTTGTGACCTCAACGTTGGCAATATCAGGCATAGTAAACATTAAATCATGCCAATATGCTTTTGGTACAAATAATTCTCTTGTAAAACCTCGTTTATTATGACATTCTGGGTGAGTGGCAGCATATTCCATAATAGAAGTTTCATATTCTTCTTTCATATCAAGGTCAAATACATCTGCAAATAATATATGTCCACAAGTTTTACAAGTATCAATACATGTCTGTACAACATTTCTTAAATAATTATACCCGCCAAAATATTCGGTGACAGAACTCATCAATATAATATCATATTGCTTGCCAATTTTATTTATTTCATCAGCGCCTAAATTATAAAGGTTTAAATTTGTAATATTATTTTTGTCACATAAAGCTTTAAGGCGGTCAAGAACAATATTAGAGATGTCGCATCCATCATATGATTTGCAATGGGGTATAATCTCAAATGCTATCATACCAGAACCGACCCCTACTTCTAATACCTCTGAATCATGTTCAAGATAGGGTTCAAGCTTTAACTTGCTGTCTGAGATATATTCAAGTAATTCTTCTTTTGTAAATGGTTGATTATTATAACTGTTATTCCAGCCAGACATCATCGCTTGGTCGTCTTCATCTGCCTTGTTTGCCTGCACGTCCCAAAGTAATTTATCGGTGGCTGTAACAGGCGCTTCAACTTCATAAGGATTATCAAGGTCAATATAAATAAGAGTTGAAACATTAGTACATTCCCATATCATTCTATTTACAATCATCATATACTTTTTTTCAGATATAAGAATAACTTGTTTGCCAGACGACTGGATTTGCTGCTTGATAGAATTATATTCTTCACCTGCATATTTGCATTTTTTATGAATCTCAATATAATCCACCTCATTATCATTAGTACAATATTCCGTTAAAACAATAATTTTATCATATTCCATACTTGACTTTACTTTATTAATTGCAGCAGATAACATATTTGTTTCCATAATAATCTCCCATACTTGTTTAATTTGTAAATTGAATGAAAATAGAAGTTTTTGTAAATATTTTAAAATCAATAATTTTAATAATAGAAAGTATTAAAAGAAAAGTCAATAGTAATACTACATGGATTTTTTAAATAACCAGCAAGAAAAATCAATATATGGATATATTTAAAGCTAAAGGATATTCTCAGGTTGCTTCGCTGCTTATTTAAATCATTTAGGAGATATTGCAATATAAAATATATACAAATTTAACAAATAAATGTACATAGGCAAAGGTATATGTTATAATTTATTAATAAATAGTTGTATTTAATATAATACATAAATTCATATTATTAGTGATAATTGTATAGCTGTTAATGAAAATAAATTTTATAAGGCTGAAACAGAAAGGTTGATTGATTTTATAAAGGAAATATTGTAGGTGCGTTTGATTTAAGAGGAGGGAGTAAGAAAATTAATGTAGTGAATATAAAGAGTGCTAAAGGGTAACAGATGGGGATTGTACAGTTTAAGTGAATGTGTTTTTATTGGCAGTAAAGTTTCTATAAATATTTTATTAAAGATAAGATACAACACAGAAATGGGGGCATTTATGAAAAAAATTAAAAGAACAATAGCATGTGTAATGACAGTAGTCATATTTTTAGTAAATTCGAGTGCAGTTTTTGCGGCACAAGATGGGGCGGCAGGAAATGATGTGCGTATTATTTCAATGGAAGAAGCTGAACAAGCAGCTACTACACATATTAAGAATGTAATGAGTACAAATGAAGAATCGTTATGGAATACAGGTGTAAAAATTGGTGTAAGAAAGGCAATATTTGATGATAAGAATCGGTTAGAATGCTATTATTTTGGTATAAAAGATAAGGATAATAACGATTGTGGTTATGTAATAACAGGGGCAAATACAAGTATGTATCCAATTATTGAATTTGCTGAGGAGGGAGAGTCTTTTTTAGATGTATCTATCGAGCATGTAGTAGAAAAAGTAAATGATATGGAACAGGCTAACTTAAGTAGTAAGAATTGTAAGTTGTATTATATGGGTGATATGAATTATGCTGTGGAATGTAAAGTTAATAATCATGATTCTAAAATATATGATATAACAACGAGTGATATTGTTGAGATAGAAGAAGTTTGCCAGGAAGAGGAAGAAACACAGGAACAGGATTATTCAGATATGTGGGAGATATATCTGAATATGAGTACTAGAGGAAGTACCCCGCCAGGTAATAATAAAGAGTTTATAACAAATCCTAATAATTATGAAAGTGGATATGAAGATAGTAAATATTATATGGTCGATGGTGGATTTATATATTATAATGTTATGGATGATTTTAGTAGTGGTGAAATCTGTTATCCTACTGCCGCAACAAATTTATGTAAATATTGGTACCTTAGAGACCCCTCTAAATATGGTGATTTATTTTTAAATTGTTCATGGAATGATGTGTTTTGGGAAATGTTTGAACTTATGGAAACGGATAAAAAACAAGGAACATATGATAAAAATGTAGAAGATGCATATAGACTTTACTTTTATGACAGAGGCTTAGGTTGTCGAGCATATCTTTATTATGGTACAAATAACGGAATATATGTTGCAGAAGAGTTGGATAATAATAGACCATGTCATTTAATAGTTCATGGTCATCAAATGTATACAGATCATGGCGTAGTTGCTTTAGGCTATTCACAGTTTACATATTCTAATGGTTTTTGTAGTACTTATATCAGGATAGCAGATGGTTGGATAAATTATCCTTCAAGGTATGTTTGGGGACATTGTCAGGGAAATTGGAATTATGTAGTGGTTATACCAGATTAGAGGTGAAGCCTATGAAAAAATATAAAAAATTCATAATAGTTGTTTCTATATTTTTAATTGTAGCATTGATTGTTTTTATTGTGATAACCTACATTTATTCAAGTCGAGAAAAAGATTTTAAGGCAACTATACGACAGGCAGAGGAAGTACGCATTATGAGTGGAAATACAGGAAAAAGTGTTTTGATAGCAAAGGAAGATATAGAAAAACTTGCTGATAAAATAGATGAAATTGATTTTAAACCTGTATTATTTCCAGAACAGCGTGGAGGTTGGTCGTATAGGATTTCATACACAATAAATGATACTGATTGGAGTATGGTTTTTGGTGGAGGATATATAAAGATTTCACATAATGGAGATAGAAAAAGTTATCAATGTAATCATGAATTAGAAGAATATGTAGCAACTATGTATAAAGAATTAGGCGGAAAGTAGACAAGATATTTTTAAATATTATACAAGAAGATAAAATGATAGGGTGATTACGCTAAATTAGAGATAATGTTTATAAAAAAATATCGAAAATTATTATGTAAGGATTAATACAAACAGATGAATATATCAATGAATGATTTATCCAATGAACAGATGGAATTTATTAAAACAGCAAAACAAGGTAAAAATATTTTAGTCGATGCTTGTATTGGAAGCGGAAAGACAACGGCAATACAAGTATTGTGTAATGAATTTTCAGACAAAAAAATACTTTATTTGACATATAATCGGCTTTTAAAAATCGATGCAAAAGCAAAAATCAAGGCAAAAAATGTATGTGTCCAAAATTATCATGGATTTGCCTATATGATTTTATACAGAATGGGTATTAAAGCAAGCGCTTCTGATTTAATACAAGAATTTAATAGACAAAACCCAAAACTTGCAAATTATGATATGCTGGTGCTTGATGAATATCAGGATATTGAACAAGAAATTGCAGAAATGCTTTTATATATTAAAGAACAAAATGCTAATATGCAAATTATAGCGGTTGGTGATATGAAACAAAAAATATATGACAAAACAACGTTGGATGTTCTTAAATTTGTCCAAGAATTTTTAGGAAATTATACCCTTTTGCATTTTACACAATGCTTCCGGCTTTCTGCTGGTATTGCCATAAGATTGGGAAATATTTGGGAAAAAGATATTGTTGGAGTAAATAAGAATTGTTGTGTGGAATATATGCCGCTTCATCAAATTATAGAATTTTTGGCAAACCAAAATCCTGCAGATATTCTTTGTCTTGGTTCAAGAACAGGAGATATGACAACCGTTTTAAATCGACTAGAAAAGGATTATAAAGATACATTTAATAAAAATACGGTATATGCAAGTATTACAGATGAAGATAGAAAAAACTCTTTTTCATCAAATGACATTGCCATTTTTACAACATATGACAGTAGTAAAGGGCTTGAACGCAAGATATGTGTGGTTTTTGACTTTACAGAAGAATATTGGCAGTTAAGAATCAATAAGCCAATGGTCAATTATGAAATTTTAAGAAATATTTTTTGTGTAGCAGCAAGTCGCGGAAAAGAAAAAATCATTTTTGCACAAAGCGGTCAATATAATTCTTTATCAGATGAAACGTTATCTACAAAACCATTAATAAGAAGTTATTTTCTTAACCCTTTTTATATATCTGAAATGTTTGATTTTAAATATAAAGAAGATGTGGAAGAATGTTATAAGCTGTTGAAAACAAAGAGAGTGCATTTAAAAAACCATGAGACCATTTATATAAAAAGCAATGATGGAATGATAGATTTGTCGCCTTGTATTGGTATATATCAGGAAGCCAGTTTTTTTAAAGATTATGATATAGACAGTGAAATAGAATATGCTCAGGATATACATAGTGATAGACCGCGTTTGTCGATTAAAGAAGAGGCAACGCTTGACGATAAAATACTTTATCTTACAGCATATGAAACATATCAGGATAGATATGTAACACAAGTGCAAAGACCTTTTGTAACAAAAGAGCAAGCTAACAACATATATAATCGTTTAAAGAGTGTTTTTACTCCAGATGAGGTTGTTCAAAAGGAATGTTCGATTGAATTTAGAGATAAGCGTGGCGAAACATACAGCATAAGAGGCAGAATAGATGTATTAAAGGATAATGTTGTATATGAATTAAAATTTGTTTCACAGCTTAGTCATGAGCATTTTCTGCAATGTGCCTGCTATATGATAGCGTTAGATTTGGAAAAAGGTGTGCTATGGAACACCCAAAATAATACCATGTATGAAATAGTTATACCAGATAGGAAGCAGTTTTTAAATATGGTTATAAAAACCATCACAAAAGGTCAGATAAATAAACCATGAGTAAAACATCAACTAGCATAACAGAAAAAGCTAGTTGGTGTTTATTTTTATAATATAGATTCAAAAAGATGTTTTGTAAAATTGTAAAATGTATTATAATAAAAATAAAAAGATTTGAAACAAGGAGAAATTATAATGAAATATGCAACCCAACTCTCTGAAATGATAAATGCCTTTTCATCAGCGCCTTTGCAGATAGACCAGATGAACGAATTTTATTGTGAGAATACGATGGAATATCGAACAAGTGATAAATATAATTCTCCGATTGAAGATATTTTTGACAGTTGTCAAAATGAAGAAGAATGTGCTGCATTTTTGCTGTTAGGACATCGAGGATGCGGAAAAAGTACCGAGTTAAACAGAATGTCAGAAAGATTAATTGATAAAGGATATTATGTAAAGACTGTTCACTGCGGAATGGATTTGGATTTATTGAATATTGTACATTCAGACCTTTTTATATTAATGGGAGAAGCTTTATTACAGATTGCACAAGAATTACAATGTAAAATTAAGAAAAGCCTTTTAGAACAAATTACAACTTTTTGGTACGAAGGAACAGAAACCATCATATCTCAAGAAGCAAAAAGACTTTGTGCAGAAGTAGGTGCATCAGCAGAAATAAAAGGGATTTTTACAAATATTTTAGGTCTTTTTGGGCAAATCAAAACGGATTTAAAGTTTAACGAGGAAACAAGAAGAGAATATCGAAGAAAAATCAATGTTCGTACAAGTGAATGGATTAAAATATTAGGTTTAGTTTCAGAAGAAATTACGAAACAAACGCAAGGAAAACGCCCTATTATCATTTTTGAAGATTTGGATAAATTAAATCCAGAAGATGCATGGAAAGTATTTTACAATTATGTATCAAGCCTTTCAGGAATGAAATTTCCTGTTATTTATACGTTTCCTATTGGGCTTTCTTATGATGTGAGATTTTCAGCTATGGAAAGTTATTTTGTGACAAAGACACTTCCCATGATAAAGATTGAGACAATAACAGGCGAGCCATTTCAAGACGGTATTGATATTATATGTAAAATTGTGGGAAAACGCGCAAAATTAGAATTGTTTGAAGCAGATGTTTTAGAAAATTTAATTCAGTATACAGGAGGTTCGCTTCGAGATTTATTTTATACTATCAATTCATCAGCAAAACGAGCATTGCGCAGAAATAGTGAAACGATTTCTATGGAAGATGCAGAGCGTGCATTAGAGGAGTTAAAAACGAATTTAACAAGACGAATTGAGGAAAAAGAGTATAAGTTTTTGTTGAATATTTATAAAGGAAATAAAGAGCGAATAGAAAATAAAGAAATGTTGTTAGAAATGTTGCAGTCATCCGTAGTGCTTGAATATAATGGAAAGCGATGGCATAATGTGCATCCTTTGGTTGTTAAATTTTTCAAGGAACAGGGGTTGACTGCAAATGATGGAGAGTAATCAGGAAGGATATCAAACATTAGGCTGGATTATAAATCAGTCTGAACGAGGTTTATTTTTGGTGATAGCTGATGAAATAATACAAAAGGAAATTGTTGGAATTTATAGACGAGGAATGGTGGGTATTTATGATTACAAACAGCATCCAAGTGATTATTTGTTTCGTGATTTACAAATGTGGGTCAACACTTTGCCAGAAACACGTATTTTTATCATTGCTAATTTTCATCTTGCCATTCAAGATAAAGAAAGTTTAAATCGTTTAAATTTCAGCAGAGATATGTTAGAGAGTTTGGGGAAAAACTTTATTTTTCTTACCACGCCATATGGTGATGAACAATTATCAATGGGAGCATATGATTTTTATTCATTTATTAAACTTAAAATTATATTTCATAATGATTATGAAACTGAATTAGAAAAGAAAAAAGAGTTGATTTTTGTAGTAAATGAATCTGAGGAAAAAGAAAAGTGGGAAGGGGAAACATTAAAACAAAAATTAGAAGAAGCAGATATTTTAATAAAACAGGCTGAAGATGAAAAAGATAAAGCGCATTATGAAGAAAGTGAAAAATTATTGCTAAAGGCATTGAAAATTAGTGAAAAATTATTTGGAACAGAACATTTAGAAATTGCAGGGATTGATTATCAATTAGCAGAAGTGTATGAGAGACAATGTAAATATAAGGAGGCAGAAGAATTTTGTAAAAAAGGTCTGCAAATAAAAGAAAAAGTGTTAGGGGAAGAACATCCTAATACAGCAATAAGTTATAATAATTTGGCAACGATATATGAGGGGAGAGGTAAATACAAGGAAGCTGAGAAATTTTATAAAAAAAGTTTGCAAATAAATGAGAAAGTGTTGGGAGAAGAACATATTAATACAGCAACTAGCTATAATAATTTGGCAGGAGTGTATGAAAGTCAAGGGAAATATAAGGAAGCCGAAAAATTTTATAAAAAAAGTATACAAATAAGTGAGAAAATATTAGGAAAAGAACATTTTAATATAGTGCTCAGTTATAGTAATTTAGCAGGAGTGTATAAAAGACAAGGGAAATATAAGAAAGCCGAAAAATTTTATAAAAAAAGTATACAAATAAGTGAGAAAATATTAGGAAAAGAACATTTTAATATAGTGCTCAGTTATAGTAATTTAGCAGGAGTGTATGAAAGTCAAGGGAAGTACGATGAAGCTGAAGCACTATACAAAAAAAATATACAGATAAATGAGAAAGTGTTGGGAGAAGAACATATTAATACAGCAGCAAGTTATAGTGCTTTAGCAATGATGTATGTACATCGTAATAAAGATAAGGAAGCCAAAAAACTTTATGAAAAAAGTTTGCAAATATATCAAAAATTATTAGGAGAAGAACATCTTTATGTAGCTTATAGTTATAGTGATTTGGCAGAAATATATATGAAACAAAAAAAATACAAAGAAGCCGAAAAACTCAATAAAAAAAGTCTGCGAATATGTGAAAAATTATTAGGAGAAGAACATCCTTATGTAGCTTATAGTTATAGTGATTTGGCAAAAATATATATGAAACAAAAAAAATACAAAGAAGCCGAAGAACTCAATAAAAAAAGTTTGCAAATACGTGAAAAATTATTAGGAGAAGAACATCCAGATATAGCCAATAGTTATAATAATTTGGCAGGAGTGTATGAAAGTCAAGGAAAATATAAAATAGCATTAAACTATTACTTAAAAGCCTATCGAATTTTATTTTTGAAATTTGGTTTACAGCATCCACATACGCAACTTGTTTATGAAAATATGGAAATAACCTACTTTGAATTGAATCCTGAAGGTAATTTTAATCAGTGGTTGCAAGAAAAAATGCAAGAATATAAACAAGAATAGTTTTTTAAGAGGTTATTGCATGAAACAAATCAAATACAAAATATAAAAAATAAAATATAATATTAAACAATATCTTATATATTTTATTTTTTATACAACAGTCCTTAAAATATGTTTTTAAAATACAAACAAACCATTATAATAACAAAAAAGGAACAATTTTAAAATAAACAAACAAAATAAGTGATGATTATATTAATAAATAAATATCAATAACTTATAAGTCGTTATTTTACAATTGCTCCTTTTTTATATTCATATCTTGCAACAACAAATTTCTAATTTTCAAGCATAACTTCTTTAATAGAAATGCTCTTTATTTTATTAGAATAACAATATAAAACAAGCTCATAAAATACAATAAAAAAGATAAGACAAACACACATCATTGGAAAATCAAATTTATAATCGGGCATATTTTCCATATCACGAAATACAAAAGTAACCATTATTTTAAGCAGCATATATTGATAAATCGTTCCAAGTGCAAAGCCAATATATGCCATAGGGCGGTATCCGCCCAGAATAGCTTTAGAACATGCTTTTTTTGAATATCCAAATATTTTCATCATAGCAATAGTTTTTATATTGCCTCGAATAACTGTTGTGATAGCTAAAAAAAGTGTTGTACATGCTAAAACAATTCCTATAAGCATAATCATTATGCCCATTAATTCAGATGCCAGTTCATCCATACTAAATGACATTTGTGTCATTGCAGAAAAGCAAAACGAGGCAAAAATAATAAAAAATACAAGTGTTTTCTTTTGACGCAATGTATTTTTTTGAAGCTCATTTAAAAATGGCAAATCCGCATTGGCTTCTTTTTTATATTTGAGCGGTTTTGATGGAACAGTCACCATATCTTTTAATAAATTTAATGCAGGTTTTTTCAATTTTAGGCAGGCATAAATAATTGAAATCATTGAAAAAACGATAGTAGGTAATATTACTAGAAAAAAGAATAATGATAAATGAAAATGTATTTCGATTTCAGGAAGCATATTATCTATATTTTGTGTGCCATAAAAGGTCGGCATAAAACAATATGCTGCTAAAAATCCAAGCAATGTGCCTATCAAAACACTTAAACCAAAAACCCAGAAATTTTTTGCTATTTTAAAGTTGGAATATCCCAATGCTTTTAAGATACCTAATTCTTTTTTATGGGTGTCAATATAATGCTTGATATAAAATAATAGCATAATAACAGAGGTTATAAGCAGGCAGCTTCCACTTACAGCGCTTACTACTTTTGACGTTAATACTTGTGCATCATAAAATATTTGAATTTGTGGTACTGTGATTTTATTTTGAATATTGGTTATATCAATATTGTAGCTTAAAAACATAGTGCAGACAAATACTGCACAAAAAGAAATAATACAAATTCCAACAAGTTTTGCTGCATCTTTTAATCCAATTACCATAGTTTCACCATCCAATCTCATAGGCATTTTTAGTGACTGCATTGTTATAAATTTGTGCTATTTTGCCGCTGTTCATCATAATAACGGTATCTGCCATTTCAGCAATATTTTGGTTATGTGTTACCATTACAATAGTAAAGCCATATTCCTTATGTAATTCACATATGTAATGAAGAACCGAGCGACCCGTCTGTTCATCTAAAGCGCCTGTCGGCTCATCTAAAAACAGGACTTTAGGTTTTTTGGCTAATGCCCTTGCAATAGACACTCGCTGCTGTTCACCGCCTGATAGCTGGCTTGGGTATTTATGTGATTTTTCCTTAAGTCCAACAGCTTCGATAATGTTTTTATAATCTTTATTGTTTGCTAGGTCAGCACCCATTTTTACATTTTTTTCTACATTCATATTAGGAAGTAAATAATATTGCTGAAAAATAAATCCAATATTTTCTTTCCTAAAGGATGTCAGTTGTTCTTCCGAAAGAGAAGTAATATCATGGTTATCATACAATATATTTCCGCTGTCAGGGTGTTCTAATCCAGAGATTAAATTTAGTAAGGTGGATTTACCAGAACCAGAAGCCCCCAAAATAACAGTAAAAGAATGGTCTTTAATCTGAGTGTTGATACCCTTTAATATTTCAGATTTATTCTCATCTTTTCCATATGATTTTTTAATATTCTTAACCTCAATCATATCTTATAATCCTTTCATTTCTTTTAAAATACTTTTAAATATTTCTGTCATCATATTGCTAATTTCTTCTTTTGTAAAACAACACATTTTTGTAGCACATAGTGTTGCAATACCATGTGTATATACCCATAAATGCTGATAAATTCGTTGTGAGACAGAGCGGTCGAAGCCATATTCCTCTTCAATAGAAGACAAAATTTGCTCATAGTTCATTTCTATAATTGGCAAAATGTTTGTAAAATTGGGCATATGTTCTTGTTCTTTCATAAAAAGAAGCTGAAAGAGTTTCGGTTCGGATATGGCAAATTTTATATACTGTTCACCAACACATTTAAAACGATGAATATTTTTGGATTGAGATAAAGCCTCCCTAATAGGACTGTTGTATTGCTCTCTAGCAGCAGCAATAACTTCTGTTTGAACTTCCTCCATCGACTGAAATACTGTAAAAATTGGACGCGCTGAACTGCCAAGTTTTGTGCCTAATGCTCTGGCAGTCAGCGCATCAAAGCCTTGTTCGCGAACGATAGAAAGTGCAGCTTCAATAATTTCATCTTTTTTAAATTTTGCTTTTGGCGGCATATTTTTTCCTCCTAATTTAATTAAAAACAATTGTTTTAAAACATTTGTTTTAATTTTAGTTAAAAATAGTTGTTTTGTCAATATATTTTTATATAGTCATAAGGATATTTGTAATTCAATTCGCTATTTACTTATAATTTCAGTAAAAAGATTATATCTTTCTCTTAAACATAAGTGCAACTTATGTGTTTAAAAGATGCTATAAAATACTCATCAAATTATTTATATAAAAAATAAAAACTGTTATAAAATGAAAATTTATACAAAACAACAAATCAGAGTTGCTATTTTGTTAATTGCTTTCATTTTACAACAGTTTGTATTAATTATTCTGTATCTGTTCGCATTTTTTCAATAATGTTGGGAGAAATATCTGTTAATTGGGCAATGGTATCTGTTGGATAACCAGCAGCAATAAGCTTTTTTGCTACAATTTCAATACCTTGTTTCAGTCCTTTTTCAGTTGCCTCAAGAACCATTTGATTATGGTCAAGAATTGCTTTTTGGCGTGCATCGTATTCCATTTGTTTTTGTTTATCTTGACTAATGACTTGTAGTCGTTCATAAGCGCTATCAATATAGGTGTTTTTAGAAGCTAACATTTTAAATTCCTCCTCTCTTTCGGCGTTGATAAATTTAGCCCATAATAAAATATCGGTACTGTTTTCTTTTAGCTCTTTTGGAAGTTTTGGTAATTCTATTACATGAAACTCCATTTTATCAGTGTACAAAAAATGATGATTGTCTTCTCTAATGTGAAAGCAAGAATAAAATTCATCATCGCATATCTTGTTTTTTTCTGAACTTATTGTTCTACTTTTTAAAGTATCTGGAAATAAATTAAAATTTAGAATACTGATACTAACACATTTTTTGAATTTAGTATAATCTTGTCCTGCCTCAATTTGGTCAGTATACATTTTGGACATATAAAAAAGTGAGCGGTCACCCCATACCTTTAATTCGGCAAGTTGAATTTCAATATCAATCTCAGTGTCATCATTCATTAGAATGCGAACATCTAGTATTCCTTGTTTTTCTTCTTTATGAATTTTGCGTAAGTTTGTATTTAAAATGATTGTTTTTTTTATATCTGTTGGATTTAATTTTAGTATAGCTGATAAAAATCCAATGCGTGCCTTTTCGTCTTGCATAATTTCTTTAAAGGCAAAATCAATTTTAGGTTTCATTAAAAAATGAGACATGATATTGTTTTTATTTCCTTTCAGTAAATAAATTTAATGTGATAATATTTTTTGATAATGTTATTTTTAGTTATTTAAGTATACTTCAAAAAATTAATGTTGTCAATTAGGATAGTTAAATTACTCTTATTTTTATCGAAATTTTTGTCAATATATTTTGTTAAAATATGTTAAACAAAACTTGATAAACTTTATAAAATATATTATACTGAAATAGCCTGCAAGAGTAGATACATAGATAGTTTATTTCGGGAAGTAGCTCAATGGTAGAGCGACGAAAAATGTTTCATGTTTGTGAAACTAACAGCAATTATTTTAGCATGATAAGCCGTATGTTGGAGGTTCGAGTCCTCTCTTCCCGATTGACGGCGTGGCGGAAAGGCAAGACGCGGAAATTATTAAAATATTGGTCATTTGTGTGACCCGAACAGCATTTTTTATTTTAGGGGAATTTCTGACCATATGGTTTTGCAGGTTCAAATCCTGTCGCCGTCTTTGTGACGCCTTCAGCAATTTTTGGATAAGACTCATAATCTTAAAACCAAACGCGTCATGTAAAAATGTGACCCTTACAGCAATGATATGGTCAAACCAACATTTTTTAGTAAATGAATTTAAGCGGTTCAAATCCGCGATGCAGGGTCATGGAAGGAGAGAACTTATGGGATTTGCAGATGAGATGAGAAAAGAGGCAGCATTTACTAGGACAGAAAATGGTGCGGTAGCACTAAATACCACAGGGGATGCTTGCCTAGATTTATTTTCAACAATCGGCTCTTTGCGTGGTGCAGAGGAAGCACGTATTCAGTCTTTGTTTGCTGAAGCGTACAAAGAAAATCCTTTATTTGCCACTAAAATTGTATTTTATGCAAGAGATATTCGTGAAGGCTTAGGAGAGAGAAAAGTTTTTCGTACATTATTAAAGTATATGGCAGATGTTCATCCTGAGGCATTAAAAAAGAATCTTGATTTAATTGGAGTCTTTGGCCGTTATGATGATTTATACTGTCTTATTGGAACATCCCTTGAAGAAGATATGTGGTCTGCAATGAAGAAGCAGTTTGAAGAAGATTTAAAAAATTTAAACGAAGGAAATGCTGTTTCACTGCTTGCAAAGTGGATAAAAACAGCCGATGCAAGCTCAAAGGAAACGAGAAGATTAGGTATTTTGACAGCGCAAAAACTGGGGTATCCTGTTTATAATTTTAAGCGAATTGTGCGCAGTATGAGAAAGCAAATTGAAGTTGTTGAGAGCCTTATGTCGGCAAACCGTTGGAAAGAAATCAAGTATTCTAAAGTGCCAAGCAGGGCAATGATGATTTACAGAAATACCTTTATGAAGCATGATAAGGATAGATTTACGACGTTTATCAATAAGGCTGTTGCTGGTGATGAAAAAATTAATTCGGCAACACTTTATCCATATGATATTGTGGAGAAAATTCTTTATAAGAAGGAAGACAGCAGTGTTCTTGAAGCACAGTGGCGGCAGCTGCCAAATTACATAGAAGAGAATACCAATGCAGTTGTTATGGCGGATGTATCCGGTTCTATGTATGGCAGACCAATGGCGACATCTATTGGTCTTGCAATTTATTTTGCGGAAAGAAATGTTGGGGCATATCACAATATGTTTATGACATTTAGTGCAGACCCTAAGATTGAATTGTTAAAGGGAGAGACCTTACACCAAAAAATTTTAAATACATCAAAGGCAGAGTGGGGCATGAATACAAATTTATGTGCAGCTTTTGAAAAAGTACTTAAAATTGCCATTGATAATGATGTTCCAAGAGAAGAGATGCCAAAGTCCATTATTGTTATTTCAGATATGGAAATTGATTATTGCGGAAGTCGTGACTGGAGTTTTTATGATAAAATGTTTCATAAATTCAAGTCAAAAGGATATGATATACCAAATCTTATTTTTTGGAATGTCAATAGTCGAAATAATATTTTTCATTCAGATAAGACAAAAAAAGGCGTTCAATTATGTAGTGGACAGTCTACAACGGTATTTAAACAGTTGCTTGGCTGTATTGGATATACGCCAGTTGAATTTATGCAGAGTGTAATTAATTCAGAACGATATGAATGTATAACAATTTAACCCTATTAAGGAAGTCCCCTGCTTCAATGCTGCAAAGGCATAAGTAGGGGACTTCCTTGTTTCAGTGGGAGTATAAGTTTCCACTGAAAAGCTGCGATAGTAGCTAGAGGGTTTGAGCAAGTAGCGTAGCGGATTGCGAATATCCGCTTAACTAATAGAAATTGCCTTTATAATTGTTTTATCCGTTTTTTCTATTGTATAAATTTTACATTACATTTTGGGAAGGGGATTAAAATGCAAAAATATCCTTGTCCATGTTGTGGATATTACACATATAATGTGCCAGTAGAGGACGCATGTGGATATATATGTCCTGTTTGCTTTTGGGAAAATGATGTGTTTATTTATTCAGATAACGAAAAAAGTGATTGTAATCATGGTATCACTTTAGAGCAGGCTCGAAAAAATTATAATGAATATGGCGCTTGTGAAAAAGAAATGCTTATTTATGTGCGCCAACCAAAAGAAGATGAAAGAAGAGACAAATAAAAAACAAATATTGACAACGCAATATGTTGAATGTATAATTTTAACATGAAAATATATAAAACCTATCAAAAAAGTATGATATTGTCTTAAATAGATTGACTTTAAAGATATGAATATCAATATTGGATAAGATGGAGGATTGTTATGAGTGATATAAGAGAAAGTGCATTAGAGTTAATTGGAAAAACACCACTATTAAAATTAAATGGTTATATGAAGAAAGCAGGAATTAAAAATGCGACGATTCTTGCAAAGCTTGAATATTTAAATCCAGCAGGTTCTGTAAAAGACCGTGTTGCATTGGCTATGATTGAGGATGCCGAAAAAAAAGGAATATTAAAAGAAGGGGCGACGATTATTGAGCCTACCAGTGGAAACACAGGAATTGGCATTGCAGCAGTCGCAGCAGCTAAGGGGTATACAGCTATACTTACATTGCCAGAAACAATGAGTGTGGAAAGAAGAAATCTTTTAAAGGCGTATGGCGCGCAGTTAGTGCTTACAGAAGGCACAAAGGGAATGAAAGGCGCTATTGAAAAGGCAGAACAGCTTGCAAAAGAAATTCCAAATGCCATTATTTTAGGACAATTTGTAAATCCTGCTAATCCTGCTGCACATAAATTAACTACGGCGCCAGAAATATGGGAACAAACGGATGGAAAAGTGGATATTTTTGTTGCAGGTGTTGGCACTGGCGGCACAATAACGGGTGTGGGAGAATATTTAAAAGAAAAAAATCCAAATATAAAGGTGGTTGCCGTAGAACCAGCAACAAGTCCTGTGCTTTCTAAAGGGATTTCCGGCGCCCATAAAATTCAAGGAATTGGTGCAGGGTTTGTTCCAGACGCTTTAAATACAAAAATTTATGATGAAATTATTACAATAGAAAATGAGGATGCATTTATAGAGGGAAAAGCATTTGCTGTAAGTGAGGGAATTTTGGTAGGTATTTCTTCAGGAGCGGCGTTAAAGGCTGCAACAATTCTTGCAAAACGACCTGAAAATGAAGGTAAAACAATTGTTGTCTTACTTCCCGATTCTGGAGACCGATATTTGTCAACGCCGTTATTTTCTGATGGCGAATAATATTGTTATAAAAAAGAGAAATAATAAAGTTAAGGGGATATTTGCAATCCGCTACGTTGCTTGCTCATGCCCTATAAGCTTGCCTTGTTACTTGACAGTACAGGCAAGCTTCTATTTTTTATGGCAACTTATGTATTTGATATGGCAACTTACGTTTTTTTCTATTGTTCAAAAAACAATTTGCTGATAGACTCATTTTTATGGAGGTATAGAGGTTGAAAATTACAGTAAATATAAATGAAAAGTTAGATGATGTTGAAATCAATATTTATTGCAGTCAAATGACGCCTAGCGTTGAAAATATAATTGCAATGCTGCAAATGATTAATCAGCAAATGAGCGTTACAAAAGATGGTGAAAATTATCTTTTAGATGTCAGCAAGATTTTATATATAGAAGCGTTGGAACGAAAAACATTTGTGTATGCAGATGAGGCAATATATGAATCAAAATTAAAATTATATGAGATGGAAGAACGATTATGTAAAAGCGGGTTTTTTAGAGTAAGCAAATCTTGTTTGGTGCATTTGCAATTTATTCAGTCTATAAAAAATGATGTTGGAAGAAAATTGCGTTTAACTTTAAAAAACGGAGAGCAAATCATGGTATCAAGGCAATATGCAGATGAAATTAAAAGAAGATTGGGGGTTACGAAATGATAAAAAAGAGTACAATATTTGATTATCTTATTCAGATTATGGTTATCTGGGGCATTTCAATCTTGAGCCTTTGTGTGTTTTGTTCGGTGTTTGGTGAAATGGCAAAAGGATATTCTTCCATGTTTCAATTAGGTAATTCGGGAATTGCCATTTCAACATTAATACAGTATTTATTTTTGTCTATTATAGTTGCCAGTTTAAGATGGCTGTTTTTTACAGATGTTTTAATAAAACGTGTCAGTATTATGATAAGAACGATTATGATGTTTGTATCTGTTATTTTGTTAATTGGCATCTTTGCGGCTATTTTTCAATGGTTTCCTGTTAATGATATGAAATCATGGACGATGTTTTTTGTTTGTTTCTTTGTCTGTGCATGTATTAGTGTGGTTATATCTGCAATCAAAGAAAAAAGTGATAATAAAAAAATGCAGGAAGCATTGGAGCATTTAAAGGAGAGTAAATGAAAGCGATTTGTATAAAGAATTTAAAACATAATTTTAATGAAAAAACAGTGTTGGACAATATTAATTTTGATGTAGATGCAGGTGAAATATTTGGGCTTTTGGGTCCATCAGGAGCAGGAAAGACAACATTGATTTATATTTTGACGGGACAGTTAAAGGCAACTAGTGGGAGTAGTTTTATTTTGGGAACACCGTCTGCAAATATGACAGGTGAACATTATAAGCAAATTGGAATTATGATGGATAACTTTGGTTTATATGAAAGAATGAATTGTTATGATAATTTAAAATTTTATCAAATGATAGATAAAAGTAAAAACAAGAAAAAATATGATTCACAAGAAAGAGTAAAAAGTGATAAAAATATAGAAACCATATTAAATGATGTTGGATTATTGGATGCAAAAAAAACATTGGTAATGAATTTATCAAAAGGTATGACAAATCGTTTAGCATTTGCAAGAGCAATACTGCGAGCGCCTGCTATTTTATTTCTTGACGAGCCGACAAGCGGATTAGACCCAACTACGGTTGAGGCGATACATAAAATGATTTTAGCTGAAAAAAAACGGGGGACGACCATTTTTTTGACAACGCACAATATGTATGAGGCAGAACAGCTTTGTGACAATATTGCGCTTTTAAACAATGGAAAAATTGTTGAATATGGCACTCCTTCAGACATTTGCAGACGCTATAATCATCAAAAAAAAATTGATATTCATTTGAAAAATGGTGAGGATGTTTCATTGCAGCATAATAGGGAATGCGGGGAACAAATTAAATCCTATTTTTTAAAGGATGAAGTTGAGACGATACATTCCACAGAACCTAATTTAGAGACGGTTTTTATGGAATTAACAGGAAGGAAATTTGAATTATGAAAAATCATATTAAAGCAATCTTGTGGAAGCAGTTAAAAGATACAATAAAAAATAAAGCCATTTTAATTCAATTTATTATGTTTCCTTTGATGACAATTATTATGGAAAATGCAATGAATATGCAGGATATGCCACCTCATTTTTTTGTCAATTTATTTGGCATAATGTATGTAGGAATGGCGTCGCTTACTAGTATTGCTGCAATTATTGCAGAAGAGAAAGAAAAAAATACATTGCGTGTACTGAAAATGTGTAATGTGAGGGCATTTGAATATTTAATTGGAAATGCTATTTATATTATCGTTATATGTATGATAGGTTCACTTATTATGGGATTGACAGGTGGATATACAGGAATAGATTTACTTCGATTTATGCTTATTATGTTTGTGGGGCATATTTGTTCTTTTCTTTTAGGCGCAACGATTGGTCTTGTAAGCAAAAATCAAATGGTTGCAACATCAATTACTGTTCCTGTGATGATGGTTCTTTCATTTTTACCTATGCTTTCGATGTTTAACGAAACTATTAAAAAATTCTCTAAATTTCTTTTTTCTGAACAATTATATCTTCTTGTCAATCATTTAGAGCAAATTAAAATTACATGGGAAACCGGAGTGATTATGATAGGTAATATTATTTTAATTATAGCGGCATTTTTGATAATATATAAAAAAGACAATATATAAAAATAGAATAAGTTGTTCATTATATAATAAAAAGTAAATATTAAATATGCAGATAAATTGTTTGAACAATTTTGGTGTAATGTGAAGTATATTGATAGGCAAAGATACATCTAAGTACAATAAGAGATATAAAATATAAATTTGACAATACTATAAATAATATGTTATCATACCGTTAGTCGGTTTGGAGGTGAATGATATAATGGCTCGAAATAAGAACCCAGAAGAGACCGTTCAGTTAATATTGGATGTGGCATATCGTTTGTTTATGAAAAAAGGCTACGAATATACATCCATTCAAGATATTATTGACAATTTGGGAGGACTTAGCAAAGGCGCTATCTATCATCATTTTAAGTCCAAAGAAGATATTTTGATTGCAGTGATAGAAAGAATGACAGCACAATCCAATCAGTTGCTTGCAAATGTTCGTGACCGTTCCGATTTGAATGGAAAGGAAAAGTTAAAAACAATTTTTAAGAAATCAATTAGCCGTCCTGTTCAAGAAGAAATTTTTGCGACAGCGCCCAATTTTCATAATAATTCAAAGCTTCTGGTTGGTCTTTTACAAGATACAATGGAAGAAGCGACACCGAATTATATTTTGCCTATTATTGAAGAAGGCATTAAGGATGGTTCTATTCAGACAAATTATCCAAAGCAGTTGGCTGAGTTAATTATGCTTGCAGCGAATGTATGGATGAATCCTATGATATTTGAAGATACACAAGAAGAATCTTATTGTAAGTTTATGGTATTTCAACAAATGATGAAGGGATTTGGGCTGGATATTGTAGATAAAGAAATGTTAGAGCGATTACAAGAGTTGACATCAATTTATCAAGAGAAACGATAGAAGACTGTTGTATAAAAATAAATATATGACAGTCTTATATTTTAAAATAATACATACCGTCGTTTGGTATTTATATTGCAAGGTCATCATTGTTTTAATAGGGATGAAACTTTATGAAGTTATGAGCAAGTAGCGTAGCGGGTTGTAGATATGTTTTAATTTTCTTCAGAAAAAAATTCGATTTAACTATTAAAAAAATATATTTTAATTTACATACGATTATTAAAAAGGGTATGGTGTATGAAAATAAGAATTGCAAGATTTGTGTATGGCGCTGCTTTATACAAATCACTAGGAACATTTTGTTCTTTATGTAAAAAGCAGCGCAGAAATGAGGAAAAAATGAATCAAAAATTATTTTCAAAAGATTTTATTTTAGTGATTATTGGACAGATTATCTCACTGTTTGGCAATGCCACCATAAGATTTGCACTGCCATTGTATTTATTAAATCAAACAGGTTCTTCTGTTATTTATGGAAACGTTACAGCATGTGCTTTTATTCCTGCCATCTTGTTATCGCCAGTAGGCGGTATTCTTGCGGATAGAGTAAATAAAAGAAATGTGATGGTGATACTGGATTTTTTTACAGCTATAAGTATTTTTGTATTTTCCTTACTTTTTTTGCATGTTAATCTTATTTTGGTATTGACCATTATGCTGATGCTTTTATATAGCATTGCAGGTATATATCAGCCATCGGTGCAGGCAAGTATACCTGCATTGGTAAGTCAAAGCAATTATATGGCGGCAAATTCTATTGTCAATGTAATTAATTCATTTGCAACGCTTATAGGTCCTATATTTGGAGGGATTTTATATAGTACATATGGATTACAATGTGTTTTGTGGGTTTGTATGGTCTGTTTTGTTCTGTCAGCAATTATGGAACTTTTTATTAAAATACCATTTATTAAACAAGATTCTAATAGCGGTATATGCAGGATGGCAATAAAAGATTTTTCAGAGAGTATCCAATTTATACGAAAAGAGAAGCCTGTTATTGGCAAAGTGTTGCTTGTGGTCTGTGGAATTAATTTATTTTTATCAGCAATGATTATGGTTGGAATGCCTTATATAATAACGGAAGTGTTAAATTTGGGAGAATTGCAGGTAAATAAATTGCTTGGATATGCAGAGGGAATGTTAGCAGCAGGAGGACTGATAGGTGGCATCTGTACAGGTATTTTTGCCAATAAATTAGTCATTAAACGAGCAGGAATATTGATAATAGTCTGTGCTTTATTTGTATTTCCTATGGGTGTTTCTTTACTATTATTTTCATCGGGCTTTATAAATTATCTGGTTATGATACTATGTGGCTTTATGATTATGATATTTTCAACAGTTTTTGCTGTACAAATGCTGTCTTTTGTCCAAGTCGAGACACCACAGCATCTCATTGGAAAAGTGATGTCAGTTGTTCTTACAATTTCAATGTGTGCGCAGCCATTGGGCAACGCATTATATGGTATTTTATTTGAATGGTGTGAAGGTATTGAATGGATTGTGATTTTGTTTGCAGGTTTTATTTCTTTAATAATAGCAATTCGTGCAAAGAATATATTTGTAAAAATGTCTTTAAAAGAGAAATAAAAAATAATAAGAGGAGAAAAATATAAATTATTGACAAATAAAAAGAAATTGTGTTAGTATAAATCAATTAGTTGTTACTAACTAAATGGATGATAAATGATTAACGAACATATTTATAAAATGTAGTAATAAACCTCATTAGGGAAATCTCCCGCTTAAGAAGCGAGAGGTTTCTTTGATGAGGTTAATTATAGATTGACAGAATCAAATGTATTTTACTATACTTAGATTATTAAAGAGCTTCAAGACAAATATTTATCCAATACCAAAGTAAAAAGTCAAAATACACTAAATAAAGAAATTATAAAAACAATTAAAAGGGATACAACATAGTCTATCAAAAAATATTATAAAAATTATTAAAATTAGAAAGGAGAGAGCTACTCGAAAAATAACGACTGTGGAGCGTGTAATGAGTTCATAGAATCCATCAAACTTGTGAGTAGTGAGTTATAACCACAAAACTATACATAATGAAATGGTAAAACGTTCAATATCTCGATATGGGTATATTTGTCTATATTTTGAGTAGCAGAGAGCATTGAAATGAAAAGTATTAGAACGAAAATTACTGTATGTCTTATTTTGACTGTTCTGATTGGACTGGTCACATCGGGGTCTTTAAGCATTATGCTAACTTACAACAATACGATGTCTACTGTGGAACAGATGATGAGTCAAACGGCGGTTTTAGCGGCAGGGCGTGTGCAGCAAGAGCTGAAGTCATATAAGAACGTTGTCATGGAAGTAGGATGCATTCCACAGTTATCTGACCCAGAAGTATCAGTGACAGAAAAACAGGCTATTATTAATGAGCGTATCTCTATGCACGGTTTCCGAAGAGGGAATATTGTTGGTGCAGATGGTATCAGTATTTTTGATGGAAATGATTATTCAGACCGTGAATATGTACGTCAGGCCATGCAGGGAAATGTTTTTGTATCAGAGCCATTAATCAGCAAGATTACGGGAGAATTGTCTATTATGGTAGCTGCACCTCTATATTCTGAGGGTGACTATGGAAATTCTATTGTTGGTGTTGTATATTTTGTTCCGCATGAAACGTTTTTGAATGATATTGTATCAGCTATTCAGGTTGGTGAAAATAGCAGGGCTTATATGATTAATAAATCGGGTGATACGATTGCTGATATTACACTGGATACAATTACCGTTCAAAATATAGAAGCAGAGGCGAAAAGTGATTCTTCGCTGCAAGAGCTGGCAGCAATTCATGCCAAGATGCGTCAAGGGCAAAATGGATTTGGAAGCTATATAAATGGAGAAGATAAAATGTTTGCAACGTATGCTCCTGTATTGGATACAGACGGCTGGAGTATTGCAGTGACAGCGCCGCAAATTAATTATCTGGCATCTACACGCGATGCAATGGTTATCAATATTGCAGTGATTGTTATTTCTATATTGATTTCAGTTATTGTTGCCCTGATTTTGGCTCTCAATATTGGCAGACCGATGAAGGCTTGTGTAAATCGAATGAAGCTGCTTGTGGAGGGTGATTTAGAAACGCCAATGCCTAATGTTACTAATAAGGATGAGACAGGTGTACTTGTCAGGTCAACCCAGACTTTGGTAGAGGGATTGCGCATTGTTATCAAAGACATTAGTTATTTGCTTAATGAGATGGCAAATCAGAATTTGGATGTACATACACAACATGAGGAGGTATATGTTGGCAGTTTTCAGGATATTTTACTTTCTATGCGCAATATGAGGATTGAGTTGAGCAATGCTATGCGTCAAGTTAATCATTCCGCAGAAGAGGTGGCAAATGCCAGCAATCAATTATCCTCAAGTGCGCAGACACTTAGTCAGGGTACGGTGGAACAGGCAAGTTCAGTGCAGGAATTGGCAACACGGATTAGCATGATTTCTGAGGAAGTTAAAAATACTGCAAGCGGAGCGTTAAATGTTAGAAGTCAAACACATCAAACGGGTGAAGAAGTTTTCTTATGTAATCAGAAGATGCAGGATTTAGTGGAGGCTATGGAAAAGATTCAGACCAGCTCTGAGGAGATTGAAAAGATTCTCAAGACAATAGATGATATTGCGTTCCAGACTAATATACTTGCTTTGAATGCGGCAGTGGAGGCAGCTAGAGCGGGAAGTGCAGGAAAGGGATTTGCTGTTGTTGCACAGGAGGTTCGCGAATTGGCAGGTAAATCTGCACAGGCAGCTAAAGATACATCAGACCTTATTGCAAATTCTACAAATGCAGTACATACAGGTACAGAAATTGCCCAAAGTACAGCAGATATTTTGTTTGGTGTTGTAAACAGTATTCAGTCGATGGTTGATGCTATTGACCGTATTGCCATTGTATCAAATGAGCAGTCAGAATCGGTTGAGCAAGTTTCGGAAGGTATCAATCAAATTTCGGTTGTTGTACAGAGTAACAGCGCTACTGCTGAGGAAGGCGCGGCTGCAAGTGAACAGCTTTCTGCTGAGGCTACATGCTTAAAGGAATTAGTAGGTCATTTTACACTTGCTGCAAAATAATTGTAATAAAATAAGAATAGATATGTAATAAAAAATTAATTTTTGGCTATTTTTGGTACAGATTTGTATTATCTGAATCAAGAATAGCCTTATTTTATTTTTTTTGCCGCCTCAACAAATTTTAATACATCTTCTGGTGCATTAAAACTATAAAGCAATCCATATGGAATAGTATAATTCCAGTTGACAGGAATGGAAACTAAAGCAGGGTGCACTTCCTGCCAGCATTCAATAGTAAGGAGTACTTGCTGGGTTTCGGCACAGCGGTTGAATACGGATAAATCATAAAAATGGGGTGTATCTTCAATCTGAATTTTAGGGTGATTTTTTTCCAAATCATGGCGGATAAAATCATTTGTTGCAGAATCGCCATGCTTTACCATCATCAATGTTTCTCCATATAAATCTTCAATATCAATGCAAGTCTTTTTGGCAAGTCGATGTTCTCTTGATACAGCAATCATTTTTTTATAAGAACCAATCGGCAAAAAATTGCAGCGCGAAAGCCATTTTTTTGAATCACATACACCAATAAGAAAATCAAATTTTTCTCCTAACAGTTCAATTTCAGAAAGGATACCTTCATGGTTATCCTCAAAAGGGACAAGATGCAGTTTATATTTAGGAAAATCTTTATTGACACGATACCACAAATCCATAAAAGGTTTTGCAGGATTAAGCAGTGATGTTCCGACGCAGAATGTTGTATCGTTTTCAAGAAGAGCTGTCTTAGCGCTTAAAATGGATTTTTTAGAATAGTCTATCATAAATTTTGCATCGCGATAAATAATCTCTCCTGCTTTTGTTAAATGGACTCCTGCATGAGTGCGTTCAATAAGCTTTAAATTTAGATGACTTTCCAACGTATTTAATTGTTTCATAACAGCAGTAGGAGAAATATATAGAATATCTGCTGCTTTTGTAAAACTGCCATAATCGGCAACGACAATAAAGGTATGTAAAAGTGGATTATACATGGCACATCTCCAATAAAAGCTATATAAACTTATAGTTTATACAGTAATAACATATTGAAGATTCTATGTCAAGAAAAAGAACATTATAATAAAATCATTCAGAAGGATATGGAGGAATTGATATGTCAAAGAAATTGATTGCCTTTTATTCAAGAGCAGATGAAAATTATGTAAATGGAATGATAAAAAATTTGACAGTTGGCAATACAGAGGTAGTTGCAGGCATCATTAAAGAGTTGACAGAAGCAGATATATTTAAAATGCAGCAAATACAAGCGTATTCAACAAATTACAACGAGTGTATAGAACAGGCACAGTCTGACCAGAAGCGTGATGCACGTCCGGAATTAAAATCATATCCCGACAGTATTGATGATTACGATGTGATTTATCTTGGCTATCCCAATTATTGGGGAACTATGCCAATGGCAGTATTTACGTTTTTAGAACATTTTAATTTTAGCGGTAAAATTATTAAACCGTTTTGCACACATGAAGGCAGTGGAATGGGGAACAGTGAAAAGGATATTCAGACGCTCTGTCCAAGCGCTAAAGTGGAAAAGGGAATTGCAATACATGGAGGCAGTGCAAATCGTTCACGAGAAGAATTAGAAAGATGGGTATAAAGATAAATCTGTTTTTCTATTGTTTAACCTTATTAAGCAACGTAGCAGATTGCGAATATCCGTTTAACTTTTTCTATTATATTTAAATGGAGGATGATTATGGAACCAAAAGAAATGAGTGTATTTCCAATAGGAGAATTTAATAAAGCGTTTGCGCAGTATTTTATTGGAAATAGTTATTTAAATATGCTTTCAACAGAGCAGGTAGTGATTGGCAATGTGACATTTGAGCCAGGTTGCCGCAATAATTGGCATATACATCATGCTGATAAGGGCGGCGGACAAATGCTTATTGTAACCGCAGGGGAAGGTTGGTATCAAGAGTGGCAGCAGCCTGCAAGAAAATTAAAAGCAGGTGATATTGTCCATATTCCTGCTGGTGTAAAACATTGGCATGGAGCAGCAGCAAATTCATGGTTTCAGCATTTAGCGATTGAAGTGGCAGGAGAAAATTGCAAAACACAATGGTGTGAACCAGTGGAAGATAAAGAATATAAAAAGTTAGTAAATGAAGTATAAGGAGGAATAATATGGCAAAGGTAACAGCAGGAAGAGATGAACTTGGTACATTTGCTCCCAAGTTTGCAGAGTTAAACGATGATGTATTGTTTGGGCAGGTTTGGGCAAGAGAAGACAAATTATCAGCGAGAGACCGAAGCATTGTAACGGTAACGTCTCTTATGGCAAGTGGAATTTTAGACAGCTCTTTAAAATTTCATTTGCAGAATGCAAAAAATCACGGTGTGACACAGGAAGAGATTGCAGAAGTTTTAACACATGCAGCCTTTTATGCAGGCTGGCCAAAAGCTTGGGCAGCATTTCGCATGGCTAAAGAAGTGTGGGAGGAGATGGCGTAAAAATGGAATATGTTACATTAAATAATGGAGTAAAAATGCCAATATTGGGGTATGGTGTGTATCAGGTTGACCCTAAAGAAGCACAAAGATGTGTTTTAGATGCCATTAGTGCAGGGTATCGTTCGATTGATACCGCACAGGCTTATGCCAATGAGGAAGGCGTAGGAAATGCAATTGCAAAATGCGGCGTTTCGCGTGAAGAACTTTTTATAACAACAAAAGTCTGGATTAGTAATGCTGGATATAAGAAAGCAAAGGCTTCCATTGAGGAATCTTTACAAAAATTGCAGACGAATTATATTGATTTATTATTAATTCATCAGCCATTTGGCGATTATTATGGAACGTATCGAGCAATGGAAGAAGCTTACAAAGATGGCAAAGCAAAAGCGATTGGAGTATCTAATTTTTATCCTGATAGATTTATTGATATTCACCATTTTGCAGAAATTAAACCAGCCGTTAATCAAGTCGAAACACATATATTTCAGCAGCAAAAAATGGCTAAGGAATATTTAAAAAAGTATGACACGCAAATAGAGTCGTGGGGACCATTTGCAGAAGGAAAAAATGATTATTTTAATAATCCAGTGTTAAAAGAAATTGGTGAAAAATATGGTAAATCGGTTGCACAGGTGGCTTTGCGATTTCTTATTCAAAGTGATGTGGTGGTTATTCCAAAATCAACACATAAGGAAAGAATGGAAGAAAATTTGAATGTTTTTGATTTTAAGTTGACAGATGATGAAATGATTAAAATTGAAGCATTAGATACGGGAGAGAGCTTATTTTTCTCTCATTATGACCCAAAGATAGTTGAGTGGTTTATGACAATGGCATGAGTTAAGCGGATATTCGCAATTCGCTACGTTACTTGCTTGATAGGGTTGAATTTATATGAAAAATATATAGAGGCTGTTGCAAAAGAATCTTTTAGCATTCGATGTGGTTGTTATTATTTAAATAACTGCAATATTGATTTAAGAGTTCTTCATTGCAACAGCCTTTTATACAATATGAAATTTTTTATTATTTCATAAAATTTGCAATAACTTTTACAGGTTTTTGATATTATTCAAATATTTTGAATAACAAAGAATCCATTTTTTATGATACAGTTTGTCTCATTATTTAGATGATTTTAACAATACTATTTCATATATAGTAAAATTTCACAAATTTCTATTTTCTATAATAAATTTTTATATCTTTATCAAATCTATATTAATATTCTATTTTCAATCTTGATTCAATCCCAATAAGAAAAATATATAACATATAAGTTGAGTTTTTATTTACTTCTCAATATCCTATTGATTGTTCGTGTATTTATCCTATGATAAAATTTTATTACGATAGAAGTATGAGAACAATTGATTTTATAGTAGGAATGTTTTGTTGTAAACAGGCAATAATAATTCAAATTTTGTTAGGGCAAAACATAGAAGGGAGAAAACCAATGCTTGACAGGGAAAAAGTTGGAAGAGCAATTGCAGAGCAAAGAAAAGTAAAAGGAATGACACAAAAACAGCTTGCAGATTTATTGAATGTGTCGTATCAGGCTGTTTCAAGGTGGGAGCAGGGAATCAGTCTGCCGTCGGTGGATATGATTTATGATATTGCACAGACGCTTGAAACAACCATTGACTTTTTATTGAATGGACATTCAGAAGAACGAAAAATTATCAGTTATATGGATACAGGTTTAGATGTTAAAAAACTTTATATAGCAAAGGATAGATTAAGTAATCTTGTTACTAAAAATGATATGCTGTTTCATACAAGGTATAGTGACCCCATATTTTGCAAGATGGACACATCAGGAATGGAAGAGCCTGTATATGTATTTGCAAGTCATGTTCCTGGCTCTAAGGAGCGTTTTGCAATGGAAAATGGATATGACAGGGAAATATGTATTGATTTGGTGTCAAGTGCGGCTAATAATTTGATACGTTTTGGGGTAAGACCAGCAATTTTGTTAGCACATGTGGTTTGTGGAAACAATGACAGCGGTCAAATTCTTACAATGGGTGAAGCTTTTAAGGAAGCCTGTGAAAGTAATGGGATTGTGTTTGCAGGATTGGAAGTTGCAGCTCAGGCTGTAAATTATCATTCAGGTGAATATAAAATAAGTGCTTCGATTATAGGTGTTATAGACAAGAAAGAAATAATAACAGGAAATCAAATAACAGAAGGGGATGTACTTATCGGACTGCATACAGAAGGGATATCATCACTTAGTTATCCTTTTATAAAAGTAATACTAGATAGACGACCAGATACCATGTTTGCAAAGATTGATGGACATCATGTTTTTATGGATGAATTAATGAAACCCAATAATTGCTATGTCAATATTATAAGTGAGCTTAACAAGCAAAATCTTATACATGGCATTTTTAAAATTGACAAGTCATTATTTCATCGAAAATGTTATGATACGATACCGAAAGGGCTTGGTGCAAGCATTTCTATTTCCACAATACCAATTCCTTCACTGTTTCAATATATATATCATTTAAAAATGATGGATAGAACATGTTTTATAGAAAATTTTTCACTTGGTATTAACATGTTATTAGCAGTACCAAAAGAGCAATATGACAGAGCTATAAAAATTATTGAAAACTATCATCAATGTTATGTTGTTGGGAGTATAGAAAAGGATGATGAATATCCTGATGCAAAGGTATGGATGGAGGGGACAGCAAAATGGTAAAAGCAGGCTTACGGAATGGATATATGTTGTTATTGTTTATCGTATTTTCGTTTATTTTAAATGAAGTTATTATTGTAGGCAATGATTTTATCGCCAAAGCAACAGATTTGTTGCTTTCTGGTGAGCAAGTATATTTTGCAGAATTTATTACGCCACTGTTTTGGATGATTGTATTAGGAACCGTTGCTGCCTATTTAAAAAGTATTTTTGGAAATCATTATAGTGCAATGGTACAAAAGGAAGTGCGTACATCACTTGAAAGACATTTGTTGCAGCTTCCTTTTTCTTATTTTGATGAAAAAGGAACGGGAAGTATTATTACTCGATTGATATCTGATATAGAAGAGATGGGAAGGTTTTTTTCAGAAATTCTCCCAAGTTTTCTTATCAATATTATTACAGTAATGACAGCGACAGTGTATTTAATTGAAATGGATGCCATGCTGATTATTGTTTTATTTGCAAGTTATCCAATTATGTTAATTGTAGCAGATAGATTATCCAAAAAATTGGCAGAACTTACAAAAAAACTCCGAACGCATATGGATGAGCGTACCGAGAAGGCTTATGATGCTATTCAAGGCATTATGGTTGGCAGAAGCTATAACCTCTATGAATTGCAAAAGCAAAAAATTGATACAATTATTGATAATATGGTAGCACAGGCATGTAAAAGCACGCGAATATCCTCACTTGGCTGGGTGCTTAAAAATGTAATTACAACGATTCCTGTAATATGTTGTTACCTTTTTGCGTTGTATGAAACGAGACAAGGCAGGATTACCGTTGGAGAAATGATGGCTTTTACAGTAATACTCAGCAGAATTTTATATCCGATTGGAGATATTGTTTTTTGTGCAAATGATATTCGCGAAGTTGGTGTTGCGTTAAAGAGAATACAAGAAATTTATAAACAAAAAAAAGAAAGAGCAGATGGCAGTATACATAAAAGATTTGAAAATGATAAAAATATTCCCGCTGTTGAGTGGCAAAATGTTAACTTTTCTTATGATGACAGCAAAGAACATTCTGTTTTAAATGGAATGAGTTTTTCGATTGAAGCAGGTGAGCAGATAGCTTTTGTAGGAGGTTCAGGAGAAGGAAAAACAACGATTTTTAAATTGCTTTGTGGATTTTATGAAAAAAATAATGGTCAGTATATGCTTTTTGGACATTCGTTTGAGGAGTGGAATTTAGAAGCAGCAAGAAACTGTTTTTCGGAGGTTTCACAAAATGTATTTTTGTTTCCTGAGACAATTAGGCAGAATGTAGCTTGCGGCAAGGAAAATGCAACGGAGGAGGAGATTATAGAAGCATGTAAAAATGCAAATATCCATGATTTTATTATGCAGCTTCCCAATGGGTATGAAACAATGGTTGGTGAGCGCGGCGTGCTTCTTTCAGGAGGACAAAGGCAGAGAATTTCAATTGCAAGAGCTTTTTTAAAAGACGCGCCAATACTTTTGTTAGATGAGCCAACAGCTTCAGTAGATGTTGAGGCAGAGCAGAAAATACAGGAAGCAATTGAACGAATAGCAGCAGGAAGAACAGTAATTATTATAGCTCACAGGCTTTCCACCGTAAAAGATGCAAACCGAATTTATGTTGTTAGCGGGGGGAAAGTGGCAGAGATGGGAACCCATCAGGAACTTTTGGAGAAACAAGGAATTTATGCGCAAATGTATGCAAAAGGGTAAGGAGTTGTGAAAGCATGGTTAAAACTTTTTTTCGTTTTATGAGATTGATGGGAGATAGACTTCCTATCTATTTAGGCGCTATTTTGCTTTCTACGATAGGTGATGCGGGACGCAAAGTAGCAAATTCCTATTTGATTAAAGATATTGTTGCAGCAGCACAGACTGGTAATGCAGATAATATTTTCCTTCTTGTGCTTGGAAATTTTGCAGTATTTGTGTTTGGTTTGCTTTTGTGGCGTTTTGGCATTATACGTTATAATATTGAGGCAAGAATAGGGGCAGGCAAGGTGGAAAAACTTGTATTTTCAAAAGCTATGCGTTTGCCGATGTCCTACTATGAAAAAAATCACAGTAGTGATTTTATGTCAAAACTGATTTTTGATACGCAGAAAGCTTCTGATATTTATACATCAAGACTACGCAGATTGCTTTCAGCATTCATTTCTACAATCGTGTATCTTATTCCAATGTTTTACTTTAGTTGGGAACTTACCCTTTGTTTGATTGGAGTAAGTCTGTTTTCATTTGGGGTAAACAGCCTTTTTGCAAAACCTATAAAAACAGCAGGAAGGAAACTTTCAGATAAAAACAATAAAATGCTTGAAAAATTGACAAGTATTTTATCTGGTATGGAATTAATAAAAATTTTCCCCGTTCGTTTGCGGCTGTCAAAAGAATATGAAGATGCCAATAAGGAATATTTCCATATTCAAAAACGTACAAATCACTTATCAGCAGGTCTTGAATGTTTAAATAGCATGTTTGATTTAATAGGCGCTTTGGCATTTTTAGGACTTGGCATATGGTTTGTGTCGTTGGGAAGGATAAATCTTGGGGAATTGACAGCGCTTTATACATTATATGGTGCATTTCGTAATGTCTTTTTAGAAATAGGGCAGTATTTACCGCAAATGATGAATTGCATTGCCAATGCTGAGAAAATTTTTGAATTTCTTGATATGGAAGAAGAACCAGAACAATGGGCGTTTGAAGTTTGTAAGGATGATGATTGTAAAGCAGTAAAACCACATAAGAATGTAATGTTGTCTGTACAAAATGTAAGTTTTGCATATGACAAGGATAGAAAAGTTTTGGATAATTTTTCAATGGAAGTTGAAAAAGGAAGTGTGGTTGCTGTTGTGGGTGAATCTGGATGTGGAAAAAGTACATTAGTGAAACTTTTATTAGGTTTTTATCCAGTAGAAAAAGGAAGTATATGTGTAGATGGCAAAGAATACCAAGAGCTTACATTAAAGGAAATCAGAGAAAAAATTTCGTATGTTCCACAAGAACCATATTTATATGAAACAACGATTGCTGAAAATATATCTTATGGCAGATATGGAGCAAGCCGTGATGAAATTATAGCGGCAGCAAAGGCAGCCAATGCACATGATTTTATTATAAAATTGCCAAACGGATATGATACTGTATTAGGAGAACGTGGAAATACATTGTCAGGCGGAGAGAAACAGCGCATAGCAATTGCCCGTGCAATTATTAGAAATGCACCTGTTGTTATATTAGATGAGGCTACATCGGCGCTTGATAATGAGTCGGAATCACTTGTTCAGGAGGCGATAAAAGCTCTAAAAGACGGACGCACCATACTTACAATAGCACATCGACCAAGTAGTATTGCAGCCGCCGATGCAGTAGTACATTTGTATAGTTGATATGATTGGTTTTAATCTCATCAAGGAAGTACCTCACTTCAATGCCACAAAGGTATATTTGTGTTGCAAAAAGATAAAAATAGTAGTAAAATAGTTATTGACCGTAAGTCAATAACTATAAATAAAGGAGGTGCATTAAAAATTGGCACGACCTGTAAAAAAAACACCTAAACAATGGAAAAAAGAAATTTTGGATGCAGCACAACAATTATTTATTTCTAAAGGATATGAGGAAACTTCCATTTCCGATATTATGGATAGGGTAGGCGGGGCAAAAGGAATGTTTTACCGTTGTTTTCAGAGCAAAGAAGAAGTAATGTACACATTGGGAAATCAAATGTTTTTTGAAAATAATCCTTTTGAGGCAGTAAAAAATCGGAGTGATTTAAATGGTTTACAAAAAATTAAGTCGTTACTTGCATTAAATCAATCCGATGAAAAACGAAATCATCTAAATATGGAGGCTGTTCCTATTTTAAAAGACCCGCATATTTTGGCAGCAGCAGTGGAACAAAACAGACGTGTTTTGACACCTTTATGGTTAGAACTATTAGAGGAAGCAAACAATGATGGTTCAATTAAAACAGAATATACAAAAGAACTTTCGGAACTTTTGCCGCTTATTAACTTTTGGCTTATGCCTTCAATATTTCCAGCAACATCAGAGGAATTACAGCATAAATACCATTTTATTATGAAAATATTAGATTATATGGGATTGCCAATTTTTGATGATGAAATGATATCTTTTACAGAAAAATTTATAACCGATATTTCAGAGAAAGGAGGAAAAAAGCCATGACACAAAAATTATTTATAAAAAATTTTATTCTTCTTATTTTGGGGCAGCTTACATCCTTGTTTGGAAATTTTATATTAAAACTGGCATTATCAATGTATGTATTGGAAGTGACAGGTTCAGCCGCTATATTTGCAGGGATAGTATCTGCTGCAACGATTCCTACAATACTTCTTTCTCCGTTTGGCGGTATTCTTGCAGATAGGGTAAACAGAAGAAATATGATGGTTGCATTAGATACCTTAACGGGGATATCCGTTTTGTGTGCAGCCTTAATTTTGTCGGAAAGCAATGACCTTCTTGTTATTGGAGTATTGCTTGTGATACTTTCTGTTTTAGGTGCATTTGAAACACCCACAGTACAAGCGTGTATTCCAACGATGTTACAGGGGGATAACATTATAAAAGGAAATGCTGTTGTTAATCAAGTAGCTTCCTTATCTTATTTAATTGCGCCTATGTTAGGAGGTGTTCTATATGCTGTGGTTGGCTTGAAACCAGTTATGGTGGCAAGTGTAGCCTGTTTTTTTATTACAGCACTGTTTGAATGTTTTATAAAATTAAAGTATCAGCGTTCACATAGCAAACAAAACATATTGTCGCTTATTAAGCATGATTTCTTATCAAGTGTGCAATATATTTCAAAAGAACAAAAACATATTGGGAAAATGCTGCTTTTAATCGCTCTTTCAAGGTTTTTTGTGATGGGAATTATTATTGTTGGATTGCCTTATATTGTGCGTAATATTCTTGGGTTTAATGCAAAATATTATGGTGCTGCTGAAAGTGCGTTAGCTATTGCCACAATTTTAGGAAGCATTGCAGCAGGGATTCTTACAGAAAAATTTAAAATACATAAATTATCTCTCTTGCTTGCTTCACTTGGTATTTTTATGATTCCTACGGGGCTTGCTTTTCTTATCCCAATTCATTCTATAACAAGGTATATTATCAATATTGTTTCATTTTGTGGTATGCAGATAGCAATTAGCATTTTTTCAATTTTTACAGTTTCCTTGATACAGCAAAGAACACCCAATCATTTAATTGGTAAAGTTATGGCATATACATCTGCAATTACTTTATGTGTTCAGCCTGTGGGACAAATCGTATATGGATTTTTATTTGATAGATTTAGCGATGCAGTTTATCTTGTTTTAATTCCAACTGGTATTATGGTATGTGTTTTAGGATTATCTGCAATAAAATTTTTTAAAATGATAGAGAAAGAACAACAGGGGATTTAAAGTTATAAATGTGTTAAGCGGATATTCACAATCCGCTACGCTGCTTGCCTAAACCACCTATCTATTATCGTAGCTTTTCAGTGGGAGCTTATTCTTTGCAGCATTGAAGTGGGGGATTTTCTTGACAAGGTTAAAATACAGCAAGAATAATGAAAAAATGGAAGTTTTTTTGTATTACAATATTTTATTGGAAGAAACATAATATATTTTGTTATTTTTTAAAGATATAAGTATAAAGCGATAGTACTGAGAAAGTGTGATTATACTTAGGAAAGATGGGAAGTAAAGAAGAAAGGGGAATATTTAATGCAATGTCAAATTATTATGGTTTCGCAGGCTATTTGTTATATTGAAGATAATCTATATAATAAATTAGATTTAGATATAGTAGCAATGGCATTGCATTATTCTAAATTTCATCTGCATCGCATTTTTACAAAAACAATTGGGATGACTCTCCATGATTATATAAAGAGACGACAGCTTACAGAAGCGGCAAAATTGTTGATTTTTTCTAAAAAGCCCATTATTGAAATTGCTTTTATTAGTGGATATGAAAGTCAGCAAGCATTTACAGACAGTTTTAAGGCAATGTATAAAACAACACCTGCAAAGTTTCGTAAATTGAAAGAATTTTATCCGTTGCAGCTTAAAATTCATTTGAAGGATGAACTTGCAAAAATAGATTTTACAAAAGAGGATATAAAGTTTGCTGTGTCTGCTGATATAGATGATTGGATGGAGTTGGTAAAACTTACAGTTAATGGATATCCATGCTTAAATAAAATGGAATATATTAGAAAATTACATCAATATATTGCAAAAAAGAAGGCTTTAATATTGCGGGATGGCAGGTCTGCCATTGGAATTATGGGATTTTCATATAATACGGGAAATATTGATTTTTTAGCGGTTCATCCACAGTATCAATATCTTGGCATTACAAAGTTATTTATTGATAAACTTATGGACAAACAATTTTATGGCAAAGAAATTACGTTGACAACATATCGTGCGGGTGATAAGGCAGACATAGGATATCGTGAGGAATATTGTCGGCTTGGATTTGAACAACGAGAATTGCTTGTAGAGTATGGGTATCCAACACAGCGTTTTGTGCTTCTTCCAAAAAATAAGGAGGTATCTGATAATGACAGAAGTACAAAAAAATCCGTTAGCTAAAAATTTTAATGCATCCTCTCTTATTAAATTTGCTTTTCCAAGTATCATTATGATGTTGTTTATGGGATTATATACGGTAGTAGATACGATTTTTGTAGCTCGTTTTGTAAATACAAATGCTTTGTCATCTATTAATATTGTCTGTCCTATTATCAATATTATTGTTGGATTGGGAACAATGCTTGCAACAGGAGGAAGTGCAATTGTCGCAAAGAAAATGGGAGATAAAAAAATAGATGAAGCTAGAAGTAATTTTACACTTATTGTTATCACAGGGATAGTTGTTGGACTGGTGATTGTGTTTGTTGGACTTTTATTTGTTGATAAAATTATCTGGACATTGGGAGCAAGTCAGCTTTTATTTCCATATTGTAAAGATTATTTGACAATACAATTGATTTTTGCTGTTTTCAATATTATGCAAGTTTTATATCAAAATTTATTTGTTACAGCAGGAAAGCCGACATTAGGACTAATCCTTTGTGTTGCAGCAGGACTTGCCAATATTGTTTTTGATTATATTTTTATTGTTTGGCTGCAAATGGGGATAAAAGGGGCGGCGCTTGGCACAGGAATTGGATATACAATACCAACATTTGTAGGCACCCTATTTTTTCTTACAAATAAAAGTGAACTGCATTTTTGCAAACCAAAAATGGATAGAGTTGTTTTGTTAAAAAGTTGTTCTAATGGCATGTCTGAAATGATAAGTCAATTATCAACAGCAGTAACTACATTTTTGTTTAATGCTGCAATGATGAAACTGTTGGGTGAGGATGGTGTGGCAGCCATTACCATTATTATTTATGCAGGATTTTTATTAACAACTTTCTATATTGGTTTTTCTATGGGTGTTGCACCGATTTTAAGTTATAACTATGGCAGTAAAAATATAAAACAATTAAAGAAAGTAGTTCATATTTGTCTTTGTTTTATAATAACAATTTCTATATTTATATTTTTGTGTTGTTTAATGGCAGGAGAAAATATTGCTGCAATATTTGTAAAGAATAATAAAAATGTTTTTGAGATTACAAAAATGGGCTTTACTATTTTTTCATTTAGTTTTTTATTTTCTGGTTTTAATATTTTTACCTCTGCTTTATTTACAGCACTTTCAAATGGAACAGTATCAGCAGTAATATCATTTTTGCGAACATTAGGATTTATTATGATTTTATTATTGGTTTTACCAAAATTTTTAAATGTAGCAGGTGTATGGTTAGCAATTCCTATTGCAGAACTGTTGACGTTTATATTGGCAATATATTTTATATGGAGATATAACAAATATTATAATTATTGGTGAGAGACCAAGCAGTGGGAGCAAAAGGTTTATTCCTGCGAGCAACGAAGCCCAGCGGACATGCTTGCGGCATGTTTGCCTTTCCATTTGGCGACTGCTGCAAGGGTCAAATACTATAGCGTCCTTTGGACGCATTGCAGTTTGCTGCGTAGTACAAGCTTCATGCCCCGTAGCTTGCTATGGGGTATTTGACTTTAACCGCATCAAAGATGTCTCCTCATTTCAATGTTGCAAAGGCATAAGTGGAGGGGGACTTGCGTTGCAATAGTAAAGAGTAAAACATGGATTGATTAAAGATAAAAATTTACAAATGGTGACTGTGAAAAAGTCCCATTTATTGGATATAGAGCCAACAAACAGGTGGATAATTACTGTTTGTTGGCTCTTTTTTTATATAGATGTAGGAAAAATAAAGCAGATAAATAAGTGATGTTTTAAGGTATAGAAAATTTAACATCTTGAAACAGTAAAGCAGATTGTGAATATTCTTTGATTTTTTGTATAGGAACATAAAGCAAAAAAAGTCTATTTTTTATAAAAAATAATATATAATGGTTGATTTATTGAACGTTGTTCAATATAATAAAAATTGAACAGTGTTCAAGGAGGGATTATGGATAATAAAGAAATCATCATTCAAGCTACAATAGACCTTATCAATGAGAACGGTGAGAATGTAAATAATATTACGGTGCGAGAGATATGTAAAAAAGCAAATGTAGGATTAGGGCTTGTAAATTATCATTTTGGAAATAAAGATAAACTGATAGAATTGTGTGTTGAACGTATGATCAATGGCATTGTTGATAATTTTCGTACTATTGGGGAAAAAACAGAAGGATTTACTCCTTTTGAAAAGCTGGATTATCTTGGAAATATGACGTTGACATTTTTATTTGAACATGCTGCTGTATCAAAAATTTCTATTCTTGCAGATATGAGTATGCCAAAGGAAGATGATAATACACACAGAACATATCTTGCTTATTTGCCGCTTGTGTCCGCTTGTCGTCCAGATTGGAATAAGGAAACGCTTGAGCGAAAAACATTTTATTTGATTACAGTAATGCAGCAATCTTTTTTGCGACATAAAATGATTTTGCAGTTTTATGGAATGGATTTGAAGAATCCACAAGAACGCAAAGAATTTCATTCAAAAATACTACATGATATTTTGGAGGTATAATTAATGAAAATTACAGTAATAAATGGAACACAAAAGCATGGTGTAACCTATCAGTTAAAAGAGATATTTTTGGAGCAATTCAAAGCAAAAGCAAAAATTACAGAATTTTATCTGCCAAGAGATTGCCCTTCTTTTTGCACAGGTTGTTGCAATTGTATCTTTAAAGGTGAGGATACATGCAAGGATGCGATTTATGTACAAAAAATTGCATCCTCGTTATTGGAAGCTGACTTAATTGTGAAGACTTCACCTGCCTATGTGATGCATACAACAGGTGCAATGAAAGCGCTTCTTGACCATTTTGCTTATTTGTGGATGCCGCATCGTCCAGCGCCTCAAATGTTTACAAAGCGAGCAGTTATCATTACGCAATGTCTTGGAGCAGGTGCAAAGTCTACGGCAAAAGATATCAAACATAGTCTTTCTTGGTGGGGAATTTCTCAAATTAAAGTATTTACAGATAAATTGATGGGAGATATTGTCTGGGATAAACTCACAGAGAAAAAGCGTTTTATGCTTACTAAAAAGATAAGACGATTGTCAAAAAAAATGGTTTGTATCAATTATAAAAAGCCTGCACATGTAAATGTTTTTACAAAGATAAAATTTCTTTTTTGCCGCATGATGCAAAAGTCACTGCATAAAAATAATCCAGAATATCTTGATGGAAAGTATTGGGCAGAACAAGGGTGGCTGGGGAAGGAGAGAGGGTGGAAGGGGTGATTTTTATTGTAATAGAAACTAAGTTATAAACAATAGAAATAAAAATTATAAAATTAGCAGTGTTATGTTAAGCTAAAAATTGAGCCTAGTAAAATACTAGGCTTTATTTTATGGAAATTATTATTATAAAGCGATTGTTTGTGTATAAAAAATTACAAATATATATAAATTGATTACAAATTACAAAAAATATGATATAATTTATTTCAAATGTAAATAATTATATTAATTTAAAAATACTAGAAGAAAAGTTATGAATATACTTATAATTGGAAATGATTTTGATTTAGCGTAGGAATTTCCAACTAAGTATATAGATTTTTTAGAGTTTTGCAAAAGAGTAACCCCCAATATTTAATTATGATGATGATTTAGATTTGCATTATCATAAGAAAAAACATTTAGAAAATTGGAAATTTAATGAACAAATTAAAAAAGCTTTGGAAGATACTTATAAAATTAGAAAATAATATATATGAAGTTGAAATAAGCAATTTAATACTAAATGAACTATACGAAAATATAAACAATAATTTTTGGATATTTTATTTTAGACAATTAAGTAATAGTAAAAGTAAAAACTGGATTGATTTTGAAAAAGAAATTTTCCAGATTGTAAAGGATATTGATAAAGATATGCAAGGAAAAAATTTTTATGGACAAATAAATTTTTTATCAGATAAACATTTAAATACAAATTCTTTTAAGATAATAAAAAAATTTTTTGGATTAGATGAGAATGGAAAGAGACAAATTACTTATCAAGAATTAAGAGATAAATTACATAAGGATTTAGATAGATTAATTCGGGCATTAGAAATATATTTAACACAATATGTAGAAAATCAAAATATTAAAGTTATTTCACCACATATAAAAGAAATAGCAATACAAATTAATCATAATAAACATACTATTTTGTCAGTTAAAGTGATTAGTTTTAATTATACCAATACTTTTCAAAAATTGTATGATATAAATAAAATAATAGAATATGATTATATTCATGGAAAAGCAGATATTGATAATACTATTGAAACTAATAATATGGTGCTTGGGATAGATGAATATTTGCCAGAGGATAGAAGAAACAAAGACATAGAATTTATTGCTTTTAAAAAGTTTTATCAAAGAATATATAAAGAAACGGGATGTAAATATAAAGAATGGGTAGATATAATAAAAAATGAATTGGAAGATTCTTATATTTTGTTAAATAACCATATAGGTCAAAATAAAACATTATTGAAAAAACAAATGAAATCTTGGTATAAAAATATATAAATAAACATAATCTTTATATTTTCGGTCATTCTTTAGATGTAATAGATAAAGATGTTTTAAGAGATTTAATTTTAAATGATAATGTATATACAATTATTTTCTATTTAAATAAATCAGTAATGGGACAGCAAATAGCAAATTTAGTAAAAGTAATTGGACAAGATGAATTAATTAAAAGAACAGGCGGAAGTACAAAGACAATAGAATTTAGGCATCAAAGGGATATGATAGAGATACATCGAAAAAATTAAAATAAATATAACTTTAATTACATTTTGATAATATATCAATATTACGATATGATTTGACTACATCAAAAATGGAGGGAATATTATGGAGGTAATTATTAGACCATCTTCTGATTTAAGAAATCGTTATAGTGAAATATCTAAAGAATGTTACGAAAATAGGACGCCAGTTATTATTACAGTAAATGGCAGAGGAGATACAGCAGTATTAGGACTACAAGACTATTATCAAATGAAATCAGAACTTGAGTTATTACGTGCATTAGCATTAGCAGAAGAAGATGTTATAAATGATAGAGTAGCACCAATTTAAGATACATTTAATGATATACGAAATTCTCTTTTGTAAAGGAGAACAGATGAAATATAAAATACTTAGAACAGAGAAAGCAGAACAGCAGCTAAGAGACATTATTTTTTATATTGCAGATGATTCAAAAAGTATAGATATTGCGTTAAATTATCTTGATAAGATAGAACATGCAATTACACAATTAGAGGATTTTCCTAATTTAGGAAGTATACCTAAATATGCCACACTTCGTAAACAAGGTTATAAAGTACTAATTATAGAAAGACATTTAGTATTTTATAAAGTTAATGAAGATAAAAAAATTGTAGTGATTTATGCAATTGTTGATGGACGAAGAGAATATAAGAATTTAATATAATAAAATTATGGGAGGGAATTATATCCTCCTATTTTTGTCTACATTAAAATAGTGGGGTATAGTTTTTAAGTGCAATTGTAAATAAATAATGGTATAAGTTTAATTAAGAAAAAACAAATGTTCTGAAAAATATTGACAAAAACAAATTTATGTTCTATAATAATTATTATTAAATAAATAAAAAATATCTAAATAATATTAATGTTTTTTTGATTTAGACTAATATATGTATAAATTCATTAGATAGAAAGAGCAAGCATTTGAATAAGCGAAACAAGATTATTCATGTATATTTTATATAATTTAAGTAATTAAGTGCAGGAGTTAAAAGATATGAATAGACAAGGATATTATTTTAAAGATAAAAGAATATTTTTATATCCCAGGAAAAAAGAAGATAATAAAAATATACGAATCTATTTTAACAATCATAGTTGGATAAATGGTTCTATATATGATAATGAAAATTGCATTTATAGTCAGATACCACATATTGGTTATCCATCAGATAAAAATTACATAAAAAAATTGTTATATTATGTACCAAATGAGGATTTTATGAAAGAATTAGTAAATAAAATTAATAATGAATCTAATAAATTACCTAATAAATTACCTAATAAATTTAATGGTTGTAGCATGCAATGTATAGAAATTGATTGCATTGTAAAAAGTGATATTATGGAAAAAGGAAGATTATATACAATTATTTATTATTGTTATGAATTAAGAGATATATTACCTAAATATCAAATATTAGATGAGGATAGAACAATAATATATCCAAAGATTGTATAATGAATAATAAAAATTTGTAATATTAATAGAGTTTGAGTCTTTATTATGATATCATAATAAACAAATTAACTATAATTTAATCATAATATTATTAAAAAGAGAACACTTGAAATAAATTACATTGATAAAGTTAAACTTTTAGGTGTAAAGATATTGTTAATAAAATTATAGATAAATTATAAGGATACAAATATATATTTTTTATTTATATTGTTGTTTATTTGCCATTTCAAAGAACAACAGATAGTATTATAATATGATATATAAAAGCAAGAAAACACCACATTTTCAAGGAGATTAGCAACATGATAAAGATACTTTTCGTCTGTCACGGCAATATCTTGAAGTATCCCTGAAAAGACCTGTAAAACAATGCTTTTACGGAGAGAAAAGGTGCTTACTACACCATTTGATTTTGAGAGAGCTTTGATATGACATATTTTGTAATTAAAAGAGATTTTAAAAATATATTTTTTATGCTTTATTTAGTATCATATGAATTGGGTAGACAATATCTAACAATTTCACATTTTGGAATGAGGAAAATTATGAAAAATCTAGAGATTAAAATATTCTTATCATCGACTTTTAATATCAATATGCTGAGAGCACGTGATGCTTTTCGGAATGAGATGCTTGCAAAACTTAATGCCATTGCTGGACAAATTCAAGGTAATGTTTATCTCAATGATTATGAACTGGGTATTCCAGAAGGAACGGATGCATTAACCGTTGTATGTACTTGCCTGGATGCAATTATGGATTCAGATTATTTTGTGGGAATAATGGGTGAGGACCGTGGAACATTATTATTGGAGTATTTACAGGATTCAGATTGGTCAGGAAGTCGTTATAGTGCTCTGATTGCACAGGCAATTCAAAGTAATTTTACTGTTCTGGAATTAGAGTTTATGTGTGCGGTTCAAAGCGGAATCAAAGCATATTTTTTTTGGAATACTAAGCGCAAGATAATCATGGATTGCAATAAATCTATTGAAGAATATCTTCTTTTAAATAATCAATGCATAACAGGTTTTACATATCTCGAGGAACTAAAACATAGTGTTATAGAGGCTTTAGAAGCGGAGTGGAATTTGAAATATAGCCTTTTTTCCAGTTATTCGCAGCAGGAAAAAGATACAAACATTATTTTAGCGAATAAAATTAGGTATTATGTTCCGAACACTAAATGCCTTAAGCAGATTGATGATTATGTAAATTCCAAATTAGGTCGAGTTCTATGGATTACAGGAAAGAGTAGGATTGGTAAATCCACAGTACTCTTTGACTGGTTTAATAGTCATTTGGAGGATGAAGAGTATCATGTGTTGTTTTTCACTTCTGAATATATTTCAGCATCTTTAGATGAGTTAATTTTCCAGATCATCTATGAAATTGAAAATATTGAAAATCAGGATTTTATTTCAAAATATCAAAACTTAATAAATGATTTGGAACGTGCTGATTATTTTAAAACGGTTTTGGAAAAATTACGCCAACCTTATGTAATACTGATTGACGGATTAGAACATATTTTTTCGCATGCAGGCATTAAAGCATCGTTTTGTTTACCAGAACAACTACAGCCGAATGTGAAAATAGTTGTGACATGGGGAGAAGATGCTAGCAAAGATAAAGACGGTACTAGTGTTGTGCTTGATGGTTTTGATATAGGGAGTTTCGTTGAAATCTTTTTTAAAAGAGAAGGCAAGATACTGATATACCATAAATATAAAGAACAAATATCCCAGCTATTACGACCAAATTGGTCGCCTGATGCAACAAGATTGATGCTTTCATGCTTAATTGTATCTGCTAAATACAATAATATAGAATCGGCGATAGCAGAATTTGTCGAAGAATATGAGAAATATGGGAATCCATACTGTAGTTATATTATATGGCTTAACAAATATTTTACGGTTAATGGGAATGAGCCATTAAAAGAAGCCTTGTTATTATTGTTTCATTCTAAAAACGGAATTACACTTACGTTACTGCAGACTGCAGTACCTTCAGGAGAAAAATTAAAAGAAATTTTTAATATTATATATTTTTTGCTTCAAAAGAATACATATAATCGATATCTGATAAGCAATGTATATCTAAGATCTGCAATTGAAATTTTGTACCATGAGGAACTGTTTGAATATGGTAGTCGTCTTTCTAATCTTAATTATATGGAACTGCTGTCTAAAAGTATGGAAGAATCCTATGATATATGGGAGGAGTATTTAGTTTATTTGTCTCAAAATGGAAAAGTGAATGATTTAGAAAGACTTTTTACGGAATATCTCGGGAAGATTGCTAATCTTTGGTATTACAATAGTGAACTTTTGTTAAGAGTTTTTGAAATAGTGAAGTGCACTGAATTGGTTGAGAAAATAAAAAAACGGGCAATGGAAGATACAGAGTCAAACGCTCCCTTTTTTGTGAGTCACCTTTTGTATGAACTTGGATATTACAAAGATGCAGTGGATATTTATGAATACTTGGAATTAAATAGAAATCAGTTTAATCTATCTGAAAATGATTATGCAACAGTGTTAAACAATATGGGAATATACTTCTCATTACTTATTGGTGAGGAAAAACGAAGTGAAGAATATCTTTTGAAAGGTTATCAGCTGCGAAAAAAACATTTCCTTGAAAATAAAAAAGCGTTTTTTGAATCATGTGATAATTTGTTCGAATTTTACTTGCGGTGTTGCAATAAGGAGGCGGCAATAAAATATTTGCAGGAAGAAATTGAATTGTGCGAAACCTGCTTTCGCGAGAACAGCCAAGAGAATATGAAGTGTAATATTAGCAGAGCATATTGGGAAGAAGATAACAACCCATTGCGTGCATTTTATTATTATGACCAAGCGTTAAGTATTTGTAATAATATATTTGAAGAGGATAATCTGCAAAGTGCAAAAGTATACCAGATGAAAGGTTCCTTGTATATAAAAACAGGAAACTATAAACTGGCCTTGGAAAGTGGAAATAAGGCCGATGATATTTTTGAAAAAAGAGGAATTTATAATGCTGATCGTGTTTATATTTATAATTTATTAGCAAGTGCAAGTTTAGCGTTAGAAAAACAGGTAGTTGCAATGGAAAGTACATTGGGTGATTCAAAGAGCTGGTTCCGTAAAGCTTTACAATTAAGCAAAAATATTGCTCCTGAAAACTATAATAACAATTTAAATCGACTGCTTTCTGAGTTTCCAGATACCTCAGAAGAATACTGGAGTAGTAGTGGTGAGTGATTTATTTGAAATTGTACCTATCCAGTACGATTTGGTGTGTTATAGATATGGTAATGTACTGCAAAATAGCTCTATCAACATAGTTGTCACTATAAAAATTTGCAATAAAAGATAAAGAGTAATTCAGAAGAGAGATAATGCATTTTAAAATTATTTTTATTTAACAGGAATAATTGATGATAACCAAATGACATAGTATAATAGAATTGAAAGACATAATATGGAAGTGAGTGAAAAGGTATACTGACGTGAATTCAATATAGGGAGAAACGAGATGGCAATATCAAGAGATACATTGATTAGGAAATATACTCAGGCAATAAGAGAAGGAAACGCAGGTATATTTGCAGGGGCAGGCTTATCAAGGGCATCGGGATATGTGGACTGGAAAAGTCTTCTGAAACCATTGGCTAAGGAAGTGGCACTTGATATTGAGAAAGAAAAGGATTTTCTTTCTGTTGCACAATACTGTAGAAATGAATCGGGAGCAAGAGCAAGTATAAATCAGGAAATTCTAAATGCTTTTAATGCTGAAGTTGGTGAGAATGAGAATATAGATATAATTGCGCGATTACCGATATCAACTTATTGGACTACGAATTATGATAAGCTTATTGAAAAGGAGCTTGAAAAGAAAAGTAGAAAAGCAGATGTTAAGATGGATTCTGACCAGTTATCCACTGTTTTGATGAATAGGGATGCGGTTGTATATAAAATGCATGGGGATGTGGATCATCCAGCACATGCTGTATTAACAAAAGACGACTATGTATTGTATGATAACAAAAGACTGCTTTTTAAAACTATTTTGAAGGGAGATTTAATTTCTAAAAGATTTCTTTTTATAGGTTTTAGTTTTGAAGATCCAAACCTTGACTATATTTTAGGACAGATTCATGCACTTTTGGATGAAAATGTTGCAGAACACTACTGTTTCTTTCGGAGGGTTCAGAGACCAGATTACAGTAACGATGAAGATTATGGATATGAAAAGGCAAGGCAGGAATTACGAACTAAAGACTTGGCGCGTTATGGAATACAGACTGTGTTTGTGGATAATTATTCGGAAATCACAGAGATACTTCGAGATATAGAGTATGCTGTAAAGAGAAATAATATTTTTATTTCTGGGAGTGCGGATGACTATACCGGGTGGGGAAAGAATAAAGCGGAGGAGTTGGCAAGGAAAGTAGCAGAATCTTTGATAAAGAATGACTTTAAAGTTACATCAGGATTTGGACTTGGAGTGGGATCATCTGTTATCAATGGAGCATTATCTGAGATATATCGAAGTAAGTATAAGCACACAGACGAGTATTTATGCCTTCGACCGTTCCCGCAAGGAATAAAGGATGCGATAGAACGACAGAATTTATTTACACAATACCGTAAGGATATGATTTCAGATACTGGGGTGGCAGTATTCATGTTTGGAAATAAAAAAGATCCCACGAATCCATCAAAAATTATTGATGCTCCAGGATGTTGGGAAGAATTTGTTGTTGCAAGAGATAACAAAAATGTGATTATTCCTATTGGAAGTACTGGTTTCATGACAAGAAAAATTTTCGATGAAGTAAAAGCAAATATGGATAATTATAAATATTTAGAGAAGTACATGGAGGCTCTTGGAACGGAGAATGATGTTGATAAGTTGATAGAAATAGTAATAGCCATTGCAAAAGAACAACGTATGGTGTAATAAGATAATCAAAGAAAATGGAGGTACAAAAATGGCACATAAAACATTTATTTCTTATAAGTATAGTGAATCAAGAGAGTTGAGAGATAAGATAATTAAAGCTCTTGGAAAAGATACTACGTATTATAAAGGGGAAAATGTTGATTCTAAAGACATGACAGATTACAAACGAGAAACGATTAGAAAGAATCTTGCAGATATGATGTATGATACATCTGTAACAATAGTAATTCTTTCTCCTGATATGCGAAAAAGTGAATGGATTGGATGGGAAGTTTCATATTGTCTTAAAAAAATTAAAAGAAAAGATAGAACGTCTCAACGAAACGGCGTAGTTGCTGTAATAAAAAAGGTAAATGGCAGTTATTCATGGTTTAAATATTCAGAAGGTAATAGTACAAAATATCATATGGAAAAGATACAAAATATTGTTGCAAAGAATCATTTCAATTCTAATCCACCCCAAAAAGTAGACGGATCATATGATTGGTTAAATGGATCATACATAACATTTGTTGAAGAGGATAATTTTTTATATAATCTCACAAAATATATAGATAATGCTTATGAAAAAAGTGAAAATGACGGAAGTGGGTATGAGTTGACAATTACAGAAGACTGACAGATGATGCAAGATTATTTTGTCTTAAACAAATAAAATTTTGTGTTTTCTTGCCTTTGGGTGAGTATTGAAAGATGCAGAAGTCATAAAAAATGGAAGCATCTAAGATTGTTTCAAATTTTATGCATGGTAGGTATAACACATATTTTGAATGATAGCAATAATCATGCTGTCAAGAATAAAACAATTGCCATGATAGCATAATTAAATTCAGTAATGGATTATCAAGGAGTTAATAAAAATCGGAGGGACTATACTAACTTCGATATATTGTCACTACATGAACATGTTGTTTAAGTATATCATGATTGAATGATCAGTTTCAACTCAATGGGCGTAAGCTGTCAAGAAAAAGTATTAAATAAGAGCAGTAGCGACCGAATGATGGAAGTTACCGCTCTTTTTCTGTTTACTTACGATGCTTTGTCTTCATATGAGGCATTCTGAGGATGTCACAAAGGGCATCATTGGCCTCATTAATCAATTCTATGCCTCGACTGGACTTAAGCTTGATAGCAGTGCAGATTTCTTCGATATTCTTGCCTTCAAGTTCAAGTCTGATAATCTGAGCATGACGAGCATTCTGTTCTTCAAGTCGAGATAAAGCTCTATCTCTGACTTCATCATAATCCAGATTGGGGCACATTTTATCAAGTACCTGATCTTCAACGGAAGGGTATCTGTTGTCCTTGATGTCAAAGCCTTTGTCCTCAAATTCATAATTTAAGGACAGAATTTCTACACGCTTGGGATTGCGGCGTTCTAAGAGTCCTTTATTAGGGTATCCCTTGCATTTATGGGTGTTGGGACAGGGCTTGTCCGTGCCATCGGGATTCTTACCGATAATACATCTACCTTCGCGCCTGAGTTCCATATCTTTGTTGCCCTCATCCCAAAAATCCTGCATATAATCGGCATACTTGTCCTCTCTGATCGCCATGAAGCCGATGGGATGCTTGAAATCTCCGAGATGCATTGTGGTAAAGTTCTCATCAGTGTACTTTCCATATCTCAGATGGAATTTATCCTTAAGGAAGGGTATCAGAACCTTGCCTGCTTCAACGGGCTTGCCATCGAAAGATTTGTTGTTGCTGTACTTTTTTGTGTTTGTATAATCTGCTGTTTTTCCCATAATCTTTGCCTTCTTGGGTTTTCTCTTGGAGGAAAGCCTGGGGTGACAGCCTTTCTTTTGGCAGTGTTCGACCAGCCCATAACATATCCTCCTGTTATTGGTTTCTGGTCAGCTGCTGAAGGTTTGACATTATATGAACCCTTCCACTAAGAAGTTTCAACATGTCATGCGTCCATGACTGCCTCGGTTTCCAGATGGTGCAGTTTTACGTCATGCGCCTTGACAGTTGAGTTTTCTCTTGTGTATCTGCCGAAACTCTTAGCGGTATTTTGCTTTTTCAAAGGTCTAGGCATCAGTTTGGGTGTTTTTCCGATTTTTCCTCAAATTTTTTCAAAAAGTTTTCTTCCAGAGTCACAGTCAAAGAAATTCGCCTGAAAATTAACATCCCTTTAAAAAATCACTGTGCAAAAGTCTTTATTTGTGGTAAACTATAAATAATTATAAGTAAGTACGAATATGCCCCAAATTGTGCGATTTCAAGGTTTATTTTTGGTATGTTTCGTGTTTGGTTTTTATACTAAATATTTTAAGGTTGTATAGGAGCTATTACATTTAGCGGAGTTTATAGAATCCGCGTATTTAGAGGGATTTTTTCTTAGAGCGAATTTATAGTCTTATAGTCGGATGAGGAGAGAAGCACGTTGAAATATAGTGGATTATGCCAGGCATTTTATTTGAAGAGAGGATTCTGTATCAACATGGCAAACGCAGGCATGGATATTAAGACCTTGCAGTATGTGATGGGATATTCTGATGTAGGGGTTACGCTGAATGTTTATACTCATGCCAGCTATGACCGTGCGGCGGAACAGATGGCGAAAATTTTAGACTTCAAAGCTGATACGCAAGGGAAACAGAGAAAATCAAGTTGAAAATGAATCAAATCACTACACCAATTACTACACCATTTGCCCATAAATTTGCGTAGATTTATAACGAATTATGTAAACTAAGGGGAAAAAAGCAAAAACGGAAAAAGCGCCTAAAAGCTTAAAATAACAAGGTTTGAAGGCTTATGAAGGGATATAAAAGATATGATAAAAATACTATTCATCTGTCACGGCAATATTTTAATTTAATTGAAAAAATATTTATTTTATGGGATTTATAGTGATTTATAGATTTAATTTACTTCAAATTTACCTCAAATTATGAAAAGAGTATTGCAAGCAAAATTAATTAAGAAAACAATATTAATTTGTATTTAAATATTAGAGTAGACAAATCTACTCTTTTTTTATTGCAAAAATATATAAGTTTCAAAGTTTATAAAAAATTTATAATTTATATAGTTTTGTATAAGTTGTCATAGTTTGCTATATCTTGCCAATAGTGATTTTTAACAGTTCTATTGATATTTACAAGCCAATTTTACCATGATACTATAATACAAAAGATAAAATAAAAGAAATTGTATAATTGAGGAAAATATATTTTTTAATAGTTTTAAAAATTATTGGAAAAATATAATAATTTAAAAGAGAAAAAGAAAGATATATAAAATTCACTATCAAAAATATAAAAGCAGTTTGAACAGTTAGAGGAAAAGGGATATAGAGTAAAGGGGTTGTAAAGAGGAGGATGGTTGATTGTGAAAGCAAAAGAATATTTACAACAGTTAAAACGATTAGATATTTTGATAAAACAAAAAAACAAGGAAGTTGATAATTTATGCTTAAAGTCAAAAAGTGCAAGCAATATTGATTATTCAAAAGAGAGAGTACAAACAAGTTCTTCAGGAGAAGCCCCATTTGTAAAGTTGATTGGTCGTATTGTTGACCTTGAAGCAGAAATTAGTCAAGAAATTAATACTTTTCTTCAAGAAAAACATAAAATCATAAATCAGATACAAGAATTAAACAATACTGATTATATTAGATTACTTTATAAGCGCTATGTTGAATACAAAAGTTTAGAACACATTTGTGTTGAAATGGATTTTTCGTATGACTACATAAAACATTTGCATGGATGTGCTTTGAAAGATTTTGAAGATAAAATTTTAAAGTCAACACCTAATAACACTTAATAGCACCCAATAACACTTAAAACTGTGATATAATATAAAATGAAAAATTAGCAAATGAAGAAATTTTCATTTTATATATGTAATGAGTTTTATATCCAGTTTTGAATATAATTGATAAAGAATTAATAATTGTAAAAGAGGAGATATATTTATTCTCCTCTTTTTTTGTATAAAAATTAAAAGGAAGGTGAGGTGAATGTCACGTAAGTCTGACACAAGAATTGAAAAAGCCAAAGTATTGTATCTTTCAGGAATGAAATTAATTGAAATTGCTAGAGAGTTAGGTGTGCCAGAGGGAACAGTACGAAGCTGGAAGAATAGATATAAATGGGATTGCAACATTGCAAATAATAGATGCAACGATGCAAATAAAATACAACATAGAAAAAAGGCTACATCAGATATAATTGAAGAAATAGTGCAGAATACAGAATTAACTGATAAACAACAGCTTTTTTGTATTTATTATGTACGTTGTTTTAATGCAACAAAAGCATATCAAAAAGTATATGAATGTGATTATAATACAGCTGCAGTATGTGGCAGTAGAATGCTAAGAAATGTTAAGATAGTAGATGAAATTAATATGTTAAAACAAAACCGTTTAAATAGAGAAATGCTTAGCGAAGAAGATATTGTGCAAAGATATATAGATATAGCCTATGCAGATATAAATGATTATATGAGTGTAAAAGATGGTGACATTATATTGAAAAATTCAGATGAATTTGATGGAATGTTAGTAAAAAAGATAGCAGCAGGAAAAACGAAGTCGATTGAATTACAGGATAGTTTAAAAGCATTAGATTGGCTTACAAAGCATATGGGAATAGTAACAGACGAGCAAAAGGTAAAAATTGAACTTCTTAAAGCACAAATAGATAAATTGAAAGATAAAGGAAGAGAGGAAAATGAAGGCGTTGTAATCGTGAATGATATTAAAGAGTAAGAATAATAAATGTAGAGAATGCGGAGGTTTTTAAGTAAACAAATTATAAAGCAAATAATATTAAGAAGATAAGGTGATGTCTTTGCAAGAATTATCATTACAAAAACTAATTGGAAAAGGATATGCCGATTTTTGGAATACAAGGAAAAGGTATCGAGTATGTAAAGGTTCAAGAGGTTCAAAGAAGTCAAAAACAACAGCTTTGAATATGATATATAGATTATATCAATATCCTGAAAATAATGGTTTATGTGTTCGGCGGTATTCTAATACATTGCGTGATTCTGTGTTTAGTGATTTAAAATGGGCTATTCATAAAATGAAATTAGATGCTTATTTTGAATGTACAGTATCGCCAATGCAGATTATTAGAAAAAGCACAGGACAAAAGATATTATTTAGAGGATTAGATGATGGATTGAAAATTACGTCTATTTCTGTTGATAAAGGGTATCTTTGTTTTGTATGGATAGAAGAAGCTTATGAAATCAGAGAAGAGGATTTTAATAAGCTGGATATGTCTATTCGTGGTGAAGTGCCAGGAGGGTATTTTAAGCAGCTTACACTTACGTTTAATCCATGGAGTGCAACAAGTTGGTTAAAAGTTCGGTTTTTTGATAATCCAGATGATGATATTTTTATAAAAACGACTACTTGGGAATGTAATGAATGGCTTGATGAAGCAGACCGCAATATTTTTAGAAAAATGAAAATAAATAGTCCTCGTCGATACCATATAGAAGGCGAAGGTGAATGGGGTATTGCAGTAGGCTTAATATATGAAAAATGGAAAGTAGAAGATTTTGATATTGATAAAGTAAGACAGATATCAGGTATTAAATCAGCATTTAATCTTGATTTTGGGTTTACAGACCCCAATGCTTTTGTCTGTGAAATGATTGATAATACCAATATGATTATATATGTTTTTGATGAATGGTATAAGACAGGTGTTACCAATAAGATTATTGCACAAGCAATAAAGGATAAAGGTTATGGAAATCAGATTATTATATGTGATAGCGCTGAACCGAAAAGTATTGTTGAATTACAGGAAGAAGGTATTAAAGCAATGCCTTCACGTAAGGGGAAAGATAGTGTAAATTATGGTATTCAGTTAATACAAAATTATACCATTCTTATACACCCTACATGCACAGAGTTTTACCATGAAATACAAAATTATTGCTGGGAACTGGATAAAAATGGAAAGCCAACAGATAAGCCAGACCATGAATTTTCACATGGTATGGATTCGATGAGGTATGGAGTATCAAAAATATTACAGCCTGAAGCATTTAGTTTTGATTAATAATAGTATATAGAATATATAGTCTTGAAAATTAGCATTTTCAGGCTTTTTTATTTTGTGGAGTTGCAAGAGCTGCTTGCAACTTTTTTTATGCAAGAAAGAAGGTGAAATAAACTTGTTTGGTAATTTTGTTGATAAGTTAATGATAAAGATTGGTAATTTTTTTCTGTCAGGGATTCATTCAAAAATAACAGATAAGCAATTTATAGAAATGGAAATACGCAGATGGGAAAGTTCACCTGAAAGAATTATGCAGATTAAAGGGTTTTTATATTATGAGAATGAACATGATATTTTAAAGCGTAAAAGAACCATGATAGGAGAAGATGGCAAGCTAGAAGCTGTTGAAAATTTACCCAATAACCATATTATTGATAATCAATATGCAAAGCTGGTCAATCAAAAGGCAAATTATCTATTTGGACAGCCTATTACATTTGATGGCGAAAATAAACAGTATATTGAATTATTAAAAAAAATATTTAATAAGAAGTTTATGAAAGTTTTAAATAATAGTGGCAAAGCTGCTTATAATGGAGGAATTTCATGGCTATATCCCTATTACAATGAACAGGGAGAGTTTACGTTTCGATTATTTCCATCTTATGAGATTTTACCCTTTTGGAAAGATAGTGAACATACAGAACTTGAATTTGCAGTTCGGATGTATCCAGTAATTGGATATGAAGGAACAAGAATAAAGTTGATTAAAAAAGTAGAAATATATGATTTGAATGGTATTCATCAATTTGTTTATGATAAAGGTTCATTGATACCAGATATGAGTGATAAACACAAAGATATGTATCATGTTACGGTAACGGATAAAAATGGAAAAGTTACAGGTTTTAATTGGTCGAAAATACCACTTATACCACTAAAATGCAATGAAAATGAAATGCCTTTATTAAAAAAAGTAAAATCTTTACAAGATGGTATCAATATTATGCTGTCTGATTTTGAAAATAACATGCAGGAAGACGCAAGGAATACGATTCTTATTATAAAAAACTATGATGGCACTAATTTAGCTGAATTTAGAAAGAATCTTGCAACCTATGGAGCTATTAAAGTGCGATATGATGGTGAAACAAAAGGTGGAGTTGAAACACTTGAAATTCATGTAAATGCTGATAATTATAAGTCAATAGTGGAATTATTTAAAAAAGCATTAATTGAGAATGGTATGGGATATGACGCCAAAGATGACCGATTATCCGGTAATCCTAATCAGATGAATATTCAATCTATGTATTCGGATATTGATATTGACGCTAATGATACAGAAATAGAATATCAAGCTGCCTTTGAAAATATATTGTGGTTTGTTAATGCACACCTTGCAAATACTGGACAAGGAAACTTTGAGAAGGAAGAAGTAACCATTATTTTTAATAGAGATATCCTTATAAATGAGAGTGAATCCATTGACAATTGCCAAAAGTCAGTAGGTTTATTATCTGATGAGACTATTATCAGTATGCATCCTTGGATTGATGACCCACAACTTGAATTGGAGCGTTTAAAAAAGCAAAAGGAAGAAACGCAAAAAGAAATGGAGCAGCAATATTTTGGAGCAGACAATCAAGAAGGAGAAAAACCGCCTGATGATATAAATACAGCCAGTAAGCAAGGTGGTGAAGAATAGTGTCTAAAAAGTCATCAGAATATTGGCAGCAGCGATTTAAGCAAATAGAAGAATTACAACATAATAAGGGGATTCAATGTTATGCGGATATTGAAAAACAATATCATAAGGTACAACATCAGCTTGAAACACAAATCAATGCTTGGTATGGTCGATTTGCCACAAATAATGGTATTACACTTCAGGAAGCAAAGAGCATATTAACCAATAGACAACTAGAAGAATTAAAGTGGGATATCAACCAATATATTACATATGGTCGTGAAAATGCAGTTAATGGACAATGGATGAAGCAGCTTGAAAATGCTTCTGCAAGGTATCATATATCACGTTTGGAAGCATTAAAGCTTCAGACACAACAGTCTTTGGAGGTGCTTTTTGATAATCAGATTGATAGTGTTGATAGAGCAATGAGAAGTATTTATATGAACGGATATTATCACACAGCTTATGAAATTCAAAAAGGCGTTGGCGTTGCTTGGGATTTTGCAACACTTGATGATAAACAAATTTCAAAAGTTATTTATAAACCTTGGGCAGCTGATGGAAAGGATTTTTCAAGCCGAATATGGACCAATAAGACAAAATTAGTAAATGAACTGAATACAACATTAACTCAGAATATTATATTGGGAAGAGACCCACAAAAAGCCATTGACGAAATTGCAAGGAAAATGAAGGTATCAAAGACAAATGCTGGAAGACTTGTAATGACAGAAGAGGCTTTTTTTAGTTCAGCAGCGCAAAAGGATTGTTTTAAAGAATTAGATGTTGAACAGTATGGAATTGTTGCAACATTAGATTCGCATACTTCGGATATCTGTCAAAATATGGATGGACAGCATTTTAATATGTCCCAATGGGAAGTGGGGGTTACAGCTCCGCCTTTTCATGTGAATTGCAGGACCACAACAATACCTTATTTTGATGATGAATTTGGCTTAGTAGGGGAACGAGCAGCAAGAGATGAAGATGGAAAGACCTATTATGTACCAGCCAACATGAAATATGAGGATTGGCAGAAGTTCTTTGTGGAAAGTGGGGATAAATCGGGCTTGAAGAAAATCAATCTTGATGATACAATGATATTGAATAAAACTGATAAAGCTGCATTATTAAGGTATAAAAGTTTTGAAGCATACAAAATAAATGATGAATTAAGACGGTGTAGCTCATTTAGTGAATTAAGCGATGTATCACAACAGTTTGTAAAACAACTTGATAAGGCACTGACTAAATTACCAACATATAAAGGAAATTTGTTAAGAACAGTTGATTTTTCAGATTATGTTAATTCTAAAGAACGAGTCCAACAGTATGTTGATGGTTTTCAGATTGGTAAAAAATATTTAATACCACAATATTGGAGTATGTCAAAATCGGATAATTATAGTGAAATGGCAGAAATAAAAATTTATATTCAAAATTCACAAAAAGGTAGAGATATAAGTAAGATTGGATTGGACGAGCAAGAAGTTGTATATGAACGAAATAGTATATTTGAAGTTTTAAACAAAGTACAAGTTGATGGTGTTTGGTACATACTTATGAAAGAGGTATAGAATATGTCATATGAGGATATATATAAAGGATTGTCTAAAGAGGATAAAGAGAAAATGATAAAAGCTGATATTCCGAAGTTTGTACCTATAGGAGAAAGCCGCGAGTTATCTAATGAAGAAAAAGAGCAGTCAGAAAAAATATTATGGGATTTTATTAATGGAAAAATGACAAAAGAAAAGGCACCATAGTTCGTTTGAGAGTAGTGTAGATTTGTATGATAGTAAGATTAAATAACTTTTGTATGAAACTATTTTTTAAATTGCCATATGGAAAATATTGTGTTATAGTATCAACATGGAATAATCGTGTTACAAGGTGGTAGCCTCCCAACTTTTTTAACAAAAGAAGGGAGGTGGTGCATATGGATACATACCAAGTTTTAAGCCTGTTATTTTTAGGCGGTAATTTTCTTATTGCACTGCTTGCCTACATAGATAGGAACAACAAGCGAAAATAAATAAGCCTACCTTGTTTCTTGGCGGATTCAGGTAGGCTTATAAGCAAATCTGGAGGCTAACCACTTTGTGGGCGGTTATTCCTTTTTGTATGTTTAATATATCATATTTAATAATAGGGGGCAAGTGGTTTTTAATAAATTTTAAAATAGGTGTTGACTTATGCCTAGATGTATGTTAATTTATATCTAGGCGAAAGTGAGGTGATGAAAATGTCGCCCAGAACTGGAAGACCTATTATTGGAGAAGAGCCTAAAAATAAGCAAATTGCTTTGAGAGTAACAGCAACAACAAAGAAAAAATTTCAAGAGTGTTCTGAAATTACAGGGAAAACTCAAACGAATTTGCTTGAAGAAATGGTTGATGATTTGCATAATAGGTTGACTAAAGAAAAATAGAGCGTTGCCCGACTACCAATCATGCAAACGCTCTATACTAACACACGCCAAAAGGCGGTACACGAATATTATACAACGTGTACCTCTGTTTGGCAACTTAAAAATTGCAAATGGAGGTTTTTTATGGCAAGAGTAAAGAATACAATGAAGGTAGTAGCTTCTTCTTTAAAAGTGATTAATGCAAATTATGATTTGTATGCAGAAAATATTAAAGATATTTATGCTAAAAGTAATAATGTATATGATTTAATTTGTAATGGTTTTAGGTTTGGTTATATGCAGGGAATGAAAGCCACAAAAGCAGAATTAAGGAAGGGGGAATAAATATGATTAGCAATACTTTAGTACATATTGGAAATGTTGATATTTCAGTTAAAGAATATAATGGTAAACGAGTAGTAACATTTAAAGATATTGATATTGTTCATAATAGACCAGATGGAACAGCAAGACGAAATTTTAATACAAACAAGAAGAGGTTTATTAAGGGAGAAGATTTTTATCTTGTAGGCTCGGACGAAATTCGTACAAGCTGCTTATTTCCTATATCAGACAATGATTATATGGATAAGGTACTTATCACAGAACAAGGCTATTTAATGTTAGTTAAGTCCTTTACAGATGATTTAGCTTGGAAAATACAACGAGAACTTGTAAATGGATACTTTAGAGTTCGACAGCTTGTAACAGATTTATCTCCTCAAATGCAAATGCTTTATGGAATGTTAGACCAAATGGCACAAACAGAGCGCAATGCAAAAGAAGCAAAGGAAATAGCACAGAAAGCGGTTGAAACGACAGAAAATATCAAAGAAGCTGTTAAGCCTGTATTTGATAACTGGAGAGAAGAAATTAATGGAAAGTTTAATCGTATACAAAAAAGTATTAACAAGCCTTTTAATGTTCTTCGTAAAGAAATGTATTCAGAACTGGAGTATAGAGCAGGGTGTGATTTAAGTACAAGATTGCGTAATAAGAAACAAAGAATGGCGGATAATGGTTGTACTAAGACTGAAATTAATGGAATAAACCGAATGGATATTATTGAAGATGATAAAAAACTTAGAGAAATTTTCTCTAAGATTGTTTCAGAGTATGAAATTAAATATTGTGCATAACATTAAAGACAAATATAAAATAAAATAACGATAATTCAAAGGGCATCCACCAGCGGATGTCCTTTTGTTTTATAAAAATATAGTTGAAAGCGAGGTAAAATAATGACAAAAAAGCAGTTAGAGGATTTGGGATTGTCTAAAGAACAGATTGATAGTGTTATGAAAATCAATGAAGATGACATTAAAAATGAAAAATCTGTTTCTTCAACACAAATTCAAAATTTACAGACTGAAAATGATGGACTAAAAAACCAAGTGTCAGACAGAGACAAACAACTTGAGACACTAAAAACATCAGCAGGGGACAACGAAGCTTTAACAAAGCAGATTGCAGATTTGCAAGCCGAAAATACGAAAGCAAAAGAAAGCTATGAGGCTGAAATGAATCAGTTAAAAGTAGATTTTGCAGTGGAAAAAGCATTATCTGGCGCAAAGGCAAAAAATATTAAAGCAGTGAAGGCTTTGCTTGATTTAAGCGACGTTAAATTTGACAAGGAAGGAAATGTCAAAGGTTTGCAGGAACAGATTGAAAAGTTGGTTGCTGCTGATGATACAAAATTCTTGTTTGAGGCTGCACAGCAGACACAGCAAACATTTAAGGGTTTTCAGCCAGGTGTGTCAGCACAGCAAAAACCAAGCACACAAGTGGATACTTCTAAGATGAATTATGATGAACTTTGTGCTTATTTAGCAGAAAATCCAGATAGTACATTAGGAGAATAATTGTAAATTAGAAAAATAAAAGAAAGGTTCGGTGAAATATATGCCAAACGATAAGTTTGATTCTAAAAGTTTTAATCCTCAGGCTTTTAAATATATGGTTGGAAGAGTTCCAAACCTTCATATGCACGAAATTAAGAAATCAAAAGCATTAGCGGGCAATCCTGATATTAAGGCGACACTAGGAGGCAGTCAAGGCGGTACAGGTTACGCACGTATTGCAATGCGTGGTTTATTAGATGGGGACGCTGTTAATTATGATGGTCAGACCGATATTACTGCAACGAGTACAAAGACCTTTGAACAGGGAATTGTTGCCATTGGTCGTGCAAAGGCTTGGGTTGAAAAAGATTTTAGCTATGATATTACTGGCGGTGTAGACTTTATGCAAAATATAGCTGACCAAGTTGGTGAATACTGGGATGGAGTTGACCAAGACACAATTATTGCAATCTTACAGGGCTTATTTGCTATGACTGGAGCAAAAAACCTTGAATTTGTCAACAATCATACTTATGATGTGACAAAAAAGATTGATGGCAAAATGTCAGCAACGACATTAAACAGTGCAGCAAATAAAGCATGTGGTGCAAATAAAAAGAAGTTTACATTAGTATTTATGCACAGTGATGTTGCAACAAATCTTGAAAATCTAAATCTTGTCGCACATCTAAAATATACCGATGCACAAGGTATTCAAAGGGAACTTGACTTGTATACTTGGAATGGTAAATTAGTGGTGATTGATGATGATATGCCTACGGTTGCACAGGAAGGCTTTTATATCAAAGCAAAATCCACTGATGAGGGAGCTTTAGAAGTGGTTGCTGATAGTGCAACAGCAACAGCAAAACAGATTAAACTTGCAGCAGTTACCCCTGTTGCAGATGATTATGGAACACCAGCAGTTGGCGATTATGTTGTATTTGTAGATGATTTTACGGAATATACAACGTTTGTTCTTGGAAATGGCTCATTTTCTTATGAAGATTTAGGGGTAAAGGTACCTTATGAAATGAACCGCAATCCGTCAAAGAATGGTGGCGAGGATACTCTTTATAGTAGACAGCGCAAAGTATTTGCACCTTTTGGAATTTCTTATGAGAAAAAATCACAGGCAAGTCTTTCACCTACGGATACAGAATTAAAAAATGGTGAAAATTGGTCATTGGTACATTCGGGTGAAAAAACGGAGAAAGACCGCAGCTATATTAACCATAAGGTAATTCCAATTGCTCGTATTATTTCAAGAGGATAATTAAAGGCAGGTGATTTGTAATATTTGACATTCATTCTTTAAAAGAAAGATTAAGGTCATTTCGTTATGAGGTTAAGGAAGATGATGAATTTTCCTTGACTTTTTGTATGGAAAAAGTACGTAATACGATTAAGAATGAAATTAACTGGCAAGATATACCTGAAGAACTTGAGCATATTGCAGTGGATATGGCAGCAGGTGAATTTTTACAGGCAAAGAAAACATTTCAGCCAGATGACCTTGAACATTTTGATTTAGTTTGTGCAGTGAAACAAATTCAGTATATTAAAAGTAGCATAAATAAAAGAAATATGATTGTTGTATTGATATGATTTTAACAGTTTACACAGATTTTACACAAGTTTTATAAGGCAAATATTTATAGTAGAAAGGAATAATTAATATGAATATATTACAAATAAATGAAAAAATAAGTTTAAATGAGATATTAGTACTTTCAGAATTGCAAGCAAAAACACGCTACAATATAGGTAGAAATAGACTTTTAGATATAGCAAACGAAGCAGGGGCGGTGGTTAGGATAGGTTGCAGAAAGAATGGCTATTTAAGAGAAGTCTTAGACGATTACTTTAGAAGTAAGGCAGAATAAGGCGGCGTTAGCATGAAATCAGATTTTACAGTTGCAAAAGAAGAATTAAATCGAATAGGGATAATAAAAATATGTTCTGATTTTTATATAGAACCAAAGCAAAGAGGTTCAATCTTTTTTACAAAGTCACCATCAACGCCAGATAAGACATTTAGCCTTGCACTTTATTCAAGTAGTAATACATTTACAGATTTTGCTAATGCGAACCATAGCGGTGATGTTATCGCATTTGTAAGCTATATAAAAGGCATAAATAACTGGCAAGCATTACGAACATTGAAAAACTTTTATGGGTTAATAGATTCTCAAGAAGTGGATAAACAGGAAGCAAGACGGCGCATACAGTTACAGCAGCAGGAGGAGAAAAAGAAAGCAAAGCGGCAGCAGGAGTTTAAGGCTGCTTTATTTGGCGAAATAGACCACTTAAAGCGTTGGGAAAACATTTATAAGGCTATTATGAAAAAACAAATATATGAACCATTTACAAGCGAATGGTGTTATTGCATAAAAGAACAACAGCAAATTAATTTACAACTTGACATATTATGTGCCATAGACTCAAAAATGTATGTTCGTATGAAACCCAACCCATCAATGGGGTTATCCTCCGACCGTCCACAATGGCTGCTTGATGTATTATCAATACTAGCGGAACATGGCTCATTTAAAGCCACAAAAGCTGAACTGGAGGAAATTATAACACAACGAGATTTTGAATTAACAAGAAAGTCTGGAGCAGATAGGAGGTGCAATATTGAATGGTAATATAGAACTTCCAAAAATTATTACAATGGAAGAAGTAGAAGAAAAAGAAGCAGAATGGCTAGTTTATCCATACATACCTAAAAATTGTATAACTATAATGGGCGGTGATGGTGGTAGCGGAAAAACTACTACATGGTGTGGAGCAGCGGCATCAATAAGTGCTGGTAAAAAGGTATTTTTTGATTCTATTCCAGAAAACTTTTTAGTTTGCAACCCTCAAAAGGTCTTGTTTTTCAGTTCGGAGGATAGCATGGAACACACACTAAAAGCAAAACTTAGGAAATGTGGTGCAAATTTACGGAACATTCTTTCTGTAAGCCTTCAAGATAAGCTTTTTAAGGATATAAAATTTAATTCACCAATACTTGAAGCCTTAATTGAACGAGAAAGACCAGCCCTTGTTATATTTGACCCACTTCAATCATTTATACCACCTAATATACAAATGGGACAAAGAAACACAATGCGAGATTGTTTAAGTTGCTTACTTGGATTAGGTGAAAAATATAGTTGTACATTTTTAGTTATATGTCATACAAATAAGCAAAGTGGAGTGTATGGAAGAAAAAGAATTTCTGATAGTTCTGATATTTGGGACATTGCTCGAAGTGTTCTAATTGTAGGACAAACAAGTGATGGGAAACGCTATATGTCACATGAAAAAAGCAGTTATGATGAAGCAGGACAAACCGCAATATTTACAATTAATGATGGAATTGCAGTATTTGAACAATATTCAGATAAGAAAGACCGTGATTTTGTACAAGAAATGGATTTTGACACAAGACAAGCACCACAGCGAAAAGATGCAGAGCATTTTATATATGAATTTTTAAGAAATGGAGAAAAACTAACAAAAGAACTTGATGAGGCAGCAGAAGCAGCAGGGATAAGTAAATGTACTTTAAATAGGGCGAAAACGGAACTTAGGAAGCGTAGGTTGCTTGGAAGCAAGTCCGTAGGATACGGACAATCAAAAGTTTTTTACAGCTATTTAATTGACAAGTCTTCCTAAGCAAAGTTTTAAGTGATGTAATAAGCTAGAAATACAGTAAAATAGCGGGTTCTATTTACTACGCATGGTGATGTAGTAAACAGATTTTGCGTAGTAAGCAATCCCTTTACTACATCACATTGCGCAGTAAGCACAGTCCGCATAAATACAGGGTTTGCTCTTTACTACATCATTTATTCACATTGTACTAGTAAGTGATGTAGTAAAGAATAGTGATGTAGTAAGCAAATGTCCGTGTAATGCGGACAGAATTAAAGTGAATTTGACAAGGAAAGAATAGAGCCAGTTAAGAGCGCCTTTTTATTGGGCAAATTAAAAAGCAAAGATGTTGGGAGGCTGATAGATGATAACAGATGAAGAATTAAAACGTGTTTATAATGTGTATACTGATTGTTGGAGATTTTATAAGAAACATGTGGGAACAAAGATTA
>CAMUHY010000007.1 GCA_947088865.1 uncultured Eubacterium sp. | reverse complement strand
TCACATTTTTTAATATAAAATTTTAAAGGATAACTTTTAATTATCTATTATAATTACAATATAAATAAAAAAACAAACTATCAATTCTATTACTTATAGTTTGTTTTTTAAACAATTTATATATGAAAATCCTTTCTTGGATGTTTATTTATCAATATATCACGTTGTTTGGACATAGCTACATGAGTATATATTTGTGTGATATTAATAGAACTGTGTCCCAACATTTCCTGAATATAACGAATATCAACATCTGCCTCTAAAAGGCTTGTTGCAAAAGTATGGCGAAACATATGAGGTGTGATATGTAAATCAATTGCTGCAATAGAGGAGTATTTGTTAATCATTCTTCTTACAGCTTGGTCAGATAATTTTTGCCCAGATTGATTTGCAAAAAAATAGTTACAGTTTTCGATTTCTACTTCATATTCTTTTTTATATTGTTTCAATATTTTTATAACATCATCATTTCCTATTTGTATTCGTCTTTCTTTAGAGCCTTTTCCATATACCAAAACAGTTTGGTCAAATAAATCGATATCATTTTTTCTTAAGGAACATAGCTCAGAAATTCGTAATCCAGTAGCAAATAGAAGTTCAATAACAGCTGCATCTCGCAGTGCATTTCTTTTTTGATAAATGGTATTTGCTTCTTTTTGTTGTTTATAAATGGTAGCTAAAAAGGTTTCTACTGTATAAAGAGGAATTGTCTTTGGAAGAATAATAGGTTCACGAAATTTTGTCTTTACTTTATTAAAAGGATTTTTTTCAATGTAATCTTTATATTCTAAATAGCTAAAAAAAGCTTTTAAGGATGCAATTTTTCTTTTAACTGTTTTAGGTTTGTAGGTTTTATTTAGAATAGTAATATAACTTTCTAACATATCAGAAGTAATCTCTGTTATTCTTGTTTTCATATATTGCTGTGAAAATTGTCCTAAATCAATTCGATATGCTTTTAGAGATTTATCATCCAATCTTTTTTGGTATTGGCAATATTCAAGATAATTATTTATTTGATTGTTTAAGTTATTCATAATGAAATCTCCTTTTGTATATTATAAATTTGTAAAAAGTTTATGATTTATTATGGATTAAAACTTGCTTTTTTATACTTAATATATATTATACAAATAAAGAAGAAAATCAATGTTTATATTAAGGTGTAAATTATGTGGATTTGAATAGACAATAAAAAATCACATGAAAGATAAGATAATATAAGTTGATTAAAAAAATAGAAAATTAAAACATTTTCTTTTTGCATATTTATAGTTTATATATGTTGTAAATATAGAATTACAGAAGCTAAAAGAATTAAAATTTGTTTAATATAAGTAAAATAGACTTTTATTATATATATTAAAAAGTAAATTGCAGTGAGAACATATCTTTATTTCATGATAAAAATAGAGATTATTAATTTGATGGTAGGCATATTGAGATTATGAATTTATATTAATATATTTTGAATTATTTTGATTTTTGCAAGTTAGAATAACTCAAATAATTTGATATATTTATCAGAAAATAAAAAATATTTAACTTGAATTAAATTAGATAAATGGTATAATTTGAATAAAAAGCTTGCACAGTAAATTTTTTTATATTACTTAGAAATAGAATATCATTAATGAGATTTTTGTTATTCGCTTTTTAAAGTTAAAAAATAAGTAAATTTAATTACTATTAATAAAAATATAGTTGCATAAAAGTATATTTTTATAATAATTTAAAATGATATATTAAAACGAAAGGGAAAAGAGAGTGATTAATATTATTTTTCGTTTAATACTAACATTAAATGCAACATCTTGGATGGTAGTAGTTTTTGGTATAAAAGAAAGTTGGACATTTGGCATATTTAAATCAGAAATAGTGGGTATAGGTCTTTTATTTATTCCTGTAATATTGTCATTAATTTCAATTATATCGTTTACTTTTTTAAGTCGTGACCAAATACAAAATTGTAAAGAATGTATTTTAGCAGACAATGATTTTTTACCAATATATTTAGGGTATTTTTTTATTGCATTGAGTATTAATGATTCAAAAACATTATGTTTTATTTATGCAATTATATTTATATTTACATTTTTAACGCAAACACAATATTTTAATCCTATTTTTTTACTGTTTGGATATCATTTTTATCATGTAATAACAGTACAAGGAACAAAAGTATTTGTAATAATAAAAGGTAGAGTAATAAGAAATACACAAAATATAATTTTAAAAGAGCTTAGAAGAATTAATGATACAACATACATTGGGAAAGGATAAAAGGAAATGAGCCAATTATTTGCAAAAATACGTATTCGAGAAGATATGAACAAATATAGGAAACTTTTATATATAGATAAACCAATTTATCCCACAAGTAAAGAATTAATTCAGAATAGTAGCGTTTACAATCCACAAACATTATTAGAAGATGGGGAATGGTATTATATTAAAGATTTTTCAAATTCAAAATATACTATTGATATTATTTCAAGTTCATTTGAAACAGTAGATTTTGATACTTTTTTAGCAAAAGATTTTAATAAAATTGATTATATTTTTGTACAGGAACAAAATGAATTATATTTTCAAAAAATTAATAAGACGCAATTAATAAAAAAAAGAAAAGGACTACATATAGGTGATAATTTAAAATATGATGAAGATATTTCTATTATTACTATCAATGAAATTCCTGATGCAATTTATGTAAAAGAAAAAGATACTCTTTATTTTCAAAAGTTAACTTCAATAACAACAATATTTAAAGGAATTGAGCAACTTTATCGAGAAGCTACAGAGGAGGAAACAATAAAGTTTTTAAAAGAAGATTTTATTGTTTTAAAAAATGGATTTTGTTCGGAGAATGTTAAAAAGAATAATAGAAAAAGAATTGCGTTGGCAATAGATACTCTTTCACATTTGAAAAAAACTGAGCAAGAGCAAATATTTTCTTATATTGAAGATTATTGTCCTAAGTTAAGAAATTCAAATGATTCATTTGAAATTGAAAAGGAAGATGACTTAAAAATGTTACTTTGGGGAATTGAACAACGCTTTTATACTACACCTATAAAAAAAGAGAAAAGGGTGGCAAATTCGATTATTACGTTGAAATAATAAATATATTTTTTAATAAAAATATATTATGCTACATATTTGTTAAAGGTTTTTGTTAATATTTGTTATTGTAATAATTAATAATTTTAAAGATGCTGCAAGAAAATTTAATAAAGGATAGACTTTGTTATTATCTAATGATAAACAAAAAATGCTCTTGATGAATAATACATTGTTGTACCTCTGTTTGTGGATATACAGCTTTAATTGTTTGTGAGACGCCTGAAAGCCCACCTACACTTGCAATTAGGATCTCTCCTACAATCTTGATTCTTAAGTCCATTCATAATTGATAATCAAAATTTTGCACTTTCGTTTTCTCCTACATATATTCCAAGTACATCTTTTTTTCATTCATGTCTATCCTAAGTGCTATATAAACAACTGGTTTTATAATTAGTCCTTCACCTTCACTGTGGGCATAGTAATGAATGGCATCCATGAACACGACTGCATAAACTTCTTTTAATGGACGTTCTTGACATTCTTTTACTATGGGTAAGATTTTGTCCATGATACGACTTATTGTACTGTCAGAAATATCAATATTATAGAGTTTTTTCATATGTGATTCAATATCTCCTGTTGTTATGTCTTTTGCATACATAGACAGGATTTTTTTTTCATACCCTGTGAGATAGTGTTTTGATATTTTTAGATAAGTTGAGCATTGTATTGTCCATTACGGTCACAAGGAATAACACCAACTATATCATAATAATTTGTTCACTTTTTGTAAATAAGACTTTCAAATGATGTCCTTTTATCGTACATCAATTTGAAAGTATATAAATTTTGAAATGATTTCTATTATTTAAATAATTTGTCTTAATTCATCTGAAAGTTTAATTCCGCCTTGAAATCCCAATTGATAAGCCACAAAGCCATATGTTAATTTACATTGATTAATAGCAGCAATTAATTTGTTAATTTGTTTTGTTTGCTTTTTATTTAAATTTAGCTTATTTACTTTTTTGCTTTCTTCTTCTTGACATTTTTTTATATTTAAATAAGAAAGATTATTTTTTAACCTCATCAAGGAAGTCCCCCACTTCAAAGCTGCAAAGGCATAAGAGGGGACTTCCTTGTTTTAGTGGGAGTATAAGCTCCCACTGAAAAGCTACGATAGTAGCTATGAGGTTATGAGTAAGTAGCGTAGCGGATTGCGAATATCCGCTTAACTAATATGTTTAAAGTATTATTTATTCTTTCATTTGCCAATATATCTAATAATTTTTCTGTCATTTTTTGTTCATCGTTTTTTATTTTAAATTGTCTACATTCAATTTCAAATATGTTGCCATCAGTTAATCTAATCGAAAAAATGTTATTTTTGTCATCTGTGTCAATATCTGAAATATTCATACATTCACTATCATTTAACAAATCAAATAGTTTATCTTTAAAAATTTTTACATCCATAAATATGGTCTCCTTTTATATTTTTAGTAGCTAATTTTCCTTTTTTTAAATAGGGAGCATATACGCACCATATCATTATAAATCACTACCTATTAAAATACAAGTAGGAGGAAGAGGTTATGATAAAATTTGACCGATTATGGATTACTTTAAAAGAAAAAAATATCAGCCAATATAAATTAGTTAAAGATTATGGTGTTGATAAAGCGCAACTTCAAAGGCTTAGAAAAAATATGGTTGTTAAAACTATCATTATTAATCGTTTATGCACGATTCTTAATTGTCAAATTGAGGATATTATGGAGTTCATTCCTGATGATGAAAATATAAAGTAATGGGGTATTTTAAAAGTTTTTTGTTTTAAAATACTCCATTTTTTTACTTTATAAAATAGGGAGCGTATACGCACCATATTATTATAAAACATTTCCTTTTAAAATGTAATATAAGAGGAGAATGGAATGATAAAATATGATAGATTATGGATTACTTTAAAAAAGAAAAATATTAGCCAATATAAATTGATTAAAGATTATGGGATTGATAAATCACAACTTCAAAGACTTAGAAAAAATATGATAGTTAAAACACTTATTATTAATCGTTTATGCACGATTCTTAATTGTCAAATTGAGGATATTATGGAGTTTGTTCCTGATGACGAAAAATTGTGATTGTTTAATCTCATCAAGAAAGTCTCCCACTTCAATGTTGCAAAGGCATAAGTGGGGCTTGATGGGATTAAAATAATTTATTTATAACAAAAATGCTCTAAATACTTTATAAACTATGATAAAAATCATAATTGACAGGTATTTAGAGCATTTCTATAAAAATTATTTATATCTTAAAAATATAAAACATATTTTAAATTATTAAATTTAAAAAATCAAAGACCCCGCTGCAAGCAACGGGGTCTTTGACCCTCGCGGCATTCGCCAAGTCAGCTTGCTGACTTTATGCTCGTGCAAGCACGGCACTTGGCTCATTGCTCGCGGGAATAAAATCCAAACGATGAACCTTAAAACAATGAAGCAATCATAAATTCTTAAATATTAAATGAATCATTAAACACATCATTTCCAATCAAAATCCTACACCTCAAACATCAAATCACCATAGGATGGGAATGGCCAGAATTTTTTATCAACCATCATTTCAAGTTTATCAGCAGGTGTTCGTAATTGTGTCATGGCAGTTTTTACGGTATCTCTGTAAAATTTTGCCTGTTCGCTTGCGTCTGTGATATTTCCAGCTTTTTCTGTGACATCAATAAGAGTTGCAAGTGCAGATTTCATATCCTTTAATAATGCAGAAACATCGTTTAACAATTCTTTTTGTGCGCTAGCGTCAGCACCAGCGTTTGAAACTGCCAGTACAGAATTAGCAAGTTCTGTTGAATAAGAGATAACGGCTGGTATAATTTGTTTGCCAGCAACATCTATCATGGTTCGAGCTTCAATATTAATTGCTTTTGAGTAACCCTCATATTGAATTTCAACACGAGATTCCAATTCGGCTTTTGTAAATACGCCGAAACTTTCAAATAATTTTACTGCTTTGTCTGTGATAAGAGCAGGAATGGCATCAACCATAGATGTAATATTAGGAAGTCCGCGTCTTTCAGCTTCTTCTATCCAATCATCAGAATATCCATTGCCGTTAAAAACAATTCTATGATGATTTGTAAACAACTTTTTAATCATATCATGGCAAGCCATATCAAAATTATCTGCCTTTTCAAGTTCATCCGCAATTTCTCTAAAACTTTCAGCAACAATTGTATTGAGTACAACATTGGCAGGAGCGATGGAATCAGAAGAACCTACCATACGAAACTCAAATTTGTTGCCTGTAAATGCAAATGGAGAAGTTCTGTTTCTATCCGTTGCATCTTTGTTGAAATCGGGAAGTGCAGAAGCGCCCGTTTTTAATTTTCCTTTTTGGATTGAGCTGGTAGCGTCCCCTTTGTCAATAAGCTGCTCAATAACGTCCTCAAGCTGTTCGCCTACAAACATGGAAATAATTGCAGGAGGTGCCTCGTTTGCGCCAAGTCGATGGTCATTACCAACATCTGATGCGGATTCACGCAGTAAGTCAGCATGGGTGTCAACGGCTTTCATAACAGCGCCAAGTACAAGAAGGAATTGAATATTCTCATGAGGTGTTTTGCCAGGTTCCAAAAGATTAATGCCATCATCTGAAGTAAGTGACCAATTGTTATGCTTGCCAGAACCATTTACGCCATCAAATGGTTTTTCATGGAGAAGACAAACAAGATTATGTCGGTAAGCAACCTTTTTAAGCAATTCCATTGTAAGTTGGTTATTGTCTGTGGCAGTATTGCACTGTGCATATATTGGAGCTAATTCATGCTGTGCAGGTGCAACCTCATTATGCTGGGTCTTAGCCGTAACACCTAATTTCCATAATTCTTTGTTGACATCTTTCATAAAAGAGCCAATTCTGTCACGAATAGCGCCAAAATAGTGGTCTTCAAGCTCTTGACCTTTAGGTGGCATAGCGCCAAATAAGGTACGACCAGAAAATATCAAGTCTTTTCTTTGAAGATATTTTGCTCGGTCAACAATAAAATACTCTTGTTCTGCCCCCACAGATGGTGTGACTTTTTTGGACGTTGTATTTCCAAATAAGCGAAGTATTCTAAGGGACTGTTCATTGATAGCGTCCATTGAACGAAGAAGAGGGGTCTTTTGGTCGAGCGCTTCACCTGTATAAGAACAGAATGCCGTAGGAATGCAAAGTGTTGCACCAGTGGCATCTTCTCGGATAAAAGCAGGAGATGTGCAATCCCATGCCGTATATCCACGTGCTTCAAATGTAGCTCGAAGTCCGCCTGATGGGAAAGAAGAAGCATCAGGTTCACCTTTAATCAATTCCTTTCCTGAAAACTCCATAAGAATTTTTCCGTCTTCTTTAGGCGCAGAAATAAAGGAATCATGTTTTTCAGCAGTTGTTCCAGTCAATGGCTGAAACCAATGTGTGTAATGGGTAGCGCCTTTTTCAATAGCCCAATCCTTCATAGCATTGGCAATGACATCAGCATCGGCAAGCACAAGCTCCTTTTCACCAGATATGGCAAGTTTGAGATTTTTATAGACATTTTTTGGAAGGCGCGCTCTCATAACAGCATCGTTAAATACATTTTGACCAAAAATGTCAGCAACATTGAAAATTTCACTCATATTTTTCCATCCCTTTCTATTATTTATGTAGAAAATATTTTAATAGTACAATCAAAAAAGGCATCCCATTATCCTAAAACAAATTAAAATAATTGGAACGCCTTTGTTCTACTATTAAATTACGACGTTAGTCGCTTTTAATTAAAATAACTCAAAACAACTTATAATGCAAGTGTTTTTTTGTATTAAATTAAATAATTAAGTTTATTTTAGTAAAAATGTGGTAAGAACAAATAAAATTTATGCAAATTTGATTGTCTTAAACTTAATCCGATATAGTAGTTTCCCCAACGTATACTCCTTGAACAACAAGTCGTGTATTACCGCCATCTGCACATGTTACAAGAGATACAATCTGTGTTGCCTCACTGACATCATAAGGTGTTGAATAGATAGACAACTCTTTTTGCGTCTGTGCATAATTTCTCATACTAGATTGTGAAGAAAAATTATAGCTAAAAGTAGCACTGATAGGTTCATTGTAATTGACACTGAATATACGGTATTCTTTTAATTTATCTTCCGTGTATATAAAAAATTTATCATTGTCCTCAGAAGAATAAAAATCTGAACTACTGTAACTATGTAATTTAGAAAACATTTCATTGCTATAAAGCGTATGTCCATAAATAATTAAGTGCATAGCAGACATCCCACCTGTTATATTGCAGTCTAAAAACGGACAGCCATTAGAATTTGTCACGCCGTTAATCGTTGTAGACAGATATTCTTCATTGTCATGGCTTTGAACAAATGGAAGTCTTAAATCAATACTTGGAACATAAATATAGCCTAATGCATCGGGATTAATTGCTAAAAGAGCATTATGGTCATATTTAAATGGAACAACAATATCTTCGCCATTAATATTGCCTTCAAAGTCATCATTATTATTTTCTACATTATTTGCAATACTTTTGTAGATATCATTTCCTTGTTTGTACTCTAATAATATGCCTAAAAGCTTATATGCAGAAAAGCAGAATATAGCAATGGAAATGATAAGTATAGTACGCCTTATGATATTGCCTACGCGTTTATTATGTTCTTTTTTCTCAAACACTTCATCAGCATCTTCTTGGGTATCCTCAGGTTCTTCATAAAAATCAATATTTTCTTCGTCTAGTATTTCATCTTCAATAAAAAATCCATCATCTATGGGATTTTCAAGGTCTTCAAAATTATCGTCTGGTTCATCAAAATCCTCTAGTAAGTGTACATTGATAATTTCTTCTTCGTTAGGATTTTCTATATCTTTACCCATGAAATTGTGTACTCCCTATTTAATCAGTTTTAGGCTTTATCGGCTGAACCAAAAAGAGTGATTTTTTCACGCACTGTATTTTTGATTGCTTCAGCACCTGGTGCAAGGAGCTTTCTAGGGTCAAATCCTTTTCCCTCAAGGTCCTTGCCAGCCTCAATATATTTTCTTGTAGCAGCGGCAAATGAAAGCTGACACTCTGTATTTACATTAATCTTTGCCACGCCTAAAGAAATGGCTTTTTTAATCATATCTTCTGGAATACCAGTACCACCATGTAAAACTAATGGCATCATTCCAACTTTTTCTTTGACTGCTTCCAGTGTTTCAAAGCTGAGTCCTGCCCAATTTTCAGGATATTTGCCATGAATATTGCCAATACCTGCAGCAAGCATGTCTACACCAAGGTCAGCAATTGCTTTGCACTCATCTGGGTCAGCACATTCGCCTTGACCGATAACACCGTCTTCTTCACCGCCAATAGAACCAACTTCAGCTTCAAGAGACATTCCTTTTTCTCTGGTAACTTTAACAAGTTCTTTTGTCTTTTCAACATTTTCAGCGATTGGATAGTGTGAACCGTCAAACATAATTGAAGAAAAACCAGCTTCAATACATTTATAGCAGCCTTCATAAGTGCCATGGTCAAGATGAAGTGCAACCGGAACCGTGATATTTTGCTCTTCAATCATAGCTTTTACCATATCTGCAACAACTTTAAAACCTGCCATATACTTTCCTGCACCCTCAGAAACACCAAGAATAACAGGTGAGTTCATTTCCTGTGCTGTGAGAAGGATAGCCTTTGTCCATTCAAGATTGTTAATATTAAACTGTCCAACGGCATAACCTCCCTGTCGAGCCTTGTTTAACATATCTGTTGCTGTTGTCAACATAAATAATACCTCCCATAAAAATATTCTAATAATTTGTGGTTGTGAAAAATTCCACTATGTACAACCACGATGATTCTATAACATTATACCTTATTTGATTGCAAAAAAAAAGTATAACATAAAAAAATTAATAGCATTTATTTTGGAAATGTTTTATACTTTATTTAAGAAAATATTTAGATGTATATATTTTAAAGTTTATGCTGTTTTAAAATGGAGGATTTTTATGGACATTGATTTTTATGACTCAGAAGCTCATGCAGGTTCATCCTATTGGCCTTTTTTAGGGTTTATGGTGTTTTTAATTGGTTTTGTTGTTACTTTTATAGGAATTGTAAAGATAGTGAATGCAAAACATCAATTTAATCTGTTTTATGACCAAAGAGATAGGAAAAACTTGGAAGAGCCAAAATATGTTAGAGATAAAAAGATAGGGATTATTTTAACAGTAGTAGGAATTGTAATGATGGTGGCATCGTTTTTTATAGAAAGATTATAAATATCTTAAGGTTTTATATTAGTTGGTTCTATACTAGAGAAAATTATTTATATTTTTATAATGGAGTAGATGTTTTAATTAATCAAGTAGAGAAAAACTTTCCTCCTGTTTGCCGCGCAGGGGTGCATGTTGCAAAGCAGCAAATTTTTTCACGCATCTCTGTGCATAAAAAAACACCGTCCACTTATGTGGACGATGAAAGAGGGAGGCGAGCTGTTTGTCTACTAACAACTCAAATTATGAAAAAGTATTTAACTTGTAAACATGTTTAATTCTCTTTAAGTATATGTGCCAAAAGTGAAGAAATGATGTTGATTGTGTTAATTTAAATTAAAAGAAATATGAATAAATTATGAAGGGGTTTAAGATTATGCCAATAACGTATAAATGTGCTTCTTGTGGTGGTATAATGGAGTTTGACAGTGCAAGCCAAAAGTTAAAATGTTTACAGTGCGGCAATACGAAAGATATTGAAACAATGGAAACGGATAACTCGATGGATATAACTGCTAATCAAGAGCAAGAAAATACTGTTGAGATGAAATTGTATCATTGTAAAAGCTGTGGTGCAGAACTAGTTACAGATGAATTTACAGCAGCGACAATCTGTTCATTTTGCGGTAACCCATCTCTTGTAGGAGAGCAGATTCAGGGAGTATATAAGCCGCAAAGAATTATTCCATTTAAGATGAACAAAGAGGAAGCGCAGCAAAAGTATAGAGAGTGGATAAAAAAAGGAGTACTGACGCCCAAAGAATTAAAAGATAAGGCGACCATAGAAAAGATATCAGGGTTATATGTGCCTTACTGGCTGTATGATTACAATGCACAGTCTCAAATGACCGCCAATGCAGAAATTGTGAATGTTGAGAGAAAGGGCGAATATGAGATAACGTATCATAAAGAGTATCATGTATATAGAGATGTCACAGCAGAGTTCAAGAAAGTGCCAGCGGATGCTTCAAAAAATATGGAAGATAATGTTATGGACAAATTGGAGCCATTTCATTATGAAGAGCTGAAGCCATTTTCGATGGAATATATGTCTGGTTATCTATCAGAGCGGTATAGTGTCACAGCAGAGGAGATGAGACCACATGTAGAAAAGCGAATTGATAAATATATTACGGATATAACAAAAGATACCATAACAGGGTATTCACATGTCAATGTTGTAAGCAATCATATTAATAAGATGAAAAAAAGTGTTGAATATATTATGATACCTGTATGGCTTTTAAATTGCCGATATAACAGCAAAGATTTTCAATTTATGATTAATGGACAGACAGGAAAGATTGTTGCAGATAGACCAATAAGTATGCAAAAATGTATATTGGCAGCAGTCAGTACCTTTCTATTGTCACTTCTTCTTATAATGGTAGGGGATGCACTTTTATTTGCAAAAGGCGTTGGATTTGTTCAAGGTATGTGTGATGATATATTGATTAAATTCATTATTGCAATTGTTGTTACAGCCCTTGTTATCATGCTTATGCTTCGCAGTTCGCGAGCGCATATGACGGTGAGCAGCAGTACGTATGCAGGGGATAATATTCGTATAGGCAGACGTGAGGATACATATATAAGAACAAGAAAAACAGAACGAAAAATAGAAAATAACAATGAAAAATAGGTAAAATATTAAAAGGCTGTTGTAAAATCAATTTTTCATACAAATAGTGGTACATTATAATAGTACTGTTATATTTTGTAGAATAATTTAACTTTGCAGCAGCCTTTTTAAGTTACTTATTTTTTATTCATATATTAAAGTGTTTTTGGTTCTGGATATTCTACGCCAAACGTTTCAACGGTTACAGATTTCATTACAGGTGGTTTTTGCGGGCGGTCTTCCCAGTCTGTTGGAACACAAGCAATATCATTTAATGTATCTTCACCTTCAATTAATTTGCCGAATGCAGCATAATCACCATCAAGATGAGGAGCATTTTCGTGCATAATAAAAAATTGTGAGCCAGCAGAGTTCGGATTGCCAGAACGAGCCATAGAAAGTACGCCTTTTGTATGCTTTAAATTATTTCTAAAGCCATTGCGTTTAAATTCCCCTTTAATCGAATATCCGGGACCACCCATTCCAGTGCCGTTTGGGTCGCCTCCTTGAATCATAAAACCAGAAATAATACGGTGGAATATAAGTCCATCATAAAATCCTTTTTGAATAAGAGATATAAAATTATTGACGGTATTAGGAGCTATTTCTGGATAAAGCTCAGCTTTCATCACTTTACCGTCTTCCATTGTAAATGTTACGATTGGATTTTGTTCTTCCATTGCTTTTCCTTTCAAAAAATAATATTGTAATATTGTATATGATATGTGAAAAATTGTCAAACTGGAAATGGATTCCTATCTATGGAAAAGTTCACAAATAGGGATTGCGTAGTTGGCAATTTATGTCTATATATAAAACAGTGTGCTGTTCATTAAATTCAAAGTTATGGAAAGGTATGGTTATTTTTATGTTAAAACAAATTTATGTTTCAACGGATATTTTTAAAAAGTTTCCTCAAGCAAAAAAAGATTACAATGCTTTTGTTTACAAAATGAATCGCAATAAAATAAATGTACACCAACTTGATATAAAAAATGATTTGGATAATAGTAATATATTTATGGATATTTTGAAGGGGATATTAAATGATAGTCTTGTAATAACCACGCGTTTAAATATAGTCAATATGGAAGAAAAAAATATATTTTGTGTTGGATTTGGAGAAGATTATAGGGGAAAGATACCTTATATTATTGCTGATTTATATGTTACGTATAATTATATGCGCCTTATCTATGCAAGGTATACACATACGCCATTTGTGGTTGCTAATACCAATCGTCTTTTGTTAAGAGAGATACAATTAGAGGATGTTAAAGATTTATGTAAATTATATGATACGCTTTCGGATTGCCCTTATTTGGAGCCTTTATATTCTTATGAAAAAGAGCTTGAATTTACTAAAAATTATATTAAAAATATGTATGCTTTTTATCAATATGGATTGTGGCTTATCTATGAAAAATCAACACAAGAGCTTATTGGCAGAGTTGGAATAGAAAACAGGCAAATTGATGGGATATTGCGGCAGGAATTAGGATATGTGATTGGAAAGAATTATCAGCATAAAGGATATGCGTATGAGGCAGCAAAAGCAGTTATTAAATATGCAAAGGAAGAATTGTTTTTAGAAGAACTGTTTATATGTGTGCAAAAAGATAACATTCCCTCTGTTGGTTTGGCAGAAAAATTGGGCTTTACACCATATGGTGAAGCCCAAGAGTTTATATTATATCATTCTTTTATTTGTTCCACAGGCAATGAGGAAAATAGCCATATTTACATGGATATTTGACAAATGACACAAGGGTCAAATACCTGTTGCTTACAGCGAGTATTTGATTACAGAGAAAACGCATATCGGATAAATTCGGTTGCATTTTCAGGATTTTTTGCAGAGACAACAACGCCATAACAAGGATTGTCCATAGTAAAATTAGTTTCGGATTTTATCTTTGTATGTTGTAAATTAACTGCAACAGGAATACGAGTACCATCTTTTTTTGTGTAGTAAACAATATTTTCCTCTCCAATTTTTGAGAGTTCTTGCTGTGATAAAATGGTTGTTAAATCCATAAAATAAGGTTCAATATCGGTTGAAAAATAAGTAATATAATCTGGATTAGCCATAAATCCATCAATAGAACCCGTAGAGGATAATATATAAAGTTTGGAACGGCTCACTTCGGCTTCTTGGTCCATTGGCTGCACAATAAGGGAGTAATTATAATCAATCTCTGCGCGCTGTTTTTTTCCGTCAATTCCAAGATGTTTTGTAAAGCCTTGTGTAATGGCATCGGTGCGGTCGTCATATCCTGTTATTTTTCCATCAATTACAGCAATGTAACACACAGAATCGTAATTATTTTGAATATAAAAATAGACAAAGCTGCCAATAATGAATGCGGATATAATGATAGTTAAAAAATGAAATTTATAATATTCAAATATATATGATATTTTTTCAGTAAAACTTAATTCTTTAAATAACGTTTTTCGTTCTTTAGGCATAGGTTTTTTAAATAATTGAAAAGACATATGCTTGCGCCCTCCTATTAGGCAAAAATTTATATAGCAATGATTAATGTCATTGTATTGCTTTGATTATTTTAACATAATTATTAGACAATAAGTATATTTTTATAAATATTTAATAAAAATGGTTTCATAAAAAGAGAGAAAAAACTTTTCATTTTATGCCGTATACAGTATAATCAAAACATTATGAATGTAAGTGGTTGCGCTTCGGAATGGAGATTTTTATGTTTAGCATTAATGGAAAGTTATTTAGAACGTTGTCAAAAGCAGGCGATTTTTTTATTTTAGAGTTTTTATTGATTTTATTTAGCATACCGTTAATTACTGCTGGTGCTTCAATAACGGCTGCATATTATGTTGGGATGAAATTGGTTCGTGATGAAGAAGGGTATGTATTTAGGGATTTTATAAAATCGTGGAAACAGAACTTAAAGCAGAGCATTATTATTGAACTGACAGTTATTGTGTTAGGATTTTTGCTTATTACAGATGTAAGAATATGTCATATGTGGGCTGTAAATGAAGGGAATACATTTGCAAGGATTCTTATGTTTGCAGCGTTGGGAATGTGTTTGGTTTTATGTGCTACTGTATTGTATGTATTTCCAATGCTTGCTAAGTTTGAGAATAAAGTAGTTGCTATTATGAAAAACGCAGTTATTTTATGTATGCATCATTTTTTGCAAACGATTATAATGGTATTTATCAATGGCGGGCTTATTATATTTACAATTAATTTCTGGACAGCTTTTATTGTTACCATTCCATTGTCACTGTATGTCAATAGTTTTATATTATCAAGAGTATTTTTGATTTATGCAAAAAATAGTAATACTGCCGATGTATATAATAACTTAAATAATCCTGAAAATGATAAGGATAATAAAAACAGTGACAATGAAAATGATGATATAGATTAAAAGTAGATTATAGAGCGTCTGTACCGCGTTCCCCTGTGCGGATTCTCACAGCATCGTAGACATCATAAATAAATATTTTTCCGTCGCCATAGACGCCTGTGTTGATTTTGTCAATGATGCTGTTAATAATATCTTCAACGACATCATCACAGACAATCGATTCAACTTTTACTTTTGGCAATAGATTACCATCAAAGTCAATTCCATTATATGTTTGTTTGTGACCGCGTTGGCTTCCGTAGCCCATGATGTTTGTAATCATAAGTCCATGAGAATCATGTTCGTTTAAAATGGCCTTTAAATCGTCTAAGCGTTCTGGACGTATAATAATTTCTAATTTTTTCATAATACTCTCCATTCCGAAGCGTAGTGTAAGAATCATATAATAGAAAAAACTGCTTTAGCAGTTTTTTCTATTGTTGCAGCCTTATTTGTGACGCTTCGGCACAAATAGGTAAGATGTATTATCTATTTCATCATATGTTTTGTTGGGAGTCCTTCCATATATAATTGCTTACAGCCTGTAAGGACAACAGAGCAATAGTAAATGGCGTATATTACAGTAATGGCTTGAACTATAATAATTATCATATTTTTTCCAGACATAATGGCAAGAAAGTTGCAAAACATTAATATACCTAAAATAGCCCATATTAATTTAAAAGAACGTGTTACAGCCAATTTTTCTTGAAATTGTGATTCCAATACAAGGGCTTCATTAAAATAATAAGTAAAATAAATTCCAGCGATAGTAGAAAAACCTGTATAGATAGCTATGATATCATTGCCTCCTTTAATGGAGTTATAGATGCTAAAAATTTGCCCAAGAATAGTAAGAATCAATCCCAGTATCATAATATTTCGTGCTTTTTTAAATTCAACATTTCGATTACTGAGAGGTAAACCTCCAATAATAATAAGGATAAAAGCAATTGTATCATTAAATAAATCAATGTAGATAGTTCCTATTTTAACATTAAACTGAAGAATTAAAATTAATACACCTGTTAAAATGAAAAGGATATTTTTTTTGTTCATAGTAGCCTCCAATTATACAACGTAATTGCAGCTATTGTACCATAAAATGTAATATGTTACAATAAGCTGAAAAAAGTCGTCAGTGAATTTATTATAAACTTGGCAAAAATATATATTGAAATAGCGTATAAGTGGTATAATGGAGTAGCTATTCGTTTACATCTATTGGAAAGGCAAGGTGATTTTTAAGTGCTTCGATGGAAAAAACCAGAAATCAGCGATGGGGATTGGATTAGAAATATTGTGGCAAATGAGGATATGATGGGAAGTGATGTTTCATTTGCCAATATTTTTTTATTGAGAGATAAATATAATATTGAAATTACAGATTACAAAGGTGCATTTATCCGAAAATATAACGGAACAGGCACAAGATGCGGCTATACATTTCCATTGGGGAAAACAGACTGCAAAAAAGCTCTTTTGGCTATTGAAAAGGATGCCATTGAAAGAGGCGAAAATTTGCAGTTTGCATTTTTGACAGAAGAGCAAAAGCAGGCGCTTGAAAAATATATGCCAGGTCAATTTGTTTTTGAATCCGACGAGGGAGATAGTGATTATATTTATCTTCGGCAAGAACTTGCTGATTTGAGCGGCAAAGCATTTCACAAAAAGAAAAATCATGTGTCAAAGTTTATAAGAACATATGATAATTGGGAGTATCAGGAATTAGGTGAGTGCAACTGGGAGAAAGCGGAGCGTGTAGCAGACCGATGGTATTATGACCATATCGACCAAAAGGATGAATCGCAGAGAATAGAATACAGAGAAATTAAAGAGGCATTGTATTATTTTGAGCAGTTGAATTTAATGGGTGGTATTGTATATGCAAATGGAAAACCTTGCGCTATGACAATTGCTTCAAAGATAAATTCCGATGTGGCAGATGTGCATTTTGAAAAATCTATTGGTGAGTTTGCTCTAAATGGCGGATATGCCGTTATCAATAATATGTTTGCCAAAAATATTCGTGGAATAAAATGGTTAAACAGGGAAGAAGATATTAATATTGAAGGGCTAAGGCGAGCTAAAATGTCCTATCGACCAAAAACATTATTAAAAAAATATCATGCTTATATAAAAGTTTAACCTCATCAAAGAAGTCCCTCACTTCAATGCTGCAAAGGCATAAATGGGGGGAATTGGTTATTTCAACGGGAGTATAAATATGTTAAGTAAAGTTTTAAAAAAAGAAACGTGTGCAGACTGTAAGTTTTGTTGTTCATTTAGAAGGCAAAGTTTGTGGGAAACACCATTATTTCCAGTGGATATAGTGGAAAAATTAAGAAAAAAAGATTACAATGGTGGAAAAGATAAGAATGAGCTATTTGTGATTGAAAAGGATAAAAAGGGCAGTTATGGCAGAATGAAATTGGATAATCAATATAAGACCAATAATCCAGACGAGGAAGTACCTTGCAGTTTTCTTGATTTAAAGAAGGGATGTATGTTATCGGACGAGGATAAGCCATTTGATTGTAAAATATGGCCGCTTCGGATTATGGAAAAAGATAATCAATGGGTGATTGCTTTGACGCCAACATGCCCTGCTATCAATAAAGTGGATATAGAGACGATGAAAGCATTAGTTGATAATGAGTTAGGTCAAATAATATATGATTATGCAAAAAACAATCATTTTATAGTAAAAAAGTATAAAGAGGGTTTTCCAATACTTAAAACTTATGATTTGTAAAAAAGCGTCACAAATTAGGTTGAATTTACAAAAAGTGAATTACTCATCGTTTAAAGCTAGTGGGATTGTGATTACATTATTTCAACTGCTACACTTCAGAATGGAGGATAGTGTGAAAAATAAATTATTTCACAAGTTAAATAAAATTTAACTAACACTTTGTGTCTTCGCGTTGCTTGACACAAAGTTGTAAAAACAAAATAAAAATGTTTTATTTTGTTTTTTGCGCAAGAAAGCAGCGCAGAAATGAGGATTTTTATGAGTTTAACAAAAGATTTATCGAGTATGCTTGATATTGAGGATTTACGTCAAGTTTGTAAAGGGATTGCAGCATTAGAAATTGTAATGTGCAGAAAAAAGGAATTTCGTTATTATTTTTATGACCCTAATTGGAGTGATAATGAAGAAGTATTTGAACTGATTAATGGCTGCGGAAGTGTGAAAAGTGGATGCAACAGTAATATGATGATTTTGTTTTGTCCAGATGGATGTGTAATTAATGGGTTTGATAATTGCTCTTATGATAATGAGATATATTACACAATCGATGATGATGGTGATATACAGTGGCAAAAAGACGCTGATAAGGAGAGAGAGAATATTCTTAAAATGAAAGAGATAACGCAAGGTTTGCCAGATGTATTCCATGCGTTTATAGAGAAGTCTTTAGAATATATAAAAAGTACATTTTGTATTTGGAAAACAAAGGATGGAAAATGGAGTCGGTCAGACATGGCTGGTACACAGGAAGATGGTTCAGCAGAAATGCTTGATATATTGGATGGAAATCCACAAAAATATGTTGAATTTTGTGAATGGTATTATCAGGTTAATATACCACTGGATATAGTGGAAAAAGTGTACAATGGAGAGTCGTTGACGCTAGAGATGGTGAAAAGTTTAAATAGTAAAATAGAAGATATAGAACTCGTAAAAAATGAACTTGATAAGATGGGGTATCCCAATACGCTTTAAAAATAATGATTCTTCTATAATTGTGGTCAAAGCGGATATTAGCAATCTATTTGCTTATAATATCATGATATCAAAAAAAGCAATAATAGCAAAAAAATAAAAAAATACTTGCATTTAAAGAAATCCTGTTGTATAATCCATTTGTTGTTACCGCATTGGGCTTTCGCCAAATGGTAAGGCACTGGATTCTGATTCCAGCATTCTGGGGGTTCGAGTCCCTCAAGCCCAGCTAAGTCCCTCGCATTTTGCGAGGGACTTTTTTACCTTGTTGGAATGATGTAATTACATAAATAAATTTTATAAATGAACTTATTTTTATGGAAAGCCTCTGATTAGATTGGTAAATTTGCAAGCAATATAAAAATATAGATACAGATAGAAATGGAGAAATGAATGATAGAATTAGGTAAAAAGCAATGCCTTAATGTAGTGAAGAAAGTGGATTTTGGCGTATATCTCGGAACAAAGGAAGAACGCATTTTGCTTCCGAAAAAAATGGTTCCTGAAGATATTGAGATTTCAGATGCATTGGAGGTTTTTGTTTATAGAGATTCAAGTGACAGATTAATTGCCACAACAAAAGAGCCATTTATTCAATTAGGACAGCTTGCAAAATTAAAAGTATCACAAGTTGGGAAGATTGGCGCTTTTCTTGACTGGGGATTAGAAAAAGATTTGTTTTTGCCTTTTAAGGAACAGACAACACATGTCAGTGAAGGAAAGACGTATCTTGTTGGATTATATATTGATAAAAGCAACAGACTTGCCGCAACTATGCGTGTCTATAATATGCTGTCTGCAAATCATATGTATGTAAAAGACAGCGCTGTGAGTGGAACAGTTATAGAGATTAAGTCAGAATATGGAATATTTGTTGCAATAGATGACAAGTATTATGGAATGATTCCCAAAGATGAGATATATGGAAATATTAATGTAGGCGATGTTATCTATGGGCGCGTTTCAAAAGTGCGGGATGACGGCAAAATAATGATAAGTATTCGTCAAAAGGCATATATACAAATGGAAGAAGATTCAAAATTGATTTATGAAGTTATAAAAGAACAGAATGGAAGTATACCATTTACAGATAAAAGCGATTCAGAGCTGATAAAAAAACATTTTAATATGAGTAAAAATGCGTTTAAACGAGGAGTTGGCAGGCTTCTTAAGGAAGGCTTAATCACAATAGAAAAAGACAGTATAAAATTAAAGAACGATTGATTTTAAATAAAAAGTAGCGTATAATTTTTTATAGTTTGTTATAAATATTGTATTTAAGATGGGATATGTTTCATTTAAAAGCAGTATTTGATAATATTAGTTGTCGCAGGGCGGCAGATTGGAGGAAATATGCAAAAAGTTATCAGTACAGATAAGGCGCCAGCAGCAATAGGACCTTATTCACAGGCAATTGAAGTCAATGGAATGGTATTTACGTCCGGTGTGATTCCGGTGGAGCCATCTACGGGAGCAATTGTTGAAGGCGGTGTTGAGGCTCAGGCAAATCAAGCGTTTAAAAATCTTTGTAATTTAGTTGAAGCTTCAGGCGCAAAGGTGGAAAATATTATTAAGACCACCGTATTTATAAAAGAAATGAATGATTTTGGCAAGATTAATGAGATTTATAAACAATATTTTAAAGAGCCATTTCCAGCACGTTCTTGTGTAGAAGTGGCAAGATTGCCAAAAGATGTATTACTTGAGGTAGAAGCTATTGTTTGCAAATAGTAATGGAAGGGCATAGGTTTGATATGTGCAGAAGGATTAACATTTTTTTTCCTTGTTTAATGTTATTTTATTTTTTTGGCACGTTGATTTTATCGTATTGGATAAATGCAAATGGAATATATGTGCCATATTATGCTTCAATTATTATCAGTCAATTAATGTTGTTACTTCCAGCAGGGGTATATATTGCAAAGTTTAAGATAAATGTATATAGGTGTATTCCCTATCGAAAAATTAAACCTTTGGATATACTGCTTTCTTTAGCAGTAGGGTATTTATTGGTTCCAATAACATTGATATTAAATTTTATTACTACATTAATTTTTAGAAATTATGCGGCAAGCTCCATTTCAGAGTTGACATCATATCCTTTTTTGTTTCAAGTATTATTGATTGCAGTTATTCCTGCTTTGACAGAAGAATTTATATTTAGAGGATTATTTTATCATTCATATAGAAGAAATGGCATTGTAGGCGCTGCTATATTTAGTGCTATTGTTTTTGGTGCAGCACATCTTAATATTAATCAATTTTGCTATGCTGTTGTTATGGGGGTTGTGTTTGCTTACCTTGTGGAAGCAACAGGTTCTATGTGGTCGTCGATGTTAGCTCATTTTGCATTTAATACGTATTCGATAACGATGACTAAAATTTTTGAGGTTTTTAAAGTCAATGCAGAAAATATTAATATCAGCATTATTTCACTTATTGGTATGGCAGTAGTAGGTGGTGTGCTGACAAAGTTAATTATTGATTATATGGCTAAACGCAATGGTAAATATAATATGATTCGGTATCAAAATCATTTTGGTGTTGCTTCATATAATAATGAACAATTTGCAACAGTGCCTTATATTGTAACAATTGTGGTTATTATTATATATATGGTGGTGTCGGAAATGCTGATGACAATATATTTATAGTTGTTAAATAAAGAAATGGTTAAAAAGATTCAGCCATAGAGATGATTTATTTTTATAGATGAATATAGGTAAAAAAATCCCCCTCTTGTATATTACAAGAGGGAGTTTTTTGTGGTAAAACCACTGAAAAGAAAATGAGAAAGGAAAAATATAAGAAAAATAATCAAAGTGAAATATCTATATTCTGACCCAAGTATGGCATTACAGAAGCTTCCATCATCTTCTGAATACCCTCACCTGTGGTCTCCAAATTGTCTAAACTTTTGCTGAGCATGGCAATCTGAACATCATTTTGAACATTAGCCATACTGCGAGAAATAGATAAAGAAACAATATCCATAATAATAACCACACCTTTCTAAAACTTTAATAAATTAAATTACTTAAATGTCTATAATTATTATAGTCTTATGTGCAAAATAATGCAAGAGTTTTTTAAATTATTTTAAAATTTGTTTATTTTTTAAAATATTCTAATGTATTTGTTAAAAATGTTAAGAAGAAAACACGGAATTTGTACAATTTTCACATGAAATTATATATCGTGGTAAATATGCCACAAAAAAGGAAAATTAATTTGTATATTTGATATATGGTATTGAAAATGAATTTAGTGTATAGTTAACATATTGAAAGTGCAGGAATGTACGATTATATTAATTTAGGAGGATATTATAGAATGGCTAGTTTGTCACTTAAAAACGTATGTAAAGTGTATCCTAACGGATTTGTTGCTGTTAAGGATTTTAATCTCGATATTGCAGACCAGGAATTTATTATTTTCGTAGGACCTTCTGGTTGTGGTAAATCAACAACTCTTCGTATGATTGCAGGTCTTGAAGAGATTAGCTCAGGAGAATTATGGATTGGAGATAAGCTTGTTAATGATATAGAGCCTAAAGATAGAGATATCGCGATGGTATTCCAGAACTATGCTTTGTATCCACATATGACTGTTTATGATAATATGGCATTTGCTTTGAAGTTAAGAAAAGTTCCTAAGGGAGAAATTGACAAGGCAGTACATGAAGCAGCTAAGATTCTTGATATTGAACATTTGCTTGACCGTAAGCCAAAGGCTCTCTCAGGTGGTCAGAGACAGAGAGTTGCTATGGGACGTGCGATTGTTCGTAGTCCAAAGGTATTCCTCATGGATGAGCCTCTTTCAAACTTGGATGCTAAGTTGAGAGTTCAGATGCGTGTTGAGATTTCAAAGCTCCACCAGAGACTTCAAACAACAATTATCTATGTTACACATGACCAGACAGAGGCTATGACACTTGGTACAAGAATCGTTGTTCTTAAGGATGGTATTATTCAGCAGGTTGATACACCACAAAATCTTTATAATACACCAAACAATGTGTTTGTTGCTGGATTTATTGGTTCTCCACAGATGAACCTTGTTGATGCTCAAGTAATTGCTAATGGTGCTAGCGTTACTTTGAAGATGAGCGATACTGTTGCAATTCCATTGCCAGCAGAAAAGAGTAAAGCTATTCTTGATGGTGGTTATGCTGGAAAGACTGTTATTGTTGGTATTCGTCCAGAAGATATCAAAGATGATGATGAGTTTATTGCAAAACATTCAACAACAACATTTGAATCTCAAGTTAAAGTATATGAATTGCTTGGTGCTGAAGTAAACTTGCATTATGATATTGCTGATGTTACATGTACTGCTAAGGTTAATCCACGTACACCAGCTCGTCCTGGCGACACAGTTAAGTTTGCGATGGACGTTGCAAGACTTCATGTATTTGATAAAGAAACAGAGCAGATTATTACACATTAATTTATTTTTGCAAGCAAGAATAGTTACAAGGGTCAAATGCCCGTTATTTACAGCGAAGTGTTTGATTTTTTAAGTGTAAAATTATGTAAATTTTGAGGAAATGTATTGAAAATGTACATTTCCTCTTTTTTTTTTATTCGTTTTGCATTACAATGTTAATGTGAAAAATCATAATTACAGTAAAAAGGAGAACTGTTCACATGATTTCTAATCAAATACTACAGACAACATTAGATGGGCTTAAGTCAATATCAAGAGTTGATTTATGTGTACTGGATGCAGATGGTAAGGTAGCAGCAACTACATTTGATGAGTATCAAAATTGTATATCCGATGCGATATCATTTATTGATTCGCCAGCAGAGAGCCAAGTGATAAATGGATGTCAATTTTTTAAGGTTATGGATGAGTTAGCTTTAGAGTATATTCTTTTAGTGAAGGGAAGCAATGATGATTTGTATATGTTAGGAAAATTGGCGGCATTTCAAATTCAGAACCTTTTAGTAGCATATAAAGAACGATTTGACAAAGATAACTTTATTAAGAATTTGCTGCTTGATAATCTGTTGAGAGTAGATATGTATACAAGAGCTGAAAAATTACATATAGATACAGATGTGAAACGTGTTGTTTATATTATAGAGACAAAGCACGAAAAAGATACAAATGCCTTAGAGACAGTGAAAAATCTGTTTGCAGGAAGAGTGAAGGATTTTATCACTGCGGTAGACGAGAGGAATATTATTCTTGTCAAAGAAGTGGAAGAAAAAAATTCATATGAAGATTTAGAAAAAACAGCTCAGGTAATTGTTGATATGTTAAACACAGAGGCGATGAGCGCCGTACATATTGCATATGGAACGATTGTCAGTGATATTAAAGAGGTGTCAAGGTCTTATAAAGAGGCAAAAATGGCGCTGGATGTCGGAAAGATATTTTACAGCGATAAAAATGTGGTGGCATATAGTAAACTGGGTATAGGAAGATTGATTTACCAGCTTCCAATACCTTTATGTCAGATGTTTATTAAGGAGATATTTGACGGGAAATCTCCAGATGAATTTGATGATGAAACGTTGTCAACAATCAATAAGTTTTTTGAGAATAGTTTAAATGTTTCAGAGACTTCAAGACAATTATATATTCACAGGAATACGCTGGTGTATAGGCTTGATAAGCTGCAAAAAGGTACAGGACTTGACTTGAGAGTATTTGACGATGCAATAACATTTAAAATAGCGCTTATGGTGGTTGAGTACATGAAGTATATGGATAGTAAAGATACGTATTAATGGAGGATTACTTATGATAATCTTAGAAAATGTCAATAAAACTTATACCACTGGCGTACCTGCAATTAATGGAATAGACCTGCATGTACAAAAGGGTGAGTTTGTATTTGTAGTTGGGAAGAGTGGTTCCGGCAAGTCAACATTGATTAAATTATTGTTGAAAGAGCTAGACCCAACGGCTGGAAAAATTTATATTAATAAAAAGTATTTGAATAAAGTTACAAGAAAGAAACTTCCATATCTAAGAAGGGATATCGGCGTTGTATTTCAGGATTTCAGACTTCTTCCAGACCGCAATGTATATGAAAATATAGCATTTGCTATGAAAGTAGTAGAAGCGCCATCAAGAAAGATTAAGAGCAGAGTTCTTGCGATGTTGTCAATGGTGGGGTTGCTTGATAAGTATAAAGCATATCCAAACGAGCTGTCAGGCGGCGAACAGCAGCGTGTTGCAATTGCCAGAGCGCTTGTCAATGCTCCTGCAATTTTGCTGTGTGACGAGCCAACAGGTAACTTAGACCCTGCAAACTCCAATGAGATTATGAAAATTCTCAGTCAAATTAATAAGATGGGTACAACCGTTTTAGTTGTTACACATAATATGGAGATTGTTCAACATATGAAAAAAAGGACAATCACTATGAGCGAAGGCAAGATAATTAGTGATATGGAAAAAGGTGGTTATTTCTATGAGGATTAGGTCGATATTTTATCATATAAAGGATGGTTTTAAGAATATATATAGAAATCGTCTCTTTTCATTAGCATCAATTGCTACAATAGCGGCATGTATATTCCTTTTTGGTATACTTTATTCACTAGTGGTAAATTTTGAGTATATGGTAAAAAATGCAGAGAGTGAAATTTGTGTAACTGTGTTTTTTGATGAAGGATTATCACAGGCAGATATTAACAAATTAGGTGATACTATCAGCAAGCGAGTTGAGGTGTCAAACATTCATTTTACCAGTGCTGAGGAAGCATGGGAAAAGTATAGGGTGGAGTATTTTAAAGACTATCCAGAATTGGCAGAAGGATTTAAAGATGATAATCCACTTGCAAATTCAGCTTCCTATGAAGTGTATCTAAATGATGCCAGTATGCAGGCAACTCTTGTTACATATTTAGAGAATTTGGAGGGGGTTCGAGGAGTTAAGCGTTCAGAAATTATAGCAAACAGTTTGTCAAGTGCTGCTAAATTAGTTGGTTATGTGGCTGTTGCAATTATTATTATACTTCTTGCCGTTTCAATATTCCTTATTACAAATACCATTGTAATTGGTATTACTGTACGTAAAGATGAGATTTCAATTATGAAATTTATCGGTGCAACCGATGCATTTGTAAATGCTCCTTTTTTTGTGGAGGGTATAACAATTGGAATTATTGGCTCTATTATTCCTCTTGTATTTCTTTGGTATATGTATCAAAATATTATAGGATTTGTAGTTGATAGATTTTCAATACTGAGTAATATTTTAGTATTTATGAATGTCAGTGATGTATTTAAGATACTTGCGCCTGTTGGAATATGTTTAGGTATTGGTATTGGTGCGATGGGCAGTTTTTTTGCTGTTAGAAAACATGCAAATGTTTAGTTATAGGCAATATACAGTCTTTAACGGGATTAGAAGAAAGGTTGGTAATAGAATGAAAAAGTTACTTCGATTAAGGATGTTACCTCTATTTCTCTGTCTTGTAATTACAGTTTTTACTTGTTTTTTATCGATTAAAAATGTTAGTAATGTTTATGGCATTACAAGTGGTGAAATTAATGATGCCAAAAACGAAAAAGAACAAAAAGAACAAGAACGAAAAAATGTTCAGGAAGAATTGGATAATTATAAGAAACAATCAGAGACTACAAAAGAATATATCGCAAAACTAGACGAGGCTATGTCGGAGCTTGACGGTCAAATATATGATGTTAATAATAATATTGAACGTTTGACCCAAGAGATAGAAGAAACACAGATTAATTTAGATATAGCCATAGAAGACGCGGACGAACAGTACAAAATGATGAAGCTTAGGATTCAATATATGTATGAGCGAAATGAAGAGAGTTTTTTAGCTGCATTGCTTCAGTCAACCAGTATGGGAGAATTATTGAACCGAGCAGAATATTATACAAAGATATCAAGCTATGACAGACAGCAGCTTGAACGATATCAGTCGACAATAGAGTTTATTAAAGTTGCAAAACAAGACTTAGAGGATGATTATGCAGAACTTGACGATTTAAAGGCATCGCTTGAACAGCAAAGAACCGATATGGAGTATATGCTGGCAGAAAAGCAGAAAGAGATGCAAAATCTTGATGCACAGATTGCTAATGCACAAAATAAAGAGACGGAGCTTGCATCTAGTATTGATGCTCTTGATGGTGAGATTGAGGCGATGGAAAAGAAATTAGCTGCACAGCAAGCTGCTGCCGCTGCGAACAATAAGCCTTCTTTAGGGGGAGATGTTGTGGGAACTGGAGCATGGCTGTGGCCTACAATATCAAGAAGAGTTACTTCTGATTTTGGTGTTATAGACGACCCAATAAGAGGTGGTGTTCCTCATAAGGGAGTAGATATAGGCGCAAGGACACCAGGTGTTTCAGGCGACCCTATATATGCGGTGGATAATGGTGTTGTAGCAGTTGCAGAATCAAATCCATCGGCTGGAAATTGGATTTGGATAAGTCATGGCAATGGGTTATATTCGGTGTATATGCACAATTCAAAATTGTTAGTATCCGTAGGACAAACTGTCAATAAAGGTGATACAATAGCGCTTATGGGGACGACAGGTCAGTCCAATGGAGTACATCTTCATATTGCAGCCAGATTAAATGGTACATATGTAAATCCATGGACATATTTAAAATAAAATATCTCAAATAGCGTAGCAGATTGCGAATATCCGCTTGATATAGCATAACTATGAGAGAGTAAATATTATGGGCAAGTCGCTGTATGGACATATGAGTATGTCTGTATGGCGTGTTGTCGTTGTGGGAATAAATATAATATTGGTTATATAATATAGAATCAAATAATATATGTAAAGAGTAAGGATGCCATAAAATACAATATATAGGTATATGGCAGTATCATGGGGATTGGAAAGAATGGATAATAAAAAACGTAGTAAGTTAGACCTGATTACAGCATTTGTGGGAGGAATTGCAGCAACTGTTTTTATTGCAGCAATGGTATTTGTAGTGTTTTTTCAGAAAGGATATATACATGTTGGATTTGGCGGAGATGTGTATATATCGGATGTGCCAGTAGATGACAGCAATGGTATTGGAAGTGAGGCAGAAGCGAAACTGAATGCAATTGACTCCGTTGTAAGTGAAGGTTTTTATTTTGGAGATATTGACCATGAGGCTGCTATTGATAGCATATGCAGGGGATATTTAAGTTCATTAGGGGATAAATATACCACATATTACTCAGCGGAACAGTATAAAAAAGTACAAGAATCCACAACAGGGATTGTTTATGGAATTGGAGCATTATGTAAAAAGGCAGAGGACGGCACAATTTATATATCAGGTGTCTATGATGACTCTCCCGCCCAAAAAGCAGGCTTGAAAGAAGCGGATTTTATAGAAACAGTTGATGGTGCAAGCGTTGTCGATATGGAGTTAGAGTCGGCAGTTGCTTTAATTAAGGGTGAAAAAGATACACAGGTGGAACTTGGTGTTATAAGAGATGGTGAAAAATTCAAACTTTATGTGACAAGAGGAGAGATAAAGCTTCAAACCGTATCTTGGAATATTGAGGACGGTGTTGGATATATCTATATCACTCAATTTGATAAGGTGACCATAGAGCAATTTGCAAAGGCTTTAAATGATTTAAAAGAAAAAGGCATGACAGGATTAATTATTGATTTAAGAGACAATCCAGGAGGTGTTTTAGACGGTACTGTCAGTATGTTGGATGAACTTTTGCCAGAAGGGTTAAGATTGACGATACAATATGCGGATGGCAGTAAAGAAGAACGAAAAGGTGAAAAAGGCAGTGATTTAAAAATGCCTATTGCGGTTTTAGTCAATGACCAGAGCGCCAGTGCAGCCGAGATATTTGCAGGCGCCGTTCAAGATTATGGCGTTGGCAAAATCATTGGAACACAGACTTTTGGAAAAGGCATTATACAGTTTATTCGCCCATTGACGGATGGCAGCGCCATTAAATATACTGCTGCCAAATATTTTACGCCAAAGGGACAGGATATACATGGCAAAGGCATTAAACCTGATATGATTGTAGAATTGCCGGAGGATGCGACAGAGGATTATCAGTATAAAGCTGCATTAGAGTATATTAATAAGGAGAGAAAAGATTGAAAATTAAAATTTTCAATCTTGGGATTTGTGTCTGCGCGCTGCTTGTCACAAACCCATTGATGAACAAAAAGCAGCGAAGAAATGAGGAAAAAAGTGGATAAAGTGATTCAAGTTACAGGAAAAAGCGAGTTGTTTGTAAGACCAGATACCATTCGACTTTTGCTTTATATAAAAGGAACAGAAAATACTTATGAAAAGGCGTTAAACCAGTCGACAGCAGCAGTAGAACAGTTAAAAAAATGCTTTAAAGAGTTAGGATTTAATGAAAATGATTTAAAAACGGTATCTTTTGGAGTGGATACTCATTATGAGAATTATAAAGAAAGTGATAATCAATGGAATAAAAGATTTGTAGGATATAAGTATAATCATAATATGAAGATAGAATTTCCAATTGATAATAAAAAGCTTGGACAGGTTGTATATGAGCTGGCACATTGCCATGTAAATCCAGAATTTAATATTCATTATACAGTCAAAGACCAAGAGACCGTAAAAAATGAATTACTCAGTAAAGCTGTTATGGATTCAAAGACAAAAGCGCAGATTTTGACAGAAGCGATTGGTGTACGTTTACAGGAAGTAGTAAAGATTGATTATTCATGGGAAAGTATAGATATTGTCTCAAGACCTATGAATGGATTTTTAAGAGGGGTAGAATGTGAACCTGCCGCAGAGACAGCAGCATATAATCTTTCCATAGAACCAGACGATATCAATATATCAGATAAGGTGACTGTAATATGGAGAATTGAGTGAATAAAGTGAAACAGCATGAAGATTTTAATAAGTACCCTATTATTGATTCAATAATAGAGGAGTCGTATTGGTATGGCAGTAACCTTTGCGTAAAGGGAAAATGTGATAAAACAAAGAATACAAATGATGATAAAGGTTATTATTATAATTTGCATTTTCGTGATATAAAAAATAGCAATATTGCAGACAAAGAACAAAAAAGTTATCACAATACAAAAATTGTAACGTTTGATGTAAGAGAGGTTTCTTCGGGATTTGATGTTTGTTTAATGATAGGTTGCAGAGACGATGAGATAGAATCCTTTGAATGCAGGCAAACTGTGCAGTTTTGGTGTAAAGATATAAGGTATGATGTTCTTAAATATAGAGGAATGTCCTATAAAAACGTATATTTTAATCCCCAGTATCAGGCTTTGTTTACAAAAAATCAGCAGGTTTATGGCAAAGAGGAGTGTTTTTTGCAAGCAAACAGGAACGATTTGGAAAATGGTTATGTTGTTGAATGGGATTCCTACGGTGAATGCCAAAGAGCAAAAAATGGCGTTTCATATACACATACATTTATTCAAAGATGTCGTCTTTTATATAAAGAGACAATGGTATTGGAGTATGATTCAATATATGATATGGGGCATGTCTCGGCAATTATTAAGCATCAAAATGGAAAAAACTATTTTCTTTTTAAGACGGATTTATATGGATTAAATGTATATGATATGCAAAGCAAAGAGGTATTTTATTATGTACCAGAAGGCTATCAACATAGTTATCGGCAAATTTGTGGTGAGTCTTTTATTATTATATCCATTCATTATGATAATAAAACAAATTTGATAGCTTATGAAGGCTGTTATTGGGGTGGAACGTCGGATGTGATGGTAGGTGATTTTTCTAATCCAATGAATTTTAATCCTATTTTAAAAAGTATACATGAAATGATAGACCCTGAGTATGAATGTTATGATGATATTGATTTTGATAAGTGGGAAGATGGAATGCTGCATGTAATTGTAGATAATAAAAAAGATATAGTTGAACCAATAAAGATAAGGATTGATAAATAAAGCAATCCTTATCTTTTTAAGTCTGTATATCTTTTTAAATTTACTTTTTTTCGGTATGTAATAATTTTTTATATAAATTATCAACGCATATAGCTCCAAGCGGCGCAGTGATAAGAATAGACAATACGGCAACGGTTAAAACAATTTGACCGCAGGCTAATCCCATTGAGAGGGGAATACCGCCTATTGCGGCTTGTACCGTAGCCTTAGGCATATATGCAAGCATACAAAATAATCGCTCGTTTCGGTTTAAGTTTGTTTTTATTAAAGATAAAGCGACGCCAAGCATTCTAAATAATAGAGCGCCAAGCACCAGCAATATAGCAGATATTCCAGCCGATAGAGCATATCGCAAATCGACAGTTGCACCGACAAGCACAAATAAAAATATTTCAGCAATAATCCAAAGTTTATTATATTTTCCAGATAGTCTCTTTGCTAAAATATCATATTTTTGTTTTATAATAATTCCTAAACTCATAATAGCTAAAAGTCCAGAAATAGGTATAATGCCTTCTAAACGATTCTGCAATTCAATAAGCAAAAAGGAAAAGCTTAAAATAATAAGTAGTTTTACAGAATCTCTCATATGAAAATGTTGGAAAAATTTTACCAGTAGTATTCCTAACAACATTCCAACTAGAACGCCTAAAACAATAGAAATAGGTATTTGCAGAAAGTTCATTGCAGATATATTTCCAGTTGAAGCTAGTGAAGTAAACGCAGTAAAAAGAACAATTACAAAAACGTCGTCTACGGAGGCGCCAGCTAATATTAACTCTGGAATACTTTTGTTAGTTCCGTAGCCTTCTTCCATTAGGCGAATCATTCTTGGAACGATAACAGCAGGCGATACAGCGGCTATCACACTTCCTATAATGGCAGCTTCTAAATAGGTTGTTTTTAATAAGATAGGAGCTAATAAAAGGATTCCTAATATTTCAGCACAGGCAGGGACAAAACACATAAGAACAGCAGGTCGTCCTACTTTTTTTAAATCAGATAAATTTAAGGAGAGTCCTGCTCTGGTTAAAATAATTACCAATGCTATTTGCCTTAAATCAGCAGAAATATTTAAGATAGACTCGTCCAGTAAATTGAGGGCGTAAGGGCTTAAAATAATGCCAACAATAATCATACCCAACAAACTGGGCAGTTTGATTTTGTTGAACAAACTTCCTAAAATCAACCCAAATAGTAAAATGAAAGCAATGCTCATTAACATATATTTTTTCCTCCTGCTGTTGCAAAAATAAAAAATGCTAATAATTTCTGCATAATATTGCAGAAGTCATCAGCATTTTACGCGGTTTAAGCTGCGTAAGGCAATACGTTATTTCCTTCTTTTATGTAAGAAGTGTAACATAAATAAACTATATTTTCAACGATTTTTATTGAAAAGATAATAACGAATGGTATAATAAATATATTGTTACACAGATATATCGTGTTTGATACCAATATAGGACAAGAAGGGATAGGGAAAAGATGGATATTGAATTTAAAAAAATAACAGCATTTTCTCGTGGAACACTTGCAGCTCTTTTGAGAGATGGATACTCTTTTGAGCCAAAATTTGAGCGTGATTGGCATAAACAATGGCAAGAGTTTGATGACTTTTTTTATGATAATCTCCATATTGCTGAATTTAGCGGATTTATGACGGTCTTGGACGGGGAACCTATTGGCTTTGTTTCATGGAATCCGACAAATTTGCCAGAATCAACAGAAGTCGGGCATAACTGCATTTTGACAAAATATAAGGGGAATGGTTATGGAAAACGGCAGATGAAAGAGGCCGTTTCACGCATCATTGCACAAGGAGCAAAAAAGATAGTTGTCTGGACAAATGAGATTTGTGTTCCTGCTCAGCACACTTATGAAAGTGCAGGGTTTCAATTTGTAAAAAAGAGTGAGGAAACATTTTGTCCTGAATATGCAGGGCAACGGATACATTATGAGATTGTGGTAAATTAAAAAAATATAGGGAGATATAAAGATAATGGTTGTTCAAAAATGGGAAGTATTTGAATTGTTGTTACATGGAACAAAGGAAGGAAATCCTTTTGTATCCGTAGAGTTGACTGCTCAGTTTACATATCAAGGCAGTGAGAATAATAAACCGTTGTGTGTTGATGGGTTTTATGATGGAGATGGTATTTACAAAGTACGATTTATGCCAGATAGGACAGGCGTATGGTCATATTGCACGCACTCAAATCAGAAGGAATTGGAACATATTACAGGGCAGATAGAATGTATAGACAATCATTCAGACAATCATGGTTTGGTTCGTATAAAAAATACATATCATTTTTGTTATGAAGATGGAACCGTCTATTATCCTTTTGGAACAACATGCTATGCGTGGACACATCAATCGGCGGCGCTTCAGAAGCAGACCATAGAAACATTAGAACATGTAAATTTTAATAAGATTAGAATGTGTGTATTTCCAAAATTCTATGCTAATAATAGTGAGGAGCCGCCAATGTATCCATATCAGGGACATGCTCCAAACCAGTGGGATTTTGAGCAATTTAATCCACAATTTTTTCAAGCCTTAGAAGGTCATATTATTCAATTGGGAAAGATGGGGATAGAGGTGGATTTAATCCTATTTCACCCATATGATAAGGGGCATTGGGGATTTGACAGTATGGGTAAGGAGGCTGATTTACGATATTTAAACTATATTATTGCCAGATTATCTGCATTTCATAATGTGTGGTGGTCTATGGCAAATGAATACGATTATATTAAATCAAAGAGCATAGAGGATTGGAATACTTATATTAAATATGTGTCAGAGAAAGATATCTATAAACATTTGCTGTCTATACATAATGCAGAACGTTTTTTTGATAATTGGCATCCCAATATAACCCATGCAAGCATACAGATAGGTACAAATAGCAGTAAAGGAGAAGTGTCTACGGGATTTGGCATGTATCGAATGCATCGTGATATCTATCATAAAGCTGTTATATTTGACGAGGTTGGCTATGAGGGAGATTTAATACAGCGGTGGGGGTGTATGTCTGCCAAAGAGATTGTTGATAAGTATTGGAAAGCAATTTGTTCTGGAACGTATATGTCGCATGGAGAGACTTATTCAAATGATGACGATGTTATATGGTGGGCAAAGGGCGGTCAGTTAAAAGGCGAGGCTTGGAAACGTATTCTGTTTTTAAAAAAGATAGTAGAAGAAAGTGGTACAAATGGATTAGAACCTTTAGATTTATGGTGGATTTTAAATGGTGTAGGGGTACATGGACAATATTATTTATTTTATTTTTCAGATATGCCAATGAATCAGTGGACATTTAAACTTCCTGCATTTAAAAAGCCAGTAATTGATATGGGGACAAAATTTGCCGTTGATATCATTGACACATGGAATATGACAATTGAGCGATTGCCAGTGGAATATGTAGTAGATACAAGCGACCGATACTATTATCAAAGTAAGACAACACCTTTTATTGAATTGAAAGGACAGCAAAATATAGCGCTTAGAATTGTAAAAAAAGAGTTATTGTAAAAATCTAGCAGATTGATTGAATTGCTTTGCGGATAGTGCAAAAAAATAGTTAAAATTTGCTTTGCTGTTTGTAAATATCTGCTTAATAAGTAAAAATATAAAAATATCATTTAAAAAATAACAATAAAAATAAAAAAACACTTGACAATTAATGGAGTTTAAGATAATATAATTCTTGCATTTAATTGAAAAGTAAGCGCGAGTGGCTCAGTGGTGGAGCACCTCCTTGCCAAGGAGGGGGTCGCGGGTTCGATCCCCGTCTCGCGCTCTTTGTATGACATGTCCTATAAAAAAGAATATCATAGTCTTAAATATAGACATTATTTTGCGCGAGTGGCTCAGTGGTGGAGCACCTCCTTGCCAAGGAGGGGGTCGCGGGTTCGATCCCCGTCTCGCGCTTTCTTTGTATAGTGGAGATAAATAAAAATGATAAAATAATAGTTTACAAAGAGTTGCATGCAACTCTTTTTTTTCTAAAAAAGATGTTGGTTTAAGCAAGCAGCGTAGAGGATTGTAAATATCTGGTTGAATAACATATATTGTATGTTAAAAAGATATCAATGCGAATATCTATTAAGATAAGAATAAAAGATATATAGAAATGAGGAAAAATGATGTTGGAAACAATTAAAAAATTTTGGGGGCTTATTCCTGTTGCAATAGCAATTATTCTTCAAATTACAACAAAAATATTTGAAATGAATGATATGTTTTTAAAAAGTATGCCTTCATGTGTTGTATATTGGAGTATTATCTTTTTATTCTTGCTCTTTGCTACATGGACTGTTTTATATATGTTAAAAAAGATGACAACAACATCAAGTGATAAGAAAATAACGTATGGTATCGGTATTGGATTTGTCTGTGTTATTGTGCTTGTAACATTAGTTATGGCAGGTTTATCAAGTTTTATAGCATTTCCGCAGCAAGAAGATGTGGAGCGCAATGGCATTAAGATGGTGGCTACACTTCGAGGAACGACAGAAGTATATGTTGATTATTATGAGGATAAAGGCACATTTTTTCATTCTTCTAAAATTTTAGGACAAGCAGAATATGGAGAGACGCCATATAATCCATTGGATAAAAATTTTGATATTAAACCGAAACGATATACATTTTATGATAAAGAGGGAAATGTTTTAGAAAATTATGATGTTGAAGTGGATGGTGCATTAGAGCATTTTTAATTTACAAAGGATTGACAGTGGTTTTTATAAAGAAGACGGCTGTCTTTTTTTGTATACTGCATTTTAGGAAGCAGGGGTATTTTTATGGCAAATATTGAAGACTATATTAAATGGAGAGGGGATTTGTCATTTCAGCAAGACCCATTTAATGATATTGATAATTTAATATTATCACAAATAGCATATGTAGATTTTGAAGGAATTGTTCCAGATATGGAAATGAAAAATGGATTGACTTTATCTAAAGTATGCGATAAATTTTTTAGAGTTTATAATGAAGAAGAGTTAAAAAAGGTTAAGACGTTTATATGGTATGCTCCTTTTTTTATGAGAACCGTTGCTAAGTGCGCTCGGTTTGAAAATATTGTATTAAAAAATTATCTGTGGATAAATGATGATAAAAAGCAGACACAATTTGTAGCATTTACAGCAGAACTTGGAGATGATACGATATATATAGGGTTTATGGGAACAGATGATACGATTGTAGGATGGAAAGAAGATTTTAATATGAGTTATCAGCATCCCATACCAGCACAGATACAAGCCGTTTCTTATATTGATGAAGTTGCCGCACAGACAAAAAAGAAGATACGAGTTGGGGGACATTCTAAAGGAGGAAATTTGGCGGTATATGGTGCGGCGCGATGTAAGCCTAAGTTTAAAAAGCGAATCATAAATGTTTACAATAATGATGGACCAGGTTTTGATGAGGCATTTATAAAAGACAAGCGGTATCAAGAGATACGTTCTGTTATTAAATTGATTGTTCCTGAATATTCTGTTGTTGGGATGCTTTTTGAGCATGATGAAGATTTTATTGTGGTAAAAAGCAGTCAATCTGGTATTATGCAGCATGATGGAATGTCTTGGCAAGTTGAAAGAAATCAGTTTGAGTATGCACGAGGTTTGAGCAAGTCAAGCCGAGTGCTGAATGATGTATTAAAAAGATGGATGAACAAAATAGATATGGAGGAGCGAGACAAGTTTGTCAATGTATTGTTTTCTCTTATAACAGCAAGTGGTGCAACGACGTTGTCTGAAATATCGGCAGACCGTTTTAATTCAGCGAGCGCCGCTTTTAGAATATATCAATCGTTGGACAAAGATACAAAGGTTATGATGCGCAGGCTGTTTCATTCGTTGACTGGTGAATTGGATAAGGCTCGCAAAAAGCAGTATGGAGGGTGAATATGTTGAAAATTATAGCAGGAGCATTGATTCTTATGATTGTGATAGGAATTTATGTATTTATATCGTATATGCGTGACAAAAAAATTGGTGATGGTAAAGGTGGCTGTAATGGAAACTGTGCAAGCTGCAATATTCATACAAAAAAGTGTGACCGTTAAAAATAATTTAGATGTAAAGAAATATACAAGGTAGAATATAATAATATATACGAATACTAAAAGTACAATTAATAATTGAATATAAATTCTTATAGAATAAAAACTATTCTAATTTGGAAATAAAGTCTATAATTGGATTCTTCGCAATAGGAATAAATAGGAATATTATTATTTAAGAAGATAAACTTCACGCCTGCGGCTGGTGAGCTGCAGGCGTTCTTAAATATTTAGGAGGAACCTAAAACGTGCTGCAAGAGTGTAATTATAATATTAATATTGGAAGAAGAATAAGGGAATTTAGAAAAAACTCAGGATTGACTTTAGAACAAATGAAAAATGAAATTTTTTTTAGTGAAGGGACAATTTCTAATGTTGAAAAGGGTATTAAGCCATTGTCGGTAAATATGTTAAGAAGTATGTCAAATAGAACCGATATTGATATTGATTATCTTATAACAGGAACAAAAAGTAATCAAAATCAATTTGGAACATTAATTACTATGAAATATTTTAATAGAAATGTATATATAAGAATGATGCTTACTGTGATTAAGCTTCAAATTAAAAATAAATATCCTGAAAATCATAATATTTTTTATAATATAAATATGCTCGAAATTATTGAGGACGTTAAAGATAAAGAAAAATATGAAAATGCACCAGAAATGTTGGTTTTAAAGTGTATTAGAAAAAGCAGAAGTTTAAGATATACGGATGTTGAAAAAGAATTAGGAATAAAGAGTAAGTCGTACAGCGCTATTGAGAAGGGAATCCGCAATATAAAGATTGAAGAACTTATTTTGATTTATAAGGTGTATGATATTAATCCTTGGTTTGTGATAACAGGAAAAGTGGAAAATTTTTCATTTATTGGATATTCCAATGATTTGAAACAATGCAAAGAAATGGATATTTTAAAATTATATGAGCTACTTTGTTTAAAGTAAAAGCAGTATAGTGGGGGAGTAATATGAAAAATAATGACTTTTTTTGGTATACAAAAGGAAAAAGCAGAATGGGCGTTCGTGTATGTGATATCGAGTATTTTAGCTGTAACGGACATAAGATAACAATTCAAACAACGCATGGTGAGATTATATATAATGGAACATTAAAAGAAATTCAAAGTTTGGTTGACAAAAATATATTTATTCAAATTAATAAGTCGGATATTGTGAATGTAAGTTATATATATCGTTTTGATAAAGTTCATATTGTGTTGATAAATGGCAAAAATTTACCATTTACAAAACATTTTAAAGAAATTTTCTATAAGAAAATATTTTTGGAATAAATTTATTTTAATAAAGAATATTTACTGTGAAAAAAAGGGCGGTTGACGTGAAAATATGTAATTTATAATTGCAAAAATGCCCTCAAGTGGTATAATAATTTTATGTTATAAGTTTTATTAAAATCGGGATTGTCGTAACCAAATTTTTTGCAAGGGAGGAATGGTATGAATAAAAAAACAAAAGGGATACGATTTCGAGGGAGAATAATGCTGTTGGTTTTAGGGCCAATGATTATAATTTCTGTTTTGATTGGTATTATAGGTATTAGTTCTGTCGCACAGATGGGAGAAGAGCGTATGCGAAGCGAATTATATACCTATGGGATGGCTACAATGGAACGCTATCAGGCGCTCAACAGTGAAAAGTTTACATATACAAACGGAATTATGAAAAAAGGAGATGTTACCATCTCAAATAATTATTCCGTTATTGATGAGTTGAAAAATAAAACAGGGTTAGAAATCACGATATTTTATGGGGACATGCGCGCTGCATCAACATTGACCGATTCTGAAGGAAAGAGGCTTACAGGAACGAAAGCTAGCGAAGAAGTTGCCAATACTGTTTTAAAAAATGGACAAATTTTTTATAATGATAATTTAACAATAGCAGGAAAACAGTACACAAGTATGTATATTCCTTTAAAGCAGCAAGGCAGTGAAGAAATAATTGGTATGATATTTACAGCTATTTCAAGAGATAGTCTTGTTGATAATATTGGAAAAATCGCTTCAGAAATTATTATTGTAACTATTATTTCTATCATTATTGTTGTGATAATGGATATTTTATTAACGAATAGGATGTCCAAAGGAATGCTGCATACAAGCAAAGAAATTGATAAGGTTGCACAAGGAATTTTAAGATATGAACATAACGATAGAGCAGTTAAACGTAAGGATGAAATTGGCGATATGGCAAAAGCGACGAAAGAAGTCGTTGAACATCTTACGTCTATTATTGGCAGCATTGTTACAACCAGTAATAAGCTTGAAGATTTTGCAGCAAAATATGTAGATTCTTTTAGGGCGATTGATGAAAATATAAGCAATATGGAAGCGGCATCGGATGAGATAGCAAAAGGTGCTACGTCACAGGCAGCAGAGACACAGTCTGCCAATGATGAAGTCAATAATATTGGACAAGCGATTGATGAAATTACAGGAAGTGTTACTCGTCTTGGAAGAAGTACAGAAGAGATGAAGGATAATAATAAAACGGTAAATGAGACGCTTGAACAACTTGTTGATATCAGTAATAAGACAAAAGAATCGGTGCAAGTAGTATATGAACAGACATATGCTACCAATGAGTCAGCCAATGCTATCCGAACAGCTACCGATATGATTACGGCAATTGCAAGTCAAACGAATTTGTTATCACTCAATGCTTCTATTGAAGCGGCTAGAGCTGGTGATATGGGGAAAGGGTTTGCAGTGGTTGCTGATGAGATTCGTACATTATCAGAGCAATCAAAGGATTCTGCAAACGAGATAGTACGAATTATTGAGGAGCTTATCAGCAATTCAGAGCTTAGTGTTAAAACAATGATGGAATTGACAAGCATTATTGAGGAACAAAATAGAATGCTTGAACATACAGAAAATGTATTTGAGGCGTTAAAACAAGAAGTTGATGAGGTTGTTTTAGCAGTAGATAATATTAATGGAAAAGTTCAAGAATTAAACACAGAAAAACAAGCAGTTACGGAAATTGTAGAAAGCCTTGCTGCCATTGCACAGGAAAATGCAGCAGGAGCGCAGGAAACATCGGCTTCTATGACAGAGCTTCAAAGTATTGTTTCAGAGTGTGCCAATGATACCAATAAAATTGCAGAGATGGCAAAAGACCTTGCAGAAGATACAAGGAAGTTTATATTTTAATGAATAGGCAATAAAACAGATTGGAAATATTGGTTTGATGTAAAAATTTTTAAAGGGCTGTCGCATTAGGGACATTATCAAAAAATGTAGTGTTATTTAAGAGATACTATATTTTTTCATAGTGAGTACTTAATGCGATAGTTTTTTGTTTGAGAGGTTATTAGTGTGAAAAATAAATTATTTCACAAGTTAAATAAAATTTAACTAGCACTTTGTGTCTGCGCGTTGCTTGACACAAAGTTACTAAAAGAATCTAAAGAATCTTGCGCAAAAGACAGCGCAGAAATGAGGATTATTGTGGAAAAATCATATAAAGAAAAGGCTGTACAGCTTGCAAAGTTAATGAATACAAAGTCTAAATTTAGCGTTCCAGTTGTAAAAGTAATATTGGAATGTTTTGAGATAGCGATGACAGAAACCGATTTAGACAGACTCCTTCTTGTTGGGGAAAAGGAGTATACAAAAGAAGCATTACAAAAGCTATGGCAGCTTGACGATAAAGAATTTCAAGCTTATTTTTTATATATAATGGAACGGGGTGTATTATGGCCAAGACACGATAATAACATTTATGAATTAGCACCTATATTTCCTGGCTGGATTGAAATTTTTTCATCGGGTCCTTTAAATGAGACAAGAAAAGCATTAATCAAAAAGTTTTCCCAATTTGAAGATATTTTAAAACGCCTTAATATACCACCCATCAGAGCCTATATGAATTATATAAATGCAAATCATATGGAACATGAAACAGGAAGAATGTCAACAGTAGTTTCTAATAACAGTAAAAATAATAGTAAAAAAATACAGATTAATAAAAGACTTACATCAGAGCAGGCAATTTATTTATCAGGTGAATTGTATCCTCTGTTATTAAAACATAAAGACCATATTAGCGTAATGAATTGTTTTTGCAGAATGATGAGTTTGTTAAATGGGCAGAGTTGTTCGTATGATATGCCTATTGAAAGCTGTATTGCCATAGGTCGTATGTCTGATATGCTGGTAGAAAATGGTGTATCAAGAAAAATAAGTGTTGAAGAAGTGACTGTATTGATGGATAATTTAGAAAAAAAAGGCTGTATACATACCGTATATCATTATGGAATTAGCGCTGATGAAGAGGAATTGATGATATGTAATTGCTGTGTGGATTGCTGCTTTTTGTATAAAGGATATAGAGAGGGCGCACTTTCGCAGCTTCTTATAAAATGTTATTATAAGCCGCAAATATTGGATATCAGTCAATGTGTGGGGTGTAACCAATGCGGCAGATACTGTCCGACAGAAGCGACATGGTATGATAAGTCGTCAAAGACTTTACAATTTGATGATTCTAAATGTATAGGGTGTGGGCAGTGCATCGTTCAATGTCCGAAACCTGTAAAACAGATGGTTCGGAATGAGCGAAATATATTTGTAAAAACAAAGCGGAAAAAGGATTAGTAAAAATGCACGAAGGGGTTGTTTGTAGAGAAGTATTAGATATTGCGTTGAAAACAGCGCAAGAAAATGGTATAACTAAGCTGGACTTGATTGTATTAGTGATTGGCGCCTATTCATGTATCCATGAAAAAGAGTTGTTATTTTATTTCGATATGGCTAAAATAGACACAATTGCGCAGGATGCTGTGCTAATGATAGAAGTAGATAAAAATCTTACGGAATATGGAGCAGAGTATGTCAAAGAAATTCAAGGACAAACATTAGAATAGTTTGAGAAAGGAGAGGCTATGCTTAATATATTTAAGACCGATGAAAGCGTTATTAGAAAGCTGTCGGATTATGAAGATGGTGTGTGGGTTCAGTTGGTTGACCCAACGAGTAAGGAGCTGTCACAAGTAGCTAAGCAGTATGAATTGGAGATAAATGATTTAGCGATGGCGTTAGATGAAGAAGAGAGTTCCCGTATCAGTCTTGAAGATGGGTATACCCTTATCCTTGTTGATATACCATCGCCAGAGGTAAGACATGAAAGAAAAATGTATACGACGATTCCTTTGGGCATTATATTAAAACAAAATGCTATTATAACAATATGCCGTGAACAAACGCCAGTGTTGGAAGTTTTTGTTAGAAATAAACTTAGAAGTTTCAGCACCAAGAAAAAAATGCGGTTTATTTATCAGATGCTTTTAAAGTCTTCTTCCATGTATCAAATGTATCTTCGCGGTATTGACAAAAAGCGCGTTGAGATAGAAGAACGCGCTGGAAAAGACACAAAAGACGGAGATATTATTGAATTGCATGAATTAGAGTCCACACTGGTTTATTTTGCCACATCATTAAGAGCAAACAGCATTGTTTTAGAGCGGTTGAAACGCTATAAGAGAATTGAACAGTATCCAGAGGATATGGAGCTTCTTGAGGATGTTATGGTAGAGTATCAACAGGCGATTGAGATGACTGTTATTTACAGAGATGTGATTGATGGTACAAGAGATTTGTTGACTTCCATTATCAATAATAAACTAAATAATGTTATGAAGTATCTTACTTCGATAACATTGGTTATGGCTATTCCAACCATTATTTCTGGAATTTATGGTATGAACGTAGGGGAAGAATGGATGCCTTTTGCCGATACGCCGCATGGTTTTTCTATTATTTGTGGAATAATCATTATTATATGTATTATAACTTTATGGATTTTAAAAAGGAAAAAAATGCTATGATTAGGTTGTATAAATAAGTTGATTTTTATAGTTAAAGTAAGAAAAGTCAAATTAAGTTATAATGTGTTTTTTGCGCAAAAGCAGTGCAGAAATGAGGATAAATTATGTTTTATAAGAAAAAAGTCAAAAAAGTAAAAAATAAAATGGCATATGCACAGGTAATGGCATTAGGCTTTTTTATAATTATTGCAATAGGCACTTTCTTGTTAATGTTGCCAATATCCAATCAGGATGGAAATTGGTGCAATTTTTTGGATGCAATGTTTACAGCAACCAGTGCAACTTGTGTGACAGGTCTTGTTGTGTGTGATACATATACACAATGGACAATGTTTGGACAGCTTGTCATCTTGACAATGATTCAGATAGGCGGTTTAGGCTTTATTACAATAAGTGTAATGTTTTCAGTTTTGCTTAAGAAAAAAATAGGGTTGAATATACGAAATCTGATTCAGGAAAGCGTTAGTTCTATGAAGCTGTCTGGCGTTGTAAAATTGACAAAAAATATTTTTAAAGGAACAGCAATTATAGAAGGGATTGGCGCATTGCTTCTTGCTACAAGATTTGTTCCAGAATTGGGGTTTTTTACAGGAATTTATTATGCCATTTTTCACTCCATATCCGCATTTTGCAATGCAGGGTTTGACTTGTTTGGCAGATTTGAACAATATTCTTCACTGACGCATTTTTCGAGTGATATTGTTGTTAATGTAACGATTATGCTGCTTATTATTATTGGTGGGTTAGGTTTTATTGTTTGGATGGAAGTCAAAGAGAATAAATTTCATTTTTCTAAATATTCCTTACATTCTAAAATTGTTATTGTGACCAATCTTATATTAATATTTGGTGGAGCAGCGTTGTTTGCATTTTTTGAGAAAGACAATTTACAAGCAGGAATGGGTGTTTATGATAGAACATTGTCTTCTCTTTTTACTTCTGTATCTGCAAGAACAGCAGGTTTTAATACGCTCGATTTGGCAAATTTAATGGATGCAAGCGTTATTTTACATTTGGTTTTAATGTTTATTGGCGGCAATTCAGGCTCTACGGCAGGTGGTATAAAAACAACCACATTTGTGGTGTTTGTGGTTTATATATGGTCGAATATACGCAATTCGTCAGGCTGTAATATCTTTGGAAGAAGAATAGGCGATGAAGATATTAAAAAGGCAAATATGGTTTTAGGTTTAAATCTTGGATTGGCAGTTTTTGCTTTGATGGCAATATGTGCCTCTCAACATTTGCAAATGAGTGATGTTTTGATGGAGGTTTTTTCAGCAATTGGCACAGTTGGACTGTCCACAGGAATTACAAGAGATTTAACGGTATTTTCCCGATGTGTGCTTATTTTGGTAATGTACTGCGGCAGAATTGGAAGTATGACCTTTGCTATTACCCTTGCTTTTAAGCGTAAAAAAGAGGAAGTATTATATCCAGAGGAACATATTAATGTGGGGTGAAAATAAAGTTTATTATAAAAATAGAAAAATAATGTAAAAAATTATGTAGATACCTTTATTGTTTCACAAATAGATAAGTTGGTAGATTATTTGTGCTGAAACGTCACAAATAGGGCTTGATGTGACAATACAAATCCTTTTTGCAAATTTTTGATATACAATTTATATGTTACGTTTCAGAATGGAGATTTTTATGGTGATTACGGACCGCAATGATATTTATTTATATTTTGAGTGGATAAAACAGACAAATCCGACAAGTATATTAGATTTTGGCATATTTTTACAAAGGATAGGGGCCGTTGCAAGGCAAGTTATGAACTGTGAGATTTCAAAGGATATTATCCTTGAGGGTGTATCTATGAGTGAGAAAGTTCAGCCAGTATATACAAAGATATATGATAAAATTACAAATATAAAATCTATTTATATATTGGATACAAAAGTCTATGACTTAATCTATTTTTTTGATATGAACAGCGAATATAATAATACAATGATGATATCAAAAGAAGCGTTATGGAATTGGCTTTTAAATCATGGCAAAATGATAGTGGCAGATACAAACGATGTCGATTTTGTTAATTTTATGACAAGCCATGCAGCTTGTCAGGCAATTGATTTGGAAGGCAGACAATATGCGCTTATTCAAGGCAAAGCTGCACAAAGTAATTTATATAGTAAAGAATATACCACACAAGATTTAAGTACAAAAATGACGAGACAAGCAGATATTAGACTTTATATTGCAGCACATAAAGAATTTACTATTCCTAATGGTGTGGATTTAAATGAGGGTATGTATATTCCTTTACATGTGGGTAAGCAAGGAAAATCATCGCTTGGGTTTATTGGTGATGATACAGGAGAACATATATCCATAAAAAATGATACATACTGTGAATTGACAGGTATATATTGGATTTGGAAAAATATATCATGTGATGTTGTGGGATTGTGCCATTATAGAAGATATTTTTTAAATAATGGAAAGATATTAAATAAACAAGATGTCTGCGAATTGATGAATCAGTATGACATTGTTATTGGGAATAGTTCTATGTCAGCGTATAAAAATGTAAGTGAACATTATGCAGTCAAACACCATCAGGAGGATTTGGCTGTATGTAAAGATGTGATAAGACAGCGTTATCCAGAATATATACAGGCGTTTGAGTTGTGTATGAACAGTAATTTTATGAATATTGGCAATATGATGATTTGCAGAAAAAATGTGTTTGATGCCTATTGTCAATGGCTGTTTGATATTCTTGACGAGCTTGAAAAAAGAATTGATGTGAGTAATTATGATACATATCAAAAAAGAGTGTATGGCTTTTTGGGGGAACGATTGCTCCGCGTTTGGCTGGTAAATCATACATTCCATATAAAAGAATTAGTCATTAATTTTTGTGATGCGTAAGTTATATAATTGCAATATATTTTCAATAAAGTGAAAAAATGGTTGACGTATTTTAATAAGCTGTGCTATATTAGATTAGCTATGGAAGTGGTCTTTTTTTTATGCCTAAAAAAAGCCAATTGGTGTAAAGCCAGTATTTACTAGGTTTAAGCACCACAATAATAAAACATTGGAGGTGGAAGTTGTGCGCATTAAGATAACATTGGCATGTACAGAATGTAAACAGCGAAATTACAACATGACAAAGGATAAGAAAGCTCATCCTGACAGAATGGAAACAAAAAAGTATTGCAAGTTCTGTAAAGCACATACATTGCATAAGGAAACGAAGTAATCTAAGACAGTGAGGTAAGAATAATGGGTGATACTGTTAAAGAGAAAAAGCAGAAAAAAAGCTGGTTTAAGGGCTTAAAGGCTGAATTTAACAAAATTATTTGGCCTGACCGTAAGACACTCACAAAAGAAACCGTTGCTGTATTGGTTGTATCCGTATTATTAGGTGCAATTATTTCAATTGTCGACTTATTATCAAGATTTGGAATTGAATTCTTAATGAAGTAAGGAAAAGGTGATTACATGGACGAAGCAAAATGGTATGTAGTGCATACTTATTCTGGATATGAGAATAAGGTTAAAGCAAACATTAAGAAAACTGTTGAGAACAGAAATCTTCAAGACCTTATACTTGAAGTAGTTGTACCACTTGAGACGGTCGTTGAGATTAAAAATGGTACTCAAAAAGCAGCAGATAAAAAGATGTTTCCGGGTTATGTACTCATTAACATGGTTATGAATGACGACAGTTGGTATGTTGTTCGTAATACGAGAGGTGTTACAGGATTTGTTGGTCCCGGTTCTAAGCCAGTTCCACTTACTCCTTCAGAAATTAAAGCACTTGGAATTACTCTTTCTGATAATAAGGACAAGAATGAACAGAAGGAAAAGCCAATTATTCATTTTAATGGAAAAGTGGGTGAACAGGTAATGATTCTTTCTGGTGCATGGGAGAATACAGTTGGGGTTATCAGAGACATTAATGAGGGCAAGCAGTGCCTTACAATTAATGTTGAAATGTTCGGTCGTGAAACACCGGTTGAGATTGGTTTTACGGATGTGAAACTAATGTAATAAAGGACATTTTATAAGTTGAGAACATAACATTTATTGCTTTTTGGCAATATATTGTTGTTATTGTTCGTGGGAGACCAAAACATTGGAAAAGAATATTTTGTATGTTAAAAGGTCGCCAGAAACCACATTTATATTTAGGAGGTGCCTAAGATGGCAAAGAAAGTAACAGGTTATATCAAATTACAGATTCCTGCTGGTAAGGCAACACCAGCACCACCAGTTGGTCCAGCACTTGGACAGCACGGTGTTAATATCGTAGAATTTACAAAGCAATTTAATGCAAAGACAGCCGACCAAGGAGATTTAATTATCCCTGTTGTCATCACTGTTTACGCTGATAGAAGTTTTAGTTTTATCACAAAGACTCCTCCAGCTGCAGTTCTTCTTAAGAAAGCTTGTAACATTAAGTCAGGTTCAGGTGTTCCTAACAAGACAAAAGTTGCTAAGATTAAGAGAGCAGAAGTTCAAAAGATTGCTGAGCTTAAGATGCCAGACTTAAATGCTGCAACCATTGAAGCTGCAACTTCTATGATAGAAGGAACTGCTAAGAGCATGGGCATTGTAGTTGAGGACTAATAAAACAGCTATAAAGCTGTAATGCTGTGGGAGGAAATAGCCCTTCCGATAATACCACTAGGAGGTTTTTTATTATGAAAAGAGGAAAGAAATACGTTGAGGCAGCCAAGAATATTGACCGCCAGACATTATATGAAGCAGCAGACGCTATCGCACTTGTAAAGAAGAGCGCTGTTGCAAAGTTCGACGAAACAATTGAAGCGCATATCAGAACAGGTTGTGATGGACGTCATGCGGAACAACAGATTAGAGGTGCTGTTGTGCTTCCACATGGAACAGGCAAGAAGGTTCGTGTATTGGTATTTGCAAAAGGCGCTAAGGCAGAAGAGGCTGAGGCAGCAGGTGCTGATTTTGTAGGTGCTGAAGAGCTTATTCCAAAGATTCAAAATGATAACTGGTTTGAGTTTGATGTCGTTGTTGCAACTCCTGATATGATGGGTGTCGTTGGACGTTTGGGACGAGTATTAGGACCAAAAGGCTTAATGCCAAATCCTAAGGCTGGTACGGTTACTATGGATGTAACAAAAGCTGTTAATGATATCAAGGCTGGTAAGATTGAGTACAGACTTGATAAGACAAATATCATTCACGTGCCAATTGGTAAGGCTTCATTTACTGAAGACCAATTAGCGGACAACTTCCAAGCTATTATGGATGCAATCGTTAAAGCAAAACCATCATCCGTTAAAGGTCAATATCTTAGAAGTATTGCACTTGCTTCTACAATGGGACCAAGTGTTAAGATTAATACATCTAAGTATGTTGGTTAATTGTTGATAAAATGATTGACAGCCAATATATATAATGATATATTGTAATGCGTATGTTTGATATAAGGTTTTATATTAAATATATATTTCGCCTAAGACAGTATGGTCCCATAAGGGTTAAAGGTAATTCGCCTACCGAGGAGTAACATTAAGATTGTTTATTCTTCCCTTCTGTCTATATGGACAGAAGGTTTTTTTCGCAGGGGTGCATAAGGAAACTAGCAGTTTTGCTGCACGCACCTCGCGTGGCGAGTAAGGAAATTCTCCCCTACTCGATTATGTATGGCGATGATTTTATTTTAAAAGGAGGTAAATTCATGGCAAAGGTAGAACTTAAACAGCCGATAGTAGATGAGATTTCAGCTTCTTTAAAAGATGCAGCAGGTGTGGTTCTTGTTAAGTACAGCGGTTTGACAGTAGAACAGGATACACAGCTTAGAAAGCAGATGAGAGAAGCAGGTGTTATCTATAAGGTTTATAAGAATACTTTAGTTAAGAGAGCAGTTGCTGGAACTATTTTTGAGCCAATGACTGAGAATCTTGAAGGACCAAATGCAATTGCTATCAGTGCAAAAGACGCTACGGCTCCTGCTAGGATTCTTAGCAATTTTGCAAAGACAGCAGATGCGCTTGAGCTTAAATGCGGTGTTGTAGAAGGAACATATTATGATGAAGCAGGTATTAAGGCTATCGCAAATATTCCTTCAAGAGAAGAATTGCTTTCAAAGCTTCTTGGAAGCATCCAGTCACCTATTACAAACTTTGCTCGTGTTATTAAGCAGATTGCTGAAAAGTCTGAAGAAGGCGCAGCTTAATTAAGAGTATTTGTTTAGAATTTAAAAACAATTGTATTAAATATTTTTATAGAAAGGAGAGCCTACTAATCGATGTTGTTTGTGTTTCATAAAAAGAAGCATAAATAGATAAAGAACATCGAGACATATAGTTATTTATGTTTTTCATATGATTATATAGTTTTTATATGATTTCATATAACGATATATGTTTTTAGTAGCAATTATATAGAATGACTACACAGGAAATTATTGAGGTAATTAAGGGCTTAACAGTATTAGAGCTTAATGAGTTAGTTAAAGCATGTGAGGAAGAATTTGGCGTATCTGCAGCAGCAGGCGTTGTAGTTGCAGCAGCAGGCGCAGGCGCAACAACAGAAGATGAGAAGACAGAATTTGATGTAGAGCTTACAGAAGTTGGCGACAACAAGGTTAAGGTTATCAAGGTTGTTCGTGAGATTACAGGTCTTGGACTTAAGGAAGCTAAAGAAGTTGTAGATAATGCTCCAAAGGTTATCAAGGAAGCTGTTTCTAAAGAAGAAGCTGAAGATATCCAAAAGAAGATAGAAGCAGAAGGCGCAAAAGTTACATTAAAGTAATTGCACAATTCAATGTATTACAGAACTGCCGCAAAATGAAATTCTAAAAGATAAGATATAGGATATGTAGTTAATATCAATATCTTATAGGGAATGTTCATTTTGCGGCAGTCCCTTTTTGCATAATATAAATACGACAAAATTTAGCAAAAATATCCAAAATGTTAGTTGACACATTAAGGTAATTGTGATATTATGGACAATGCTCTATTATGGAAAATTGTAATATGCCATAATTATGTAAAATAAGCACGAGGGGTGAAACGTCAATGGAAAAAAATAGAATACGTCCAGTGAAGTCAGGAAAAAGCATCAGAATGAGCTATTCAAGACAGAAGGAAGTTCTTGAAATGCCTAACCTTATTGAGGTTCAAAAGGATTCATACCAGTGGTTTTTGGATGAAGGACTCAAAGAAGTTTTTGATGATATTTCTCCGATTACAGATTACAATGGAAGATTGAGTCTGGAATTTGGTGATTTCACATTATGTGAGGATGAGGTCAAATACTCTATTGAAGAGTGCAAAGAAAGAGATGCTACATACGCAGCACCTCTTAAAGTTGAAGTTAGACTCCATAATAAGGAAAGTGGAGATATTGTTGGTCATGAGATATTTATGGGCGACCTCCCAATCATGACAAGGACAGGCACGTTTGTTATTAATGGTGCAGAGAGAGTTATAGTTAGCCAGTTGGTACGTTCACCTGGTATTTATTATGATATACAAAAAGATAAATATGGTAAGATTTTTTTATACAGCAGTCAGGTTATTCCAAATCGTGGAGCTTGGCTTGAGTATGAAACCGATGCAAATAATGTATTCTATGTTAAAGTTGACCGAAATAAAAAAGTGCCAATTACAGTGTTGATTCGAGCTTTAGGTATAGGAACAAACGCTGAAATTATTGATACATTTGGAGAAGAACCAAAGCTTATTGCTACAATGGCTAAAGATGTTTCAACAGACCACAGTGAAGACAGTTTTACAGACCAACAAAAAGGTTTGCTGGAATTATATAAAAAGTTAAGACCTGGTGAACCATTATCGGTGGACAGTGCAGAATCACTTATATCGGGCATGTTTTTTGACCCTAGAAGATATGATTTAGCAAAGGTTGGACGATATAAATTTAATAAAAAACTTTCATTTAAATATAGAATAGCAGGACATATCCTTGCCGATGATGTTGTTGTAAATGGCAATGTCATTGCAAAGGCAGGCGATAAAATTACAAGAGAAAGTGCAGAGGAAATTCAAAATGCTGCTGTGCCGGCAGTATTTCTTGATGTGGAAGTAAAAGGAAACGATGGCGTTATCACAAATAGAAGAGTAAAAATTCTTTCTAATATGGCAGTTGATATCACAAAATGGGTTGATATCAGCGAGGAAGAAGCAAAAGAGCTTGGTGTTACAGAGAAGGTATTTTACCCTGTTTTGGAGCAGCTTCTTGAGGAAAATACGGATATAGAAAGCATTAAAAGAGCCATTTCGACAAATCTTGGCGACCTTATTCCAAAGCATATTACAGTGGAAGATATCCTTGCATCCATTAACTACAATCTCCATTTGGAATATGGCGTTGGAACAAAAGATGATATTGACCATTTAGGCAACAGACGTATTCGAGCTGTTGGCGAGTTATTACAAAATCAGTTTAGAATTGGAATTTCAAGAATGGAAAGAGTGGTGCGTGAGAGAATGTCTACTCAGGATTTGAGCGGCGTTTCACCACAATCTCTTATTAATATAAAGCCTGTGACAGCAGCTATCAAGGAATTTTTTGGCAGTTCACAGCTGTCACAGTTTATGGACCAAAATAATCCGCTTGGTGAGTTGACGCATAAGAGAAGATTATCTGCGTTAGGACCAGGTGGCTTGTCAAGAGACCGTGCAGGTTTTGAAGTTCGAGACGTGCATTATACGCATTATGGAAGAATGTGTCCAATTGAGACACCCGAAGGACCAAATATCGGTCTTATCAACTCATTGGCTTCCTATGCAAGAATTAATGAATATGGCTTTGTGGAAGCGCCTTATCGTATTGTTGACAAGAGCGACCCTAAAAATCCACGAGTTACAGATGAAGTGCGCTATTTTACAGCGGACGAGGAAGATGATTTCCATGTAGCTCAAGCGAATGCAGAGATTGACGAAGAAGGACATTTTGTTAAAAACACAGTGTCTGGACGATATAGAGATGAGACATCAGAGTTTGACAAAAGACTGATTGACCTTATGGACGTTTCACCGAAGATGGTCTTTTCTGTTGCAACATCAATGATTCCATTTCTTCAAAATGATGATGCCAACAGAGCGTTGATGGGTTCTAATATGCAGCGTCAGGCTGTGCCGCTTCTTACTACCGATGCGCCAGTTATTGGAACAGGTATTGAAAACAAAGCGGCAATTGACTCTGGCGTGTGTGTGGTAGCAGAAGCCGCAGGTGTTGTTACATCGTCAGAATCCAATATGATTACAGTAAAGCAAGATAATGGCAAAGTTAAAAAATATAAGTTGACAAAGTTTGCAAGAAGTAACCAAAGCAACTGTTATAATCAACGCCCTATTGTATTTAAGGGGGACCGTGTTGAAGCTGGTGATGTCATTGCTGACGGACCTTCAACATCCAATGGAGAGATTGCATTAGGTAAGAATCCATTGATTGGTTTTATGACATGGGAAGGTTACAATTATGAAGATGCGGTTCTTTTGAGCGAACGATTGGTAAGAGATGATGTCTATACATCCATTCATATAGAAGAGTATGAGACAGAAGCAAGAGACACAAAACTTGGACCAGAAGAGATTACAAGAGATATTCCATCAGTATCAAACGAATCTATCAAAGACCTTGATGAAGATGGCATTATTCGCATTGGCGCTGAGGTTCGTGCAGGTGATGTCTTAGTTGGAAAGGTAACGCCTAAGGGAGAGACTGAATTGACAGCAGAAGAGCGACTTCTTCGCGCTATTTTTGGTGAGAAGGCAAGGGAAGTAAGAGATACTTCACTTAAAGTTCCACATGGCGAGTATGGTATTGTCGTAGCCGTTAAGACCTTTACAAGAGAAGACGGCGACGAACTTTCACCAGGTGTCAATAAATCGGTTCGTATCTATATTGCACAGAAAAGAAAGATATCTGTTGGTGATAAAATGGCTGGTCGTCATGGTAATAAGGGTGTTGTTTCACGAGTACTTCCAGTGGAAGATATGCCATTTTTGCCAAACGGACGCCCTCTTGATATTGTTTTAAATCCACTTGGTGTGCCTTCACGTATGAATATCGGTCAGGTTTTGGAGATTCATTTGAGCCTAGCAGCAAAGGTGCTTGGCTTTAATGTTGCAACATCCGTGTTTGATGGTGCAGATGAAAATGATATTATGGATACATTAGAGTTGGCAAATGATTACGCAAATCTTGAGTGGGATGAATTTAGTGCAAAGCATAAAGCAAGCTTGAGAGAAGATGTGTATCAGTATCTTGATGAGCATAAAGACCATCGTGCAGAATGGAAAGGTGTTCCAATTGATCGTAACGGAAAAGTAAGACTTCGTGACGGAAGAACAGGTGAATATTTTGACAGTCCTGTTACAATAGGATTTATGCACTATTTAAAGCTTCACCATTTGGTTGATGATAAGATTCATGCGCGTTCAACAGGTCCTTACTCACTTGTAACACAGCAGCCGTTAGGTGGTAAAGCACAGTTTGGCGGACAGCGTTTCGGTGAGATGGAAGTGTGGGCATTAGAGGCTTACGGTGCATCGTATACATTGCAAGAGATTCTTACAGTGAAGTCCGATGATGTTGTGGGACGTGTAAAGACATATGAGGCAATTATTAAGGGTGAAAATATACCAGAGCCAGGTATACCAGAATCCTTTAAGGTATTGTTAAAAGAATTGCAGTCATTGGCGTTAGATGTCCGCGTCTTAGACCAAAATAATGAAGAGGTAAAACTTCTTGAAAGCGCCGATTATGAAGTGACGGATTTCAAGAAGGTGCTTGATGATGGCAATTATCGCAGAAACAGCAAAGATGAAGAAAGCGAATTAAAACATGCAGGCAATACGATTCAGACATTTGATGAATCAGGCGAGGCACAGTATGTAGAAGATATGGATGAATCAGCAGATTACATGGAAGATGATGGACTTGGTGAGGAAGATTTTGACGAGGATTTGTCTGATGACTTTGATGTAGACGAAGATTATGGCGATGGCAATGCAGATATTTATTAATTAGAAGGGAGCAGATATACATGGAAGAATCAAAAAAGCAGTTGTCAAACAATTCAATGAAGTTTGATAAGATTCAGATTAAACTTGCTTCTCCAGAGAATATATTGGAATGGTCACATGGTGAGGTTACAAAACCAGAAACAATCAATTACAGAACATTAAAACCAGAAAAAGATGGTTTGTTTTGTGAGAGGATATTTGGACCTAGTAAAGATTGGGAATGCCATTGCGGTAAGTATAAAAAGATTAAGGATAAGGGAATTGTCTGTGATAAGTGCGGCGTTGAAGTAACAAAAGCAAGTGTGCGTAGAGACCGTATGGGGCATATTCATCTTGCTGCTCCTGTATCGCATATTTGGTATTTTAAGGGTATACCAAGCAGAATGGACTTGATTTTAGATATTGGCCCTAAGAATCTTGAAAAGGTGTTATATTTTGCCTCTTATATTGTGTTAGACTCAGGCGAGACAGATATTCCATTTAAAAAGATACTCAGTGAACAGGAATATTCTGAATGCTACGAAAAGTATGGCGACCAATTTCGAGTTGGAATGGGAGCAGAGGCTATTCTTGAGCTGCTTCAAAATGTTGACCTTGCACAGGAGACTATAAAATTAAAAGAAGAGCTTGCTAATACTACCTCACAGAAAGCTGCCCGATTAATTAAGAGAATTGAAGTGATGGAGGCATTTTTAAATGCGAAAACAAAACCAGAATGGATGATTCTTACAGAAATTCCGGTTATTCCTCCAGATTTAAGACCGATGGTTCAGCTTGACGGCGGTCGATTTGCAACATCCGACTTAAATGATTTATATAGAAGAATTATCAATAGAAACAATCGTCTTGCACGACTGATGGAGCTTGGCGCGCCTGAAATTATTGTGCGCAATGAAAAAAGAATGCTTCAGGAAGCAGTCGATGCGCTGATTGATAATGGACGCCGAAATGGACGTCCAGTGACAGGACCAGGAAACAGAGCTTTAAAGTCGCTTTCTGATTTATTGAAAGGTAAGCAGGGACGTTTTCGTCAAAATCTGTTGGGTAAACGTGTTGACTATTCAGGACGTTCTGTTATCGTTGTAGGTCCAGAACTTAAAATTTATCAGTGTGGACTTCCAAAAGAGATGGCAATTGAGTTGTTTAAGCCATTTGTTATGCGCGAGCTTGTAAGACGTAATTTGGCAGAAAATATTAAAAAGGCAAAGAAAAAGGTTGAACAGCTTGAAAATGATGTGTGGGACGTACTTGAAGATGTTATCAAAGAACATCCTGTTATGTTAAACCGTGCGCCAACACTTCACCGACTTGGTATACAGGCATTTGAGCCAATTCTTGTAGAAGGTAAGGCAATTAAGCTGCATCCATTAGTATGTACAGCATTTAATGCCGATTTTGACGGAGACCAGATGGCTGTCCATTTGCCACTTTCCGTAGAGGCACAGGCAGAATGCCGATTTATGCTGCTTTCACCAAACAACTTGCTCAAGCCGTCAGACGGCGGTCCGGTAGCGGTTCCTTCACAGGATATGGTGCTTGGTATCTATTATTTAACACAGGAAAGACCTGGCGCTAAAGGAGAAGGAAAGTATTTTAAAGATGTCAATGAGGCTTTATTAGCTTATGAAAATGGAGCAATTACGCTTCATTCTAAAATATTAGTGCGTGTTGTTAAAAAATATGAAGATGGAACAACAAAGAGCGGCAATGTTGCATCGACGCTTGGTCGTTTTATTTTCAATGAGATACTTCCACAAGATTTAGGCTATGTGGACAGAAGTCTTCCAGAAAATGAACTTGTGCTTGAAGTTGATTTTCATGTGGGCAAAAAGCAGTTAAAAGATATATTACAGCATGTTATTAACACACACGGCACAACAAGAACAGCAGAAGTTCTTGATGATATTAAAGCGATGGGATATAAATATTCAACAAAGGCTGCTATGACTGTTTCCATTTCAGAGATGACCGTGCCTCCTATCAAGAAGGAACTTATTGCAAATGCTGAGAAAAAAGTAGAGATGATTACAAAGCATTACAATAGAGGTATATCAACCGATGAGGAGAGACATAAGAATGTTATCAAGGTATGGCAAGAAACCGATGAGTTGCTTAAAGATGCCTTGCTTGCAGGTCTTGACAAGTATAATAATATCTTTATGATGGCGGACTCTGGTGCGCGTGGTTCCAATCAGCAGATTAAGCAGTTAGCTGGTATGCGTGGATTGATGGCGGATACATCGGGCAATACGATTGAACTTCCAATCAAGTCAAACTTTAGAGAAGGTTTGGATGTATTGGAGTACTTTATTTCAGCGCACGGAGCGCGTAAAGGTTTGTCGGATACAGCGCTTCGTACAGCGGACTCTGGTTATCTTACAAGACGTCTTGTTGATGTATCGCAAGACCTTGTTATAAGAGAAAATGATTGCAGCGAGGGCAAGAGCATACCAGGTATGTACGTTTATGAGTTTGTAAATGATAAGGCAACTGCGGACAGCGATGCAAAAGCAGATGTTTTGGAATCTTTACAAGAACGTATTACAGGAAGATTCCTTGCGGAAGATATACTTGATGATAAGGGTAATGTTGTGGTTGCCGCAAATCATTTAGTTACACCAAAAAGAGCAGAGCAGATTATTAAGACGGGCGTTGAGAAAGTTAAGATTAGAACAATTCTTACATGTCGTTCACATATTGGTGTTTGTGCAAAGTGTTATGGTTCAAACATGGCAACAGGACAGACCGTACAGGTCGGTGAAGCGGTTGGTATTATTGCCGCACAGTCTATCGGTGAACCTGGTACACAGCTTACAATGAGAACATTCCATACAGGTGGTGTTGCCGGTGATAATATTACACAAGGTCTTCCTAGAGTAGAGGAGCTTTTTGAGGCAAGAAAGCCAAAGACACTTGCAGTTCTTGCTGAATTTGGCGGTGTGGTAAGTTTTGCACAGACAGAAAAGAAAACCGATATTGTTATTACAGACGACGAGGGTAATTCTAAGGCTTATACAGTATCGAAGGATACAAGAGTAAAAGTTAAGGAAGGTCAGATTGTTGTCAAGGGTGAAGAAATTACAGAAGGTTCTGAAAATCCGCATGATATTGTAAGAATACTTGGCGTAAGAGCCGTTCAGGATTATATGATTCGTGAAGTTCAAAAAGTATATCGTATACAAGGTGTTGAAATTAACGATAAGCATATTGAGTTGATTGTTCGTCAAATGCTGAAAAAGATTATTGTTGACGAAGCTGGAGATTCTAATTTCCTTCCAGGTTCTCAGGTTGATACAATTGATTTTACAGAGGCAAACGAAAAACTGGAGGCTGAGGGAAAGACACCTGCTTCTGGCACACCGATTATACTTGGTATCACAAAGGCTTCACTTGCAACCAATTCATTTATGTCAGCAGCATCCTTCCAAGAGACGACAAAGGTTCTTACCGATGCGGCTATCAATGGAAAGATTGACCCATTAATAGGTCTTAAAGAAAATGTTATTATTGGTAAGTTGATTCCTGCTGGTACTGGAATGAAGAGATACCAAAACATTAGGATAGATACAGGTCTTGAATATGTTGAAAAAAATGAAGAACTCAATTTTACTGAAAGAGAAGATGACGAAATTGATAGTATGATAGAAGAAAGTATGTAATTTAACCTTAAATATTTTTTAAACGTACTGATAATCATAACATGAACATTGAATACTCGCCTGATAACTAATGATTAGTTGAGGGCGGGTATTTTTTATATAATAGCATGTGTAATTTTATGAGCAAATAGCAAAGTAGATTGCAAATGTTGATGCATTTTTTCTAATATAAGGCAAAAACATCCGCGACTTTAGTCGCAAATAAATTGAGAATATCAATTTCTACTAATACAATAGATTGGTTTATGTTATAAAATATATTATAAATACATGTTTTGAATATGTTTACAGATGGGAAAGGATATCATTATAATAATGAGTATATTACAAGAAAAGTGTGGAATATTAAAAAAATTGGCACAAGATAAATGGAAAGTATTAGATTCTGATATAGATGATGAAAAAAGATATGAAGTGGTTGCAGGTATACAGCAGGATTTAATTGACTATGCAACATTTCTTGAAGAAGAGATGAGTCTTTATGATACAGATATAATACAAGTGCTTAATACAACATGTGAATTATGTTATCGATATATTGTTACACATGAGCTTCATTTAAAAAGTTTTCTTTATGTAATGAAAATGCAGTTTGATAAGATAGAACAATTAACTTTTACATGTGTGAAAAAAGAAGCCTATCATTTGTCTATTGTCGCCATTATAAAAAATGAAATGTATATGACAGAATGGATTGAATATCACCGTATGATTGGCGTGTCTCATTTTTATATATATGATAATGAGAGTACAAATGATTTAAAAGAAGAACTTAAAGATTATATTGATAAGGGAATCGTAACATACCATTATTTTCCTGGAAGTTTAGTACAACACAAAGCGTATAATCATGCAGTGGAAAATTATCAGTTTGATACAAAATATATGGCAGTGATTGATGCCGATGAATATATTGTACCTATGCAGGATGCACCTCTCACAGATATTGTTGAGCAGATTTTTAAAGATTATGAACGTGTAGTGTTTAAAGAGTCCGAATTTGCTGGCGGAGTGGGAATTAATTGGAGAGAATATGGCACATCGCACCACAAAGAAAAGCAAGATGGACTGTGTATAGAAAATTATATGTACAGGGCAGCAGATGATTACTTTCAAAATGTTCATATAAAGACGATTTTTATACCAAGAGTAGTAACAAATATTGCGAATCCGCATTTTCCATATATGAAAGAAGGCTGGCGCAATATTAGTGAGAATGGTTCAATGATTCCACATTCTTATTTTTATGATAGTATGTGTAAAAAATTAAGAATCAATCATTATTTTTGTAAATCAGAAGAAGAATTTATGCAAAAGCTTAAAAGAGGCTGGCCGGACAGAGTACATGAAGAGCTTGCAAAAACTCGCATTGATAAAGAAATGAATTTAGCTATACATACCTGTAATGAGATTTATGACCCAATTATGCAAAAATATATTGCAGAATTAAAGAAACGACTAGAGTATATCTGAAAATTAAATCTTGTACAAAACTGGACACATAAATTAGAAGCAAAATTTGAAATAAAATAAAAAGCGAAATAAAGCAAAATAAAAATAATCAAGCAAAATAAATATTTTTGCTTGACATAAAATCAATTAATGGATATACTAAAAAAGCGCGCGGACAGTTAGCTCTGTCCGTTGTTTGCAAAGATTCAGATTTACTGAATGCAACCACAATGATATCTAATTCCGGGAGGTGAAAAAGGAATGCCTACATTTAACCAGTTAGTAAGACAGGGAAGAAAAACAGCCGTTAAGAAGTCAACAGCACCAGCTCTTCAGAAGGGTTACAACTCTCTTCAGAAGAAAGCAACAGATATTGCTTCTCCACAAAAGAGAGGTGTATGTACAGCTGTTAAGACTGCCACACCTAAGAAGCCTAATTCAGCGCTTAGAAAGATTGCCAGAGTACGTCTTTCTAATGGTATTGAAGTTACTTCATATATTCCTGGCGAAGGTCACAATCTTCAAGAGCATAGCGTTGTTCTTATAAGAGGTGGAAGAGTTAAGGATTTACCAGGTACAAGATACCATATAGTAAGAGGTGTACTTGATACAGCAGGTGTAGCAAAGAGAAGACAAGCTCGTTCTAAGTATGGTACAAAAAGACCAAAGGATGCGAAGTAATTTCGTACTTTTTAGAATGTAAAAGTTTTGTTATAATAACTCACATTAGTGAAACGATTATGTAATGCTAGTCGGTTAGCATTGTATGTAATATCACATTTATGGGAATAATTAGTGCGGAGTTAGATTAATCCTATGGTTGCAGGTTTAATATACTTTATGCACGAACACAGCTAAGTACCACAAATGGATTTGTGGGAAAGGTCAATATATGTGAGTACCGATGAATTAATGAATGTTGTTAAGGACAACAACATTTTGTTTTTAACAACAAAACAATATTAAGGAGGGAAGAACCGTGCCACGTAAAGGACATACTCAAAAAAGAGATGTATTACCAGACCCTATTTACAATAATAAGGTGGTTACTAAGCTTATCAACAACATTATGCTTGATGGTAAGAGAGGGGTAGCACAAAAGATTGTATATAGAGCATTTGACAGGGTTGCAGCGAAAACGGAAAGACCAGCTATCGAGGTATTTGAAGAGGCTATGAACAATATTATGCCAGTTCTCGAAGTTAAGGCTAGACGTATCGGTGGTGCCACATATCAGGTACCTATCGATGTTAAGCAAGATAGAAGACAAGCGTTAGCACTTCGTTGGATAACAACATATTCTCGCGCAAGAGGTGAGAAGACTATGGAAGAAAGACTTGCTAATGAAATTCTTGACGCTGCAAACAATACAGGCGCTTCTGTAAAGAAGAAAGAAGATATGCACAAAATGGCTGAAGCAAACAAGGCTTTCGCTCATTATAGATTTTAATAAAACTGCATAGATTGTATGTAATTGACAAAATCTTATGCAATACAGTTATTGAATACAAAATTAGGAGGGTTTACCGATGGCTGGAAGAGAATATCCATTGGAGAGAACCAGAAATATAGGTATTATGGCACATATCGATGCTGGTAAAACGACATTGACAGAGCGTATACTTTATTATACTGGTGTTAACTATAAAATCGGTGATACTCACGAAGGTACTGCTACTATGGACTGGATGGAGCAGGAGCAGGAGAGAGGTATCACAATTACTTCAGCCGCTACTACATGTCATTGGACATTAGAGAAGGAAACAAAAGTTATGCCAGGTGCATTAGAGCATCGTATTAATATTATTGATACTCCTGGACACGTTGACTTCACAGTTGAGGTTGAGCGTTCACTTAGAGTACTTGATGGTGCTGTTGGTGTATTCTGTGCAAAGGGTGGCGTTGAGCCACAGTCAGAAAACGTATGGCGTCAGGCAGACACATACAACGTGCCTAGAATGGCATTTATCAATAAGATGGATATCTTAGGCGCAAATTTCTATGGTGCAGTAGACCAAATTAGAAATAGATTAGGAAAGAATGCTATTTGTCTTCAAATTCCAATTGGAAAAGAAGATGATTTTAAGGGAATTATTGACCTTTTTGAGATGCAGGCATATATTTACAATGATGATAAGGGTGATGATATTTCAGTTGTTGCTATTCCAGATGATATGAAGGAACAGGCAGAAGAGTATCATACAGAGCTTGTAGAGAAGATTTGCGAGCTTGATGATGACCTTATGATGATGTATCTTGAAGGTGAGGAACCATCTGTTGAAGAGATGAAAAAGGTTCTTAGAAGAGCAACATGTGAATGTAGCGCTATTCCTGTATGTTGTGGTTCAGCTTACAGAAATAAGGGCGTTCAAAAGCTTCTTGATGCTGTTCTTGAATTTATGCCAGCACCTACGGATATTCCAGATATTACAGGTGTTGATGATGAAGGCAATGAAGTTACAAGACATTCATCTGATGAAGAACCATTTTCAGCGCTTGCATTTAAGATTATGGCAGACCCATTTGTTGGTAAGCTTGCATTCTTTAGAGTATATTCAGGTACATTGAACTCAGGTTCATATGTATTAAATGCAACAAAAGGAAAGAAGGAGAGAGTTGGTCGTATCCTTCAGATGCATGCAAATAAGAGAGAAGAACTTTCAAAGGTTTATTCAGGCGATATTGCTGCTGCCGTAGGTTTTAAGTTTACAACAACAGGTGATACAATCTGTGACGAGCAGCATCCAGTTATTCTTGAGTCTATGGAATTTCCAGAGCCAGTTATTGAGCTTGCTATTGAGCCTAAGACAAAGAATGACCAAGGCAAGATGGGCGAAGCTTTAGCAAAACTTGCTGAGGAAGACCCAACATTCCGCGCTCATACAGACCAAGAGACTGGTCAGACAATTATTGCTGGTATGGGTGAGCTTCATCTTGAGATTATTGTTGACAGACTTCTTCGTGAATTTAAGGTTGATGCAAATGTTGGCGCACCTCAAGTTGCTTACAAAGAGTGCTTTACAAAGTCTGTTGATGTTGACAGCAAGTATGCAAAACAGTCCGGTGGTCGTGGTCAGTATGGTCACTGTAAGGTACGTTTTGAGCCAATGGACCCAAATGGCGAAGAGCACTTTAAATTTGATTCAGAAGTCGTTGGTGGCGCTATTCCTAAGGAATATATCCCAGCTGTTGGCGAAGGTATTGAGGAGGCATCAAATGCAGGTATTCTTGCAGGATTCCCAGTACTTGGCGTTCATGCAACGGTTTATGATGGTTCATACCATGAAGTCGATTCTTCAGAAATGGCATTTAAGATTGCAGGCTCTATGGCGTTTAAGGACGCTATGCAAAAAGGTGGAGCAGCATTGTTAGAGCCAATTATGAAGGTTGAAGTTACAATGCCAGAGGAATATATGGGTGATGTAATTGGTGATATCAATTCTCGTCGTGGACGTATAGAAGGTATGGACGATTTAGGCGGCGGTAAGATTGTAAGAGCTTATGTACCACTCTCAGAAATGTTTGGTTATTCTACGGACCTTCGTTCTAAGACACAGGGACGTGGTAACTATTCAATGTTCTTTGAGAAATATGAGCAGGCACCAAAGTCAATCCAAGACAAAGTAATTGCTGCAAAAAGCAAGTAATATTGATTATAAAAAATATAGTTGAAAAATATTGGAAAATGAAATATAATAGAAATCAGCTATGAAAACGCGACAAGCGAAACCACATTGATGGTAATTTAAGTGATTTTTTAAGGAGGATTTTAAACAATGGCAAAGGCTAAATTTGAGAGAACAAAACCACATTGCAATATTGGTACAATTGGACACGTAGATCATGGTAAGACTACATTGACAGCTGCTATTACAAAGACACTTCATGCAAGACTTGGTACAGGTGAGGCTGTTGCATTTGAAAATATTGATAAGGCACCAGAAGAGAGAGAAAGAGGTATTACAATCTCTACTGCACACGTTGAGTATGAAACAGAAAAGAGACACTATGCACACGTTGACTGTCCAGGTCATGCTGACTACGTTAAGAACATGATTACTGGTGCAGCTCAGATGGATGCTGGTATCCTTGTTGTTGCTGCTACGGATGGTGTTATGGCTCAGACAAGAGAACATATCCTTCTTGCTCGTCAGGTTGGTGTTCCATATATCGTTGTATTTATGAACAAGTGTGATATGGTTGATGACCCAGAACTTTTAGAGCTTGTAGATATGGAAATCAGAGAGCTTCTTAATGATTATGATTTCCCTGGTGATGATACACCTATTATTCAAGGTTCAGCTCTTAAGGCTCTTGAAGACCCTAACAGCGAGTGGGGCGATAAGATTCTTGAGCTTATGCACACAATTGATGAGTATGTTCCAGATCCACAGAGAGAGACAGACAAGCCATTCCTTATGCCTGTGGAAGACGTATTCTCAATTACAGGTCGTGGTACTGTTGCTACTGGTAGAGTAGAAAGAGGTATCCTTCACCTTAATGAGGAAGTTGAAATTGTTGGTATTACAGATGAGACACGTAAAGTTGTTGTTACAGGTATTGAAATGTTCAGAAAGCTTCTTGATGAGGCACAGCCTGGTGATAACATTGGCGCTCTTCTTAGAGGTGTTCAAAGAGATGATATCGAAAGAGGTCAGGTTCTTTGTAAGCCAAGTTCAGTTACACCACACAAGAAGTTTACAGCTCAAGTTTATGTATTGACAAAGGACGAAGGTGGTCGTCATACACCATTCTTCAACAACTATCGTCCACAGTTCTATTTCAGAACAACAGACGTAACAGGTGTTTGCGAGCTTCCAAACGGCACAGAAATGTGTATGCCTGGTGATAACGTAGAGATGACAGTAGAACTTATCCATAGAGTTGCTATGGAGCAGGGTCTTCGTTTCGCTATCCGTGAGGGTGGTAGAACAGTTGGTTCTGGTGCAGTTGCTACTATCATTGAGTAATCTTGTAATTAGAGCCAAATAATAAAAATAAGCACCGCAATCCTTTGAGAAATCAAGGGGTTGCGGTTTTAAAATGCTCATTTTAGAGTTTTAGTGGTTACCATGTTCTTTTATGGTGGTAATAATATTATATTTTTTTGTATTTTTTTGATTAATAGTTGCTAGAAGTTTATTTATATAGATTTTTATTGATGAAAATATATTATACTAGTATTATAGTAAGCAGATATAAATTAAAAAAACTAGTATTACTGTTGAACAAAATGAAATTATAATCAAAATATGTAAAGGAGATAATTGAATGAAACAATTAAATCAAGAAGCTGAAAAGATAATGATTGAACGTTTTGGAAAAGATACAATTATTGCATTGGCGACAATAGAAAATGAAGTGCCGTATGTTCGGTATGTAAATGCCTATTATGAAGATGGTGCATTTTATATTATTACATATGCACGTTCAAATAAGATGAAACATATAGCAGATAATCCCATAGTTGCGGTAGCTAGTGATTGGTTTATGGCACATGGAAAAGGTATTAATCTGGGCTATTTTGGAAAAAAAGAAAATTCTATGATGGTTGAAAAATTAAGACATGTTTTTGCAGAATGGATTGATAATGGACATGTTAATTTTGACGATGAAAATACAATAATTTTATGTGTAGAATTAACAGATGGGCTATTACTTTCACATGGCACAAGATATGAGTTTTAGCTGTTCAAATTTTGAATTTAATTTGATTTAAAAGTTGTATAAAGTATAAATCATAATAATGAGAATACTAGAAAAATATGTACCTTATTGAAAAATAAATTAATAATGATGATTCTTATAAAGAAACGAGAACATGTTATAACAAAATATTAATAAAAAAGATTAAAGGAATTAATTTAATATGTTCTATGTTTTTTTCAGTAAGAGGAGAAATCGTTGTAAATGATTCAATAAGAAAAGATGTATATACAATTGAAATAGATGGAGCGTTTAATATGAGCAAATCTTTATCTGAAATGTCTTTAGAAGAATTATGGGCATTATTTCCAATTATGCTTAGTGAACATAAAGATTGTTGGCATCATTGGTATGAAGAAGAAAAAGAAAGAATAATGATTATTTTGCATGGTATAGATTTGAAGATAAACCATATTGGAAGTACAGCAATCAAATCTATTATGGCAAAGCCGATTATTGATATTTTAGTTGAAATTCCAAAAAATATTTTGATGACAGATGTAAAAGAACAGCTTGAGAAGAATGGTTATAGATGTATGTCCGAACAAGAAAATAGAAAATCGTTTAATAAGGGATATACAGAAAAAGGATTTGCAGAAAAAGTATTTCATCTGCACTTGCGCTATTTTGGCGATAATGATGAATTGTATTTTCGCGATTATATGAATAATTATCCCATTCTTGCACAAGAGTATGAAGCGTTGAAATGCTCTCTTTGGAAAAAGTATGAATATAATCGAGACGCATATACAGAAGCAAAAAGTCCATTTATTTTAAAATATACAGAATGTGCAAAAATGGAATATGGAGTTTGTTAATGGAGTTCCTGAGAGTTTTCCATTATCTTGGAGATATATAAAAGAAGGTCTACATTCATTAGAACGACATACAAACTTAAATATTTATTTCAAAGAAAATCCAATATTATAATAGCATATTTATATTTTTAAATAATTTTATATTTTACATATATATTCAAACTAATTAAATTTATTTACTTAAATTTGAAAAATATTTATATATCCCCCATTTCCTTATAGATTTTTTTAAAGGCAGTAGGAAGTGCAATTTCTTCTTCAAGCTGTTTTCTTGTGACCCATTTTAAGTTGTTATTATTTTCCTTAGAATCGCACAAAATAACAAAACAATTCATATGCCATTCTATATGAGAAAAAATATGTTTTTTCTTAAAGGTGGACTGTATTTTTGCAGTCATTATTTTTTGTTGTAAGAGCCATTCTTTAACTTCTTTTTTTGAAAGTGTTTTATCAAGATTTGGAAATTCCCACATACCGCCTAATAAGCCATCTTGTTCCCGTTTGCTTATAGCGATGTTATCACTGTAATATAAAATAAAAACGGTTTTATTTTCAATTTTTCGTTCGGATTTCTTTTTCTTTACAGGAAATTCCATCTGGCATTTTTCTTTGTATGCAAGACAATATTCTTTTAATGGGCATTCGTCACATTTTGGCGCGCCGTTTGGAGTACAGATTACAGCGCCTAATTCCATCAAGCTTTGTGTAAAATTGCCGCATTGGTCTTTTGGGTAAATAGCCTCTAAATTTTTCTTAACTTCTTCTCTAAATTTAGTATTCATAATGTCGGTTGAATTTTTTGTCAGTCTAGTAATGACACGAAGTACATTGCCATCTACGGCGGCAGTCTTTTTACCAAATGCAATAGAGCAGATAGCACCAGCCGTATAAGTTCCTATGCCAGGAAGTTTGATAACAATATCAAATTCAGTAGGAAATTGTCCTTCGTAATCGTCACAGATTACTTGTGCTGCCTTTTTTAAGTTTTTAGCACGAGAATAGTATCCAAGACCTTCCCATAATTTCATAAGTTGTTCATCCTCACATGCAGCCAAGTCTTGTACAGTTGGAAAGGCTTGTAAAAACTTTTTATAATATGTTATCACCGTATCCACACGAGTTTGTTGCAGCATAATTTCTGAAATCCAGATACGATAAGGTTCTGTATTTTCACGCCATGGCAAAATTCGTGCATTTTTCTTATACCATGTTAATAAGGGTTCTACAATATTTTCTAAATGATAATTGGACATGATTTGATTCCTTTATTTTTAATATCCTAATTTTTGTATAGTGGAATGCTACAAGTTTGCGAATCAAACTTGTATAGCTTGGCTTTTGCTAAAATTATTATACCACAGCTATGCTGTGGTTATTTTACCATAAAAATCCTATATTCTCTACAAATAGCCATTTAAAAATCCAATTTTCATAAAAACAAATTGACTTATGTTTGATGAATGTATGATATAAAGCAAGAACATCTGTGACTTTGCTCATGTGAGATAAAAAAGTAAAAGAAGTGTAAAAAAATTTTGCCGTTCCCTATCTGGCTGACTGCCAGACAGGTAGGGCTTTAGTCAGGCAACTCTACCTTGCCGACAAAAGAGTAATAGATTTCGATTTCCTGTCTGCAAAGCTCTCCCTACAAATGGGGATTTAACTAATTAAAGATTTTCTTCTTGTCATTAACTTTTAATAACAAGAAAAAACTAAATATTAAAATTACGGTCATAGCTACACTTCCCCAAATATTATTGTTAAATATAAATATTCCCCATAATGAATTTATAATGCAATGAAATAATACACATAGCCATATACTATTAGTATTCTTTCTTATACTTGCTAAAGCAAATGTTAAACCTAAAACATTTATTCCAAATATCAAGAAACTTTGTCCATATTGATTTACTCCTTGTATGTAGAATAAAGATAAATGCCAGAACCACCAAACAACACTTACTATTAGGGTTGATATAACAAATTTATATTTTTTCTCTAATTCTGGTTGAAGTATATATCTCCATCCTGCTTCTTCTGAACTTCCACCAAAAAGCATCATTGGAACCATAACAAAAATTGTATATAATGGAAAGCCATTTTTATATCCTGAGATGCAACATTGTGGCAATATAAACAATATAGCTAAAGCTATTACCATAAAATAGGAAAATATATTGTGTTTAAAATCAAATACATTTTTTAACCACTCTTTGAAGCCTGCAACTATATTATGTTTCTTTAATATAAAAAATGAGACAATAGTGTGGTGCTGGCGGTCTATCTCTTATTTTCGGTTGCGTGCTTCTTTATTGTATATGAGCATTCATACATAAAATCATGTTTGTGCTGCCAAATACTAACCAAATGTGATTTTCCTCCGCATCGGATCCGAAATCGAACAAAACGGATGCAAAAAGACAGGAAATCGTTTTAAGATTTCCTGTCTTGGTGTTTGGCTTTGTTAGTGCAGCAGTTATTTCGTGTCGATGTGACTACAATCTATTCCGTAATATTATTGTTCACAACTTGACTCTCTTCAACCGTCACATGCAAGGCGGACTTTTGCGCTTTTGCAACCTCTATCTCCATCCCGCAGAAGTTTGTCTTAATCTGTAACACGATGGAACCGTCCGGTTTTGTGATAATCCGTGATTCTTCCTCATCTGCTTCGTCATTCGTGGAAGTTTCAAAGGATTCGACAAACCCATCTTCGTCAATCTTCCCCGCAAGGAAATCCTGCCAAAAATCCTCATCTGCCGCAAAACGCAGATTCGCATCCAGTGGAAACCGTTGCAGAAAGGCTCCAACTTTTTCATATTGTCCCGGCTTCGTGAAGGAAATACTCCAACAGTGCCGATTCACCCACTCACCATCTTCCTTGTAAGCTTCGTTGCATCGGATTCCGTCTTTATCGTAAGAAATCATATACCAATGCTTTTTCTCCAAGTCATCGGTGGGATTACTGCATTTGGTCACTTCTTCTGTAAGTGGATGCGTTGTCTCATTGTCCGGCAATATTTCGTGGTTCCCGAATTCATATGGTTCATAGACAGTTCTTATATTGTACGCCACCAAAGCCGCTGATGCATGGTATGTATCTAACACCGAAGTATGCCCTGACACTCTTGAATTGTCTCCATCGGATACTACGTTTCCCACAGCATCTGTTATCTTGCTTATAAAATCGGTTCCTACACCATTCTTTTGTGTCTTTTCAATTTCACGCCATGCAGGATAACCTGTTCCGATTCCGTTTATACTCATTTTTCAAATCCTCCATTGTCATCAATATTTTATCAGCAACCCTTCTGTCATTCAGAGCCGCCCCTGCTCCCTTGTAATAAGTCCGAGCAGTTTATTCTTGTAGAAACATTTTATCTACGTTCCTCTATCAAATTCCATATAGTCTTCACCTCCTCCCTGCATAAAAATAGCGTAATTTTCTAATCAACTCTGATAATTCCATCCTTAGAAAAAAACGCTATCCATAGCTTGCTATTCAATTTCCAATATTTTTTATACTGCGTTCTCAATAAATTTGGGTAACCCCTCGTTTCATTACCATATTTATTTTCGACACATTTCTTTTTAAAATTAACAGCTTATGGTGCCAACATATTGAAAAATAAAAAATAAGCGGGAGTTCCGCAGCCACCTCTATGGCGTTTATCTTTGGTTCACAATAGTATGGTGCTGGCGGTCTATCTCTTGTTTTTGGTTGCTTGCTTCTTTACTGTACATGAGCATTTAGTTTTGGGATGAATTGCTAATGTATGTTAAATAATTTCCTGATAAAATCATTTAAAAATACGATACTTTTCAACAAACATATGTTAATATGTTATCATTGTATTGAGGTGATAGCATATGAAAGTGACACATGGACGCGGATATATATTCAATCCAGTATCGTATTGTCTGGTGTGTAAAATACAGATACAAAATTATTTCAGATGATATAGAAACATACAAAGTGAAATGGTATGGAAAGAGAATTGTAAAAATCGATAAATTTTACTCAAGTTCACAGTTCTGTAATGGATGTGGATATGTCAATAAAGAAACGAAAAATCTCTCCATAAGGGAATGGGTATGCCCAGTTTGTAGAGTAAAACATGCTTATGAGTGACAGTGTTTGTTGTATTGTTAAGGAAACTTTTTCCAAAAAGAGAGTAATAAATGAGTGGGAGCTTATACTCCCACTGAAACAAAGAAAGGGTGTGATAATGTTTAATGAAAGTAAAGGATATGGTTGAGAATATTAATTTCCATGACAGTAATGTTATTGAGTTATTATATGAAAATAATATTGTAAAATTAAAGCTTGATTTGTGTATGTGGCAGCAAAAAGGTTACAAAGAGGGAGATAGTGAACAAAAAGAGATTTTATTAGTGTTTAATGCAGTTGAGGATTATATATGGGATTCTTTAAAAACAGAGAAGGATATTGATTATGATACAATTTTAGATATGTCTTATATTGATGGAATTATAAAAATTGTATTATTAGATGATGAAATATCCATTATCACTTTTAAATGCAATGAGGTTAAAATATATTTAACATAAAGGAATAATTGCTAAAAAACAAAAAATAATTGGAGTAAAAAGAAATGCAGAAATGAGGATTAATATGGAATTAGAAAAATTATATCGTTTGTTAGAGCTTCCAGAGGTTGTAATTACAGAGTTGAATCAATATGAAAAAGATAGAAAAATAAGTATAGATATTGAATTGAAAAAGCGTCTTTTAACACGAGATTTATGGAAAGAAGGAATTGAAACACTCCAAGAATTAATTGGTGATGACCCTAATGGAATCAAAATATTGTGGGAGTTATTGAATTTAGCTTGTGAATCATATAAAGAATATGAAAAGAAAAATATTCCAATAGATATTTATGTTGAGACGATGAAATTTTGCACACGTTTTATTAGGGATTATAATCGAGTACATGGTGAGTATAAATTTGTTTGGGGCTGGTGGTTTCCAAGACAACTTTCATTGCAAGAATTTCGTGTAGGCTGTTTGGAATATGAATTTGTTGAATTGGAAGAAAAAACAATTTCTATACATATTCCATCAGATGCCAATTTGGAAGAAAAAAATATACGAAAATCACTAAATGAATTTTTTGAATTTAGAAAGATGTTTTTTCCTGAATGGGTAAATGTACAAATGTATTGTAATTCATGGCTTTTATCACCTGCATTAAAAGAATTATTAGATAAAGATTCTAGGATTTTAAATTTTCAGAAGTTTTTTGTGGTAGAAAGCATAGACTATGAAAAGCAATCAATATTTCAATGGGTTTTTCCAGGATATACAGAAGCTTCAGACGATTTGCCAGAAGACACATCGCTTCAAAGAAGAATGAAAAAATATTTACTTGAGGGGAAAAAGGTAGGAAGTGCAAAAGGATATTTGAAACTTTAAGATAAATATATACAATATTGGGAATGGAAAGAGTAGAAAGATATCCATCTATTTTATTGATTTCACAATACTTCCATACCTTTGAGGAAGATTTAAGAAAATTTTTTCTTGCACATATTTTTTGATTTCGTTATAAATTGCTTTTTATACAATTTTGCATTATGATAAAATACATAGAAAAATTAAAGCATTAAAATGTGTAATATAAACTTTTTGATATAACTTTTTTAATTTTATAGAATTGTTGATATCTTATAAATAAAAATACAGATATATTGTTGCAAAATACAGAAAGGTATGGTTAATAGACTATGGATAATCAAATACATAATGCGATTGTAAGTTTTATATGGGGAATTGCTGATGATTGCTTGCGTGATGTTTATGTACGCGGAAAATATCGAGATGTAATTTTGCCAATGACCGTTATTCGTCGTTTGGATTCTATGCTTGAAGATACCAAAGAGCAAGTAATGAAAATGAAAGATATGCTTGATAAAGCTGGGATAATCAATCAATGGCCAGCTCTTTGTAATGAGGCAGGACAAGCTTTTTGCAATGATTCTCCATTTCTTTTAAAAGATTTGACAAGCCGTGCAAAAAAGCAAACTTTAAAAGCAGATTTTGAAGCATATCTTGATGGTTTTTCTCCAAATGTTCAGGAAATATTAGAAAAATTCAAATTTCGTAATCAAATTGATACAATGATTGATGCAGATATACTTGGCGCTGTGATAGAAAAATTTATTTCTCCAACAATTAATCTCAGTCCAAAGCCAATTTATAAAGATGATTCTATGAAAGAAATTAAGATTCCTGCACTTGATAATCATGCAATGGGTACAGTTTTTGAAGAACTTATCCGCAAATTTAATGAAGAAAACAATGAAGAAGCAGGAGAACATTGGACACCTCGTGATGTTGTTGAATTAATGGCAGACCTTGTATTTATTCCTGTTGCTAATCAGATTAAAGATGCTACATATTCTTGTTATGATGGTGCCTGTGGTACAGGTGGTATGCTTACAGTTGCACAAGATAGATTGATGTCTCTTGCAAAAAAAAGAGGAAAAGAAGTTTCTATTCACTTGTTTGGACAGGAAATTCAGCCTGAAACTTATGCTATCTGTAAAGCAGATATGCTTTTAAAAGGTGATGGAGAACAGGCGGAGCATATCTTTTATGGTTCTACACTTTCTGCGGATGGCAATGCTACAAAGCAGTTTGATTTTATGTTATCTAATCCTCCTTATGGAAAAAGCTGGAAGACCGATGCTGAAAAGATGGGTGGCAAAAAAGAGATTCTTGACAGTCGTTTTAATGTGTATCTTGAGGATACCACACAGCTTGCTATGATACCACGAACAAGTGACGGACAGCTTTTATTTCTTTTAAATAATGTAGCGAAAATGAAAACGGACACAGAACTTGGCAGTCGTATTGCAGAGGTACATAATGGTTCATCTATATTTACAGGAGATGCTGGCAGTGGCGAAAGCAATGCAAGAAGATATTTGATTGAAAATGACCTTGTTGAAGCTATTATTTCTGTGCCTGATAATATGTTTTACAATACAGGTATTGGAACATTTATATGGATTGTTTCAAATAAAAAAGAAGAACGACGCAAAGGTAAAATTCAACTTATTGATGCTACTGCGATGAAATCGCCTTTACGTAAAAATATGGGTAAGAAAAATTGCGAGTTTACTTCAGAGATACGTAAGGAAATATTGCGTATTTTCCTTGAAATGGAGGAAAGCGAAGTAAGCAGGATATTTAACAATGAAGAATTTGGTTATTGGAATGTGACCGTTGAAAGACCGCTTCGCCAGAAGGTAACAGTTAATCTGGAAACAATAAAAAAGACTTTATCAATGTTTAAATATTTATATAATCTTGACTTTAGCAAAAAAGACGAATTACCTAAAATTGCTCCTATGGATATTTTAGATTTCACATCAAAAAATTCTAATATAAGAACAATAAAATTGCCTAAAAGTATTGGACAGATTCAGCTTGAGAAAGTTGCTTACGCCTATTTATGTACGCTTATTGATATGATAAGTGATAAACCATATATGGATTATAATAAATTTTTGGAGGAGTTTTACAAGAATAAATATATAAAAGATTGTGAGATAAAATTTAAAAAATATGAAGATTTTATGTATCCATTAATATCAAAAGACCCCCAAGCAGAAATTGTTTATATTAAAGGTGCAGTACAGGCAGATACAGAATTGCGTGACACGGAGAATATACCATTTACTTATGAGGGAGGAATTGATGCATTTATAAAGAACGAGGTATTGACATATGCTCCCGATGCGTATGTGGACGAAGAAAAAACACAAATAGGTTATGAAATCAGTTTTACAAAGTATTTTTATAAACCCGTAGAACTGCGCCCTATGCAGGATATTTTGGAAAGTCTTAAAGCACTTGAAAAAGAGGCTAGTGGCATGATGAGGGAGATTATGGGAGAATTATTTTAATGATGCGATATAAAAATTGTAATGATATAACTATGGAATGGTTTGGCATACTTCCAAATCATTGGGAAATACAGAGAATAAAGGCATTATTTAATTTGCGTGATAAAAGGAATTATCTACCTTTAAGTGAAGTGAATTTGATATCTTTATATACAAATGTTGGAGTACGTCAATATTTGGATATTGAGCATACAACAGGTAATAAAGCAAGAAATGCAGATGGCTATAAAATAGTGAAACAAGGTGATATTATTGTTAATATTTTACTTTGTTGGATGGGAGCAGTAGGGCGTTCAGATTATAATGGTGTAACAAGTCCAGCATATGATGTTTATAAGCCTAAGATTGATGTAAACTCAAAATATTATCATTATTTGTTTAGAACTCCTCTATTTTCACAACAATGTTATAAGGTTGGAAAGGGAATTATGTCTATGAGATGGAGAACATATTCACCACAATTTCGTAGCATTACTGTTCCAGTCCCACCTCGTTCTGAACAAGACCAAATTGTACGTTTTTTAGATTGGAAAGTCTCAAGTATTAATAAATTAATAAGTCATTATAAAAATAAAATTATCATTCTTGATGAAATGAAACAGAAATTAATTGATGAAGTTGTCATAAAAGGATTGCCAAATACAAACTATTCATATAAAAAAGATATTTATTGGAATATTGATTTTCCTATTCATTGGAAAAGACAGAGAGTACGTGAATCATTTACTTTTAGAAAAGGTTTATCAATTACAAAAGATAATCTTGAAGAAACAGGAATAGCTGTAATTAGTTATGGACAAGTTCATTCAAAGAAAAATTCTGGAGTAGGAGTAAATGATGAACTTATAAAATTTGTAAATAAATCTTATTTAATATCAGATTCAAGTTGTCTTGTTGAAAAAGGTGATTTTATATTTGCAGATACGTCAGAAGATTTAACAGGTTGTGGTAATTGTGTTTACATTGATTGTGATAATACTATTTTTGCTGGTTATCACTCTATAATTATGCATCCAAATCAAACAGCAGACAATAAATATTTTGCCTATTTGTTTAAATCCAATACTTGGCGTTACCAAATACGAAAAAAAGTTAATGCAGTAAAAGTTTATAGTATTACACAAAAGATTTTAAAAGATGCTTTTATTTTAATACCTCCTGTTAATGAACAAAAAGAGATTGTTTCTTATCTCGATAAGGTGTGTATAAATATAGATGAATTAATTTTAAATACAGAGAAAAAAATACATCAACTTCAAGATTTTAAAATAAGCCTTATATCCGATGTTGTCACAGGCAAAATTGATATTCGCGATATTAAAATACCTGATTATGAATATATTGAGGAAGAAATTAAGGAAACAGAAGATATAGATAAAGATATAACGAATATTGATAATACTAAATACAGACCCCAATTATATTGATAAAAAACAGGGAGGAATTATTAGGTTTTCAAAAATTTATTGACATATTTTTGCACCATGCGTATAATAATGATATAAGACAGGCAACGGCGAGTGTCTGTTTAAGTGTTGAAACATAGTAGCGTACCGGAAAGCCTTGCTATGCGTAGCTTTCAGTAGGGGTTGTGCAGTAACCTCAAACCGGAGTAGGCAAATTGTTTTATTAAATAATTACCGAAAGAAAATGCTCAGAACCGCCTTGTATTTGCAAGGCGGTTTTTTTACATAGCAGGAAGGATTAAGTTATGGATAAACTTCTCAATTGTGTTATCGCATTTCAAAAATTATTAGATATAGAATACCATATTACGGTTGGGCGAAAAGGAAAAGCAGCAGAATTATGTATTGGTTTTTCAAAACTTGACTTTCATCATCTGCTAGGGCTTGGAAAATTAAAGGACTTAAGAATTGCTACTCGTAACAGAAGTATAGTTTTTGATGAAATTCTTGCAGGGAAAATTACTTATGAAACGGTTTCCAAAAGCCGTTACTTGCATTTGATTGAAAATCGTTTCCAACCTCTTACACAGATAGAAACACTTTTTGATAATAATCGATTAGTGTTTCGTTATAATATGAAATTAAATCAGTTTTCCTTAATTGAAGCGGATTACTTACTATCCACCCCATATGCAGAAAATGATATTTATATTTTTCTTGCAAGACAAGTTAATGCCAAGCGGTATTTTTGCCGTTCCTTTTTTCCAAAAGAACAAAAGGACTATACCAAAGGACAAGCTATTTACACAATGTTGTATAAAGAAAAAATTTGTCTGTCTACGGGAAAAGTACAAATTCAGTACGACCGCTTTACCCCAAAGAATATAAAAAAGTAGAAAGTTAAAATAAGAGTTACAATAAAGTAAATACAAAAAGGAGCAATAAAAGTGGAATTTACTAATATTAAAGAAGATGGATTTGAAGACTTGATTGTAAAATGGCTTGTGGAACATAACGGTTATGAACAAGGCTGTAATGCTGATTACAATCGTGAATATGCCATTGACGAAACTAGGTTATTTCGTTTTTTGAATAATACACAAGCAGATGATATGAAAAAGCTTGGTGTGGAAAAGTCAGAAATCAAGAAAAAACAGTTGTTGAGCCGTTTGCAAAGTGAGATTACAAAGCGTGGCATTATTGATGTATTGCGTAATGGTGTGAAAGCTTATCCTGCAAAATTCAGTATATTTTATCTTACTCCAACACAAAAAAATGTTAAAACGAAAAGTCTGTTTGAACAAAATATTTTTAGTGTAACTCGTCAATTAAGGTATTCACAAGATGCTACAAAGCTTGCTCTGGATATGTGTATTTTTATTAATGGCTTGCCTGTGATTACTTTTGAATTGAAAAATCACCTCACAAAGCAGACCGTAGAAAATGCAGTAGAACAATATAAAAATGACCGTGATGCCAAAGAACTTTTATTTCAGTTTAAACGTTGTATAGTGCATTTTGCAGTTGATGATAGTCGTATTAAATTTTGTACAAAATTAGATGGTAAAAAAAGCTGGTTTTTGCCATTTGACAAAGGTTATAAAGATGGTGCAGGAAATCCTCCCAATAAAAATGGAATTATGACGGATTATCTTTGGAAAGATATTCTTACAAAGCACAAATTAACACGCATTATTGAAAACTATGTACAGATAGTTGTTGAAGAAGAGTCTGATGCAAAAAAGAAAACAGTAAAACAGATATTTCCTCGTTATCATCAATTAGATGTTGTAGAAAAATTGCTGTCAAATGTATTAGAAAATGGTGTTGGACAAAAATATCTTATTCAGCATAGCGCAGGAAGCGGCAAATCTAATTCTATTGCATGGCTTGCACATCAGTTAATTGCGCTTGAAAAAGATGGACATCCTATATTTGATTCTATTCTTGTAGTGACAGACCGTCGTATTTTAGATAAGCAGATTCGTGATACTATCAAGCAATTTATGCAGGTAAAAAATACAGTTGCATGGGCGAAACATTCTAATGATTTAAGAGATGCAATTACTGAAAAAAAGCGTATTATTATTACCACAGTAGAAAAATTTTCACATATTATTTCTAAACTTGGAAGTACCCATAAAAATAATAAATTTGCTGTTATTATTGATGAGGCACATTCTGGACAAAGTGGCAGAAATTCTGCTCAAATGAACCTTGCACTTTCTGGTTTGACTTCTCAAAATAAGATGGACAATGAAGATAGAATTAATGCTATGATGGAAGGTCGCAAATTGCTTCATAATGCAAGTTATTTTGCATTTACAGCTACTCCCAAAAATAAGACATTAGAAATGTTTGGTATTGCTTATCAAGATGGTGATATAATTAAACATAGACCATTTCATGTATATACAATGAAGCAAGCTATTCAGGAAGGATTTATTCTTGATGTTTTAAAATACTATACCCCAATTTCTAGTTATTATAGATTAATAAAAACGGTTGTTGATGACCCAATGTTTGACAAAAAGCGTGCGCACAAAAAATTGCGTGCTTTTGTTGAAAGCAATAAGCAGACAATAGAGCAGAAAGCTGAAATGATGGTTGAGCATTTTCATGAACAGGTTATTGCCAAAGGAAAAATTGGAGGTCAGGCACGTGCTATGGTTGTTACAAATAATATTCCACGTTGTATTGAATATTATTATGCTATTCATAAAGCACTTACAAATAGGCATAGTCCATATAAAGCAATTATTGCATTTTCTGGTGAGTATAAATATGAAGGACAAGAACTACCTCTTATTTCTGCCGCTATAAATGGATTTTCAGATTTAAAAATACCAAAAAATTTTAAAAACGACCCTTATCGTATCCTTGTGGTTGCGGATATGTTCCAGACAGGTTTTGATGAACCATTACTTCACACAATGTATGTAGATAAAACACTCTCTGGTATCAAGGCAGTGCAGACGCTTTCTCGTCTTAATCGTGCGCATCCATTGAAGAAAGATACTTTTATATTGGATTTTGCAAATAAGCCTGAGGTTATAGAAAAAGCATTTGAAGCGTATTATCGCACAACCCTTTTGTCTGGAGAGACTGACCCAAACAAATTATATGACCTTATTGCTGTAATGGAAGAGTATCAGGTATATTCTAGTGATGATATACAAAATGTTGTTGATTTATATTTAAATGGCGCTGAGCGTGACAAACTTGACCCAATACTAGATACCTGTGTTACTATATATAAAGAATTGGATATAGAAGCTCAGATAAAGTTTAAAAGTTCTGCAAAATCATTTTGTCGTACATATGGTTTTCTTGGCGCAATTTTGCCTTATGGAAATGCAGATTGGGAAAGACTTTTTATCTTTTTAAATCTTTTGATATCAAAGTTACCATCACCAACAGAAGAGGATTTGTCGCAAGGGATTTTAGATATTATTGACCTTGACAGCTATCGATTAGAAGCAAAACAATGTATGTCAATTAAATTAGAAGATGAAGATGCTGAAGTATTGCCAGTACCTGCTGGCAACACAGGTTATATTGCAGATGCGCAGATGACGCAGCTTTCAGTAATCCTTTCTGATTTTAATAGTGCGTTTGAAGAGATAGAATGGAATAATGCAGATAATGTATACCGGCAAATTTTAGAACTGCCAGAAATGGTTTCTAAAGACAAATATTATCAACATGCAATAAAAAATTCAGGCAAGCAAGAAGCACGAATGGAAAGCGAACGGGTTTTGCAGAAGGTTATTTTTTCGATTATGGCAGATAATATGGAATTATTTAAGCAAGTTCAAGATAATTTATCATTTAGGAAATGTTTATTTGATATGGTATTTAATGTAACTTATAACACAGATGGTGAATCATATAAGTCAATGATTAATCATTATAACCTTTCATCAGAAATAGATAAAAATTTACAGCAAGAGTTTTCTATGGCTTCTGAGCCAGAAACAAAATATAATATAAAAAATAAGCATTAAAACGTTATTATAAAGTAGGAAAATATCATGTTCGACAAATATAAAAAATATAAAATGATAGCAGCAGTACTATTTATTATAGGACTGGCAGTCTTTTTATTTGCTCATTTAAACATTCAGTCGGTAAAATCATATCAAGATGGGCATAAAAATAATGGGTATGCTGTATTACAAAATACATCGGATTCTTTGTCAGATACAAAACTAGAATCCAACAAAAAAGAAGCCAATTCTAAGGAGACAATAACATCCAAACAAACACAAGACAATGAATTAAATGCTCAGTCAACCAATAATGCAGCACAATCTTTACAAAGTTTACAACAGTCTTTATCTTCTAATGAAACAAATGCTGTTTCACCAGAAGATTTAGGAAATAATGTAAATCCAACAGATGAAAATAGTTCAAATCAAGTTATCAATCCTGATAATCTAAATCAAGATAATATAAATCTTGATGATTTAGATAAAACACCATCTCAAAATATAACCAGTGAATCCACATCAGAATGGCAGTATATAACATGTTCAATTGAGATACGCTGTGATGTGGCAGTAGAATTTAAAGATTTGATTAAAAATGAAGGTGTCAAAAATTCAATACCATCAGACGGAACAATTATTAAAAAGACAAGTTATAAAATTCCTGTGGGACAAAAGGTGTATGATTTTTTAATGCAGGTTTGTGTCGATAATAATATTTTAGTTGCTGCCAATAATGGATATGTTACAAGCATCAATAATTTAAGTGAAAAAGCTATTTCATATGGAAGCGGGTGGATGTATAAGGTCAATGGAGTATCGCCAAATGTTGGCGCATTATCCTATACATTAAAAGAAGGCGATACTGTACTATGGTATTATGTAAATAATGGTAAAGATGGATAATTGTTTAAATTGTAAATTTTTAATTTTAAAAATATAGTATAAAAAGCTTGGCTAAAAATGAAAGGTTTTCATATAAGAAAAGCCTAGAAATGAAAAAATAATAAACAAGAATGGTAACGTATAATGTATTATTTAGGTGAAAAAAACGCATTTTCTATGTATCATCCAGCAGTCAATTTGATTTACATAGCATTTGTATTAATTATAACAATGATAACATTAAATCCCTACATTATTGCTACATCATGGTTTGTCTCGGCGGCTGTTTGGTTTGTTACAAATAAGCAAAATAAATTTATTGTTAATATCATAATGGGACTTCCTATTATTATTTTTACAGTAATAATACAGCCCATTTTTTCCAATACAGGGACAACAGTGTTGTTTTATATAAATGATAAAGCAATTATGTTGGAAGCATATATATATGGTATTATTATGGGCGTTCTTTTTGTTACAGTGATACAATGGATTGGCTGTTGCAGAGTATTTATTGATTCTGAAAAATTATATTATCTTTTTGGAAGAATTGCACCATTGCTGGGGCTTACCTTTTCAATGATATTGCGATTTATACCATTATTGCGGTCAAGGTACAGAGAAATTCACGATGCCCAGACAGCGATGGGAAGACATGCTTCATCCGTTAAAAAATTAGACCGATTAAGACAATATTTAAAAGAAATATCAATTTTAATTTCATGGTCGCTGGAAAATTCCATAGAGACGTCAAAGTCAATGGAATCAAGAGGTTTTGGATTAAAGCATAGAACAACATATCATTTATACCATTTGAAAAAGGCAGAGATAGGGTTGATAGCCATTTTGTTTATAGCATTGTGCACAGCATGTTGTATTATTGTGATGAGAAAGGTAAGTGTGTATTATATGCCCGCTGTTATATTTCCGCAAAATAAAATATGGACATGGGGGATTTGTTTTATGTTATTTATTGTTGGATTGTTTCCTGTTTGGTGTGAATTATCAGCAAAATATAAATTAAACAAAAATTTTTTGCAGAAATGAGGATAGTATGGCGTTGATAGAGTATAAAAATTTCTGTTTTCGGTATGCTTTGGCAGAGCAGGAGACACTCCATCATATTAATATAAAAATAGATAAGGGCGAGATGGTTCTTGTAACAGGAGCTTCCGGTTGTGGAAAGACAACATTGTTGTCCATGATGAAAAAAAGCATTATGCCAAACGGTGAATGCAGTGGTGTGGTTACATACAAAGGTGAGGATATAAAAAATATAGCCGCTTTTCAGATAGGATATGTAGGACAGAATCCTCAAGACCAGATAGTAACAGATAAAGTTTGGCATGAGATAGCATTTGGATTGGAAAATTTAGGGTATGCAAATGTAGATATCCGAAAAAAGACGGCCGAGACTGCTGAATATTTTGGTATGTCAAAATGGTATCGAATGGACACATTTAAGCTTTCTGGCGGTCAGAAGCAGTTGTTAAATTTAGCTTCTATTATGGCAATGAATCCAGAAGTACTGGTGTTAGATGAGCCAACTGCACAGCTTGACCCAATAGCGGCACAGAAATTTATAGATATGCTTGTTCGATTGAATAGAGAGCTGGGCATTACAATTTTGATATCAGAACATAGAACAGAACAATTATTTAGTATATGTGATAAAATTATAACGATGAAAGAAGGCTCTATTGAATATCAAGGAGCGCCTACACAGGTAGCATTGTCTATTATTCATGATTCACAGGACAGCAAAACACTGCCAACTGCTGCAAAAATTTATTATTATGTGACAGCTTCCCTTACAGATAAAGAGATGATATATTTTAAGCAATTTAAGCAGAATAATAAAGAACAATGTCCATTGACAGTGAGGGAGGGAAGAAATTGGCTGGATGCAATATATAATGAACAACGGATTCAAAAAGATGAAAACGATACATCTTATTTTACACGAAATCAAAAAGGTAAGTATACACAAAATGCTGAAAAAATAACGAATAAAAAAGAGAATATGATTCATATTCAAGACGTCAGTTATTGTTATGGCAAAAAAGAAGAGTTCGTTGTGGAAAATCTGAATCTGGATATTGCAAAAGGGGATTTTTTAGCGATAACAGGAGGCAATGGAGCAGGAAAAACCACGATATTAAAATTAATTTCAGGCGTTTTAAAACCTGTTTTGGGTAAGATAAAGATTTATGGTAAATGTATATTTGTATCACAAAATCCTAAAGCAATGTTTACAGAAATTAGTGTAGAGGAAGAATTAGCAGAAGTTTTGTGCGATTCGCAAAATCAGTGGGCAAGTAAACTGTCCAGAGAAGACAAGCTTAAAGAAGTTGAAAAAATGCTTGCAAAAACGGGACTTGATAAAGTGAGAAAATATCATCCATATGATATTAGCGGAGGGCAGCAGCAAAAACTTGCCATTGCAAAAGGATTGCTTTTTAAACCCGATATTTTATTGCTTGACGAACCGACAAAAGGATTAGACCCTTCTTTTAAAGAGGAATTGGGAAAATATATTTGGTATTTAATAGAGACTCAAAGGCTTACCGTTGTGATGGTTTCGCATGATTTAGATTTTTGTGCAGAGTATGCCAGTGAATGCGCCTTTATGTTTGACCGCTGTATTGTGTCTAAAGCGGATGTTGTTACATTTTTTGAACAAAATAATTATTACACAACGTCTGCGGCAAAAATTGCATCGGGTTATATAAAAAAAGCTGTAACCTATAAACAAGTGGGGGAAAAAGTATGTTTATCAGCACAGTATTTTTGATTGTATCATTTATTCCTCTGATTTTATTATATGAAAATCGAAAGCCACAGGCTAGAGAAATTGTAATGATTTCTGTTATGTCTGCATTTACAGTGGTTGCAAATTTAATATGTGCATACACGATTCCCTTTCATGCAGGAACGGCAATGGTGATTTTGACAGGTATAGCATTGGGTGCAAGGGCAGGTTTTGCAACGGGTGCGCTTTCAAGATTTATCTGTAATTTTTTTATGACGCAAGGAGCATGGACAGTTTGGGAAATGCTAGCATGGGGACTGCTTGGTGCATTGGCAGGCATATTATTTTCAAAAGTTGAAATGATTGGTATTTTGGATAGTAAAAGTGAATATAAAAAAGAAGCAAAAAAAATAGGTGTGCAAATTTGTATAACTCCATTAATTTGTATCCTTGTTTTTGAAATAGTTGGATACATAGTATATTTGTTAGGAGCTAAGACAAATGAATCTTTTTGGGGGTGGCGAATATATGTATTTGGCTTGATTGGCATGTTGGTATCCTTTCTTTTTAGAAAAAATAAATTGCCAGCAAATTTTATAACCATGAGCGTTTTTACTTTTTTAAGTGTATTTATTTTATATGGTGGTATTATGAATTTTGCCGCATTTACAATGACACAGTCGGCATATAGTGGTGGTGTCAGCGCATTAAAAATGTTATATATTACAGGGTTGCCTTATGATATAGGACATGCGTTAGGAGCTGCCGTTTGTGTATTTTTTGCAGGGGAAAGTATTGTGAGAAAGATAGAGCGGGTAAGGATAAAGTATGGCATTGTAAAAAGAAAATATTAAATAAATATGTGTTTTCAAAATAGAAAGATAGTTTACTTATAAGATTATGTAGCGTAAATGGTCAAAATTAACAAGTGAAAATAACTAAATTTTAGGAGATAAATAAAAATGAAACTGTATGACAAAAAGCAGATAGACTGGAAAAATGTTTTATTTGATAATAAAACATTATTTTGGCTGCTTTTGCCTATAATTGTAGAACAATTTTTAAATTCACTTATGGGAATGGTAGACACAATGATGGTTTCTACTGTTGGAAGCTATGCCATATCAGCAGTATCTCTTGTGGACTCAATAAATAATTTAGTTATACAGATATTTGCGGCAATGGCAGCAGGTGCAGTAATTATTTGTTCACAGTATATTGGCAGTGGGAATAGAGAAGAAAGCAGTAAAACAGCAGGACAAGTTGTGCTTACAGTACTTGGAATTTCACTTTTAATTACCATGTTTTGTATTTTGGGAGGAGAGCGGCTTTTACGGTTGATATTTGGAACAGTAGAAGATTCTGTAATGAAAAGCGCATTTATCTATTTTATGATAACGGCTGTCTCATATCCATTTTTGGCATTATTTAGCGCAGGAGCATCATTTTATAGGGCATTTGGCAATTCAAAGTTTCCAATGAAGATATCTATTATTTCAAATGTTATAAATGTTACGGGGAATGTATTGTTTCTTTATGGTTTTGGCTGGGGAGTTGCTGGCGCTGCCCTTGCCACACTTTTATCAAGAATTTTTGGCACAGTGGTAATATATTATTGTTTAAGAAATCCCAAACAAATGATAGTGGTAAGGGATTATTTAAAAATTCGTCCTGATATGAAACTGATATTAAAAATAATGGCAATAGGTATTCCAGCAGGTATTGAGAATGGTATGTTTCAGTTTGGAAAAATTGCTATTTCCTCGACTGTTTCAACAATGGGAACAATAGCAATATCCGCACAGGCAATGACGGATATTCTTGAAAATGTAAATGGCATTTTTAGCAATGGTGTAGGCATTGGGCTTATGACAGTTGTGGGACAGTGTATCGGCGCACATAGAAAAGAGGAAGCAAAGTATTATATTGTAAAACTTATGAGAATTGCATGGATAGGAGTAATTGTCTCGTGTCTTTTGGTTCTTGCCATTACAAAGCCAGTGACGTGGCTTGGCAGAATGGAGCCTGAAGCCGCTAGGATGTGTTTTTGGCTAGTTACTGCAATGACAATTGTAAAACCTCTGCTTTGGGTAGGTGCTTTTGGCTTGCCTTATGGGTTTCGGGCAGCAGGTGACGTGAAGTTTTCAATGATTGTTTCTGTAATTAGTATGTGGTGCTGCCGTGTGGCGCTTAGCGTTTTTCTTGTGAATACATTTCATTTTGGATTGGGTGCAGTATGGATTGGAATTTTTACCGACTGGATTGTCAGAGCGTGTATTTTTTCAGTGCGTTTTATTAGCGGCAAATGGCTGCATGAAGATATGGTTACGTAGAAATGATGTATTAATATTAGCAATAAAAAATCAAGACAGGATTAAGTGTATGGTAAAAAATAAGATATGAAAATACAAGACCAAGAGCGAGGCTTTTGGTCTTGTATTACAAAGTTGTGTTTTTGAAATATGGAAAGTAGGGATTTCCCTACTTTTTTATTTTTTTGGTTTGCATATATTGTTTGTTGTTACTAATAAGGTTAAAGAAGACAAACTTAAAATAATAAACAGTATAAGCAATGAACTATCCCCCGTAGCAGGCGATGTTGAACTGTCTGCCTCTGGATTATTGACAGACTGCTCTGTGGATTCTGATGGATTTAAAACTGTTGTGGAATCCTCTGTTGGCTTTTCAGGTTCTTCTGTCACAGGTGGTTTTACTGCTTTTGTAATATCGCTGACATCAAAAGGATTGGATTTTCCTGCAAGTGCCATTTGATATGTAACAAGACCATACAGGGCATCATAGGTTGTAAAAATGCTGTCTTCTCCAAAAAATGTGTAGACGCCAGGCGTTGTTGAAGATTGGTACAGAGTAGTCAATGTGTTAAAAGCAACGGTTGAAAGCTCATGATTGTTATAGGTTGAGTAAAGTGCCACTGCAAGTGCCGTAGAATTTTCGTTTGGATTAAATTTAGCAGGGTCGTTGTAATCAGGGTAATTAAATGTACCATTTACGGAATCATAATAGGTATTTGTTGTGTAAGTCAACACTGTATCTATCAAATTTTTGATTTCCGAATCCGATGTGTACATGTTATAAAAATAACTGTAAACATGTGTGTTGTTGTCAAGACTATAACCCCAATAGTTAATACCTTTTTCAGTAGAAATAGATTTTAAAGCTTTTTTAATTTTTTCGGAAATACGGATATAGTCTTTCATTTCATTGGAATAACTTTCTACTGCAAGATTGACAATACCTAGATGATATAGATTAAGTGCATCTGGATTTGTGTCACTGTAAATAAAATCGTTTTCTGGCGCTGCGTTTAGAATATCATTAAAAAGTGCAATCATATTATTATTGTTAAAATTGGATGCATCTTCATCTGCAAGGGCAAGCACTAATAAAAGGTACGCATAAGATGAATAGTAATCCTTTGAATCCGGTGTGTATTCATTTTTTTCCATGTGTAGTGTTCCGTCGGTATTCATAATCTGTTTGACGGCTTCAAGATAAGCGTTGATATTATCAGAACAATTATATCCTGAACGAATGCTTAATATAAGATTTCTTGATTGTTCTTTAAACGTTGAAACATTGGATATGTTAGAATAATCCGCTTGTTTCATAAGATAGGCGGCACTTTTTTGACTTTCTGTTTGCACTGTTTCTAATGTTGGTGCAGTAGTATTTGGTGCAGCCAATGCTAAAAATGTTGATGAAAGCATGATACATACTGTAAGTATGATACAGCTTGCGTGATGGCGAAAAGAATGTTTCTTTGCACCATTTGATAAAAAATCTCTCATATATCCTCCTTGCACATCTCTCACCAGACGGCGTTTTTATAGTTGTATTTTGCACAGATATCCTGACTTGTGGCATAATAATCTCGGCGAAGCCGAGCTATTATGTGCAGAAAGAAGCACATAATTATGGTATAATGTTTGCCGTCAAACCGCCTTCCCGCTATATCCGAATGAGAGACGAATATCACAGTGGCATATGGAGAGACGTGTCCACTTACAGTAGAGTGAGCTGTTACGGATTTGAACCGTATTCCCTGTACAAAACCGTAAGCATAATACAATATAAAAATAGGTAAGTCAATAGTTGCTATTGCGTAATTTTATGATGCAATGTACAATAGTTAAAGATTTCGTAATTGCAGATAGTGGAAAGGCATGGTTATTGACATGTATTATATTGTTTTTGATTTGGAATGGAATCAAAGTCCAGAAGGAAAAGATTTTTCAAAAGCGGACTTGCCATTTGAGATAATACAGGTTGGCGCAGTAAAGTTAAATGAAAAGTTTGAGACGATTTCACAGTTTAATCGTTTTGTAAAGCCCACCGTTTATCATACATTGCATAAAAAAGTGGAAGAGTTGTTAAATGTTACAATGGAGGATATTGTAGATAAAGGTGGTTCTTTTGTGGATATTTTCAAAGAATTTATGCAGTGGTGTGGAAATTCATATATTTTTTGTACGTGGGGCAGTATGGATTTAACAGAACTGCAAAGAAATATGAAGTTTTACAATGTTCATTATCAATTTGGTAAACCGCTTTTATTTTATGATGTGCAAAAGTTATATAGTTTGTGTTTTCAAGATGGAAAGCAAAGAATAACGCTTCAACATGCGATTGAGCAATTAGAGCTGCCTCAGATAGAAGGCTATCATTCAGCAGATAACGATGCCAGATATACAGCACAGGTTTTATCACTTATTGATATGAAAAAAGTAGGAACATTTTATAGTGTGGACACTTTTTATCCGCCTGCAACAAGAAAAGACGAAATTTATCTTGATTTTGGCTTATATGAAAAGTATATATCAAAAGGATTTGCAAGCAGAGAAATTGCTGCAAGCGACAGAGAGGTACGTTCCTGTAAATGTTTTGTCTGTAAAAAAGCGGCAAAAAGAGTTATCAAATGGTTTTCGACAAATAATAAAGCTTATTATGGGTTGTTTCAATGTGAAGAACATGGCTTGATAAAAGGTCGTATCCGAATAAAATGTTCCGATGATGGGCAGTATTATGCTATTAAAATTATGAAATTGACGGATGAGACTGGCGCACAGTATATAAAAAACAAGCAAAATAAAGAGCGAGAACATAGAAAAATGGTGAAGTTAAAGGCTTCTAAAGAACAAAAACAATAATATTTTGTAATTAAGTATATAAATTGAGACTTGAAAGCGAGGTGATTATCAATGGAAAGCGATATTGAATATGTACAGCTATTTATGCAATATGAATCTGATGATATGCCTGTGGTATTCTTTTATGAAGTGGACTTGAAGGATAATCGTTTTGCGCTTAGAGAGATAGAAGTTTTTGTGAATAGAGCAGTAAAGCTTGATGATAATCCATATAGTGATGTTATAGAAGAGTGTCCAATCCCAACAGTTGATGAATTTAATGCAAAGATATGGGGAGAAGGCTTCTATGCAGTTATTATTTCCAGAGAAGAATTTAACGAAATATGGAACACTGGAATTTATAGAGGAAGCTTGACTGTTATCTGAATTTTAGTTTGAAGAATTGTGTAGTGAGAACACAATTCCAAAAAGGAATATAAAATATTAAAAAATAAAGGCTTTTGGTATACGTAATGTGACCATAAGCCTTTGTTTTACCTATAAAAAATGTATATTTGTAAAGCAGATATTAATATCCGCTTAACGAAATAATAGCATATTTGGTGTGAAATTATTTTACATCAGTGCATAAATAACTCCAAGTCCAATGACAATTTGAATAATGGCGAATCGAAAAACGACTTGTGGGTCAGACCAGCCTTTATTTTTGCGCATATGGTCATGGATAGGCGTGCGAATATTCTTTAATGGTTTTATATGAAGAAAACGCATACAAGAAACTTTAAAAAGTCCTAATCCTCCGTCAATAATCAGCATCAGCGCTATTGGAATATACAAAAGCGGGTGGTAAAGTTTAAGAAATGCAAAAGCGATAAATAATCCAATTGCTCTTGAACCTGCATCGCCCATAAGCAGCTTGCTAGGAGATGCGTTAAACCACAGATAGCCAAGAATGCTGACAATCATAAGAAGCACAATATGTCGGAAGTATGGCTCTACATCATATATTTTATATAAAATATAGCATGTAGACAAAGTAATTGCGGATAGTGTACCACAAAGACCATCAACGCCGTCTGAACAGTTGGTAACATTGATACTTGCCCATATCAGTATAACAATAAGTATGCCATATAAAATTGGGTGAATGGTAACAGTCATATGAAAGAACGACAGTTCAATCGTGTTGGGATTGTAGTGAAGAAAAGTAATTGCAGATGTAATTGCAATAGCAAGGTCAATCAATCCTTTTTTTAATTCACCCCATGGCGTTTTAGCACTGTCATCAAAGTAACCGCTTAACATTGCTGCAAGCACAAGTATCAAGTAAATAATGGTCTCAGCGTTTACAGGTATAAACAATACAGATGACAATATAAATGTAAGTATAAATATAATTCCGGCACCTCTTGGTTTTCCTACGGATTTTGTGCCGTTTATTGCAAAAGCACGCCCTGCATCTCTAGGCAATGTTTTTTCACCAAAATGAATTGCAAGTATTGTGAGTGCAAATGCAAACAAAACACTGATAAATGTCAGCTCTTTTAGGTATAAAGAGCCTACAAGATAGTAAATCATATGGTTATCCCCGTTTCTGTGCCATTTGTAATAAAGGTTAAAAATTTAAAAATGTGTATGACACTACCACATAAGTTACAGTTTAACAAACCAAATAAAAAATGTCTAATATAAAATGACTAAATGTCAAAAATATGTTAGTATTTTGACAAAGTGTATGCTATAATATTAAATATTCTATGCGGTACGTGCAAGCCATATTCAATATATGGACATTAGAATCAAATACATTTGTGCTTGTTGGCGCATTAAAATAAAGCTATTTTGTCTCGCAAAATAGTTTTATCAAAAAGATTAAAGTGAAAGGTTGGGAAATTTATGAAAAAAGACACCACGAACATATTTATTACTGAGTTTGACACATATTTATTTGGTCAGGGAACTCACTATGAGATATACAATAAGATGGGTGCTCACTTGGCTGTAAAAGATGGAAAAGACGGAGTTTACTTTGCTGTGTGGGCTCCGGCAGCGCGTGAAGTATATGTCGTAGGTGATTTTAATGAATGGAAAGCATATGGCTATGATATGGTAAAGATATCAGACGGAGGAGTTTATGAGTTGTTTGTTCCTGGCGCGAAAGAAGGACAATGCTATAAATTTTTGATAATCACACAGGAAGGCGAGGCATTATATAAGGCAGACCCTTATGCAAATGCAGCACAGTTAAGACCTGAAACGGCTTCTGTTATCACTAATTTAAAAGGGTTTAAGTGGTCTGATTCAGAGTGGATAAGCAAGAAGAAAAAAGAAGACCATTTAAAAGAGCCGATGTCTATCTATGAGTGCCATATTGGTTCATGGAAGAAGCAAGAAGATGGAACAGAGGACGGATATATTAATTATACAGATATTGCAGAAGATTTGGCAGAGTACGTCTTAGATATGGGCTATACACATATTGAGCTTATGGGCATTGCAGAGTATCCTTTTGATGGTTCGTGGGGATATCAGGTGACAGGTTATTACGCACCTACATCAAGATATGGTACACCAAAGGATTTTATGTTTTTTGTCAACTATATGCACAATAAGGGAATTGGCGTTATTCTTGACTGGGTGCCTGCACATTTTCCAAGAGATGCACATGGTTTGGCTAATTTTGACGGAAGTTGTGTCTATGAGTATGCAGACCCAAGAAAGGGCGAACATCCAGATTGGGGAACTAAAGTTTTTGATTACAGCAAAAATGAAGTTTCAAACTTTTTGATTGCCAATGGTTTGTATTGGGTTGATAAGTTTCATATTGACGGCTTGAGAGTCGATGCCGTTGCATCGATGTTATATCTTGATTACGGAAGAACAGAAGGCAACTGGGTTCCTAATAAATACGGCGATAATGGCAATCTTGAAGCAATGGATTTTCTAAAACATTTTAACAGCGTATTGTCAAAGAAATTTCCGCAGGCAATATCCATTGCAGAGGAGTCAACAGCATGGCCTAATGTAAGCGGTGACCCAGACGATGGGGAAAGTTTAGGATTTACATTTAAGTGGAATATGGGCTGGATGCATGACTTTATGGAGTATATGAAGCTTGACCCATACTTTAGAAAATTTAATCATGGTAAGCTTACATTTAGTATGATGTATGCTTACAGTGAGCGATTCATATTAGTATTGTCACATGATGAGGTGGTTCATCTCAAGTGTTCAATGCTTGGCAAGATGCCAGGAGACAGAGAGGATAAGTTTGCAAATCTAAAACTGGCATATGCGTACATGTGCGGTCATCCGGGAAAGAAACTGCTGTTTATGGGACAGGAGTTTGGACAGTGGAATGAATGGAGTGAGAAGAGAGCGCTTGACTGGTATCTTCTTGAAGATGAAAGCCATAAAGAATTGCAGGAATTTACAAAAAAATGTATGACTTTTTATAAGACATATCCATGTTTATATGCAACAGACTATGACCCAAAGGGATTTATGTGGATTAATGCCAATGATAAAGACAACAGCATCTATTCATGGGTTCGAGTTAGTCCTGATGGAAAGAAACATTTATTGTTTGTCTTGAATTTTACACCAGTTGAAAGACCAAGTTTTAAAATTGGTGTGCCGACAGCGGGCAAATACAAGTTGGTTATGGGAAGTGATGAGAAACATCAAAAAAAGACTATTTCTGCTATTAAAGAGGAATGCGACGGATTTAAACATTCGGTGCTTATTGATATTCCTAAATATGGTATTGCTGTATTTGAATTTAATGCTGCAAAGCTTGAAAGCAGAAAGTCTTTATAAAAATTTTCCATTCCGAAGTGTATGGTAAGAATATTTATGTGTAAGAGACGGTTGTACAAAGTAACATAATGTGCTTCCTTTTAAGTGACAAGTTTTTTTTATTCCCGCAAGCAATGAGCCAAGCGCCGTGCTTGCACGAGCATAAAGTCAGCAAGCTGACTTGGCGAATGCCGTGAGGGTCAAATACCCCACAGCTTTCTGTGGGATATTTGATTTCACTTGTCTGCCTAGAAGGGCATATCAACTTAATGCAACAGTCTCTTATTTTTTATGAATTTGTGCCGATAAATAAAAAAAGAGTATTGTTTTTGAGGCATAATCTTACTGCTTGAAAAAATGGCTACCACAATCCCAATGGCTTTAGACACTGGGTAGTTCACATGTTTAGCCAGATAATATAAGAATGGAGGATTAGTGTAAAGTATGGATTATACAGTGAATGGTGCCAGTTTAGGCAACAATGATTCAATTAAAAAAAATAATAATGCAAATTTTAATAACTATGAAAAAGTTGGAAATAGCAAAACAAATGGGGTGTCATTTACAAGTGTTATACGTTCAGGCATTTTAGGCAATATCAACAAGATGAACAATAATACATATGAGTCCCTTCTAAAAGAGACAGACGATGTTAAGAGTCAAATTATGGAGAGCGCCTCTAATGCAAAGGCAAATTTAAAGGCACTGTTTAACAAATTATCTGGAGCGGAAGCTGTAAGCTTGGAAGAGGAAGGCTTCAATCTTAATGAAGCGACACCAGAAGATATGATAAATATTGTTGACAGAATTAAAATTGAATTGGCAGCATACAGCGATAAATATATACCGATGGGCAGTGTTGATGTCAGTAAAATTGCAAAAGTCGTTGGAAGTGATGCGATGGCAAATGAGATTGCAGAAAAGATGACAAAAGCAGGGCTGACACTAAATGATGACAATATAGAAGAGATGGCAGATGCGCTAAGGAGTATTCCTAGCGAAATTTCAGAAGAAGTCAAAGATTACATGGTTGCAAAAAAGATAAGACCTTCTATTGAAAATATCAATATAGCAGAACATGCAATCAAAGACTCAAAGTGTGTGGCAAATAAGATTGATTATGATGAGTGGAGACAACTGCAGCCACAGATATTGCGTGTTATGAGAAGAGCAGGACTTGAGGATAATGGCGAAAATATGAATAACGCCAGAACGTTTGTATCAAAATGTATACCTGTGACAGAGCGCACATTGACTTATAAAAGCGAGTTAGACCATATTGATATGGATATGGTGAATATTGCTGATAAAATAGCAAAACATATGGCAGCAGGAGAGCGTGCGCAGACAACTTATCTTACAGAGGACAGCACCGCAGTAACACAGGTAAAAAGAGCAATGGAAGTTATCAATCATTCGACAGATATGGATATTGAGGCGGCAACATATCGCTCTAAAACAGGAGAAATCAGTCTTCGTTCTATTGAGGAAGTGCTGGATAATTATCGAGGCAATTACAAAGTTAAAGTTGGTTTATCCGATGAACGCTATATTATTGGTGATGAAAAGTATTCTGAAAAGGCGCAGCAGAATATTAGAACAATGATGGAAGTAAGAATTATGATGTCTGCTGATGCAGGAATTAAGCTTGCAAGGCAGGGCTTAAATATCAATACCATTCCTATTTCATCACTACATAAACATCTGTTGGCGTTTGACCGAGAGATTACAATGGAACATATATCAAGACAGCTTTCTGAGAATTTAAATTCAAGAGCAGCTTATATGTCTGAAAGTTTGGGCTTAAGAGATGCAGAAAATGCAGCGGCAAAAGAATTGCTGATGAAGGAATTTGACGCCATATACGACCAGTCTATGGAAGTTCGTAAGGCAGTCTATGACTTGGCACAGGCGCCAATTGAGACAGCAGGCGCTATCTACGAGGAAACGCTCAAAGATGAAGATATGATTATCAACCTTGAAAACAGTGCTAGAATTGGTATGAGTTTAAGGCAGCGTTTCAAGAAGGCAGGTCAGGCATATGAGACTTATGGAACAATAAGACGCTCTGAGTTGGGCGATTCTCTTGATAAAGCAGTGAAAGCAAGCGCTACATCACTTTTGGCAGAGATTGGCTGTGAGGCTACGGATGAGAATATTCGAGCTGTTAAGATTTTGTCATATAACAATATGGATGTTACGCCAAACAATTTGATGCAGGTTAAAGAGATTAACTCTACATTGCAGGAATTGGTTAAAAATATGAATCCAGAAGCTATCCTTGATATGATTCGAGATAATGTCAATCCAATGAAGGATGATATTCACGCTGTCAATGAATATTTGAAAGAAAAGAATGAGAATAGCAACAATATTGATAAGTATAGTACCTTCTTATATAAATTGGATATGACAGACGGAATATCGGCGGAGGAGAGAGCGCAATTTATAGGTATATATAAAATGACTAATATGTTTCGAGCCGATGCAGGTATGGCAATTGGAACGTTGCTGAGACAAGGAAATTCCATGACAATGGAAAATTTATGCAGAGCGTATGATATCAATAGGTCTTTTGGTATTGATAAGTCGGTCAATAATGATACAGAAGTTGATAAGACGACAGGCACAAGATATTATTTGAATCTTTTTAGTGAGGTTTCACATAGAATCACACCGCTTACGCTTAAAAATGTCAATGCTGAGAGAAAAATTGATGAGCGAAGTGTCGAAAATTTCTGTGATGCGACGGATAAACTTTACGATGCCGCATCTGAAGCAGAATATATGGATAAATATATGGAGCTTGTTCGAGCCGTTTCGGATACGGATTATGCCGTTTTGAGAGAACTTGAAAATGCAGACCAAAAAATCAATTTAAATAATATTCAGGCTATGGAACAGTTAATGCAGGAGAATTTTTATGAAGTTGCCTTAGCTGGGGACAAAGCACATGCAAAACAAATTATTGATAGTATTGATGATAAAGAAAAATTGGAAAAAGAATTGAAGGGTTTGAGTGATAAGGCGGAAGAAGATGTAGACAATGCGCTGCAAGCAAAAGGAACGGATGATACCTTTGAAAAAATTGGGCATGTACGATTAATGCGCAATACAATGACACTGTTAAATAATATGGCTATGCGCAGAGATTACAGTATACCTTATTTAAAGCAGGATGGTATTGGTGTTATGAAGCTGACAGTAGCAATGGATAAAAGCGAAAAGGGAAAAATAGCAATCAGTTATGATGATAAAGAATTAGGTCCTGTAATTCTTGAGGCAAAGATAAAAAATGATACAGCAGAATTATATGGAACAGTAAGAGCCACAGGTACGCATGGTGAAGTGACAAGAAGTGATACAGAAAGAGAAAATAAATTGTCAAAGAAGTTGTCAGCCGTTTCAAAAACGCTGGGTGAACATGGTATTCATCGCGTTCAGATATATCACAGCGCCAGCCGTAACAATGTCAGACCAAACTATGATTATAATCAAGATATGGTTCCTACTGATAAGTTATATAAAATTGCAAAAACAATTGTTTTAGCATTGGTGTAATGTATTTTGTAATTTTGACCGATATAATTTGTGATAGTGAATTTGTATGGGTTTCAAATTCTTTTAATAGTTCAGACATTGTTTATAACGAAGGGAGTTTTATTTTTTATGAGAATAAATGTAAATATATCAGCAATTGTGTCAAATAATGCACTTCAAAGGTCAGAGAACAGACTTTCTGATTCGATAAAGAGATTATCATCAGGCTACAAATTGAACAGCTCAGCAGATGACCCTGCTGGCTGTGCAATTTCAGAGAAGATGAGATTGCAGATAAAAGGTCTTGACCAATCCGATAACAATGCAGCAGATGGCATATCCATATTAAATATAGCGGATGGAGCAATGACAGAAGTTCAGAATATGCTTGTTCGTATGAAAGAATTAGCGGTTCAGGCAGCAAATGATGTTAATTCAGACGGAGAGCGTGAAGCGATTCAAAAAGAGTTAAACAGCATTAATAAAGAGATTGATAGAATTGCCAATGATACAGAGTTTAATACACAACCTCTTCTTAATGGCAATTTAATGAGACGTGTATATTCAAATATTCAGGGAGCAACCCAGATAACTTGTACTGATAATCTTGTAGCAGGAATATATGGTATAACTGTAACAGAAGATGCAAGACAAGCGATTATGTTATCAAATGATAGAATAGCAATGTTAGGTATAGATAAAATAACAAAAGAACAGGCTGGAAAGATTACATTAAATGGTTATGGCATTGATATATCAGAAGGTGATACATTGGATGACGTTATGGATAAACTTGTATCTGCTGCAAATAAATCAGGCGCAAAAGCTTTTGTTGTTGACGGTTTTACAGGTTCTACAAATGATACTGCTGCAAATGGTACAGAGTATGCTGGCTATTTGCCACAGACTGTAATATCTGGAAACAAGCTGGTATTGATGACAAATGAATATGGAAGTGACCAGTCACTTACAGTTACTTGTGATAATAAGCTTTTGGCAAACTTATTGGGCATTAGCGATGCTGCCACAGAGGGTGGTATAGTTTCACAGGGTAAAGATGCGGTAGTAGATATCACAAAAGATGCCAATGGCAATCGCGTTGGATTTGAAGATAGTGCAGTTATATCATCAAAAGGAACAGTTATTACAATAAAAGATGTCAATAATAAAGAATTTGTAGTAGATATACCAGGCAATACAGCAGGAACACAATTTGATGATTCTGGCAAAATTGCAACAAAAACGGGTGGTGGTACAAAAGATGTAGAACAGGAAGTTACGGATGTTGGTACCATGAGTATACATATTGGAGCCAATCAAGACCAAGTTATTAAGATTGATATACCACCAATAACAACATATGCACTTGGCACGGATAACATCAATGTTATGACAGGTTATATGGCACAGAGAGCTATTGAGACCGTAGATGTTGCCATAACAAGAGCTAATGATATTCGTTCTAAGATAGGTGCTTTTGAAAATCGATTTGAGCATACAAGAAACAATCTTGCCACATCGACAGAAAATCTTACAAAGTCGCTTTCAACAGTGACGGATACAGATATGGCAGAAGAGATGACAGAATATACGGCTGTTACTGTAATGACACAGGCTGCAACATCAATTTTGTCTCAGGCAAATGAAAGACCATCAACAGTGCTTCAGTTATTGCAGTAAAATATAAGTTTGTGAAGGAGGAGCCTTTAAATGAATAAAGATGCAATTAAGACATTTTCATATAGGATTTCTCAAGCAAATAAAACAGAACTTATTGTTATTATGTATGACATGGCTTTAGAGTATCTTCAAGATGCAAAAAGCGCAAGAACAGCATCTGAGCAAGCACAGTATACAGAAAATATTAAACTTGCCAAAAGAGTGATAGACCGGTTATTATGCGACCTTGATATGCAGTATGAGATTTCAGCAGAATTATTTAATATTTATATGACAATGCAGAGATTTCTAGTAAAAGCAAGCTGTGCCATGTCCAAAGATAGTGATAAATATATTGATTGTGTACTAAAGATGATTCAAACACTTCGCAAATCATGGTATGAGGTAAGTCTTACAGACCATTCAGAAACATTGATGAAAAATACACAGCAAGTTTATGCAGGGCTTACATACTCAAGCGCTGGAAGCTCAAATGAGATATCACAAGACTATAATATCAATAGAGGATTTCGGGCATAAATAATAATAAAAGAAACGATAAATAGCTGAGTGAATGAAATGAGGTGGAATTATGGTTGCATTTATTATATGGAGTATCGTAGCATCACTTTTTGTAGTGATTGGCATTGTTAATTGGCGTTCAAAAACAGAGGTTGGATTTTTTACTGGTGTAGAGCCAGGAAAAAAGAAAGATATTGTAGGATACAATCACGCTGTCGCAAAGATATGGTTTTTTTATGCCGCCGTACTTGAAATGATAGGGCTTCCTTTTGTCGTTATTCCACAAAATTCTATTATGGCAGTTGTAGTAATATTGGCAGTAGTGTTATTAACGATTGGGATAATGATTGTTTATGTGAAAGTGGATGCAAAATATAAAGAAGTGTAAAAAGTTTTAATAAAAAAATGAACGATAATATATAAGACAATTAAAAATTTAACTTTATCAAGAAAGTCCCTCACTTCAATGCCGTAGAGGCATAAGTGAGGGACTTGTGTTGCCATAATTACTACAAAATATTTGTCTTGCAAATCATTGGATTTAAAGATTATTCAAATGTGATTTTGCCATGCTTTTTTTCAAATTCATTCACATGTTTTTTCATAAGAACTTCTATTTCTCGATTAGCAGACCGAGCATTATAATCAGCTACAAAACGAAATTTTTTTAATAATTCTTTATCTGTTCTCAATGTGAACTTTGATAAATCAGACTGCATATATCGTACCTCCATAAAGCCAACTAGCTTCATTATAATTTCTTAATGACGGCTTAAAGTTAATTTGACAGCTTAATGGCGGCATAAAATTATTATATATTCTTATAATATTATTTTACCATTTTTCTTTTCAAATTCTTTGACATGGTTATTTATTAGGGTTGATATTTCTCGATTGGCAGACCGAGCATTATATTCAGCTACGAAACGAAATTTTTTTAGTAACTCACTTTCTATTCGTAAGGTGAATTTGGATATTTTATAAGACATTTAAAGTTCACTCCTTAAAATTTTTATATGACTTTATTATACTGTCAAAATAACGGCAAAATATGTATTGACAGCATAATGACGGCATACTATAATAATAAATGCTATTTTGATATCCCACTAACATATAAGTTATAAAATAAATTCTACAATATTTCTAATTTAATAGTTAAGGATAAATATTTTAATACTATATTTTTTATTATTTATATATTAAAGAAGAATGGTGTATAGTGTAATTATCTAAAACAGAAGAAAGGTTTAACAATTGGAAAGCGTAAAAGGAGACTATACTTATGGATGTAAAAGTTTTTAAAGATAAGCTGTTTGATTTGCTAAACGATGATGAATATATGGATATTTTAGATATTGATACAGATGACAAAAATAATATTTTTCGACTTAAACTAATTGATGGAAGTATGTTTGAAATTGAATGTAGACAGTTTAAGGCAAAAGAAAATGGACAGAAAAAAAGATTGTTAGATATATTGGCAAAAGAAAGAAAAAATAGTGCTTTAAATGTATTATTAAAAAGTGACCCAGCTTATCTATATGCAGAAAAATGTCAAGCAGAGGAAGATGAAAAATTAGATAAGTTAAATTTAAATATAGAACAAATAAAACAGGTTAATAGATTGGTTACTGCTATTAATCAAAGCAGAATGGCATATGGTTCTGTTGCTTATCAATTAGGACTTCAAGATGGAATTAAACTTTCAGATGAATTAAGACAGATTATTTAAGTGGTATCAATATATATTTTTGATATTGGATTGTTAAAAAATATTTTCTATATAAAACATTAATATTAGCTAAATAATATCAATGTTTTATATAGAATTTTTTATTTTTATAATATTTGTGTTGTTACTATTCTTATTTTGCTATAACAAAAAATTTTACAATCGCAATTTACGTCTTCTTTGTTTTTTGGCTTTGCGGATGCGTTTGATAATAACAATCGCATATATAATAACAAAAATGGATATTAAAATGGCAGTTAAAAGCCATATATTAATAACAATACATTGTTTAGGGCTAGGAGCAGGAGTTAGTTTACTTGGATTAATTAACGGCAAATTGCTGGCGGCTACAATATTATCATCAGAAGAAAGCGTTATTTTTGCTGTTCCAACAATATTGTCACTGCACATAAAATTTAATTGTGAAGTATAGATGCCATTTTCATTGGAAGTATCATAATTTTTGTCAATGTCAATATAAATTTCTCCAATATTTTTATTGTTGGGAATGGTAAGGGTTGAAGCATTTAAATTAAAGTTTAAACCATAATTATTGTAAACTCTTGATTGATAATAGCTATCGCTTGTAAACAATGAATTAATAGTGTCACTGGTTGTTGTGATTTTCTTAAAGTTATTAAATCCCCAGTCAAATAAAGCTCTAGTATCTTGAAAACGCTCATTTTTACCAGATTTAAAACATACACAGATAAGGCGCATATCATTTTTTTCAGCAAATGTTACAAGATTATATCCTGCTTGGTCTGTAAATCCAGTTTTGCCGCCCTTACAATATTCATAGTAATATTCCCTGCCTTTTAGCATTAAATGAATATGTTTAATATATCGCTCGGTTGCCGTCTTATTTGTTGCAGGAATGGTATACGTTGTCGGTGTTGAATCAATATTGACAAAAGTTGAATTATTATAACAGCCTCTTGCAATCATTGCCATATCGTAAGCCGTTGTGTAGTGATTTTCATCATGTAAGCCGCTGGCATTTGTAAAATGCGTGTTGATAGCACCAAGTTCTTTGGCGCGTTCATTCATAAGGTCTGTAAATTTTGATAAAGAACCGCTTACATGTTCTGCAAGACCATAAGCAACTTCGTTGGCTGAACGAAGCAGCAGTCCATATAGAGATTGTTCAACCGTATATTCTTCACCTGTTTTAGTTCCAATATTGGAGTCTTCATACGTTACAGAGTTTGCGGCTTCTGCTGAAAATGTGACAATCTCGTCCATACTGCAATTTTCTATCGTTAAAAGACCTGTAAGAATCTTGGTCGTACTAGCTGGAAAGGAACGTGTATGCGCTTCTTTTTGATATAAAATAGCGCCTGTATCTGCATCAATTAATATGGCATTTTTTGCGACGATTTCAGGGGCAACAGGCCAGTCGTTATCATTATTTTCTTCTGCCATAACGGTGACAGAGAAACAAAAAAATGTGTTTATAATTATAAAAGCAGTTAAGATAACAGATAAATATTTATAAACTTGTTTCATATATAAAAATCCTTTCTATAATTAATAATTTTATTCCATTTTAACGTATGGATTCTATTGTAACGTATGTGTCCTATAATTGTAAAGAATATATTGATTACAAATTGTCGTCATGCTAAAATAACATTATTTGCAAAAAGCATAGAAATGGAGAATAGGATGCGATTAAGAAATGTTCCAAAAGCTAGAGAAGTGATGGTGACAAATGAATATGTTTTTACAGAGCCAAGCGGCATGTGCAATACATGGTTTGAAGTGTTTGGCAACCATAATCCAATTCATATAGAGATAGGTATGGGAAAAGGAAAATTTATATCAACCCTTGCTCAATTAAATCCCAATATCAATTATATAGGTATAGAAAAATATTCCAGTGTTTTATTAAGAGCAGTAGAAAAGCAAAATGAATTGCAGCTATCCAACCTTCGCTTTATAAGAATGGATGCAGAAAATATATGTGAAGTCTTTGGCAAGTATGAAGTGGATAAAATATATTTAAATTTTTCAGACCCATGGCCAAAAGATAGACATGCCAAAAGAAGATTAACATCAAAACAATATTTTGATAGATATAATATCATATTAAAGCCAGATGGAAAAGTTGAATTTAAGACAGATAATGTTGCGTTGTTTGATTTTTCAATAAAACAGGTAAAAGAAGCGGACTGGGAGTTAGAAGTTCACACAAGAGATTTACATCATGATGCAGTCCTTTTAGAAGGAAATGTAATGACGGAGTATGAGGAACGATTTTCTTCGCAGGGCAATCCTATATGCAAATTGATAGCTGTTCGTTCGGTGAAAAAGTAATTGCTGAAAATTATTTAGTCAAGCGGATATTCGCAATCCGCTATGCTACTTGCTTGATGAGGTTAAATCGCTTGTTAAGGTTTTAATATAATGAAGAAAGTAAATTTGACATTTTTAAGCAGAAACCTAATTTGCCATATTGGTGTCAAAAAAAAGATAAAAGCATATGATATAGTAATCACAATTTATGTCTGTATGCGGCATGTTTTCTAAGCGTTAAAGACATAGAGGAGATTGTATGGGAAGACGCAAATCGTGGAATTCAATATCATATGCTTGTTATAAAAATAAAAAAATAAATCGAAAATTAGTTGCTATAAAACGCAGCTGGGACATGGTAGAAAAATTTATATGTGGTGATTGGAATCGCAAGGGGGGATGTTAATATTTTTCTTTTTCAGCAAATGTTCCACAACAATGTTGAGAATATAATTTAATACGGCAACACATGGAACTCCAAGAAACATACCCAATACGCCAAATAAGCTGCCTCCAACGGTGATAGAAAAAATAACCCATAATGGTTTTAAGCCTGTTTTATCACCCAAAATTTTAGGTCCAAGAAAGAGACCATCAAATTGTTGTATCACTAGAATTAAGATAATAAAAAGCAAAGCCTTAATAGGATTGGTAATTAATATAAACATAAAGCCAATAGCACCACCCAGATAAGGTCCAAAATATGGAATCATGTTGGTGATACCTACAATAACACTGATAAGCACCGCATATGGAAAGTTAAATATAAGCATTGCGATAAAGCAAATAATACCTATTATCAATGAGTCAAGAGCTTTTCCAAAGATAAAACTTGTAAAAATGCTGCCGCTTTCATGCACAATTTTCAGGGAAGAATCGACTACTTTTTTAGGAATCAGCGCATACATAACTCGTTTAAATTGATAAAATAAATTTTTATGGTCTGCTATCATATATACAGAGATAATGATTGAGATTAAAAAACTGATAATACCTTTTACAATTGCCATAGAAGTCATTACAATTGCTGGAATAATGTTGCTAAGAGCCGTTGTAGTATAATTTAATATGCTTGGCAGAGCAGATTGAATATAGTTGTTAATTTGGTCATAGTCAAGGAATTTTGCCCAATTAGGGTGATTTTGTTCCAGTTCAATAATAAATTTTTGCGCACTTTCAAACCATATAGGAAATTGAACAGAAATATCAGTAATGCTTGTATAAATTTGTGGTGCAACAAATACGATAAGAATTGCAAAAGCGCCAATAGCGATAATATAAGCAACTAAAATGGAAAGCCATTTAGCAATTCTTTTTGATTTAATATGACAAATGCCCATAAAGCATTTTGCGTATAAAAATCGTACAAGTGGATACAATATAAATGCAATAAAAGCGCCTACAAGAAATGGAGAGAGGATATGTATTACTTTTCCCAAAAATGAAATTGTAGTGTCAAGATTGCCGATAAATTTGTATATAACAATGGTTCCAATAACGAATAACAGTGCATATACAACAATTGTAAAATACTTGCTGTTCGGAGTGAAATGGTTTTTGTGTTCTGAATGTTCGGACATAATTCGACCTCCAATATAAATTGATAAGCAAATTATAAATGCTTTTTTCGTGAATGGCAATAAATTAATCCATATTCGATTAAAAACTTTAAATGATAATTTTTAGCATATAAAAAGATATGTTTTAAAATAAATACAAAAAAATAGCTTGCATTTTGTAAAATCATGGTATATAATGTCACTTGTGTTTAGCACTACAAAGGATTTTAATTTATAAGCGTCGCTAGCTCAGTTGGTAGAGCACCTGACTCTTAATCAGGGTGTCCAGGGTTCGAACCCCTGGCGACGCACTTGCAAAAGTCTTATGATTCAGACGTGGAGCTGGGTTGTGGGGCTTTTATTTTTTTAGTTCAACGGTAATTTTTAACAGTCCTTTTTTCTTATCTGCATATATTTTACCACCTAAACTTTTTGTAAATTCTTTTGCAATTGCAAGTCCCAATCCAGTATTTCCCTTTGTGCGTGATATATCAATGGTATGAAATTCATCAAACATTTTATGAGTATCTAAATTATTGTAATCAAGCGGATTAATAAATGTTATTTTTATAGTATCCTGAACTGCAATATTGATTTCTAAATTACCCGTGCTGTGTTTGTAGGCATTTCCTATTAAATTATCAAATATCCGCATAAGCATTTTCTTGTTAGAATAGAGCATAATTTTATTTTGAGTATAATTTAACAGGATTTGCCGTTTGTTCTTTTTGTAATCTTCATAATAATTCAAAATACAATTTTCTAAAATTGTATTAAGATTCATTTTTTCCAGTTCAGGACTTTTATTATTAGATATAATTGTAGAAAACTCAAAAAATGAATAGATTAATTCTTCTAATCGTTTTAAACGTTCCTCTATAATTTTTAATTCTTTTGTCTGTTCTTCTTTGCTGATATTAGAATATAAAATTATGTCAATATATCCAAGTGCAGATGTAAGAGGCGTTCTCAAATCGTGAGAGATATTTGTCATCATCTTCATTAAGGATTTATTTTTATTATTGTAATGAAGTTCAATATCTTTTGATTTTTTTATTAAATCATTTATTTTTATAATAATAGGAGCCATATTTTTTAAGTTATATTCTGAATAAATTAAATGATTACTATTCATATTTATCAAATTATCAATTTGTTTTGATAGTGATTTTAATTCTCTATTGAATAAGACAAGGTAAGCAAGCAACCCCATTATAATAAAACTTAAAATACAAATAAGTACAATCATATTTATGCTTTTCTCCTTATAATATTTTTGTAAAAGTTTATGCTTTTGCCAAAATGCCATAAAGCGCTAACAAGGTGCTTGCTGTTTTTTATTTGATTTCACATTTTTTAAATATGCTGTAACCAATAATATTAAATACAATAATATATACCATTCCAAGCAGCGCACAGATAAGAATATATTTATTGGCAGGCGCGTTCGCCAGCTTTGCTAGGGCAGTTTGAAACTCATAATCATAAAACCAATTTTGTTTTATTTTAAATAAATTGGTAATTCCTATAACCAACAGTTGTAATACTATAATAAAGGATATAGAGATGGTGTTAAACAGTACTGTTTTTTGCAGCACAAACGCAAAACATACAAGCAAGCTGATTATGCCATACAATAAAGGAAGCTGCAATAAAGTTATTTTGGCTACGTCTACAAATGGCATAGCAAAATCTGCTCCATTGATAATAAGGTTTAAATAATAAGAAAAATAATTGTTAAATAATATAAACAGAGTTCCTAAAAAGTTTATTAACATCAATTTAGAGAGATAATACTGTTTTCTTGTTATCGCTGAGGATAATGTATTTTTTATGGATTTATTAGAAAAATCAGTTGACAGTGAAATAACAACAATAACAATAAATAAATAGTATAGATTGCCATTTTGACCGATTATTTGTCGGTCGAGTTCAAAAGAACCATGACTTTTTATAATATTTCGATATTCAATTAAGCTGTTTGACTCACTTAAAGCAATTCTGGTTTCTGTGTCAAAAGGGGTTAATTCAGAACCCATTGATACGCCAATATAACCGGATGACATGCCTACACAACTGACAATTGTAAGAATAATGACAATAGCTAATGAAATATAAACAGCTTTTCCTTTAAATATTCGATATAAATCGGATTTTATTATATTTATCATAATGAGCCTCCATTAATTTTGTGAACTGATTAAAGATTTAAAGTAATCTTCCAGTGATATTCCAGTTTCTTGAATTTGTTTTACATTGACATCATTTTTTACAAGAATTTTATTGATTTTTTGACTTTGTTCTAAATAGTCATAAAGCCTGACTTCTTCGCTGTTTGCAACTTGGTAATTGGTTGTGTTTAATTCTTTTTCTAAGATAACGGTTGCTTTTTTTATATCGTCTGTCTTGATAACAATACATTTTGAACATTCGGCATCGAGTTCTTCTTTTGTGAGTTCTTTTATTACATGACCTTGTTCCAGTATGCAAAATCGAGTGGCGAGCAAATATAATTCAGATAAAATATGACTGGATATTAAGATGGTAATATTTTTTTCTTCATTTAGTCGTTTAAACGTATTCCTTAAATCGCTAATTCCAATAGGGTCAAGTCCATTGATAGGCTCATCTAATACGATAAAGTCTGGATTATCTAATATGGCAAAAGCTATGCCTAATCGCTGTTTCATGCCTAGTGAAAAGTTTTTGAATTTTTTATTTTTGGTATCATCAAGACCTACCAATTTTAAGGATTGTATGATTTGACTGTTGTCCGTAATACCTTTTTGAATCGCATAATATTTTAAATTATCATAGGCGCTAAGGCTGGAAAAAAAGGCAGGATTTTCAATTAAGCACCCAATTCTTCGTTTGGTCTGTATCAAATCATTATCTTTATGATTAAATAATTCAAATTCGCCATCGGTTTTGTTTGTAAGTGTGGTGATGATTTTCATTAAAGTGGTTTTGCCTGCGCCATTTCTGCCAATTAACCCATAAATATCGCCTTTATTTATCTGGATATTAACTCGGTCAATAGCCGTGAAATTTTTGTAACATTTGCTTAAGTTATTGGTTTTTAAGATGATTTCCTTCACATTGATTCCTCCATTCTTAACCTATATACAGAGCTTATATGCAAACAAGAATGATTCTCTTTAATATAACAGCCCTTATAGTTGTTTGGCTTAGTATATAAAAAAAGTGTTAAGAAACTCTTAACACAATTCTTAAAGAAGTCTTAAATTTTATTTTTTTAATTTGTATCCAATGCTCCATACAGTTTCAATATATTTTTCATTGGGATTTTTTTCCTTTAACTTGTTTCGGATTTTACTGATATGGACATTCAAAGTGTTATCATCTGCGGAGTCTTCATTATCCCAAACTTGTTCTATCAGATTATTTTTTGTAAAAACTCTGTTTGGGTTTTCAATCATTACTTTTAGTATTTCAAATTCTTTTTTGGATAAGTTTATATATTCATGGTTGCATTTTACCGTATAATCCGTAGTATTTAGTTCAATATCTTTAAATATTAAAATGTTTTCTTGGTCGTTATGTGGGACACTATGTCTTAATTGTACTTCAATTCTTGCGAGAAGTTCGCCGTTGTGGAAAGGTTTGGTAATATAATCATCAGCGCCTAATTTTAATAAATCAATTTTTTTATCTGTGTCATATATTGCACTGATAACAATAATAGGAACTTTTTTCTTATGCTGTAATTCTTTTATAATGTCTTCTCCATTTTTTCCGGGAAGCATTAAATCCAATAAAATTAAATCAATATGATTGTTATGCAGCAGTATACCTTCTGTTCCAGAGTAGGCGCTCCATGTATGATAATGGTTGAGCTGAAGCAATTTGCTTAGCATATCATTAATATAATTGTCATCTTCTATAATTAATATATTTTTCATATAGACCTCCATTTTAAAGAACCGTATAGAAATTGGTATAAATATTATCGTATCAAGGTTTGATTTTATTAAAACCATATTATTAATAGCTTAAGAAATGTTAAATATATAGAAATTTTATCATAAAGAATTATAAAGTCAAGTAAAGAGCAATTATAATTTTGTAAAAAGACCAGATAATATTTGATTTTGGCAAGGTTGAAAGGGCAAATAAATATATATATTGAAAAAATATATAAAATTTGGAAACTATATAAAAAATTGACAGGATTTATTGTATATGATAAAATGCTTGTAGAAAAACTGTGGCATTTGCAGTGTTATACAAAGGTTCACAGATTGCGTGAGTAGATAAATTGCCAGACAAAGATATGCAGTAGTTCGTATAAGTTTAAAGAGCTATATGGCTCTTTTTTTGTGTGAGAAGTCGCATCCTGTTTGGCTTATTAATTGGAGTAATAAAATTACGTAGGAGGTTGATTTTGCGGTGGAGAATTATGGAACTTCTATGAAGATAGAGGAACATTTAATGGATGGTGAGGCTATATCAATAGGAGGTATTGAGCAGGAGATATTATTGCCGCGAGCCAGAGATTATCTGGATATAGAAAGACAATATCATCAGATTATGTTTTTGTATGAGGCAGGTATTAATCAGCTTGAGTCAAGAATTAATATTTTAAAAAAAGAATTTCAATTTAGTAATGACAGAAATCCAATTGAAAATGTTGAGAGCAGAATTAAATCAAAGGAAAGTATTTTGTTAAAGCTAAAAAGAAAAGGGCTGCCGATGACCGTCAGCGCACTTACTAACAACATTCGTGATATTGCAGGGATTCGTGTTATATGCCCTTTTATTGAAGATGTATATAATGTTGCAAGAATGCTTATTAAACAAAAAGATGTTGAATTAATAGAAGCAAAAGATTACATACTAAAACCAAAGGAAAATGGTTATAGAAGCTTGCACTTGATTGTGACCGTAGAGGTTCAATTTTCAAATCAGGCAAAAAAAATTCCTGTTGAAATACAGATAAGAACCATTGCTATGAATTTTTGGGCAAGTACAGAGCATCAATTACGCTATAAAAAAGATAGAGACTTTACGGACGAAGTGCAAAAAGAACTAAAAGAATGTGCTGATATTATGGCACAGGCAGATAGAATCATGCAAAATATTGCAGGTGAATTTAATATTAATCTGGAATTATGGTAGGTGGTGTAATATGGAAAGATATGAGATTGCAATTATTGGAACAGGACCAGCAGGATTGTCAGCAGCGATAACCGCAACGATTCGCAATAAAAAGATATTGTTAATTGGCAATGCGCTCCTTAGCGAGAAGGTGGAGAAAGCACAAGTCATTAACAATTATTTAGGTTTGCCTAGTGTGACAGGCAAAGAGCTGCAAGAGGCATTTTTGCAGCATTTAAAAGAGCTGGATATCACCATTACAGAAACGAAAGTAAATACAATATATGCTTTGGGGGATTATTTTGCCATTGATTGCGGTGATAATAATACCTATGAGGCAACTTGTGTGATTCTTGCAACAGGACTTTCTGTTGTAAAGCCTTTTAAGGGGGAGCTTGAAAATATTGGAAAAGGTGTAAGTTATTGTGCAACGTGTGACGCACAGTTTTATAAAAATAAAGTGGCAGCCGTTGTTGGATTTTCACAAGAAGAGGAAAGCGAAGCCGTTTTTTTGTCTGAAATGGCAGATAAGGTGCTTTATTTTCCAATGTATAAAACGGACGTTTCGCTTGGTGATAATATTGAAGTAATTTATGGGGAAAAACCACAGTCCATAGAAAAAGAAGAAGAAAAGATATGTTTAGTGACACAGCAGTCTAAATATCCCGTTGATGGTATTTTTTTGCTGAGAGACAGCGTTGCTGTGCAGCAACTTGTTCCGGGACTAAAGCTAGTGGATAATCTTGTGGAAGTTGACCGGCAGATGCAGACGAATTTAAAAGGGTTATTTGCCTGCGGCGATATAACAGGAGCGCCATATCAGTATATTAAATCAGCAGGAGAAGGCAATGTTGCTGCGTTGTCTGCGGTTTCATATTTAAACAAGAAAAAATGATTTTTTAACCTCATCAAGGAAGTCCTCCGCTTCAATGCTGCAAAGGCATAAGTGGGGGTGGGGACTTGCTTGTTTCAGTGGGAGTATAAGCTCCCACTGAAAAGATGGTCTTTTACCTTAGAGAAAATTCTCCATTTTTTTACTAAATTCTTCTTCACTTCTTATCAGTTCTTTTGCAAGCTTTATAGCATTGTCACAAGCATTGTGATATTTATTTAAAAATTCACCAATAGATTGGATTCCCATATTGCAGCCATCCATCATAAGTTTGGCAATATGTGTATTATCATTTTTTATAAGAAGTTTCATTTCAGCTGTTATCCATGAAAAGGCAGAAGCCATTACAGGAGGTGTTTTGCCATCTTCACCCGCCTTTTTTAAAAATTCACAGGACTGTTCTTTTAAATGTTCATGTTCGTTTTTATATTCTTCAAGGAGTCCTAATAAGGAATCATCTTTAACAAATTCTTGAACTTGGTCAATACTATTGATAGCCATAGTACAACCAGAATAACATTCTTTTAGTAATTTGATACTATCTTCATTCATCATAAACCTCATTTCTGTGCAAAAGCTGCACGAATAAACTATTTACTTTATATTGTGTGAGAGAAAAATAAAATTATACAAAATGGTATATTTTGTATAGCTGTATTGAAATAATGATAGAAACACATAATAACCATAGCTTCAAGAAAGGAGGAAAAATAGATGAAGTTAAAAGGTCGATATAATGATGATAGTTATTTAGATGATGAAAATTATTTAATTAGTCAAAAACAGCTTCAAAGCACACCATATGATGATATTGGCTCAGCGCATGACAAAGAGACACAAATCAACACATTTGAAGAAGATTATCTTGATATGACGGATGCAGTATCAAGCAATGACTGCACAGGACTTATGGTGAGTGGACCAGGTTTTGAAGATGAATTAGGACATTATAGTCAAGTGTATAAATTTGGGGTGGATGCGGACGATGAGTTCTTTTAAGTCTTATTTTTGTAAAACAGGCAATGCGTAAAGTGCTATGCCAAAAGCAGTAATAAGCTGTTTACGCACCCAAGCAATAAATTAAGCAAAGCTGTTGCAATATAAATGTTTGATACAAAATATCAAAATAAAATATTTTGTATTTTTAAGATATATATTGCAACAGCTTTTTTGTTTATATTGATTAAATTGGTATAGATTTCTATTTATTTTAGGATAATCGTATGGTTTGTATGCGCTTTGTTGCGATGGTTTCCTGAAAAGCTTTGTCATGTTCGACAAAAATCATAGTAGGCGAAAATTGTTTGATAAGCTGTTCAATTTGTATACGGGAATAGATATCAATAAAATTAAGAGGTTCGTCCCATACATATAAATGCGCCTGTTCACAGAGGCTTTTTGCAATTAGAACCTTTTTCTTTTGTCCTCCAGAGAACTCTTTTATATCCTTTTCAAACTGGATTCGTTCCAAATCGAGTTTGCGCAAAACTGCTTTAAATAGACTTTCATGGATATGATGTTCTTTTGCAAAATCGCGGAGTGTTCCTTGTAAATGGGATGTTTCTTGCGGTACATAAGAAATGATAAGCCCCGCTCCAATAGTTATAGTGCCAGTATATTGTATGGATTTGCCCGTTAAAAGTTTTAACAGACTGCTTTTTCCGCTTCCATTTTTCCCATCAAGTACTACGCGTTCACCTTGTTCTATGGTAAAAGATATAGGATTGCAGATGGGTTTGTTATCATAACAAATGGTGATATCAGAAAAAGTAACCAATCGGTTTGTATGATATTGCAATGGGCACAGCTTTAAATTTTCGGTTATTTCCACATTTTTTAATAATTTTGATTTTTGTTCGATTGCCTGTTGTTGTCTTGATTCAATCGCTTTTGAACGCTTCATCATTTTTGCCGCTTTATGACCGACATAACCTTTATCAGCAGCCCCAACTTTTGAGGCTTCCACACGGTCAGACCATACAGCAGAGCGCTTGGCAGATTGTTTTAGACGACCGATATCTTTTTGCAGTCGTTCATTTTGTGCAATTTCGGATTCTTGCTGTCTGGTAAAATTAGCTATCCAAGACGAAAAATTGCCGTTTTGAACTTCAATGGTTGTTCGATTTAAAGATAAAATATGGTCTATACAGCCATCTAAAAAACAGCGGTCATGCGATACCAATATAAAGCCTTTCTTTTTTTTAAGATAGGCAGATACCATTTGCCTTGCATGGGTATCTAAATGATTTGTCGGCTCGTCAATCAATAAAAAATGACCTTCGTTTAAAAAGAGCGCAGCCAGTAAAACTTTTGTCTGTTCACCGTTTGAGAGTGTTTCAAATGGTCGCCAAAGTACATCCATCTCAACCTCAAGATAAGATAATTCTCTGGTAATTTCCCATTGTTCGGCAAATGGACAAATTTCTTGTAATAGTTCTTGTGTCAATCGATTTTTGTCCGTTACAGTATATGGAAAATAATCAAATTGTACAGAATGGGTTATTTTTCCACTATATTCATATTTATGGAGCAAAAGCTGAAAAAGCGTTGTTTTTCCTCTGCCGTTTCTTCCTACAAATCCCAGTTTCCAATCGGTATCAATTTGAAAAGTAACATTTTCAAAGATATTATCGCCGCTTGTTGGATAGGAAAAAGTAAGATTTTCTATTTTAATCATCGACATATATAAACCTCCTTATGCGTTTTAAGATTTTGTGATAGTTATGTTGCAAAAGCATAGTAGGTGTTTATATACTTTTGCACACAAAAAGAAGAGCTGCAAGAAAGGTTATTCTTGCAGCTCTCATTAAATATAATTATCACAATAACGCACTTAGAAACGTAATAAAACAGCGGTAAAATGATATAGATATGAGTAGACATATAACTTTCTTGCAATGAAAATAGTATTACAAATACGAGATAGTATTGGAAGTACTAAATAGTATTTTTAGCACTATTATATATTTCAATGTTATTTGCAAGAAAAGTTAAACATCCTTTCACCTCTTTCACTTGTTATGTTGCGATTATTGTATCAATAAATATAAAAAGAATCAAGGAATATTGAAAAGAAAGATATGTTATTGTCGAAAATATTAAGATAGATAGCCATAAAAAAACCGTTATATATATATTCTAATTACAAAAAAAGCAAGGGAGGTAGCTACTTTGTAAAAGTAGAACAATATATATATAACGGTGTATAAAAAAAGAAGGAGTTTATGAAGAGCCTTAGGCTTTTCCTACGACAAAATAATAGTAAAGGATAAATATGTAAAAAATAAGTACAAAATATGAATAAATTATGAATGGGGCTTGAAACGACAAACGACATGCCGAAGTTTGTCGAATGATTTTTCTTTAAAAATCGACAAGTAGAATCGTGATATTGGTGCGAGCGTTTTTTTGAAAACCCGCATAAATAGGGCGTTTTCAAAAATAATATACAAATTATGGAAGTGTGTTTTCGACAAAAATAAATGTCGAAAACCATTTGCAAAAAATGTCGAAAAATGTCGAAAAAAGAAGAAATCATGTTTGAATTTGGGTTTGACAGTATGGTAGTATGAATACCATAAATAATATATGAAAAAATATAGCAATTATGACACCATGTTATAAGCAAGCAATGTAGCAGATTGCGAATATCCGCGTAACTTTCATCAAGCAACGAAGCGGATTGCAAATATCTGTTTGACGAACAGAAAGGCAAGGTATTACTTGTGATATATATATTTACAGCCATTTATCCTGAGGCAAAGGCACTTATAGAACTGCTTGATTTAAAGAAAGAATCCGCTAATGGAAAATATCAGCAATATATAGATAATCAAAATCAGATAAGACTTATTATTATGGGTACAGGCAGTATAACTGCTGCTATATGTGTAAGTCATATCTGTACAAAATATAATATCTGTAATCAAGATAGAATAATTCTTATTGGAACATGTGGCATTTTTTCGACAAATCATTATCAACACAATATTTATATTTGTAATAAAATCATAGAGGCGGAGACTGGAAAGACCTTTTATCCAGATATCTTATATAGGCATGACTTTGTAGAAAGTGCCATATTGACATTGCCCATGTTATATACAAAAGATAGAGAACATTTGGACAACTATCCTTATATGGCGGATTATATAACAGACAAAGAGGAGATGTTAGTTGACATGGAGGCGGCAGGATTCTATCAAGCCGCTGTTCATTATGTGGGGACAGAACGAATTATTATTTTAAAGGCAGTGTCTGATAATGGCGAGCCGCAAAAAGTAACGCCAGAATTTATCTATACCATTTTTATGAGACATGAAAAAGCGCTTATACAATTTTTAGAACTGCTTTGCAAACAACAAGAAATAGAGGCAGAACAATTAAGTAAATGGTCGTCTTTTGCACAGACCGATTGGATAGACAACGTGTGCCGTGATATGCACTGTTCAGAGACAATGCGAAACAAGTTGAAACATTTGTTTTTCTATATGGATATAACAGGTATAGACTATCACAAAAAAATAGAAGAAATGTATTTAGATAAAAGGCTTCCGTGCAGGGATAAAAGGGAAGGTAAAAAGTGTTATGAACAACTTGAAATGGAATTATTATAATAAGCGATTTTCTCATATATATGTCGAAAGGCAAATCATAGACCATCCTCGTACAGTCCAGTTACTGCGTCATTTTCCAGAAGCACAGGTTATTTTGATTAAGCATTTTAAAGATGTATTTTGTCGAAAAGGTCAAAATTATTTGTCACAGCATAAGGCGCAGTCTCTTATTATCGCATCAAAACAGGGAACATTAGTCTATCCGGGCGCGAAGGTTTGTCAAAATTTTGGCAATGAACATTTCTATTATACATCATGTGTTATGAATTGTTTATATGACTGTGAATATTGCTATCTTAAAGGAATGTATCCATCAGGCAACATGGTTATTTTTATTAATATTGAAGATATCTTAAAAGAAGTAGAACAGATACTGCAAAAACATATGGCATATATTTGTGTGTCGTATGACACAGACTTGATAGCTATTGAGGGATTGACAGGGTTTGTAAAAATATGGACAGCGTTTGTAAAAAAACATAATAATTTAAAGATAGAGATACGCACAAAATGTTGCAGTAAAAAGATACTAGAAGATATAAAAGTGGTTGATGGGGTAATATATGCTGTGACGGTTTCACCTCAATATATTATTGACCGATATGAGCATGGCACCGCATCCATGCTAGATAGAATCCGTTGGGCAAAAAGCATGATGGATAAAGGACATCTTGTTCGATTATGTTTTGACCCCATGATATATTGCAAAGATTGGAAATATCATTATAAAAATATGCTTGATACGATTTCACAAAATCTTGATATGCAAAAGCTGATGGATGTCAGCGTTGGCTCGTTTCGCATATCGGTTGATTATTTAAAAAATATGCGGAATAATGACCCTTATTCTGATATTGCACAATACCCATATGAAAATGATAAAGGGGTATATCATTACAAAAAAGAAGTTATGTGTGAGATGGAACAATTTTTAGCTGTAAGGCTTACAGAGTTGGTTGGAAACAATAAAGTGTTTATGTGGAATAATTAAAATAAATGGATTTAACCTTATTTTGACTTTATAGATGTAATATTAATTATGGGGAAAGGAAAACAAATATAATGGAAAAAGTGGCAGTTGTGACAGGAGCGTCTTCAGGAATAGGACTTGCTATCAGTAAAATGTTGATAAAACAAGGTTTTCTGGTATATGGTTTTGGAAGAACATTTTATGAGACTGAAGAGTTGGATAATACATTTAAGACCTTCTTTCATCAAGTGGTATGTGATATTACAGATACAAAACAATTAATTGAAAAAATAAATGATATAAGACAGCAGCATACCATTGAATTGCTTATAAATAATGCAGGAGTAGGGTTTTATGGACCGCATGAAACATTAAACAGTACAAAAATACAGCAGATGGTGCGAACCAATTTAGAAGCGCCTATGATTATCACAAATATATTCCTTCGCGATTTGCAAAAAACAAAGGGAACCATTGTCAATATTTCTTCTGTGACAGCGACTAAGTCTAATACACATGGGTGTGCGTATGGGGCTACAAAGGCAGGATTGACAAGTTTTAGCCACAGTTTGTTTGATGAAGTCAGAAAGACGGGGATAAAGGTGGTTAATATACAGCCTGATATGACAAAGACGAATCTTTATAGAAATGCTGACTTTAGTGAAGATGAGGATATATTAGCCCATCTGAATCCTAAAGAAGTAGCGAATATAATAAAATATATTATTGGCTGTCGTGATGGTCTTGTTATTTCAGATGTGACATTAAAACCCCAGCTGCATAGGATAAAAAGAAAAAATAATACAAGTAAATAAATTAAATATAGGAGTATTTTTAAAGATTGGTTTATTTGTTAGGAAAAATATAGAAATTTTGTTATATACAAATATGAAATTTTTAGCATATTGTTGCAGTATAATTGGAAAAGTTATATAATTATTATATAAAAATATTTAAGGAAAGGAGAGTCTACTAATTGATACGCCTATAATTCATTAGAAAGATGAATATATAGGCTTATATTTTTAGTAGCAGGTATTCATGAAAAGAAGTTTGATAAGACGTTATTGCAGTATTTTTTGTGCTATGCTGATGCTAGTATCTTGTGTAGGAAATAGCCTGATAGCACTTGGTGCAGATAACGTAAGAGAAGCAAAGAAAATGGATGTCTGGGATTTTGGCGCTGTTGAGGAAACCAATACCGCTATATATGCAAACCATATTACAGCAGCTGATTGGGAAAGTAATTCCAATGTTGCAGATAATGGCGTATTTTCAGGAGGTACAACAGTATTTGGAGATTTAACACTTACACATGATAGTAAGGACAGATTGTATTCAATATCAAAGAAAACCTATGGTACAAATACGAGTACAGCCAGTGCTAAATATGAAGATGGCTATCAAGCGAGTGGTCAATATTATTGCAATGGCACAGGTGGCGATACTAGAAGATATATAACCATTACAAATGTCAATGCTGGCGATAAGTTTTGGGTATATATGGGATTGAGTACGTTTGTTGAAGGTTCTGAGTTGAATTTTCAGTGTATGGAGGGCGGCACACAGCTTAATACAGAGGCTGTTGTTAACAAGATGAAACGTTATGAGTTTGTTGCGCAAAGTAATGGAACCTATAAAATATGGACTAATAAGACAGGAAAGCCTGTATATAACAGAATTGTCCGTATTCCAGGCGCCGCCGTATCAGGAACTGTGGACAGCAGTGTAAGTGTGCCTGAGACTGCAAAGATTGTTTTTACCAGCGGTAAAACAGGTGAAAAGACAGAGACAGCAGTGAGCGGAGGTAAGTTTAGCACAGTGCTTGCCGCTGATGATACATATACCGCTTCACTTTCTGGTTTTGCAGGGTATGGCATTACAAATGATTCAAAGTTTGTCGAGGTAACAACAAATGATGCTCTTTCTGGCAAATCGGATGTAAAGCTTGTAGTTGAAGAGAAGAGCATGTATACATACTCTGGTAAGATTACAGGTTTTGCAAGTGATTATGATGTGACAAAGCTTGCTGTAAAGCTTATTGCAGATAAAGAGAGCCTTGCAGATGATGTAACACTTGTAATGGACAGTAATTTAGGATTTACAGCACAACTTCAGCCAGATGTAAAGTATACTGTTGAATTGTCAGGCGTCAATGATTATAAGATAACAGAGGGTGGTCTTGTTTCTGGAAATGCCAATATAACAGCAGATATCAAGGTAGCTCTTAAAGAAGTTTACAAAGTGTCAGGCGCTTTTAAGGAACTTGGGGCAGACGGCAAAGTAACCGAATTGACATTTAAAAATGTGGATGATGGATATACATACAAAGCCAGCGTTGCTGCTTCGGGCTACGAGATTCAATTAAGAGATGGCTCTTATGAGGCTGTCACAACGGTTGCAAATTATAAGACAACAACACATGTGGTTGTAAATGGTGCTGAGGTAAAGAAGGATTTACTTTTTGTATCAACAAAAGAACCTGAGAAAAAGCCGTTAGTAAAAGATATTTATGTAGGTTATACCGATAAAGGTGAGTTAAACTATAATACAATAAATGAGGCTGTATCTGCATGTGCAGCAATGAATCCAACAAAGGAAGAGGACAGAATAACAGTTCATATTGCGCCAGGTACATACAGAGAACAAGTGATTCTTACAACGCCATATGTATCGTTTGTCAATGATACCAATAAAGAGGTTCTTCTTACATGGTATTATGGTATTGGATATAAGTATTACAGTGTAGACAGCAGTGGTTTTTATAATAAAGAAAATGATTATGATAAGTATCAAAAGCTTACGGCAGCAAAATGGGGCTGTTCGGTGTATGTAAAAAACACGGCTACTGCTTTTAAAGCTTCTGGTATAACGTTTGAAGCTTCGTTTAACCGCTATATTACAGATGAAGAATTAGCAGATGGTGTAGAACCTAGCGGCGGAGAAGCAATCACATTAGAAAGAAAATATGGTACTGATGTAACATCAAAAACAGCAACAGAACGAGCAACAGCATTGGCTATTGAGGCCGATAAGTCAGAGCTTGTCGATTGTAAGTTTTACTCAAGTCAAGATACACTCTATACAGGCAATGCAAGTATTTATTTTAAGAATTGCTTTATAGAAGGCAATACCGATTATATATTTGGTGCAGGAAATTGTGTATTTGACGGTTGCCAGTTAAACTGGAAAGGGTATAGTGATAAAGCGCTTTCAGGCTATATCACAGCACAGAGACCAGATGATAAAACAACCAATAAACAGTTGGGCTACCTTTTTAGAAACTGTGTAGTAACAGCGGATACAAAGCTTCAAGTTGCTGGCGGATACTTGGGTAGACCATGGGGAGCTAACGCAACGGTTGCATTTTTAAATACCAAGATGGATAATCCAAGTCTTATCACAGAAGTAGGCTGGACAGAGATGAGTGGTAGCAAGCCTGAAAATGCGAATTTTAAAGAATATAACACGACTTCTTTGGATGGTGAAAATGTAGATACATCAAAGAGAGTTGTTGCGCCAATATCTGCTGATACAGCTTCTAAGATAGATGTAAAGGCTTATTTTGGAGAGTGGACGCCAACAAATTATGTTGGGGATGAGACAAGTGTAGCATTTTCAACACAGCCATATGTTACGGATAACGGCGATATCAATGCACCATATCCAGGACATAAATTGACAGTAGGTTATTCGCTTGGCACAAAGCAGGATGCACAAGATGCTTCTGTTATCAAGTGGTATATTGTAGATACAGATAAGAAAGAAACATTGATTAAGGCAACAACAGCAAATATAAGTAATACATGTGTTATTCCAAAGGAAGCCATTGGAAAGAAGATTAAAGTTGTTGTTGAACCAGAATTACTCAATGGAACAAAAGGAACAGCGGCATCGTATACAGTTGAGGCTGATGTAAGAGATGGTTTTGAAGACCCTTCAGGCGGAAGTTCTGACATTACACTTGGCAATGGTGTCAATGTATTCCTTGCTGGTGATTCTACGGTTAAAGATTATTCTGCAAATGGCATGTATATGGGCGGTAAAGCTCAGCAAGAAGGTTCATGGGGTGAGTTTATTCAAACATTCTTTGACTCATCAAAAGTAACCATACAAAATTATGCCAACGGCGGAAGAAGTACAAGAAACTTTATCAATGAAGGTTCTCTTGACAAGATTAAACAAAATATCAAAGAGGGCGATTACCTGTTTATCCAGTTTGGACATAATGATTGTTCTAATGGCAGCGGTTATGTTGAGGAGCGATATGCTCCATTAGGAACACCAGATGCAAATGGTGTTTATCCATCAACACCAGGTACAAAGGTAAATACACCTTCTAACCTTGTTGATAAATATGGAAGTCAATTTTATTCATATGATTGTGGAGGTACTTATAAGTGGTACTTGCAGCAATATATTGATGCTGCTAGAGAAAAAGGAGCTATTCCAGTTTTGGTTACTCCAGTATCAAGATTGTATTATGATGATAAAGGAAATATAAGACCACATCATGATTCCACAGATAAGACAACAAATACACAGGTAACGTCAAACAATGCCTATGTTCAAGCTGTAAAACAGCTTGCCAGTGAACAAGATGTTCTTTTGATAGACGCATTTGAGCTGACAAAAGATATGTATGAGGCGGCATATAAAGCAGACCCTGCTGCTGGAAATAAAAAGTCACCACTTGGTTCAGAGACAATGGCGGATGGAGACAGCACACATAGCAATAAGACAGGCGGCTTTTTATCAGCAGCTTTGATTGTCAAAGCAATACAAGGATTGGACTTGAATATTGCGGCAGCAGTACAGATGCCATCAAAGACAGGCGGTATCAATCCAAACGGACAACAGCCATTTATTGTAAATGGAAGCGGTGAATTTACAGCATATGCTAGAGATGAAGAGAAAAATTACACTATGGAGTCAGAGTATTGGACAAAGATTGGAAATGATATGCTTGCAGAGATTAAAAATGCTATTCCAGAAGTACCTGATGTGCCAGACGTTCCAATTACCCCAGTTAATAAGTTGGGTGATGTAAATGGGGATGGTGAAATTGATATTCGTGACGGTGTTATGATTAGAAAGTACCTTGCAAAAATGAGTGTTAAAATTAATGAAGCAAATAGTGATGTTAATAAAGATGGAACAATAAATACGATAGATGCTGTGTTAATTTTAAAGAAAATTGCTAAAATGGATGTTGGATTTTAAAAGGAGGATATAATTTATGAAAAGACGTATTTTTAGTCTTTTGTTTGTTGTTATGTTTATAGTGACCTCATTAAGCGGACAGCTTGGCGGCATGGCAGCTAAGGCAGCAGATACAAAGCCTACCATATGGGTAGTTGGTGATTCAACAGTAAGTTCATTTACAGATAAGTATTATTATCCAAGATATGGATATGGTACACAGATTGCCAATTATATGGATGATACATTTGAAGTTAAAAATCTTGCGCTTTCAGGAAGAAGCTCTAAGAGTTTTCTTTCAGAAGCAAATTATACGACATTGATAAATGGTATGAAACAAGGGGATGTGTTGATTGTTGGTTTTGGACATAATGATGAAAAGACGGATGAAGACCGTTATACATCACCAACAGGTGATTACACAACAAGTGGAAGCTTTGCCAATTCACTTTATGAAAATTATGTAAAGAAAGCACAAGCAGTAGGTGCAACACCAATTGTATGTACGCCGATTGTCAGAAGAACAGCATCAACATGGGGTGACAGCAATCTTCATATTGCTAATGGCGGAAGTTATCCACAGGCTATTATTGATATGGGTAAAGCACTGAACGTTGCTGTTGTTGATATGACTTCTTTGACAAAAGAATTATATGATAAACTTACACCAACAGAAACATTGAATCTTCATGCTTGGACAACTCATGAAAGCAGCAGTGTAGATAATACTCACACGAATATTTATGGCGCTAAGTATAATGCTTATATGCTTACACAGGCAATTAAAAATTTGAATATTGCGGGTGTTTCAGAACATGTCAAGGCAGATGCAGTTGCACCTACAAAAGAAAAAGACCTTACAGCAAATCCGGACTATGTAATTCCAGAAAAGCCAACATATGATCCAAATTTAAAGCCAAGTACTTTAGCAGATAAGGCAGGAATATGGAATCCAACAGCTTTTGGTGATTTGGGTGGTACCCCTACAAAAGCAAATCATATTCTTTCTTCAGATGGAAAGGGTAACTATACAATAGAAGTTAAGAATAATAAAGGTAAGATTGGTTCTAGTTCAGATGGTATCGTTATGTATTATTGTCGTGTTCCTTCTAATGTTCAATTTACATTAACAGCAAAAGCAACACTTGAATCAATTGATGCCACGAATGGTCAAGTTTCTTTTGGCTTAATGGCAAGAGATGATATGTATATAGATAAATATGATAAAAATATTCTTTCTGATTATGTTGCAGCAGGTGTTTTAAAGTTGGATAAATTAGCTTCTGGCGGTGCAAATAATTGCTTTAAGAGAAAAGATGGTGCGCTTAAAGAAGGCGGATTTATTGAAAATGGTGTAGAAGCAGGAAAGACATATGACCTTAAAATTGAGAGTAATACAGATGGCTATGCTTGTACATTTGGTACAGAAAAGACTATAACAGGCGGGTTTGATTTTGCACTTACATCAGTAGATTCAAAATATGTATATGTAGGTATGTATGCAGTAAGAAATGCAAAAGTAACATATAGTGATGTAAAATTATTAATTGATGGTGTTGAGGTTACTCCAGAAAATGTTGAGGAGTTGACAACTTATAAAGAAACTACACCACCAACACCACCTACTCCAACAGTTGTGTTAGGTGATGTTGACGGCAATGGAGATATTAATGTACGTGACGGTGTTGTTATTAAACAATACCTTGCACAAATGCAAGTTGAAATTAATGAGGCGAACAGTGATGTAAATAAGAGTGGAAAAGTTGATTCAGCGGATTCTGTTCTTATTATGAAAAAGCTTGCGGGTATGGATGTTGGGTTTTGACATTTCATCAAGGAAGACCCATCCAATTCAAAGCTGCAAAGACATAAGTGGCAGGTGAGAGCTTTCGCTGTATAGCATTAGGTAAAATGTAATTTAGAGGGGTTGTTGCAAAATAAATAGTTATTTTGTAATAACTCCTTTAACTATATTGTTTTTACATAAAATATAGTAAACAAAATAGAAGATAAGGGGCATTGGTGTATGTATGGTTATGTGTTGGTGAATAAGCCTGAACTAAAATTTAAAGAATTTGATATCTATCAGTCATATTATTGTGGATTGTGTGAGGCACTCGGCGAGCGGTATGGCATGAAAGGCAGATTGACAATCAGTTATGATATGACATTTTTAGTATTATTGCTTAATGCCTTATATGAGCCTAAAGAATTTTGTGTAAATGAACGGTGTATTGTCCATCCAATAGGAAAACATCAAAAAAGACGTAGTTTTGTAAGTGATTATGTTGCAGATATGAATATATTGATGACTTATTATAAATGTATGGATGACTGGAATGATGAACGCAAAATTTCTCAAAAAATGATGGCAGAGATGATACGCAAAAATATGCGTATGCTTTTGGCAAAATATCCGCAAAAATGCAAACAATTGCAAAAGGAATTTAAACGGCTGCATATGTATGAAAAAAATAATTGCAGCGACATTGATAAAGTATCATCATGTTTTGGAACAATACTGGGAACCCTATTTGCAATAAAAAATGATGAATGGAAAGAATCCTTAGAAAAAATTGGTTTCTTTTTAGGAAAGTATATTTATATTCTTGACGCATATGATGATATGATAGAGGATATCAAAGAAAATCGATACAATGTTTTAAAATTTTATAAAAATAAAGAGAATTTTAATGAATTTATAGAAACCGTGTTAAATACGCTTATGGCGCAGTGTGCAAGATATTTTGAACGATTGCCGATAATAAAAGATGTTGAAATTTTGAGGAATATCATTTATTCTGGTGTGTGGATACGATATTCTAGCATAAAGAAACGGAGAAGTAAAGGTGACAAATCCATATAAAGTGCTTGGTGTATCAGAAGATGCATCAGAAGAAGATATAAAGAAAGCATATAGAACATTAAGCCGCAAGTATCATCCCGATGCGAATATTAATAATCCAAATAAGGATAAAGCAGAAGAGATGTTTAAGATTGTGCAACAGGCATATAACCAGATTATGAAAGAACGTGAATCGGGTTATTCTGGCAGTTATGGCGCCTATGGAAACAGTACAGGCAGCCAAAATTCAGGGCGTTATCGCTATGACGGAGACTATCAAAATGACAGAAACAATAGCAATCCATATGGAGATTTTGGTACGTTTTGGGGTTTTGGTCCATTTGGTTTTGGCGGAGGTTATGCAGAATCTTTTAGTGATGATGAAAATGGCAGATATTTTCAAGCGGCCGTTAATTATATAAGAAATGGCTCATACCATGAAGCGTTGAATGTTCTTGAGAATATCAGTGAACGTGACGGAAGATGGTATTATTACAGTGCGCAGGCCAATGCTGGATTAGGAAACACGGCAACCGCTCTGGAACATGCCAGACATGCTGTGGAGCTTAGTCCAGATAATGTGCGTTACCAGCAGTTATACAGGCAGCTTCAAAGCGGTGGACAGTGGTATGCAGACAGAGGACAGGCATATGGAAGAACACAGGCAGCAAATGGTGATATATGCTGTAAACTGTGTATTGCCAATGCCTGCTGTAATCTATTTTGTGGAAGCGGTTGTCTTTACTGTTAGGGTGCTTAGGTTGTCAAACAGCATTTTAAAAGGAACAGGTCCCATGTCTAATATATATTGATGAAACTCCTTGAGATTGAATGAATCTTTAAGGAGTTTTTTAGCCTCTTCTTTTAATTCCAAAAAGCCAACATATCCAAGTACATATTTTGCATAGTTGCCTGGCTCTGCAACAATGGAATTGTACATATCATGTGCAATAGAGCGGCTTGAAATTCCAAATGTCTCAATAAAGTTAAAGACATCATTTTCTGTCCAGCCATAGTGATTGATACCAATATCAACCTTTCCATACATCAGCATTGTCAATGAGAAGTTTGCCTGTGCAAGCATTTTTAAATTAGTGTTGTCTGTCTCAGCATACATATAGGACTGTGCTTCACAGTATGTTCCCCAGCCTTCTGTGTAACCGCCAAGTGATATAAGATGACGGATTAAATCCGGTTTGGTGTTGACAAAGTAGGTAGTTTGATATAAATGTCCGGGATACCCTTCATGTGCCATCGTTGTATATAAATCGGACGCATCGTTTGTTCCAGGATTAATATAGATGGAATTGTCATTTAAATCATCAATTTGTGGAAAAAAGTACATAGCAGGGCTTGCATAAGACTGAAGAGACTCTGCAATGTATTTTATACTGTAACCTACGCTTACAGGTTCTGGAAAGTCGTTTGCTATCTTATTTTTTAAGTCAGAAAGCATATTTTCTGGTGTTTTATTGCCAAAGGAAAGATTTTCAAGCTGATAGGCAAGTGTTATATCGTCCGTCATTAATTTGGACAGCATATTAGAAAAATAAGTGATATATTTATTGATAAAATCATCGTATTCATCTAATGTCTTTCCCCAGCCCATATCTGATTCAATCAAATATTGATAATATTTATCGCCGTTTGGATAATTGCATAATCCGCCGGTACATTTTCCTGTATTTTTAATTTCATTAAATCCGTCAATGACAATTTGATAGGCTTTTTTAACGTGGTCATTGACTGCTTTTTTATTTTTTTCAATATATTCATTGATTTTATTTTCATCATTAATATGTAAAGAATCTAGTCGCTCTTTAAAAGAAGTTATTAGAAATCCATCGCTGCAATCGTTTACAAATTCTTGACATTGTTTGATGATTTTTTCAGCGTTGGCACTTTCCATAAAACAGCCCTTTTCGCTTTTTAATTTTTCATATGCCATTAGCTGAGAAAAATAGCGGTCGGTATCTTCTAATAAGGTGAGATATTCCTTGACATCTTTTTCTTCTTTAAAAGCATATTGTGCCAGTGTGATAGGCAATTGTACATTAACGCCGATTACAGGAGAAAAAATATGTTCTAATAGTGCTAAATCGCTGTATTCTAATTCCGTTTCAAGATACCATTTCAATTCATCGTATGTGATTTTTTGAGAAGCGGTAAGTTGCTCTCTGTCATAGCAGAGTAATTGGGATAAGCTGTCTGAAAGATTACTCATATCATCAAGATTTTCTAAATCAATGTTTCCATAAGTAACATCATATTCTGTAATTCCATAGTTTTCAGGGTGTTCTAAAAAGGTGTGAAGATAGATAGTGCTTGAAGTTACCGTATTGCAAAATAGTTCTTTGACAAAGGAATCAAAATCTTGATTGACTTGTTGATTGTCTGAATGGTTGGCAGCAGTTGTCTCTTCTTGTTTGGAGCTAAAAGGACTTTGACAGCTGCTGCAAAGTATCATACTGATACATAAAAGAAGTATCAGCAATTTTTTAGGTAATGTTTGTTTGGTGAAAAACATAAAAATCCTCCATTATTTCTGCGTTGCTTTTTTATAAAAACCTTTAGGTTAAACTTTATGTCAGGCAACGCATAGACACAAAGTTTAATGTGAAAAATTTTGTATAGACTAAATTATTGCAACATTATTATAACATATGCAAAGACTCTTGATATAAGAATTTTCTTGTGGTATATTGAATAAATCGTTATTATTTGATATTCACAGCATTTGCCAATATGCTAAACAAATCAGTGGAATGATATGTTGACTTTAAGTATAACATTTGGCTTATTGCTCACGGGAATAAATTTTTAGAGAAGATGGGAGGAAGTAAAATGCCACAAAATAAAGGACCGTTTTATATGACGACAGCAATCACATATACATCAGGTAAACCACATATTGGCAATACCTATGAAATTGTGTTAGCGGACAGTATTGCAAGATATAAAAGACAAGAAGGATATGATGTATATTTTCAGACAGGGACGGACGAGCATGGACAAAAGGTCGAATTAAAAGCCGAAGAGGTCGGTGTGACACCGCAGGAATTTGTAGATGAAGTATCAACAGAAGTTAAAAGAATTTGGGATTTAATGAATACTTCATACGATAAATTTATAAGAACAACGGATACAGACCATAAAAAGCAAGTTCAAAAGATATTTAAAAAATTGTATGATAAAGGAGATATTTATAAAGGCGAATATCAAGGTATGTATTGTACCCCTTGCGAGGCGTTTTTTACACCATCACAACTTGTTGATGGGAAGTGTCCAGATTGCGGTAGAGAGTGCCAGCCAGCAAAGGAAGAAGCATACTTTTTTAAGATGAGTAAATATGCAGATAGGTTGATAAAGCATATTGAAACGCATCCAGAGTTTATACAGCCTGAATCCAGAAAAAATGAAATGATGAATAATTTTCTAAAGGTAGGGCTTCAAGATTTATGTGTGTCAAGAACATCCTTTAAATGGGGGGTTCCCGTTGACTTTGACGATAAGCATGTGGTGTATGTATGGATTGATGCACTGACAAACTATATTACAGGGCTTGGCTATGATGCAGATGGTAATAGTGATGAAAAATTCAATAAATATTGGCCAGCAGATTTGCATTTGATTGGCAAAGATATTTTGAGATTTCACACGATTTATTGGCCAATTCTTTTGATGGCGCTTGATATTGAACTTCCAAAACAGATATTTGGACATCCTTGGCTTTTGCAGGGTGATGGCAAGATGAGCAAGTCCAAAGGAAATGTTATTTATGCCGATGATTTAGTAAAATTGTTTGGGGTGGATGCCGTTCGTTATTTTGTGCTGCATGAGATGCCTTTTGAATATGATGGCGTTATATCATGGGAGTTGCTTGTTGAGCGTATCAATTCAGAACTTGCCAATACGCTTGGCAATCTTGTCAACAGAACGATTGCTATGTCCAATAAATATTTTGACGGTGTTGTAAACAAGACAGGTGTAGATACGACAGGAAGCGATGCCGACCTTGATTTTGATGCGCAGTTAAAGACGCTTGTTACAAGTGTACAACAGAAGGTACAAGAAAATATGAAAACCCTTCATGTTTCTTATGCAATTTATCATATATTTTTACTATTTAAAAGATGTAATAAGTATATAGATGAGACAATGCCATGGGCATTAGCAAAAGATGAGTCGCAACAGGAGCGATTACAGGAAGTTTTGTATAATCTTGTGGAGAGTATCACAATTGGCGCAAATCTTTTAGCTCCATTTATGCCAGAAACGACAGACCGAATATTAGCACAATTATATCCAGACAATCCAGCAAGTGGTGTTAGGGATTTTGATGATTTGGGAACGTTTGGGCTTAGAGAATCTGGCATAAAGGTAACAAAATCACCTGAAATCTTATTTGCAAGACTAGAATTAGAAGATGTGTTGAAACAAGTAGAAGAACTCCAAAAGGCACAAGGTGGGACAGAAGATAATGCTGTTTATCCAGAAGTGGAAAAGAAGCCTGAAATTACAATTGATGATTTTGATAAGGTACAGATTCAAGTGGGTGAAGTATTAAAATGCGAACCTGTTAAAAAGTCAAAAAAACTTTTGGTGTCACAAATTCGTGTGGGTAAAGAGGTAAGACAGATAGTTTCAGGAATTGCCAATTATTATAAGCCAGAAGAAATGGTTGGAAAGAAAGTTGCAGTTATCACAAACTTAAAGCCATGCAAATTATGCGGCGTGGAATCACAGGGAATGATACTTGCAGCAGGCGACGATATGGGGAATCTTTCTGTAATGACAGTCGATAAAGATATTGTCAGCGGAAGTCAGATTTGCTAAGACAAGTAGCGTAGCGGATTGCGAATATCCGCTTAACAAGTTATATAATGATAGAAAGGCTTGGTTGTTTTCGTGAAAATATTTGAGACACATGCGCACTATGATGATGCGTCATTCGATGAGGACAGAGAGCATTTATTTACAGAAATGTTAGGCGATTCCGGCATGATTGATGTTATTGTTAATATAGGGGCATCGTTAAAGGGATGTAAGGATTCATTAGCGCTTGCAGCAAAATATGATAAGGTATATGCGGCAATTGGCGTTCATCCATCGGATGTAGAAGCTCTTACTGTAAGCGATATAGAATGGCTGGGTGAAAATGCAGTTAAAAATCCAAAAGTAGTGGCTGTCGGTGAAATCGGACTTGATTATCACTATCAAAGTCCGTCTAAAGATATCCAAAAGAAATGGTTTATAGAACAGATTGCATTAGCCAAAAAAGTAAAAAAGCCTATTATTGTCCATTCAAGGGATGCTTGTCAGGATACGATTGATATTATGAAACAGGAAAATGCAAGCGCTGTTGGTGGAATTGTACACTGTTATTCGTATACAAAAGAGACAGCAAAAGATTTTTTGGATATGGGCTTTTATTTTGGAATTGGCGGTGTAATTACGTTTAAAAATGCAAAGAAATTAATAGAGGCAGTGGAGTATATTCCAATGGATAAACTTTTGCTGGAAACAGACAGCCCGTATCTTGCCCCAGAGCCTTATAGAGGAAAGCGCAATGACAGTACGAATATACCGCTTATAGCAGAAAAAATTGCACAGATAAAAGGGATAAGTACAGAACAAGTGATTGATAAGACAAATGAAAATGCAAGAAAGATATTTCAGCTTATTGGATAATCTTGTGTTTTAAGTAAAAGGTTCATTGATACATTTTGAGGTTATTGTATTAAGTAAAATATATAATATATAGTATCATTATATGTTGTATGAATTTTTCTTGATGTGATAGCCTCAAAATATTATAAAGAAGATTTAATGATAATGTTTTGCAGAGTAATTGAAAGGGATAAATGATGGCAGATGACAATAATGTAATGTATCTTGGAAATCCAACGAATACCATTAAAATATTGGAAAAATATGGATTTTCTTTTCAAAAAAAATATGGGCAAAACTTTTTGATAGACAGTAATATTATAAAAAAAATTGTGCAGGAATCAGGCGTAAAAAAAGAGGATTTTGTCCTAGAAATTGGACCCGGTATCGGCACAATGACACAGATTCTTTGCGAAAATGCAAGAGAAGTTGTGGCGGTAGAGATTGATAAAAAGCTGATACCTATTTTAACACAAGATACACTGTCATTTTATGATAATGTAACCATTATTAATGAGGATATATTAAAGCTTGATATCAATAAACTTATTTTGGAACACAATGAAGGCAAACCAATCAAGGTTGTTGCCAATCTGCCTTATTATATAACAACACCGATTATTATGGGGTTATTTGAAAGCCATGTGCCATTAGAGAGCATAACGATTATGGTGCAAAAAGAAGTGGCTGATAGAATGCAGGTAGGACCAGGAACAAAGGATTATGGGGCATTGTCATTAGCTGTTCAGTATTATGCAAATCCTCAAATTGTTCTTACAGTGCCTGCGAGCTGTTTTATGCCGCGTCCAAATGTAGACTCAGCCGTAATAAAATTGACTTGCCATCATAAACCGCCTGTATCCGTTAAAAATGAAAAGTTTATGTTTGATATTATAAGAGCTTCTTTTAATCAGAGAAGAAAGACTATGACAAACAGTGTTGTCAATGCAAATTTAGGCATTACAAAAGAACAATTGTTGACAGCATTAGAACAATGTGGTCTTAAGTCAACAGTCAGAGGTGAAGCTTTGACCTTGCAGCAATTTGCACAGCTTAGCAATGAGTTGAGCAGTATGCTTTCCAATTTATAAGGATTTATGTAATAAAAGCCTTCCATCAGTCATACATTGCAATAGGCATTGTATAATTGAAAGGAAGGCTTAAATTGATAGAATATAAAAGATTAATATCATATATGCACTCTTATATTGGTGGAGTAAGAGATAAAAACATTGGCTTTGCTAGAATTGAAGTGCGCGGAGAGAGGCTTAGTTTTAATATATCAATAAGAGGCATGTATGCTGGAGCTTCTGGGACTTATGGTATATATCTGCTTGTGGATAAAAAAACAAATGCAGAAGATGAAAAATCATCCTTTAATCTATTAAAAATATCAGAGATGAATATTTATAATGGTGCAGGTCAATGCAATGTTATGGTTAATCCAGAAGATATTATAGGCTCTGCATATAATTATGATGATATTGAGGGAATGGCAATTAAAGCAGATAATCAGTCGTATTATGCTATTTTTAGTCTGTGGAATGACGGAGAGATTGATGTAAATAAATGCAGTGTGCTTCCAAAAGAACATAAGAAAAATATGAAAGTAGTTAAGGTGGTTAATCCAATGCCAGAGATTGCACCAGTAAAAGCAGCATTTGCAGACACAGAGAAAAAGTCTGATACAAAAGCAAAAGAAACGAAACAAAATACAAAAACGACAGAACAAGAAACAACATTGAAAGAAAAAGCGGAAGTAATATCCTTTCCATTAAAGTCTGAATTGTCTGACAGGGAAGACCTTGTTGCCTGTGAAAAGGATATCATTAGCGTAGAAGAAGTGACACAGCAAGAACCGCAAAAAGAAGAATATCATGTTTTGGAAGAAAATAAATATGAGGAATCTTGTCTAAAAAACGAACAGCAGACAAGTAGGCAGAGTGAAATTCAAACCAATGAAATTAAAGAATTTGAAGAATTATTTATCAATGCCGATATTATCAATGTATTTAGTGATGATGATTTATATGACTGTATTGAGGTAACGCCGCAGCAGATAGAAAAGGCAATAGGCGGAGATGAAATTATATTAGGCAACAGTTTTCTTATACATGGCTATTATAATTTTAAACACATTTTGTTTGGCAGAGTTGAAGACAATGACAGACATACAAAATATTTTATTGGAGTGCCAGGAATATATTGTAATCGTGAGCGTTATATGGCTTCTATGTTTGGATTTGTCAATTTTAAAAAGAGTCATAGAAGTGATTATGCCAATCCTCATTTTGGATATTGGTATCAGGAAATATAAACAAATCGAAGATGGTCTATCCATTGTCCGTTTATTTTGGCATAGGCATAAGCTGTGCCTTCATCAATAAAACCAAGTGTTTTTACAAGGTGCAGCGATGCCCGATTACAAGGGTGAATATAAGCTTCAATTCGATGCATATTACATTCTGTAACCATAATTTTTAAAGCCATCGTCAACATACGTCTCCCATAACCTAAATTTTGATAGTTTTTGTCAATTTTATATCCAATTGTACAAGAAAGCATACTTTTTTTGATATCTGAAAAAGATATACAGCCAATAATATGTTCTGGATTATTGTTGGCAAATAAAAAATAGCGGATAAATGTTCCTTGAACAAAGGCATTATATTCCGCTTTTGTCATTTGTCCTATAAAGTCTGGAGTATAAAAAGAAGTTGGTTTATCCATTTCGTAAATATCAAAATATTGTCGGTTATTGCTGTAAAAATCAAGAATAGACCGGCTGTGGCGTTCATCTAATACGCGCAGTGTAATGTGGCTGTTGGAATATGTAGTATTCATAAAAATTCCCATTTCTGCGCTGCTTTTTGCGCATAAACAACTTTGTGTCAAGCAACGCGCAGACACAAATTGTGGTGTGAAAAATTTATTTTTCACACTAATTCTCCATTCCGAAGCATAGCGTAGGTATTGCGCAACACTTATTTGTGACGCTTCAGCATAAATAGGTAACAAAGTTATTTTTATTGTTGCAACAAGTTTTATTTGCGTTTGTTTGCAAAGAAATTATATTTTTTTTGTTTTAGAAAGGCGCAGTTCTTTAAAAAATTGTGACAGCAGATTGCTACATTCGTCATTTAGAACACCTCTTGTGACATGGCACATATGATTAAATTGAGGCATTTCTAAGATGTTTAATATAGAACCAGCACAGCCTGCTTTTGGATTCATAGCGCCTATTACAACTCTTGGTATTCGGGCTTGTACAATAGCGCCAGCACACATTTGGCAAGGTTCTAGTGTGATATATATAACACAGTCTTCTAAACGCCAGTCACCTATTTTTTTGCTCGCTTTTTTAATAGCAGTCAGCTCTGCATGACCAAGTGTTGTCTTATCTGTATTGCGGCGGTTGTATCCGCGTCCGATAATTTTGTTGTGATGCACGATAACACAGCCAATTGGTACTTCCATAAGCGCATAGGCTTTTTTTGCCTGATGGATTGCAGCTTTCATATATTTTATATCTTCTTTATAAAAACTTGTATCAGACGAATTAGAGCTGCCGCAAAAATTATTGGTAATAATTATATTTGAATTGTTATCATTCACAAGCTTGTTTCCTTTTAGTGATTTTCTAGTAGTTTTTATTATATTTGTTATTATATCATCAATATTGTAAAATGTGAACTACCCATTGTTTAAAGCCAATGGGATTATGGCAACCTTATTTCAATTTATTCTAATGCGTTCTATATATGTCTTTTTGATATTTTTTGCATATAGTATAAAGAACTCTAAATTATAAAGGTATGCTAAGATATGAGAGAATATGTAACGTTATCCTTAGAAACACATCTTTTTTTTGGAAGAATTATGAAGGAACATTCCTTATTTTTGCTCGCAAGTTTTCCGACAAAGGAGACCGAGTTTATACAGCGTGCAGATTGCTTCCGTAAAGAATTTGAAGAAGGATTAAAAAAGACAGTAGAGCTTGCAAATGGTATTGTAAGCCAAGCTGTTTTAGATTCTGGAGAGGTTGTAACAGAATTTACGCAAAAAGCGGAATGCCAGACAAGCGATTTGACAGGAATCCCAATTGATGTGAAGATTACGGAGGAGGAGGAACAACTTTGTTCTAAAAATAATGTTATGATAAATAGACAAATGATTTCTCAGGTAAGAATGTTGAATCGTCAGATGCTTAAAAGTCTGAATGGATTGATTTCATTTAAAGAAGATGTTTTAAGAGAGGTGACAAGGTGTAGGCTTTATACTACAAATTATCCGTTGTTGATTGAACATATCTTGAGGGAAGCGAAATTATACCGTCAGATGATTTTAGATCTTGAAAAGAGTGGCAGAATTTCGATGCCAGATTTAAGGAATACAGAAATATTTTGGAATCAGATTATGATGGAACATGCTCAGTTTATTCGAGGATTATTAGACCCAACAGAGTGTGAATTAATTGAAAAAGCCAATGAGTTTGCAAAAGACTACTGTCATCTTTTAGAGGAGGCAAGAGAACAGGAAAGAAAAGTAATGAATACATTGACTGCAACAACATTGCAGACAACAAAACAATATCAGCAGTTTAAGACGGCAGGAACACAAGGTATTACAGATTGTAAAATCCGCTCTGTTATTCTTCCTCTTTTGGCAGACCATGTACTTCGTGAAGCAAATCACTATTTACGTATTTTAAATTATGCACAAAAGGGTAGGAATTAGTGTAGGATGGTTTTTGTATTTGCTAAGTGATGATATTCTTCAATGGATAATTAAACGTCAGAAATAGTTTCTGTTGATATTGACTGAAAAAGTAATAACAAAAATGGGGATGTATGAGCATCCTTAATAAAATAGTAATTTTATTTTCAGTGAAACGACATAGATAAAACTATGCCGTTTTGCTGTTTGTCGCCAATTAAAATTTATAAAAATAGTATCGCTTTTATTCGAGATTTAGAATATAATAATATTTACAATAAACAGGGAGTGTATATTTATGGAAGTGGTGTCCGCAAGAGAAGCAGCCGTAAAACCGTTTTTAAAATGGGCTGGCGGAAAAGGACAGTTATTAAAAGAGATTGAAAAATATTACCCATTCAATGATAGAAAATTTACAAAATATGCAGAGCCATTTGTTGGGGGAGGTGCAGTACTTTTTGATATTCTTGGCAAGTACGATTTAGAGGAAATATATATTAGTGATATAAATGCTGAATTGATAAACACATATATTATGATAAAAGAACATATATATGCTCTTATCGATTTACTTTCAATATATCAAAATGAATATGTACCTCTTGACACAGAGCAGCGAAAAACCTTTTATATGGCAAAAAGAAATAGATTTAATGAATTGAAAATAAACGGTAATGAGATTGAGAATATTGAAAAGGCAGCATTGATGATATTTTTAAATAAAACCTGTTTTAACGGTCTATATAGAGTAAATAAAAAAGGTTTTTTTAATGTTCCTATGGGATCGTATAAAAATCCCATTATCTGCGATGAAAAAAATCTTTGTGCTGTATCTGGTAAACTCAAAAATATTAAAATAAATTGCAAAGATTACAAGCAATCGTCAGAATTTATTGATGAAAACACCTTTGCTTATTTTGATCCACCATATAGACCTTTAACTGAAACTGCAAGTTTTACAGCATATACAGAAAATATGTTTGATGATAAAAAGCAAATTGAACTTGCTGAATTTGTAGATTGTATGAATCAAAAAGGAGCAAAGATAGTTATAAGCAATTCTGATCCAAAGAACTCAAATAAAGAAGATGAGTTTTTTGACAATATTTATTCAAATTACAAAATTAAAAGAGTAGAAGCTACTCGCATGATTAACTGTAATAGTAAAGCAAGAGGAAAAATCAAGGAACTTTTAATATCTAATTTTTAAGGAGGAACGACTATGACTTGTAAGAAACAACATAGATATTTGGCTGAGTACTCTACATTAATGGAGGCACAAGACAATACCAACGGCGGTCGCCATATTTGTGCAGGATGCGCCTATGACTATGGTAAAAGAATTTCTCAGTAATAGAGTAAAGAAGGAAACATTATGTCAAAAAGAATTTTTAATGAATGGTTATCAGGATTTCGTGAAAGTATTGCAGATTATGGATACTATATTGATTTTGAAAAGGTGCATAGAAATGTTGATAGTATCAAAGTTGAATTAAATATATTAAATTCGCTTATTGGATCGAAAAATATTGAAGTTGATTTTGAGAACTTAATAAGAAAATATCCGGAAGTATTAAAGTGTATTCCGCTATTATTGGCAGTAAGGACTAATGAGATATATTGCCAAGATGAAAATGGAAGCCATTTATTTCAATTTGATTTTGGCAAATATCTTCCAAACAGCCATAAATTTCATGAAATGTACAGATACTTTATGAGAGAAACAGGATTATTTGATTTGTTAGAATACCACATTGTAAATAATTTAGTCGATTATGCAACAGGTATTGAAACAGGACTTGATTCTAATGGTAGAAAAAATCGTGGTGGACACCTTATGGAAAATTTGATAGAAAACTTTATTCAAAAAGCAGGATTCACTAAGAATATAAACTATTTCAAAGAAATGTATATTCATCAGATTACTGAAAAATGGGATATTGATTTATCTGCCATTTCAAATCAGGGGAAGATGGAAAAACGCTTTGATTTTGTTATTAAAACAGACAATATGATATATGGTATTGAAACTAATTTTTATAGCAGTGGTGGCTCTAAGTTAAATGAAACCGCGCGTAGTTATAAAACGCTTGCATTAGAAACTGACACAATAGATGGTTTTACATTTGTGTGGTTTACTGATGGCAAAGGGTGGACAAGTGCTCGTAACAATCTTGAAGAAACCTTTGATATTATGGAACATATTTACAATATTAATGATTTGGAAAATGGGGTAATTAATGAGGTTTTTAAATAATGTTTAAAAAGAAAATCAAACAGTGGGTGTCTGATGGTTTTGAGCTTGAAATGACAACACATTGGTCTTTTTCTAAGCGTGGTGATTGGGCAACTCATGACGCAAAATGGCGAGGAAATTGGTCGTTGTATATATCAAGAAATGTTATATTGAGATATTCTCTACATTTGTTCTACTATATACATAGAAAAATATCCTATCGTTTTGTAACGATAGGATATTTGCAATCTGCTACGCCGCTTGCTTGATAAGGTTAAAATTCTTTTTTGCAATATAAATGTTCTGATATTTTATATGAAAAAAATAATATGATGATGGTAATAAGCGGTATCATTATCATCCAATAGTTGTCAAATAAGGTAAGAATATTTTGAGGAATCGTTATTGTATATCCCTTTTTCATTAGAAATGCAGCAATACCTGTAATTGCAAATATGCCTACAAATATTCCAATTCTGCTTTTTTCTATTCCATATTTAAAAATAAATGGATAAATAATAGCCTGTAATAATATAACCCCTACGCAGCAGCCTAAAGTTGTTGCTATAATATATTCCATATTTAAACTATTTTTTGCATATCCAACAACAACGCAAACAAGAAACGTTAATAGAACCGATATTAAAATGATAAATAGTGTTGCTGCATATTTTGATTTGATTGCATTTTTTTTGCCATTTGGAAGTGTTGATATAAAAGCATCGGTTTTATTGTATTCATCATAGCTAAATGTAGACATCATTATCATAACGCTCATAAATGCAGGGATAAAAGCAAAGTTTTCATTTCCGTTTATTGCGGTAAATGTAAATACAACAAATATAATGGCTATTGTTTTAAAGTTGCCTTTTGCCATAAACAAATCTTTTTTAATTAATCCTAACATAATTTTTCCCCCTTTATCATAAGCACCATTAAATCTTCAAGGGTGATTTTGTCAATGATGCAATTACTATATTTTTTATAAATTTGATTAATATTTTTAACTAAAATGTGATAGTCATATTTATTTTTTTTGTAAGAAATCATATCTTTTTTATCAATATTTCTAAAATAGTCAATATCGCATTTTAAAATGCCGTAGGTGTCCATAATATTGTCTCTTGTGTCTTCTAAAATAATTTGACCATTGTCGATAAAAATAATATTGTCCGCAATATGTTCTAAATCACTTGTAATATGTGTTGATAAAAGAATGGTGTGTTCTTCATCTGCAATAAATTTTAAAAAAATATCTAATACTTCATTGCGGACAACAGGGTCAAGTCCACTGGTCGGTTCATCGAGTATTAACAGTTTAGGATGATGAGACAGAGCAGTTGCTATTTCAAATTTTTTTCGCATACCTTTTGATAATTTTTTTATCTGTTTGTTTGTGGGTATTTCAAAATCCTTTAAATATTTAAAATATAAATTGGAATCCCAATTTTTATAAATATCTTTCATAATGGAATCAATATCTTTTACATTTAAGATTTCTGGAAGAAAGATATCGTCTAAAACAACACCAATATCTTCTTTGATTAAACTCTCTTCTTTTTGATAGTCTTTATCAAAAATTTTAATGTTGCCTTTATCAATATGAAGAATATTTAAAATGGATTTGATAAGTGTTGTTTTGCCCGCTCCATTTTCACCAATTAAACCGATAATCGTACCGTTGGGCATTTTTAAATTAATTTCTCCCAATTGAAATTTGGAATCATATTTTTTAATTAAATGATTGATTTCTATTGCATTGTTCATGTTGTCGTATCCTCCATTAAAAACTGAAATAAATCCAATATGTCTTTATTGCTGATGTCAAATTTATTGGCTATCATTATAATTTGCGATATATGTTTTTCAATATCTTTTTTGGCTTGTTCTTTTGCTAGCTCGGTGTTTTTTGGCGCTACAAAACTTCCCTTTCCTTGTCTTGTGATAATATATCCTTCTTGTTCAAGCTCATCATAAGCTTTTTTGATAGTCATAACGCTGATTCGTATATCTTGTGCCAATGAGCGGATAGAAGGTATATTTTCATCTTCTTTGAGTTCTCCATTCATAATTTGACTTATGATTGCATTTTTAATCTGCTCATAAATGGGAGTGGAGCTGCTGTTGCTAATAATAATTTTCATAGTACCTCCTCAACTGTTATATATAATATATAACACCATATAACATTTGTCAATAAAAAAATTATTATTTTGAATAGTTGAAATAAATATATGCAAGATAAAAGTTAATTGAATATTTGCAATCCGCTATGCTACTTGCTTAAGCTATCTAGCTGCTATTGATGGGGTTAAAATGTAATTCATCTTATAGTTGCTGATTTTTTCAGACAGGAGTATAATTTTTGGTAATAAAAAAGAGAAAGAGATTATAAAGAGAAAGAGATTATAATTTGAAAATATATGATGAAATAATAAAAAAATTAAATAAAAGTATAGAATGTTCTTATACGCAAACATTGCATATTCATATGAATAGCTGGCCGGATAACGACAGCGACAGTATTGTTTTTATGCCTGATATGGCATATGAGTTGGGGGCAGCTTCTATGCCGTCCATCTCTGTCCAGATGATGACTACGGATTGTTCGTTAGTAAAAGAAAATGAGATTCTTCTTATAGGAAAAGATATCGGTCAAATAAAAGAAGATACGCCTTATGCCCGAATTATTCAACTGCTGGTTGATGAAGATGAGATTCTTTTAGATGATACAATTTATGATTCTATTAAATGTATACAGCACAGCAAATATCATGTGCATCCGTATGGTTTTATGACAAGAATATCCGTGAATAGTTATAGAGAACAAGTGCGTGTCAGCAAGGAAGCTGTACAAAAAGGTCTAAATTTTAGCAAGATAGGCGCTGCCTATATAAAACAGTATGGTGCCCATAAGGCTGTAAAAGCAGTTCGAGTCATATTTATAACGTCGTTGGATTATGATTATATGGAATTGGAAAAGATTGCGAAACAGTCGGAGACTATTACAGAAGCATTAGACCATGCGTTAAAAGAGTTTCGATTGAATCGTTTGGATTCTAATTTTAAAGTGTTCACGGAATTGTTATAATAAAATTGTTATTTTATAACAATGGTGTCTATGTTTTTTAAAGAAATTGCCGATATATATATAAACTATGTAAACTGATTATTTTTATAGAAGATATGAAGATTGATTTTTGAATGATAAGTTAAACAGCATATTTAGTATTTATAAAGTTTTGGAGAAAAAAGCAATGAAAAATACAAGAAAACTTATATGGAAATATATCGTTCCTGTTATTATTGCTTTATTGACATTTTTATTATGTTGGTCGCAGATTTTGTATTCGTTTGATAAGATATTTTCAGATATGTGTTATCAAACGCCGACAACAGCCAATAAAGATATTGCAATTATTGCAATAGACGAAAAAACGCTTCAAGAATATGGAAAAATTGAAACATGGAGTCGAAGCCGATATGCACAGCTTATTGAAATGTTAAATCAAAATGAGCAGTCGGCGCCTTCTGCTATTGTTATGGATATTATATATGCAGGCACAACAAATGATGCAGATGATAAAGCGTTTGTGGAGGCTTGCAAGAAAGCAAATAATGTGATTACTGCCGTTGATGTGGTAAGAAAAGCAAAAGTAACACAAGGGTCAAGTGGTCTTTATGTGGATAATAACTATGTGGAGACAGTGGAATTTCCATATGATTCATTAAAGGAAGTAACGGATTATGGCTTTGCAAATACGATACAAGACACCGATGGATATATTCGTTATGCGTTGACAAAAGCGGATTATAAGGGAGAAGAAATCCCCTCTTTAGCAATCTGTGCTTACAGGCATTATTGTGAGAGCAGAGGAATTGCAGCGCAGATGCCAGACACTGATGCCAATGGTATTTTTGGCTTTACATTTACAGGAAAAAGCGGCGCGTATGAAATTGTTTCTATGCTTGATGTTATGCAGGGAAAAGTTGATGTCAGGGCGTTTGCTGACCGAGTTGTTCTAGTTGGCGTATATGCACCAGGACTTCAGGATGCCTACAATGTAGCTGTCCAAAAAGGCGCACAGATGTATGGGGTAGAAATTCATGCCAATATACTTGAGGCTGTTATGGAAGGAAAAACAGCACTTCCAGTTAATAGCGCGCTTTACGCATTAATATGTACAATCATTGTTGTAGGATTTTATTTTTTAATCCGAAAATTAAAGATTCGTTACAGTATTATTTTATTGCTGACACTAATTGTTTTTGATGTTGTTGTAGGCAAAGTTTTATACTTAAACGGGTTTATTATAAATATTGTAGAATTGCCTATTGTTCTGTTATTAACATACGTGGTACACTTAATATATGAATATTTGGCAGAGGTACTTCATAAGAGAAAGGTGTTGTCTGCATTTAAAAAATATGTTGCACCACAAGTTGTAGAGGAACTGTCAAAAAAAGGGGATTTTCAGATTGCCTTAGGCGGAGAGAATCGCCATATCGCTGTATTGTTTGTTGATATACGTGGTTTTACGCCAATGTCTGAATCATTGCAGCCAGAGGAAGTTGTAGGGATTTTAAATGAGTATTTGAATCTTACGACAGATTCTATATTTAAAAATGGCGGAACACTTGACAAATTTATTGGGGATGCCACAATGGCAGTGTTTAATGCACCATTTGATTTAGAGGATTATATATATAAGGCTGTTTGTACGGCAAGAGATATCGCGTCAGGAAGTGCCGAGCTGCAAGAAAAGCTCCAAAAACGTTTTGGCAAAACAATAAGTTTTGGTATTGGTGTAAACTGTGGCAATGCAGTCGTGGGAAATATTGGATGCGAGGCTCGTATGGATTATACAGCCATTGGAGATACTGTAAATACTGCTGCAAGATTGGAAAGTAATGCAAAACCAGGACAAATCCTTATCAGTCAAGATGTCTATGAGCAGGTAAAAGAGCGTGTTCAAGTGACCGAAGTGGGCGTTATTCCTTTGAAAGGCAAAAGTAATGGCGTGTTTGTATATTCTGTGGATAAGGTATTATAATTAAAATAGAAAAGGAACTAAAAATAGTGAGCATATATATTATTCCAGATAGAGAAAATATTGAAAAAAGTCTTTCTATTGCAAAAAAATGGAATGCCTATTTTGAATATAATGACTTTTTTTTACCCGATGTATTAGATAATCAAGAGATAATTCGGCAAAGAATTGATTTTTATAAATCCCTTAACAGGGATAGAACATTTGATACAATGCACGGTGCATTTTTAGATGTGACCGTACACAGCAGTGATTCTCTTATTCGAGAAATATCTATGAAAAGAATAAGACAGTCTATGGATATTGCAAGTGAGTTGGGAATTAGAGGGGTTGTTTTTCACACCAATATTATACCTAATTTTACACAGGACTATTATTATAATCAGTGGCTCGAAAAAAATGAATATTTTTGGAGAGCCATATTAAAAGAATATCCAAATTTAAATATATTTATAGAAAATATGTTTGACCAAACGCCCGATGCTATTGTTGCATTGGCAGAACACATGAAGGATAATTCAAGATTTGGATTGTGTTATGATTATGCGCACGCATGTGTGTTCGGTGGTGATGTGGATAACTGGACAGCGCGGATAGCTCCATATGTTAAGCATATGCACATTAATGACAATGATTTGAAAAAAGATTTACATCAGACAATAGGAGAGGGCAGTATTGACTGGAAACATTTTGGAGAGTTGATGATGAAGTATCATATAGAGAGTTCTGTGTTGATTGAGATTCATTCTTTTGAAAAACAGGAGAGTTCTCTTGAATACATGAAAAAGAAGAGGATTTATCCATTGAACGAGAGTCTTTCATAAGGGGGAATTATAATGCTTAGTAGTAAAGACCTGAAAGATATTATCAATATGGGTATTGAATTGACAACAGAAAAAGATAAAAACAAATTGTTAGAGATGATATTAGTGAAAGCTATGAAGATTTCTAACTGTGATGCTGGTACATTGTATTTATATCAGGATAATAGTCTTAATTTTAAAATTATGAAGACAACATCAATGAATGTTAATCAGGGAGTAAATGGAGAAAAAATTAATCTTCCGCCAGTGCCGCTGAAAAAGGAAAATGTATGTGCTTATGCGGCTATTTATCAGGAACTTGTCAATATTCCCAATGTGTATAACAGTGAACGATTTGATTTTTCAGGACCAAGAAATTATGATTCTATGACAGGATATCACACAGAATCAATGTTAGTTATACCAATGATGAATATGGATTCTGAATTGGTAGGTGTGCTTCAGTTGATTAATGCTTTAGATAACAATGGAAACGTTATTACATTTAATGAAGATTCCGAATTTATGTTGACATCACTTGGTTCACAGGCAGGTGTAGCGGTTTCAAATATGATGTATACAGAAGAAATCAGGCAGCAAATGCACTCTTTTGTGGCGGCATTTGCGACAGCTGTTGATGAGATAACCCCTTATAATGGTTGTCATACGCGAAATGTAACGATATATGCTCATATACTTGCCAAGTATATTAATAAGAAAAACAGTGAGGGGGAATGTGACGAATATTTTGACGAGAACAGAATGGAACAGCTTGAGCTGGCAGCTTCATTGCATGATATTGGCAAGATGGTTGTACCGCTTGATATTATGAATAAGAAATCTCGTTTAGATAAGGATATGGACAAGTTAGAACAGCGATATAAGTTGTTAAAAGTATATTATGAACTGGATATGATTAAAGGAAAAATAACAAAAGAGGAATTTGAGAATATTATTAAACAAATGGATGATAATCTTGAATTTATACATCAGGTAGATACATATGAATATATTACAGAAGATGTAATAAAAAGAGTTGATGAAATAGCTAAAGTGGTTTATATTACAGACAGTGGTGAAACAATTGCTTGGCTGACAGAACGAGAACAAGAATGTTTGCATGTACAGAGCGGTACATTAACGCCCGATGAGCGAAGACAGATGCGTGAACATGTTGTAGTGACAAAAAGGATTCTTGACAGGGTTCATTTTAATTCACATTATTCCAATGTTGCAAGATTTGCCGCATCACACCATGAATTTTTAGATGGAAGCGGTTATCCGAATCATTTGTCGGGCGACCAGTTAGAGTTAGAGACAAGAATACTTGCAGTGGTTGATGTATACGATGCATTGACTTGCAGTGACAGACCATATAAAGAACCATTTTCAAAAGAGACTGCTTTTGGAATTTTAAAAAAGATGGCACAGGAAGGAAAGCTTGAAGAACGCTTAGTATTGTGGTTGGAACAAGCGGTTAAAGAGCAGACGCAGCTTTAAAAAATATATGAAAGGAGATGTAAAACATGGATAAGAAAAAAGTAGCTTTGATTGCCACTACGGTGGTAGCAAGCCTTTTAGCTATTGTTGCTGTTCTGTTTATTTTCCTGAATAAGAAAGAGGTATATAGACAGATTCAAGTATATGAATTAAATGGAACAGCAACGGTAAAGAGGGACAATAATCAAACACTTGAAGCATATAACAATATGCAGCTGCAAAATAATGATGAAGTGAGTGTGTCGAAAGACGGCTCTATGCAGTTAAAGTTGGATAATGATAAATATGCTTTGCTTGAGGCAGATACACAGATTCAACTTGTAGCTTCTGGTAATAGTCAAGACAGTAAAACCATTATTGAATTGAAGAAAGGTTCTATTATCAATAATTTACAAAATAAACTTGGAGAAAATTCAAGCTATGAAGTCAATACACCAAATTCTACAATGGCTGTAAGAGGTACCACATTTAGAATGGAAGTGGATTATGACAAAGATGGTACGCCTCACACGGTATTGGAGGTTATGGAAGGAACCGTTGCCTGTCAATTGAAAAATCCAGATGGAACCATGAATGAAGAGATTGTAATGGTAACAAAGGGCGATTCAGTACAGGTTGACGGAATAAAAGGAACTGCAAATTACGAGTTCATTAATGGAACAGTCAATTATAAAAATCTTAATTTAGATGCATTGCAATTTTTAAATCGAATATTGGCAAATGAAAAGAATAAAACCTTTTCAATTGATAAGAGTGAGCTAGAAAAAGTTATTAAGGAAAAGAATGCTATTGCAATGGCTGAGAAGAAAAATGAAGCTGCTGATACAAACAAAGAGTCCGAGATAAAAGAAAATACCATTATAAGACAAGAAACAAAAGTTGTTATTGATGACAGTGTAATCAATGTACAGCCTAGTTATAATAATCAAACAACAGTTTGGGAAGGAAATAATGGCACTCAATCCGTTTATGAGCCAACCACAAAGGAGAGTCAGCCAGTACCGTCAGAAAAGCCAACCCAAATAGAGAAGCCAACTAATGTTGAAAAACCAACACAGGCTGAGAAACCAACAGAACCAGAAGTGCCAACACAGCCGGAACAGCCAACAGAACCGGAAGTACCAACACAGCCAGAGGTACCAACAGAGCCAGAAGTGCCAACACAGCCGGAACAGCCAACACAGCCAGAGGTACCGACAGAACCAGAAGTACCAACACAGCCAGAGGTGCCGACAGAACCGGAAGTACCAACACAGCCAGAAAAGCATACTTACATTGTTCAATTTGTATATAATGATAATGTATTTAGCACAAGTAAGGTATTAGAAAATGAACAAGTTTTCAAACCTACATTGCAGCCAACGGAAAAAGGTTATTGGAAATATGATTTTTCTGCTTCTGTAAATTCTGATTTAACAATTCAATGGATAGCTGAAGATGGTGAAAAAGATGATAATAATTCAGATTATATTGAATTGCCAGAGAAACCTTTGCATATTGTTGGTATTAAGCTGCCAAATGGAAACTATATAGGAATTGTAACAATTATAGCACCTGCAAATTATCAGATTAGCACAAGAGTGATACGTAATGATGGAACGGTAAGTAAATGGAGTTCTTGGGCAAGTAGTATTAATATGAGTGCAGGCGAGATGAAGAATTTGTCAAATACACAGATACGTTGGAAAGATACAAGGTCATTGAAAGAGTCTGATATATATATTATGTCAGATGTATTAGATGGAAATATCAATACTCAAAAGATTTATGCAAGTGGTAGTTATCTATTAAAAACAAATATTCCATATAAATTGGGAGATGGTTTGTGGACAGTAGATAATGAGGATATTGTATATAGAGGAAATTGGAGATTTTATGTTTCGGTAAGTAAAGAGTATATATTTAAAGAGCAACAAGAGTGATTTGTGTAATGTATTTATACGATTATGATTTTGTATAGTAACTGGTAATTGATTTATAATAACAAAATAGTAGATTTAAACCGTAGAGCTGTTGTGTGAAGTAGAATTGTAAAGCTTCATGCAGCAGCTTTTTATATAAATTTAGGCTATTCACTCAAAATAATCTTATTGAAAATTTGATATTTTTTTAGTATAATAAATATGATACAAACTATAAAGTATTTTCGGTTATAACAACCAAAAATGAGGTGATACGAATAAAAAATGAAGAATGACAATAAGAATGCAGAACCTTCTAAAGACAAAAACATACAGCCATTTATAAAACGTACTATTCAAGATAGCGTATTTACAAACTTGTTTAAAGATAAAAAATATCTAATACAGTTGTATCAAGCATTACATCCAGAAGATACAACAACAACAGAAGATGATATTGTAACAGTAACGATACAGAATATACTTACAGATAATTCTTATAATGATTTGGGCATTTTAGTAGGTGATTTACTGCTTATTTTGGTTGAAGCACAATCAACATGGTCTAAAAATATTATAATCAGAGCGCTTATGTATCTTATGCAAACCTACAATGAATATTTTAGAACGCAAAAGGTAAATCTTTACAGCAGCAAAAAAGTAAAAATTCCAAAGCCAGAATTGTATGTAATATTTACAGGAGAACGCTCTGAAAAACCAGAATATATATCCCTATCTGAAGAATTTTTCAATGGTCAAGATTGTGCTGTTGAAGCTAAGGTCAAAATGATTTATAACAGTGAAGAAGGCGATATCATCAATCAATATATTGTATTTACAAAGGTTTGTAAAGAGCAAGTAAAATTATATGGAAGAACTAAAAAAGCGCTTTCAGAGGCAATCCGTATTTGTAAAGATAGAAATGTATTAAAAGAGTATTTAGAAAATCGAGAGACAGAGGTGGTTGATATTATGATAACATTGTATGACGAACAGGAAATAATGGAACGGTATGTAGAAAGTGAAGTAGCTGAAGCCGTAGAACAAGCCGTAGAACAAGTATCAAAACGGGCAAAACAAGCGGTAGAACAAGCCGATAATGAAGCTGCTATTCGTACTACTATTGAAATGTGTCAGGATTTTGGAATTTCCACTGAAGAAACGATACAAAAATTGATTGATAAGTTTTCTTTGAGTAAAGAGAGGGCAAAAAATAAAGTGCAGGAATATTGGAAATAAATTTTATTAGTTAAGCGGATATTCGCAATCCACTATGCTGCTTGATAAGATTAAATAGCAGTTTAATAAACAGTGAGGGTGATATTTTTACTCTCACTGTTTATTAATATATAAAAAGTATTTAAAGCAATCTTGTTTTTGTTGAATTATTATGCTATGTATAAAAAAATATGATATACTTAAAAAAATTATTAAAAAGATGGTGATAAGAATGTTATTGCTCAATGTGGCAATTTGCGATGATATACAAAATGAGCTAGAAAATATTAAAACGGCTCTAAGGACGTATGGGGAAACTCATCCTGAAATATGTTTTAATATGGATGAATATCATACGGCGCTTGATATTTTAAATGCTGTGGAAAAGGAAAAAACGTATGATATTGCTCTTCTTGATATCTGTATGCCTGGCATTCTTGGAACAGATGTTGCAAAGGAAATGCTTGCAAAGGCTTCGGACACCAATATTATTTTCTTGACAACAAGCGATGAATATGCAGTAGAGGCATTTGCAATGAATGCTACCCATTATCTGTTAAAACCTTTTACACAGGAACAATTCGATGCAGCTATTGAACGTGCTGTTGCAAAAATGCCAAAGGAAATATTGCTTTCTCTTACATGTGTGGATGGCATGTATCGTGTACGCATTAGTGAAATTGTATCCATAGAATCACAGGGACACTATCTGCTTTTTCATCTTTCTAGCGGGAACACACTTCGGCAGCGTGGGAAACTGACCCAGATGTATGAGGAACTTAAGAAATATCCCGAGTTTATTCGGATTGGAGCTTCTTATATTGCCAACTTCATTTTTGTGCGGAAAGTTTCTGCAAATATTATAGAACTGTCAAATGGGAAAATTCCCATTCCTAGAAGGAGCAGCGTGGAAGTACAGAGAGCATATATGGATTTTTGCAGGAAGGAGGCGTTACAATGAGTGTGCCATATCAGATACCAGGACTGTTTCTTACAGCATTGTGTCATGTGATTGTTATTTATTATATGCTGGAATCCAGATATACCAAAAGAAAATTTACATTTTATAGCTGTTTGTATATAGCCAGTTTTGTCTGTATGGGTGGGTACGCATATGTGGTAAGGGGTGTAAATGCAATATTTACATATATAGGAATTGCAGTCTGCCTGTTCCTTTTTTTTGTTTTGTTTCTGCTGTTTTTGATATAAATGCACTTGATTGTTGTTTTTTTTC
>CAMUHY010000006.1 GCA_947088865.1 uncultured Eubacterium sp. | reverse complement strand
ATAATCATATATTATCCTTTATTTGCATTCATTTGATTTCTTGGATGCTTATTCACAAGAATATCCTTCTGCTTTGTGTTTGACACATGTGTGTAAATCTCAGTTGTACTTATAGAACTATGCCCAAGCATTCTTTGTATGTATCTAATGTCAACATCCTGTTCAAGTAAAAGAGTGGCAAAAGAATGTCTGAACATATGCGGAGTAATGTGCTGCCTGATACCAGCAAGTTTTGCGTAGTGATTGATCATAAAGCGAACAGACTGGTCAGATAACTTATGCTGCAATCTGTTCACAAAAAAATATCCACAAATTTCAATATCCTTTTTGAAAGTTTCCTGATATAAAATTAGGGCGGAGATAACTTCTTGATTACCAAGTTGTATAATTCTTTCTTTAGCACCTTTTCCATAGATCAAAATGTTACTGCTCTCAAAGTCTATATCTAATGGCTTTAATGAACATAATTCAGATATTCGCATTCCAGTAGCAAATAATAATTCAATAACGGCAATATCTCTAATACAGCAACGAAGCTGGTATTCTGATTCGGCCATTTCTTTTTGTACATAAAGAGTAGAAAGGAATGTTTGAATAGTATGAAAAGGAATTGTTTTAGGAAGGAGTTTGGCTTCTCGAAAGCGGATGTCCAACTTTGTAAAAGGATTTTCATTCAACAACTCTTTATATTCCATATAGTGAAAAAAGGCTTTTAAACTTGCAATTTTACGTTTGACAGTTTTAGGCTTATATTGTTTATGCAAATTGGTAATAAAATCGTCCACTACACATTTAGCAAAGCAATCAGATAGATCAGTACAAAAAATTTCAAATTGCTTTAAATCTATCTTATAAGCTTTTAAGGTTTTGGAATCTAAGCGTTTTCGGTATTCGCAGTATTTGATGTATTCTGAAATATAGTTTTTTAAATTATTCATAAATATACACTCTCCTTAGTTTTTTTAATAATTATGAGTGTCTGTTTATAAATTGTCTATTGGGTATCTTTCGGTATGAATTTGTCCAGTATTTTCAGACAATCCTTTTAGGTGTATTCCCATAAGATAGAACTGAGAGCCTGAACAGCCTCCAGGCACTTACAGTAGTAGGTTCTGTGAGAGCTGTTCGTTATATGTGGGCACAGGCTTTCAATGATTTCATCCATATTCTGAAGTTGTTGAGGAGACAGATAGCTGTAATAGAGTATCCAGTAGAATTGTTTCCCGTTTTTATGTTTGTTCCGCAGGATGTCAATGGCGGAATTTAAGAGTATTAGTCTCTTGTTGCTGTGTTCGATGTTCTTGGCATAATGCTCTAGCCATGTACCCCTCCCAATATCTGTCCTGGTGAGGTAGATGAAGTCCGGAAATTTTTCAATGTTGCTTTTGTGTGTTGTGGAATAAGGGATTATCTTCCTGTGTCGGAATATTTTTGTTCGGTTTTGTATTTGCCATAGTGAATATATACTATAAAAGTAGACACACATATAAATTATCTATTATAATAAATTATATAGAAAAAAGAAGGTTTCTTATGATTATCAACAATTATACTATATGATGAAGATTAAAAAAATCCTTCGCCTCTTTACATCAAAATGGCAAAACTTATTCCTAACTCTGTAAGGAATACGGTGTTTCAAAATCTGTATTCAGTAAATGGATAAAGTAATACTCTACTGTTGAAATGGATGATAGTATTGTTTTTACCGCTAAGCAAGTTAAAGAACTTTAAAAACGTAACGCTCAGCTGAAGGAGGAAAATCTGATATTAAAAAAAGCGATTGCCATATTCATGCCAAGTATTTTCGTAAACTACCTGCTCCTCGTGTTCGTGAAAACTAGCACATTAAATGTATTATCTTACATATTTACGCTGATTATAACAAACGTCGGGGCGCTTACAAAGTTCAATACATCTTTCATCATGATTATAGTATTAATATCCGTGTTGGAAAGGTTTACCGATATAGTATGAAACTTTCTAAAATGTTAACTGTAAAGCCCAAATCTGACTGTCATCACACGGACAATGATAAATGCACCAATCTCTTGCGATAGCAGTTTTTTCAGAAAGTCCCAAATCTTGTCTAGGTTAGTGATATTACTTACTTGAAATCCGATAGAAAATGGTATTATCTATGTGTTATAATGGACTTGTTCTCAAGAAAAGTAATCTCATGGCATTTATCCAACAAAGTGGATACCAATCTTGTCTTAACAACCTTTCTGAAAGGCTTTTGAGAACAGGAATGTCTCCTATGTTCCATTCTAACTGTGGGGTATAATATACTGTCTTTGCATTCCGTCAACTTTTGGATTCACTGAATGTGGTGCAGTCTTTTTCCCCAAAGGATACCTCTTTGATAATGCTGTCTGTGAGTGCTTTTTCAAGTACTTAAAGCTGGAAGAAACCAATCGAAAAACATACTATACTTTTAATGAACGATATCGGTCTATTTTTGAGTACATTGAAGGATTCTACAATTCTCGACGACCTCATGGCTCTCTTGGCTATTTAACACCAAATGAAATGGAATCCGTTTATAGGGGACAGATTTAATTCTGTTCTCAATAAAAAATTTGCAAAAATGTGTCTACTCTATTGATTATAGTCCAATAGCTCCAACAGAGCATTATATGGATGTGTGGCTTGAACGGAAGAAAGAAGTCTTTGATGCAGTAGGAAAAACAGGGTCTATGAAAGCCGAGCCAAAAAAGCAAAAGGCAAGGCAAAGAAAAAAGTAACGATTTAGAGCTTTGACGGGCGTATCTTTTTACTGATTTTTATAGATTTTATAACCTGGTGTTCTTAATTTCTCAACTGACCTAAAATCAGCTTGTACAGGAGAGAAAAATTCTACTATTTTTTATTAATTTTATTGGAAATGATTGACAAACAAATGTTCGTATTATATAATAATACAAACGGACAAAGAAATACGTATATGATTGTCAGTGAAGTCTATTTGTGGTGATGCTGCAAATCGATTTTTTAGCGTAAGAAGGGTTTGCAAAGCAAAGGTTTGTGTCTATGTGCTGCTTGGCACAAAATCATTAAAAATATATCCATTTTTTATAGGCTCTTTGCAAAAAAAGCAGCGCAGAAATGGAACGTGTTATGGAATTAAAAATAAGTTGTAAAAGTGTTTCAAAACGGCGCAATACAATAAAATCGATTCTTTATCAGTATGAGAATCCAATTCATACAGTCAAAGACCTTTTAGTAGAGACTGTTCGGTTAAATGTAGCAGAGTATGAGAAGCGTCAGGAAAGTTCAGAGATATTAAAAGTCTTATCCAATGATGATATTGAGGATATGGCGACTACTGGAAAAGTTGGATTTGGGGTTAATTATGGAAACAAAAAGCCGGATGTTGATAAAGCGATTCAAAATGCTCTGGAGTGTTTCCAAGATGGATTGGTTGTTGTTTTTATTGAAGGTAATCAATTTACAAAGGAAGATGAACCGTTATCATTAAAAGACGGAGACGAAATTACTTTTGTGCGCATGACAATGTTAAGTGGACGCATGTGGTAATGATGAAATGGCATGTATTTTGATTAAGCGGATATTCGCAATCCGCTACGCTACTTGTTCAAACCCGCTAGCTACTATCGTAGCAGCAAGTTCCCCACTTATTCCTTTGCAGCATTGAAGTGGGACTTCCTTGATGAGGTTAAAAAATTATATAAGATTGTTAAAATAATTAGCATAAGAAGAAATAAAAGATGTTTTATAAATTTGTAAAAAAAGAAAAAAGTCTATTGCTAAAAAATAATGGGGATAAGAAAGTAATAAGTAAGTATAAATATATGGAAATGGAGGTATTATGGGCAGTTACGAAATGATGGAAAAGTTTATAAAAGAGTTTCAGAAAGAATGGGAGCAAAAACTGGAATTACTTGATGAAACAGCACGTGATGTGGCAAAACAGATTGATAAAGAAAACAATAATCGATACAGCTACAATATGATGGATAATAGTCCATTGATTATCAAAGTAAAACAAGATTTTATAGATTCAAAGATGGCTTGTCCAAGTGAATTTATGAAGACATACTATAAGGATGTGGTAGAAGTTTTTGTACAACAGGACAATCTATCGGATTTTTATACCATTATTGACAATTTAAATGACTATCCTTTTTCAAAAGGAATGTATAGGAGAACAGTGCGAAGCCGTGATTATACAACGTGGTTTCCTACAATATTTAATTTATTAAAATCCTATAAAATGTTTCAGGTATGCAATTGTTCGATTTATGATTATTTAACAGGCAATCTTCCTAAAGACATAAAGGAAATAACAAGTGAGTATTCATGGTCGTATCGTTTGAATTTTTGGGATTATATGGTAGCGGCAAGACTTGATACAAACGATAAAGATGTTGAAGATTTTGTTATGGATATGCTGCTTGCAGATAATAATACAGCCGTTGTCACAACAGATATTATTCGTGCAATTGTTATGTGCCACAATGAAAAGTTACATCAATTGTTGGCAGATTTTTTGCTGGCAGCAAGATTGCAGGAGGGTATACGTCAAGCTGTTTGTGAAAGTGCAGACTGTGGAACAATCTCAGCATTTTTGGTGATTTTTAAGACCATTTATGACAATAATCTCATTCGTTTTGCGGCAGTAAAAAGGGCAGTGGCAACATGGACAGGTCTTTGTGATTTAGACCATGTTGACCGAATTTCAGATAAAGTGTTACATATTGTCCATGAAGCAATTGATGGAGGCATACAAAAAGCAATCGAATTTACAAAATCGAATGATACCATACAAATTATGTGCGGATTGTGGACATTAGGATTTTATGATATACAAAATGCCATTGATGTGATGGATGGATTTATCACAAATGGAACAAAAAACCAGCTTCTCACAATGGGGTATTATAATACCTACCTGTATTATCAAGAATATTCTTATAAGACAGCTTATAAGGTTGTTATGGCATATCCGCAAGATTATGAACTTGTTGCCGTATTTATGCCATCGTTTTTAAATAATACAAGCACATTGGTTTATCAGGCGATAGGAAGAGGAAGACGTCAGGATGGCGATGAACAAGGATATAAAAAGATTGCCGTCACTGATTTATATCCATCAGAGGAAGAGGCTTATAAATGTTATCAGGTGATGAAAGAGATTTATAACCAAATCCCTAAGAAAAAGAAAGAATTTTCACCAATTATTTTTCCATGGTATAGCGCTGCTCTTTCTAAAACAGACCTTGTGATACGTATGTGTGCAACGGCGTATGCGCTTTCAGATATCAGTCTTATGGAGGAGGCTTGCGCTTATCTTCCGGATATTGATGTTTCAGGATATTATGTAAGCCGGAGCGCTTATTTGGAATTGTTGACACATGAACCAAAATCGCCAACATTAAGACGTTATTTGATTCAAGCAATTGCAGATAAAGAATCATCGACAAGACAAAAGGCGTTTGATATGGTGTGTGAACTTCAGAAAGAGGGACTTAGCGCTGAGGAGTATATTCAGTTAGAAGGCTTTTTAAAATACAAAACGTCTGGAATAAGAAAAAATGTTTTAGCATTATTAAATAAACAATCGTATGAAGGTCGTATAGAAAGCGCAAAGCATCTGTTAAATGGCAATGTGACAGAGCTTAGAATGGGTGGTCTTACTATTTTGCAGGATTTGCAGCAAAACAAAGAAGCTATGGCACAAGAAGATGTAAAGACGATGTTTGATAAAGCGCTTGATACACTGCAAGAAATATCAAAGATTACAGACAGTGAACAGATTATTGTAGATGAACTTCTTGGGCAGGGAAAGGCAACAGAGGTTTTAAATGAAGAAGGTTATGGGTTGTATGTGCCATCACAAGAGATTCATATGCCAAAAAGAGAAGAGCATCCAGAAGTATTTAAGAACTATTTTGCCATTTCAAAGAGTGAGTTGGATAAAGCTTTTGACAATCTTGAAGATTTTTATAAGAAGCACAGTATGATGGAATATAAGAATGCGGCGGGAGTCGAAACGTTATTGTCAAATAATTTGTCAGCAATGAACACAGACCCTAATTTGCCAATAGAAGACCGTTATCCGTTTAAAGAACTTTGGGTAGAATTTTATGAGACCTATATTAAAAATCCAACACTTTTATTTCATATGCAGATGGCTAGAAAAACATTAGCATTAGACAATATTGAAAATAGGGAAACATATGATAAACATATGAAAATACTGCTTGGAAGCTGTCTTTATGATTATTTTGCCCGCCTGAAAAACCAAAAAGAGTATTCTAATGTTCATTATGGATTTGACATTGATACAATTATTCGCATTATGGTAAGTATGTATCCAGATACAAAGATAAATAATGTAGCAGAAGAAATGCTGAATTATGTGGTTTATCAGGTAGAAGACAGTGCGCTGTGGTATAAAAGGATTAAGGATAAGAAAAGTTATTATTCACAAAGTGATAGTGAAATTTCTTTGATTTCTAATGGCAGAATTAGCAGTTTGCTTTCTCTTTCTTGGAAAACGGATGAGCAGTTTAAAAGACGTTTTGAAATCTATTATGATATCGACAGACGTTTTGAATATAACAAACATAGGGATTCAAGATATTATTATTATGGCAGAGACAGAAGCAATAGCTATTTAAATATTTTTGACTATATTAAGGCGTATACGTTAGGTATGATACCAGAGAATGAAGTGTATAAGGCGGCTTTTGAATATTTTAGTTTGAGTTATACATTGAGTGCGCTGTCTATCTTTTCATTAGAAAAATTGCTTCCATATCAGGAAACTCAAATTGCACGTTATATGAAAGATGACAAAGTTGATAAAGAGAGTGATTTTTATAAAAATGCAGTGGATATCTGTGAACATATTGTCAATAAGGTATTAGATGTAGAATTATCAAGAGGAGATTTACCGACAATCTTTTCTTCTGCTGCCAGAAGTATTCAGCATTTTTGCGGAATAGAGCGCATGGTTCAGATATTGGTGGCAATGGGTGATGAAAAACTAGATAGAGGAACGTATTATTGGGGGTCTAATGGAGATTCTAAAAATGTAATTTTGAGCCATTTGTTAAGTGTGTGTTATCCAAAAGAAGGAGACGATGCGAAAAAATTAAAAGCGCTTTTAAAGGATAAAAAGATTTCTGAAGTACGGCTTTATGAGACGATTATGTATGCGCCTCAATGGATTGATATTATTCAGGAATATTTAAAGAAAGATTTAAAAACAGGCTGCTATTATTTTATGGCACATATGAATGAGCGGTTTGATGATAAGAAAAAGGCGGTTATTGCAAAGTATACACCTCTTTCTGCGGAAGAATTAAACAATGGAGCATTTGATTTGAATTGGTTTAAATCAGCATATAAGACATTAGGAGATGCAACATTCCAGAAGCTTTACGATGCAGCAAAGTATATTTCAGATGGCAACAAACATTCCAGAGCAAGGAAGTATTCTGATGCGGCATTAGGAAAAGTGACGGTTTCAGAGTTGGAAGAAAAGATTAAAGATAAGCGTAATAAAGATTTGCTTATGAGTTATGGTGTCATTCCGATTGTTGATGAAAAAGATGAACTGAGAAGATATGAATTTATACAGGGATTTCGTAAGGAAAGCAGACAGTTTGGCGCACAGAGAAAAGCAAGTGAAGGTCTTGCGTGCGATATGGCGTTGAGAAATTTGGCAACCAATGCTGGATATCAAGATGTGACAAGATTGATTTTGGCAATGGAGACAAAAATGGTGGAAAATGACAGCGATGCATTTAAACCTCATGCCGTTGGCGATGCTTTGGTGCGATTGGTTGTTGATTCATATGGCAAAGTAAGTTTGGAATGTGTTAAAAAAGAAAAAATACTCAAATCATTGCCAGCCAATTTGAAAAAAGACGAATATGTGCTTTATTTAAAGGACATTCAAAAGAAATTAAAAGAACAATATTCACGAACCGTTAAGATGTTTGAGCAGGCAATGGAAGACAGAGAAGTCTATACCTTTAAAGAGCTGAAAAATTTGACAAAAAATCCAGTGATTGAACCGATTGTCAATAATCTTGTGTATATTACCTGCGGCAAAACGCAAAAAATTGGTATGCTGTCCAACAAAGGATTGACCGATTACAATGATGAGACAGCCTCGTTAAAAGGGGATGCAAAGCTTCGTGTTGCCCATCCTTTTGACTTATATCAAGCAGGCTGCTGGAGTGCATATCAAGATTATCTCTTTACACAGATGCAGGCTGAAACAAGAGTAAAACAGCCATTTAAGCAGGTATTTAGAGAGTTGTATGTAAAATTGTCCGAAGAAAATGACCGATTTAATAGCCGTATGTTTGCCGGCAATCAGATACAGCCTCAAAAGACCGTAGGATGCTTGAAAAATCGCCGCTGGGTTGCTGATTATGAAGAGGGCTTGCAGAAAGTTTACTACAAGGATAATATTATTGCCAAGATATATGCGTTAGCCGATTGGTTTTCACCGAGCGATATTGAAGCGCCAACATTAGAGTGGGTTGAATTTTCAGACCGCAATACATTTGCGCCAATTAAAATTGGTGATGTTCCTGATATTGTATACTCAGAGGTTATGCGTGATGTGGACTTAGCGGTGAGCGTTGCTCATGTAGGCGGAGTAGACCCAGAAACAAGTCATTCTACAATGGATATGAGAAAAGTTATTATTGCTCACAACCTTGCGTTGTTTAAGCTTACAAATGTAACCTTTAAAGACCATCATGCTATTATAAAAGGTCAGCGGGCAGAGTATTCGATTCATCTTGGAAGCGGCGTGATTCATATGCTTGGAAGCCATCAAGTGTATGTATTACCAGTACATTCGCAGTCTAGGGGAAAGATTTTCCTTCCGTTTGTTGATGAAGACCCAAAGACCGCAGAAATAATGAGTAAAATTGTTTTATTTGCACAGGATGAGAAGATAAAAGACCCATATATATTAAATCAGTTGAAGTAATTGAAACTTAATTTCATTAAATTAATAAGAATCCCTTAAGTCATTTTATGATTTAGGGGATTTTTAAAATAATAATAAAAAAGCAATTGTTATTTTGACCGTTGATAAAGGTGGATTTTTTCTAAAATTTTATGGAAGGTAGAAAAATTAAAAAAATCCATATACAAATGATATCATATGAAAATGGAAGAAGTTAATAAATTTAAAATTAGTGAGGAAATATGATGAATACGCCCAAATTAAAAACAGAACGCTTAATTTTAAGGAAATTCACAGAAACAGATATAGAAGATTTATATTTGCTTTTGAAAGATGAAGAAGTTAATCAATTTTTGCCATGGTATCCGATGAAAAATATTGAAGAAACAAAAAAGTTTTATAAGGAAAGATATGCGGCAAAATACGAACAGCCACAAGCTTACGCTTATGCCATCTGTTTAAAAAGCAATAATTATGCTATTGGTTATATCAAGATTGATATGGAGGAACATCACGATTTTGGATATGGACTTCACAAAGATTTCTGGAATAAGGGAATTGTTACAGAAGCAGGAAAGGCTCTTATACAGCAAGTAAAAAGAGATGGCTTATTGTATATTACAGCAACTCATGATGTTAACAATCCTCGAAGTGGTCGTGTGATGCAAAAACTTGGAATGAAATACTGTTATTCTTATGAAGAATGTTGGCAGCCTAAAAACTTTCCAGTTCTATTTAGAATGTATCAATTGAATTTTGATGGAAATGAAGCGTTTGTATATAAAAAGTATTGGAATATGTATCCCAATCATTTTATTGAAAATATATAAGTTGATTGAATTGTATAATTTACTGTTTGCTGGTAAGTTTAAATGAAATATATATCCTAAAATGTATTTTGCAAATCTCTAGCATTTCACTATATCAAAAATTATGCTATAATAGCCACAGCTATATGGTGTTCTTTGAATTTGTTTTGTAACCTTTTGATATTTTATAATACGCTTATTTATAATAAAATTGATTGAATGATTATATTGTAAATAGGTATTGGATTTGTAAAATAAGCATTTCTGTTTTTATATAAAACGGTTAAGAATGGGAGGGAGTATGTTAGAAGTTAAAGGAAAATATAATACTGCAAAAATTTTTACAGATATTGTAGACCAAGAATCCATTGCACAGATTATGTTATTGTGCAATCAAGAGATAACAAGCAACAGTAAAATCCGGATTATGCCAGATATTCATGCGGGCGCTGGCTGTACTGTTGGAACCACCATGACAATAACAGATAAAGTTATACCAAACTTGGTTGGTGTTGATATTGGCTGTGGTATGGAGTTAATTAAAATAAAAGAAAAGCATATTGAGTTGCAAAAGCTGGATAAATTGATTTATCAAAAGATTCCATCAGGTTTTAGTATTCGAGAAAAAGCACATTCTTTTATAAAAAATATTCCATTAAAAGATTTGTATTGTTATAAAGAAATTAATATATTAAGGGCTGAGAAAAGTCTTGGAACACTTGGAGGCGGGAATCATTTTATTGAGGCAGATAAAGATGAGGAAGGAAATATTTATATTGTGATTCATTCAGGCAGCAGGCATTTGGGATTGGAAGTTGCCAATTACTATCAGCGGGAAGGATATCATCAGTTAAATGGGAGCAGTAAGGCAGATATCGATGCATTGATTCAGCAATTAAAGGCGGAAGGGCGAGATAAAGAGATTCAAAAAAGTGTTGCCGCTTTAAAAAATGTAAAGCGAATCCATATTCCAAAAGATATGGCATATGTTCAGGGGGATTTATTTGATAAGTATATTCACGATATGAAAATTATTCAAGAATTTGCTATGTTTAATAGAAAGGCAATGATGGACGAAATTATCAGAGGAATGAAGCTGCATGTCGTTGAACAATTTACAACCATTCATAACTATATTGATATGGAAGCAATGATTTTAAGAAAAGGGGCAGTCTCAGCAAAAAAAAGAGAAAAATTGTTAATTCCTATCAATATGAGAGATGGTTCGCTTATTTGCATTGGAAAGGGAAATGATGAATGGAATTGTTCGGCACCACATGGTGCTGGAAGGTTAATGAGTCGGTCAAAAGCCAGACAGTCGTTTACAGTATCGTCCTTTAAAAGTGAGATGGAAGGAATTTATACCACATCGGTTGGAAAACAGACATTGGATGAGTGTCCTATGGCGTATAAGAGTATGGATGATATTGTCAATAACATTGGAGATACCGTAGACATTGAAACGATTATTAAACCTATTTATAATTTTAAAGCAGGAGAAGAAGATATAGCATAAAAAGTAATATTTAAGGTGTGATTTTGATACTATGAGTAGAAGTTATAAACATATTGCATGTTGTAAAGATTCTAATACAAAGGGAATGAAACGGCTTGCTAATAAAATGGTTCGTAAAATTTTTGATATTCCATCAGGCAATGCCTACAAAAAGGTATTTTGTTCGTATAATATTTCAGATTATAAATTTTTTGAAACATTTTATTCTTATATGAATTGGTATAAAAAATATAAATATGCAAAACAGTATACTTATAAGGAATTGTATAGAAAATGGTATAAAGAATATAAAATGAAATAAAAATAATAAAAAAATTGATATTAAAAGATAAATTTGAATTGCAAAGGATTAAGTTATGGCAATTAATATTAATGAATGGACTACAATTAAGCGTGATAAAAATGGTATCTATTATCTGTTTAATGAAAGTCTTGGCAATTTAGTATTTGGAAAAATAAATAATTATGTTTATTCATATATTCACAAAAATTTAAATGAAAGTAACTTAGCAGTTGAATTAAAGCGAAAATTTAAAGACAAACTTGCACCAATTAATATGAATTTACTTTCACTTGATGGTTTTAACGATTATGGAGAAATAAATGGTGATATTTTGGCAATTCCTACATTGGATTTGTATAGAGAATGTAGAAGGAAGATTCCATATTTAAATATGTGGTGGTGGCTTGCTACACCTGATTCTACTCCTTCAGGCAGTGGTTGTGAGAGTGTGCGATTTATTGATTCAGAGGGGCGTGTAGATTGTGTTTGGTGTGGAAGTTCTGCTTTAGTTGTGCGTCCATTTTTTATTTTGAAAGAACCTTTATAGTAATATTACAATAGTATTTATAAGTTATGACAAGCTATCTCCTATTTGGCGTAGGAGATAGCCATTTTTTTATAAGTAGAGTGAATTTGTGTTGTGATAGCAGCTAAGTAGTTTAAGTAAGTAGCAAAGCAAATGATGAATATTTATTTACTTGATATAAAAAATGATATGGATTTTTATTGAAAAGATTAAAACGAAATACTATATATTATTAATATGAGTATATGATTAAATAGTACAAATATAAGACTAAATTTTTAGTTATATTGTATAGTGTTAAAATAATGTTTTTTATGTACAATGTATTTAGAAAAGTTCAATTATTTTTTATGCTTTTTATTAATAATTAGGCAAAAAGTTGTTTTTTTGTGCAAAGGAGGAAAAATAATAATGGAAGATAAAAATTACACAGTTCATTTTAATACATCGAATGGCAGTCAAGTAAATATTGCAAAAGATAATGCTACAATATATGCTCCATTAAATAATGGAGTTTCTGCCAATGAATTAGACAATATTATAAAAGGAATTATGAATAATTTATCGGATTTGAAAAAAGAAGATGCAGAAGAAATTAGTGATATTGTGGATATGGCAAAAGAAGAATTGAAAAAGCCGGAACCAAAAATAAGCAGATTAAAAAATTGTTTAACATTAATTGCCCCAATGTTTACTATTGCAAATGGAATACCTGCGCTGGCAGATAATTTACAAAAATTGATAGATTATATTACGCCATATATTCATTAGGAGAGTGTATATGGAAAGACAAAGTATAGATAAAGTAGAAGTGAATGTTTCTGATGGCGGACAATTAAATTTGGCATTGGATAATGGACAAATCCATGCAGCGGTAAATAATAGTGAGAGGAATCATGTAAAATCAAATATACATAGCCGAACAGTTGAATATTTGAATAAATGGAATAACAATATGTTCCTCAATGATTTTAATAAGCGTGATGAAAATGCTGGTGTCAATATAAGTTTAAAAGAATTGTATGTAGAAAAGCATTTACCACATTATTTATGGAAAGATAATAAAAATAAATTTGACGATTTAAAAAATTTATTATTGGAATATATGGATAAAAATAGTAATAAAGAAATCAATAATAAAATGCTTTTTATATTAGGACAGCCCGGAATTGGCAAAAGCACATTGATTACATGGATTACAGCTCATTTTATAGATAATATAATTAACAATATAAATGATATTTTAGTATATCAGTTTGCTTCGGATTTGAAAAATGTAGATTGGCAAAACAGCAGTGATAAATATAATATAGCGGATGAAATATTAAAAGAGTTAAATTTGTCTTATGATAATTTAGAGGGAAAAACATTAATTATTGATGGTTTTGATGAAATTATTGTAGGAGGGAATAGAACGAAAATTATAAATGATATATATCATCAATGGATAAAAGAAAATTCTATAAATAAGTTTTCATTGATTATTACATGTAGAGAACATTATATTGAGGATTTACAAAAAATGGATTGCGATTATATTACATTGCAGACATTCGACAAGAAACAAATTAAAAGTTTTTGTACGGTTTATCAAGAAAAAAATAATAGCAGTATATCTAAGGATACAATAGAGAATATAATAAAAAATCAAGATATTTTAGGTATTCCTCTTATATTATATATGATTTTAGCTTTAAATATTTCTATTGAAAAAGAAGGCTCTCTTGCAACGGTTTATAACCAGATTTTTTCTATAAAAGATGGAGGAATTTATAATCGATGTTTACAAAATAAAAGATATGAAATGCCGCATAGAATAAGTCAAATAAAAGAGCAAATTCATCTAATATCACAAAAAATTGCTTTTTGGATGTTTGAAAATAATTCAGAAGAAGCATATATTCCACAAAAAGAATATCAAGAAATCTGTAATCGTGTTATACAGGAAAATAAGCAGAAAAATCAAGATATTTTAATTGGAAATTTTTTTAAAACAATTAAGCATTGTGAAGGAATAGAATCCGAACGATTATCTTTTGTTCATCGTTCTATTTATGAATATTTTGTTGCAGAATATATTTTTAGGCAGATATGTATATCAATTAAAAAATCTAAAGAAGAATTGGCGAGTATTTTTGGAAAGCTTTTAAAAAAGGAAATTTTATCTTCTGAAATACGTGGTTTTTTAAAATTTAAGATTGAAACTAGCGAATTAAATAGTATGTTTGATATAGTATGTGATGTGTTTAATTTAATGTTAAGTGATGGAATGACTTATTATACTAGAGAATGTTATAAAAATGTAATGGATTGTGAAATCAGGGTGTTTGCTAATATGCTTGATACTGTACATCTATGGGATGAAAATATTTATCAATTTAATGGATATATTATTAATTATATAAAACATAATTTAAATGCCTTTTTTTTGGATTTGAGTAAAATAAATTTGCAAGGAGCAAATTTGTTTGAAGCCAATTTACAAAGAGTGAATTTTTTTAGAGCCAGTTTAAAGAATGTGACTTTTTGGGGAGCAAATTTACAAGGAGTATTTTGTTTTGAAGTTAATTTACAAGAAGCTGATTTACAATTAGCCAATTTACGAAAAGTTGATTTACAAAAAGCTAATTTACAAAGAGCTGATTTACAAAAAGCTGATTTACGAAAAACTAATTTACAAAAAGCCAATTTACAAAAAGTTAATTTACAAGGAGCTAATTTGAAAGAAGCTAATTTACGGTTAGCCAATTTGCAAAGAAGTGATTTACGATTAGTCAATTTGCAAAGAACTGATTTACGAGGAGCTAATTTACAAGGAAGCAATTTACAGGGAACCTATTTACAAAATTCAATTTGGACATCATCTGATATTGTCAAAATACTTCCACAATTAAAAGAAGCAGAATTTGAATATATTTTCGTACAAGATGAAAATGAAATGAAAAAAATATATAAAAATGAACTATTTTCATAATAACTATATAAATTTATTTATTTAATATAAAATATATTTATTCAAAGCAGGGGAATGTATAATAAATTGTAGCCACATTCCCCCACTCCAAAAAAATCACATTAACATATCAACATCAATTCTCAATTCTTAAATTTCAACTTACTTCTCACTTTTTATAACAGCTTCAATTTTATTATTGATATATTCCTCAAAATCGCCAAATACAGTTTCAATAGCAATTTTAGAATTATCACTAATCAGCTTTTCAGCAATTTCGATAGCCTGTTTTTTTGCATTGTTTGCAGCGGTTTTGTCAAATTGACCGCTTTTTTTCAGGGAATCAACATAGGTCTGAGAAACGGAAGTGACAGCAGTGGTGATAGCTTCTTGTGCATAATCGATATATTGGTTTAGTTTTTCGTGTTCTACAAATGTTTTTGTCTTTTGAAGGTCGTCAATTTTTTCGTTTAAAAAGGTAATAACTTTATTGATAACAGCAATGCCACAACCCGTTATAATTGTAAATAAAAATAATTCTGCAAGTTCTTTTAATAGTTCATTCATCGATAGAATCTCCTAATCTTTATTATTAAAATCATTTTTTAAATATTGATGGTAAATTTCATCAATATATTTTATGCTTTCATCGACTAAACCGTTTTCCATACCACGACTATTTAGCAACTGTTCATATTTGTGATGTATTCGTTTGATATGGTCAAAGGATTCTCGATTGAAATTTTTTCCATTTGATAATTCCGTACAAAAATTTAATATTTCATAACGCCAGTCATCAATTTCTATGTTATAAAGCTGGTCTGTTATATTTTCGATACCTTCACTTATTTTTAAAATTTCTTTATACTGCCAGTTATCATGCCGTTCTAAGGAAGAAATGCGAGATTCTAGTTTTTCTTTATCAGTTTGAACGGTTGTTTTAATACCAAATTTCTTTTTAAAATAAACGAGTAAATCAATAAATTCCTTTAGTGCAACAGCAATAATAAATAAACTAAGTATAAATAAACCAATATCCATGTCCAATAAATTTTGTAATGTATCCATTGTTAAAAATCCTTTTCATAAAATGGGACTGTTGTAAAATAGAAATTTCATACGAAATATAGTAATTGACTGAGTAATGATAACTACGTTTGATACTAAAAAATCTTTTTACAACAGCCCTTGTTTATTCATATATTATAAATTTTCAATATAAAATTTTATTGTTAAAGATAACGACAAAGGATTCGGTCAATGGTTTCTCCAAATAAACCAGCAAATCCTTGTTCTTTGTCCTTATCATTGTGATGATTTCCGTAAACTTCATTATACCAGCCATGTTCAATGGTAGATACTTGATATAAAATATCCCTATTGTCAGACCAAATTTGAACGGCATCTATTTCTTTTCCAATAATGCCTGCATAACCGTTATTACTATCGTTTTCATCATAACCTGTCACATCGGGAAGCCATCTTTGTTCATTTTTTAAATGAACTTTAATATGGATGTTATCTGCAACCATAACAGCAGTGATAGGTGTATTTTTAATACCAGCATAACCATTGTTTTCATCTTCTGTGTTAAATCCACAAACTTCTGGTAGCCATTTATTTGCAAATACTTTATAAGTTATATTTAGTGAATCAGTTGTTGTAGTAGATTCTGGATTTGTGTAAGATTCTTGTGGTTTTTCGATACAATCATTGAATGACTCTTCATGACTTACATATTTAATTTGCAGTCGGTCGATAGGTTTGCCATAAATGCCTGCATAATCGGTATCTTCTCTTACCCAAGAAAGATAATCTTCACCACAGCAAGAAACGCGGTAGAGGACATCTTTGTCATTTCTATCCGTTTTAATTCGGATACCATCAATCATTTGTCCATAAATACCAGCATAGTCATCTCGGTCACATACATAAGGCAGCCATGTGCCACCCAGTGTATGAACTTGACAGTAAACGTGTTCTTCAGATGAAGACACATAGACACATTCTATTGGACTGTTTGGCAAACCAGCATAATCTTGTGTATTCCAAACATTGGGAAGCCAAGTATGGTTAGTGTAAACTTGATATTGAAAACCATATTGATTTTTTGCTGTTGAAGTTGTTTGATTGGCGCTGTTTTCAGTATAATTTTTGGAATCATCATAAGTGCCTTGAAGTTTTGCATTAACCATATTGGCTATTTGTGGCATTTTACTTTTTAGGTAATCGCCTGGACAACTGGTGTTAGTAAAGAAGTAGTGACATGTAAGCGAACCATTGGCATCGCCTGTCCATGTAAGTTCTGGAATATGATTTCTTTGACAAATATCAACACATAAATCAATGAGTTTATCAAAAGCTTTGTCAGATATATGCCATTGTCCGCCATATTCATCATTAGACACTTCAATTGTAACAGCTTGATGGTCGTTAGAAGGGCTGCTAGAAGTCCAAGCTCGATTGCATTCATCAACATATAAACCGACAGTTCCATCACTGTCAATGCCATAATTGGATGAACCTTGTCTGTTAGGGTCAGCAAAAAGTTCACCGCATCGCTGTGCGGATAATATACCAGCCATATGATGTATGGTGATTTTTTGAATGGTATTGTTTCTTGGAGAATTACAGTTTGGTGATTTAATGGTTACATTAACTAAATTGCTATTACTCATAATATATTTCTCCTTTCGTATTTTTTAAAATTATTCATTTTGTTGTATAAAAAAAGATGAGAACAGGTCTCATCTTTTAATGGATTTATATAGAGTTGTTTGTTTTATAGGATAGTGTCCTTAAAAACATTTATAGATTAGCGTTCTCAAGGGCATTTTTTAATTGTGTAATTTGTTGTTGTTGGTTTTCAATAGCTTTTTGTTGTTCTTGAACCACTTTTATTAATGGGGCAATAAACTCATCATAGCGAAGAGAATAATCATATTCACCTTCTATTATTTCTTCAATTGGCTGCTTTAATTTCTTTCCATTTTCATCTTCATATTTTACAACTTTCTTTGGTGATTTGATAAAGCCTGCAAAATCTTTACTATCCATATTTAAAGTGTTCATCAATTCTTCAATATCTTGCGCAATGAATCCGTAATGTGTTCGTCCTGATGTACCATCAATCATTTTGTAAGATACAGGATTTAAGCCGTTAATAAATGATTGGGCTTTTTGTGTTTTAAGACTGTTTATATTCATCTTTTTTGTTCGGTCTGAAGTTTGGATAGTGCCATTGGTGGCGTAGATATTTCTCCAATGAAAACTACTTTTTCCTAAATCTACGTTATCTGAAATTGACCATAATCCTGTTTTATCAAATATATATGACCTTGCTATATCTGTATTTTCAGTAAGTGATATGTCTAATTTATCATATGGTTCACAAAAAATATTTCCATAGCAAAAACGTACACTACATTTTTTGTTATCAATTTTATCATATGCTTCAATTCCACAGCCATTATTTAATTTGGATGAAATTGTTATTTGGTCAAATATATTATCATCTTCCTGCTGATTTTGAAAAGTAGCATAATAATTGCCAATAGTAGTTTTTTTATAATATCTTGATTCAATATCATCGTATTGTATAGTGATAATGTGAGGTTGAATATTGGTATTTGATTTTGTTATACTAGGTTGTTCATTTAACAGATTTATTGTATCATAACAAATAGTAACATTTTCTATATCATGACTTGTAATAGGGGTGATTTTATTTGCAACTATTTTATCAGAATATATAGATGTTCTGACAGATTCTTGATTTGAATTTTTACCAGAAATAGATATAATATTATAGCTTATTTGAGTATTTGAATTTGCCGCCGTGATATCAATCATGGTATCTGTACCATTCATAAATATAGTTGTATCATTATTCATTGTACCACCATTTAAAGAGAGTGCACCTATATTTTCAGGAGTGAGATTGACATTTCCTGTTCGATAGTTATTTTCTGCATTTCCTTTTACTCCAGATACTCCGCTGGTGACAGGTGCGCTATAATCCACATTATTTAGTATAATTTTTCCCATATATATATTCTCCTACTATTTTTTAAAATTAAGATTATTTTCTATTAAGTTTTTTGATTTCATTTTTTTATTAATATCATAAATGACACACATTAATGGAATTGAAATATTATCTTTTTCACACATTTTGATTAATGCTGGAATATCTTTATTTAAACAATGAGAATCATAGTATGGTTTATCCTTATATACATATGTATGTGATGGTGATACACGTTCATCTGCTATAAAACATTCCCTTAAATCTTCAAAATAAATTCCATAGTGTTCTGCAATTTTTGCAAATTCATTGCAAAATGTAACTTTAACTGCTATGAAACAATTTTCCATATATTTAGCAAGTTCAGCAGTACGCCAATTTGTGTGGATATATTTAAAATATCCATTTTTTATAGTACTATATAATTGTTGTACTCTTATTGTGTGTTTTTTTTTACCGCCTAGTATAACAAAATGTGGAGATTCTAAGCTGTGTTGTGTTGTTCCATAATACTCTGGGGATAAAACTATATTATCCTTATTTAGTGCTTCGCAAGTACCAACGGGAACGGCTGATTTTATAATAATAGTATCAGCTTTGATATGTTGTATAATCCATTTTACTTCATTAATGTCACAGGAACCGTTTGAATTTGGTTCTGTTGGCACACATATAAAAGCATAATGATATGATTCTAACAATAACTTTTCTTGTGGGTTTTTATATCGGTCATAAATGTAAATCTCCTCAATTTTTTCAAATTCTTTATGTATATGTTTTCCTATATTTCCATATCCTGCTATTAAAATTTTCATTGAAGTATATAATCCTTCCCATAAGATTGTATTTTTGTATCATAGTGATGTATAATTCTAAAAAGCTTATTATTGTGGTCTATTCCTGCTAATAACATATTTTGTTGTCTACACATTCTTATAATAAGTTGTTCAGAATTATTATCACATAAATTGTCTTTTATTTTTACTGCTTTTTCATAAAAATTGATTAGGGCATTTTTTTCACCAATACATACTCCTGCATTTAAAAATTTTTGTTTTCCTTTTATTTTTATAATTTCTTGGATAGGCTCAATAGCCTTTTTTGGATATGCTACTGGTGTTCCATTATAAATGATAGGCGTTTTAAAACTTTTGTATTTAGAAAGAAACTCTGTATCTAAATCATGAATGATAATAGTATCTCTTCCATCTAAAATTAACACATATGGTGTGTCTATTTTAAAAAGGCATTGGAGAATATGCTCAATTTTTATAGTGTTTGTCCAATCGCTTTCATATAATGCTGTATTATGAATTTTTATATGATTCTTCTCGCATTGTTTTGCTAAAAAAGATTCGTTATAGCATTCTTTATTCATAATAGAAATAATGGAAATTTCATCTGAAATTTGAAATGACCTATCTAAATTTTCCTCTATTATGTTTTCATGTCCAATTAATCCATCACCTGGAAAATGTAAAATATATAACGGTTGTTTTTCTTGATTATAATAATTGCTTGGCATATTTTTGTTCAACCTCCTCTATTAGTTCTTCTGTTGCAAAACCATAGGTGATAATATATTCTTTATTTTGATACAATTCTTCAGTATAATTTTTATCAATCCATTGGCATAAGCAGTCTGTATAAATTAGATTATAATTTTTATTATTTTCCAATTCTTTATATATTTGTAAAATATCTTCATAACTATATAATGTATCAAATTCTCCAGAAGCGTGATAATATATTGTTTCATTGTTACGATAGTTATCTAAAATATTTCTTAAATTGATTTGGTCTTCAATTTTATAAGTAAATTGTTTAATTTCTTTATCTGATGGAATTTCAATTATTTTTCCTCCAATAATATATTTTTTACATTCTTGTTTTATAGAATGAATAAGCATTTGCTTTTTTTTATTTAGATTAAATGAAGGTTTAATCAATGTTATATAATCCATTGAGTTAATTATTGTATTTTTATTTATTTTATCAAAATGAATATAGATTTTATTTCCATATGTTAATATGGTATCGTATACTTTTTTTGTAATAAGATTGTAATAAAAATCAGGGAAATTTTTAATTATAAGTTCTTCATCATCATAAAAACCTTGAAAATTCCCTTTTTTATCATATGTGATATACATTTTAAAATCTTCCATTATTTCCACCTTCCTATACATATTACAGAGGCATAATCACATGTTTCATTGTATTCTGTTCCAAAAAAATCAAAGCTTTCTGTGTCGCCTCCGTCGTGTTTTATAACACAATAATTTCTATATGTTCTAGTTATAGTTGCATTTTTATAATTCACTGCTTCTGGTTTATTACCAACGTTTTCAGTTAATAATGCTACATATTTAGAATTAATGAAACTGATAGGAAATACACATTCATATTCATAACGAGCATTGCCTAAAGTCAAATTAACTGCCACAATTAAAATTCCACTGGCAAATTTTATATAATATGAATTTTGTGATGTGGGTATAGTTATTGCATAACCAAATTCTCTTGTTATATTATAATAATCAGAAGAATATATGCTTACTATTTCGTCACATACAACAGGAAGTCCATTTGAAAAATATACAGGTCGATAATTTGAGCCTACATTTAAACCAACAAAATTTATGCTGTCATCACTTTCATAATCACCTAATTTCATAGCTGTTATAGCTGCACCATCACAAAAACAATCTTGAATGTCATTTGCCCATGAAGCACTTGCACAATATTTATAACAATTCTTGCTATCTAATATCGTTCTTTCTGCAACCCAATCTGTATTTTGCTGCCCCCACAATAAATCTCCTGTTTTTGAAAATGGAGTTCTTAAATACATTCCATATTTTTGTCCATCACCATTTCCATTTGCATGTCTTATGCTTATTATGTGATTATATCCATTTCCATCAAAATAACTTCCTAAGAATGTTTTATAAGCACTAAAGTTAGCTACACTATTCGTTGTATCAATTCGACCAGCACAAGGTACAGACATATTTGCATTTGCTCTGTCAACAGGAACTATTAGATCGCCTATCATGTTATCTCCATGTTTATTCACAAAATCACTGGCATGTTTTCCGTCTATTGTATCAGTGTCTTTTGCTTTTTCTAATATAATAATATCTGGTTCAATAACACCATCAGGCAACGTAGATAGTAATACATCTTTTGGATGTTCTATTCCTATGGCTCCTTGTGTTATTCCTAATAATGATGAACGTAGAGAATAGGTCGTTGAATATCCATGTCCTGTTGATTTATAAACATATAAATCCCAAATGGATTGATTCCTTTTATGTAAATAAATTTTATCTTGTGTTTTTCTATCTACTAAAAATGAAGCTAAATCAGGGTCATTATTTCCAACGGATTTAAACTTTATATAGAGCGTTGTCGTATAATTCCATCCTCGTGCAGCAATCTCAAATACAATAGGAGTATCAATATATGTTGACCTTATTGTTAATGTAGCAATTCTAAGATAACCTGTTTGGCTCGTATCACCTGTTCCAGAACCGGATACAGTTGTACCTGAAAGCACAGTAAATCGTTCTTTCACAATATTATCTTTGCCCTCTTTACTTATAAAATCGGAAGCGTGTTTTTCATCCAGTGTATCTGCATTTGTAGCCGATGTAGCATTCAAGTCTATATTTTTAACATCACCTTCAAAATCTATTGTTTTCGTGTTGGCATTAAACCACATATTGGCACTTCCAGTTCCATAACCTGGCCATGCTTTTATTTTAACATAATTATCAAATGTGACATCTCCTGTAAACTCATCGCCAGATTTATTTGCTTTTCCTGTAACAGTACTAGTCAATGTAGTAATTAGATTTCTTATATCTGCATGAGCCTCTTCTGAACTATTATGTTCAGACACCTTTGTTTGTGCTGTTCCGCTTAAATCTGCGCCAATATTTTCAGCCGTAATATTTACATTTTTTTGAGAACTTCCATCGTAAGTACCTTGAGAAATCCCATTTAATGATATATTTAAACTAGTAGGATTTTTCATTGCCTGTGGCTTATTTTTAATATAAGCATCTGAATTATTATCGGTTATATTCCAATCAGCCTGTGCATTTACCTGCGCACCAGCCTCTATATTATCCAATTTTTCTTTATCTTCAGGCGACATCAATCCAGCAACATTTTCATTTGCATTGCCAATTGAATTGTCAGCATCATTTATATAATAAATCGTTCCATTTATTTTTTCCGCATTGGAAAGATTATCATATTCTGCCTGTGTTAATGTCATAGTAAGCGTTCCTGATAAACAGTCCCATTTGTCATCATGTGTCCAATAAATATTAGTACCAGCAGGGTAAGAATAACCTGAACCATCTTTAAATCTGGAATCCGTCACAAAGGCTTCATTGATGTTGTACATATGTCCTGCAATATTTCCATTGGTCGGAATTTGTGAAAAGGCAATCGTTCCTTGTGGAAGCAGTGAACCTTTCCAGCTATCCGCATATTCTTTTGATTGTTCACTCCAATACTTAGAATTGTTTATATTTTCATCTTCTCTAATTCCAGTATTTCCATGCGCCCAGCTTTGTGCCTCTTTTGCGGAATTTAGGGCGGAAGTGGCATTAGCTTCAGAAATTGTTTCAGAATGGTAAGCACAACTTGCACTATATTCAGCACTATCAGCAGATTCTTGAGCATTTAAAGCGCTTAAACTTGCTTCGTTTGCTTTGGTACTAGCCATATCAGCAGAAGAAGCAGCATTGTCTTCGCTTATCTTAGCAGCATCGGCACTTTCTCTTGCCGCAGTGATAACATAAGTATAGTCTGCCGTTGCTTTTTCAAGTAAGTCCGTTAAAGCATTAAATTCATTTGAAGAGATAACTCTGTCATCAGGATAAGCGCTTGAATCGATTAATAAATCAAATTTCATTGGAGAAAGTCTTTTTTTATGTTCAAAATCGTAGAAGATTAATTCAACAGTAGCTTTTCCGGGATAATAAAGCATATTTTCTGTCAATTCTAATAAGATAGAACCATCGTCTTGTATAACAGCGCTGTGTTCTAATAAAGCTCTGTTATCAGGAGTTAATACTTTTACTTGTATTTCAATTGATGAGTCCAGTGTAAAAGGTTCACCATATTCTGTGCATTGAATAGGAATAAAGCGGCTGCCTTTATCATATTCTTTTGCCAAGACTGTTTGGCAGTTTCTTTGGTGAAAATCTAACACCAGTTTATTTGTTGTTGTTTGTAAATTTGTATTCATTTATTTTTCCACCACTTTCTTTTATACAAAATAAATAAACGGTTATAAAAAGAAAGTTTATAACCGTTTTTCCAATTTTTTTATTCGTTCGTTTTGTGATTGAATCGTTGCTATTAAATCGGCAATGAGTTCTTCATATCGAAGACCACATGTTTTATTGCCATTTGTATCTATATTTTCAACATATAAAGCAGAATCTGTTTCTAATAATGTTTTGACCTCTTGTGCAATTAAGCCATGATGATATTGGTTATTTTGTTCATCATTATATTTGAATTGAACAGGATTTAATGAATAAATAAAATGAGCTGCTTTATTTGTATCAAGATATGTGATACTATTTTTAATGTTTTTATCCGAACCAATAACAGGAGTACTGCCAAAGTAGCAATAACCATCATTTCTTAATTCATGTGCAGTTGTATTTGAGGTTGTAAAGATAATTAATTTTTCTTGAGAGAGGTAAGCTTTTAAAATATTATCTTGATTGTATGCTTGAAATTGGTTAGCGCCAAAATATGTAAGTCCTGTATACGTATCAACTCTATTATCAACATCTAATTTACAGGCATAAGGTGTCCAATAGGATTTAGTATCATTGTCTGTTGTTTCACTCGTAAAATATAAGCCATTTGCATTTGCTGTAAAGTGTTTGTCTGATTGTGGGTCATGAATATATAAGCCAGTACTTTGAATACGAGTGTTCACTTCATTTGTTAAATCAGAAACTTTAACAAAATGTCCTTTTATTTGCATTTGATATTTATCTTGTGAATTATCTACCCATGTTTCAAGCTGAATAGAAGAAGGTTCAGAAGCTTCACTTTTTATATCAATCGTTCCGCCTGTGATATTTACATTTGGTGATACTAAATCGCTGGCATACATTTTACCAGAAGCAGTAACATACCATTTTCCATAATAGTTATTATCAGCACGCAATTCTTGTATTGAAAATACCCATGTATTTCTATCAGAAGGTGCTTGTATATAAACACGATAGGAATCAATATCTTTATATAAGGCTTTTTGATTGATTTTCCAATCACCTATAATGCCATTTTGCGTATGAATTTCTCCATTAAAACAAGCTTCGCCATTTGTGTTAATCCCAACAATTTTATTCGTATTATTATAAACAGCAAAAATATCATAATTATTCTTATCTGTTTCACCAATTCCTAATGGATTAATAATTACAGAATTTTTACTGTCTCCAATATTTATATAACCGCCGCCAATATAAGGGGAAATAATGGAATTTTCATCAATTGTTGTTGTAAAATGTAATGCTTCTTTTACACTATTTAATATTGTAAGGTTGGAATCTAAATTATCAATATCGGATATAGAAGGTGAATTGGTATGTTCCCAATTAATCGTTACATTAGAAAAAGTTAAATGATTATTCTTATATACAATTTTTCCATCAGCAAAAGAAAAAGAACCATTCTTAAAATCCATATATATTCCCACAGAATCAAGCCGTCCTTTCGTTAAATCAATATGGATTCCTTCGGTTAAATCTCCTTTTTCGTTTGTTGTAAAGTTTGAAGAATAAATATCACCGGATATAATCTGTCCAGCAAGAACGGTGTCCGCATTAACTCCATAAATAGTATATGTTTGATTATTTAACGTATAGGTTTGTTTGCCGATTGCAAGAATGGTTGTACGCCAGTTGTCTTTTGTCATAATTATATTGGAATTGTTGATTCGCAGTTGTTCGTCCGAATAGAAATTGTTTACATCATCATATCCGCGAGACAATAAGCCATGTTCATCCATTTCAATGGTTGAATGTGTATTAAATACATTAAATTGGGCAGAATTTAAACCGTCTGTTCGTAGTTTGTCTATGGAGTAATTGGCTTGTTGCCCTTGCTCTGCCTGCTTTTTAACAGTAGAATAAGAGGTTGACATAGAGGACACTTGAGCAATCGTATGGGATAATCGGTCGGATAGACAATTGGTTCCTTTGGTTATATCCGAAAAAGTAACGGATAAGGTATCCAGATTATCATAATCAATATTAATATCAATTAGTCTCATTTTATATATTTGCCCGTCAATTTTGGTGCGAATAAAATTTCCTAGACAAAAATCATCAAGAATAGGCTCAAATATACAATCGCCTTGTTCATTTTTTATCAGTAAAAGATTGGTAAGCGTCTCTGAAATGCTATATTGTTGATTGCCCGATTTTCTTAACTCTTTTTTGGCGACTTCTTTTAATTCCTCACATTTTTGAATGATTTGTGCATTGGAAAGTCCGTCCGAAATATAATTTTCATTGGTGTAGTTATCCTCCCTCATATAAGATAACAGCAGCTTCCATAAATCATCACCTACATATTGATGAAAATTTAAAGTGTTGTGAACAGTAGAAAGGATTGTTTGTATGGAATCAAATACTGTTTCTACTGTTTGAATTTCCTCTTCTCGCTCTTTTAATTCCGTATCAATATATATTTTTTTCTCGTAATATGGCTTATAAAGGTCATTATAAAATTGAGAAGTGATAGAGGAACAGTTTTCTTCCTGTAAAATATCAAGAACCGTTTGAATAGCCTCGCTAAAAATAGTTAAACTGCTTTTGCCATATCGGTTTAATTCTTCTTTAAATTTATCCTCATTATCAATGTCATAAATATCTTGAATTTGATTGTTGTCAAGCCGATGTATCGCCCGCTTAATTTTTTGACGAATATAGTCTGTGGAGTCATCACTAATTGTAATGGGAATGGACTCAGGGCTTTCTGCTGTATCGCTTTCATTGGTATAAGATTGTATTCTAAATTTACCTGTCCATTGTTTTGCATTAAGGTTATAATCATAATCAAATGTTTCTATTTTATATATGCTGGTGTCAATAATACATTTAGCCATTGCTAAAACGGCATTATTGACCGTATACTTAGAAACCGTATCAATATCAAGTACACAGACAGGAGAGAGTGCCAAATCGGTAAGAAGTGCTAATTGATCGCTGGCTTTTGTGTTTTCAAGTTCCCATGTAGGCATCATGCTGTTTTCAAGATACATTTTTAAGTCGAGTGCATTATATAAAGCATTGGTTAAATTAGCAAAACCGGTATAAGAAGTTTCTAAATACGCCCATTTTTTTGATGGATAAAGCTTATTAAGGACTGTTATAATTTGATTATATCTGTTTATTGGCAATGAAGATAAATTGTAAATTTCTTCTTGTTCATAATGATTGGATAGATTTTGATAAGCATTTAAACAATCTACTAATTCTTTAGGCATATCCGATTTAATATCTTCATTAAAATATAAAATTTGATTCGTTCCATTGGGACTAATATTTTTTAAGGTTGCATTGATGGTGTCATCACCGCCTGTAACATAAAAACAAGTTTTAATGGAATCGGTGTCTGCTTCAAGGTTGATATTAGAGCCAATGGTTGATTTATCAATCAGGATGTTTGTATCCTTGCCATAAGGAAAATGAACAGCGCTGCATCCACATTCAGGACAAATTTTAAAATCTTGCTCATTATGATAACCACATTCCAAACAGGTTGTCTTCATATCATATATATAAATACTTCGGTTATTTGTATCAAATAAAAATAAGCAGCCCAGTTCGGCTGCAACGGTTCCTGTTAGAAAGTCATAGACGGACACATTATCGGCGCTAAAAGAACGCTGAACAGTATAGAGTGTTTTATCCACATATTGAATCGTATAATCCTTGCATTTATCTTTTAAAACACGATGTAATAAAGAACAATCCGTTTCATTGGGATTATAAAATACGGTTGGATTGATATAATCTGCTCGTTCAATGTCTTCCTGTGTATTAATTTCAATGGAGAGTAAGCGTTGACTTAATTCCGCCTCGCATAAAGAAGTCGCTGTAATCACTTTTTTGGTAATGGGTTCACTGTCATCAATGGCTACTTTAATCTGGAACCATTCATTGTATTCTTTTACCCATATCAGTCGAAAATTAACTAATTGATTCCACAACCTACATGGTTTTCCATCAACTGTTTTATATACAGTAAATGATAAATCATCGGCACCGTTTAGTTGGGAATGAAATTGAATATGGAAAATAGGGTCGATTTCTCCATATTTTTGAAATGCTTTATTGCCTAAAATAATATGTAATGTTCGTGGCTGTTTGGTATTTTTTAAACGGATTAGATTTTTAATATTGATTTTAGGTATAAACATGGTTTTCTCATCTATTTTAAACACCAACCTTTCTTATTGGAGAATATTGAAATGATATGTCAATGTTTAAACTTGAAGAATAGTTGTTTGTCCTGTTGTTATAACGATTGCATATCTTAATATAGTTAAAGTTATAATCATTGTATAAGTTTTGATTATGGGATTCATCAGAGGAAGTAATCAGATGGTTTTTATTGTCAATATGGAGTATTTCATGCTGTTTGCAGTTTTTTAAAATAAACAATTCATTGTCCATATCGTTTGTAATCTGCAAATCGCCATCTTCTAAACATTGAATGATAACAAAAGGGAACAGTTCGCCTTCTTCGTCGCTATGGTCATATAGGGTAAAATGATTGCCTGTATAATGGGCTGTGATTTCGTCTAAAAAACCATAGGGGTAATTACTAAAAAAGGTCAAATTTAATCCATAAATTTTGTCATTTAATTTTAATGCTTGGACATTAAATGTTCCAAGAAAATAGAGATTTTCATAGCCATCTTTTTGCAGTTTTAATGGATGACTTTCTTTTCGGTTAAGCCATCGGTTTATTTTACTGTATTCATCGGGTGTTATTTCTTTAAAGCCTTCGCGGCAATTCCTTTTGCATACTTGAAAGCTGATGGATAGGGTGGAAGAGTACTCTTTATTGACAATGATTTGTTCATCCGTGCCAACTATTTTTACAAAGCTGTTTGACATTTGAGAACCCATATCCACCGTTTCAATACCACCAGAAGAATCAAAGCGGCAAGGTATTAATTCAAAATCACTTCCTAATATATTATCATATAAAAAGTCATTCATTTGGCAAAATTCCTTTCGGTATTTTTTAAATAGAAAATTAATCTTCTTCTATAATAGGATATAGGTGAATTAATTGTTCTGCTGCAATGCCTTTATTGAATATCACAGAAGCTTTAAATTTGTCTAATGGAATATCAATTTCCGTTTCTCCCAGTGTATTCATTGTTTGAATATATTTTTCAACAGCTTCTTTGTTTTCAGATGGAATGGTATAATTGCCGGTTTCTTCGCCATTATCATTGAATACAGGTGCTCCTAATTCCTTTATGGTGTCATACTGTATAGTTTGGTAATTCGTCATTGGTGTTTCAAGAGATTTTAAAAGTCCTAACATCTTAAATTTTAAAACAGAATCCTTAAAATTTTCGTTTTCAATTAATGTCTTAATGGTTGTATAGATGTTAATTACATTATATATTTTTAGTTTCATAAATGGTGTTCCTTTCTAACATAGAGTTCTTAATGTTTCAACTGCTTCGTGTATTGTCTCACAGATAAAATTTAGTTCATGGATGGTTTCTTTGCCGCTAAAGCTGATTCGGATGCAGCTGTGAATATCTCGTTTATCCATTCCAATTGCAGTTAGTGTGGAAGATGGAGTATAATCGTTACTGACACATGCAGACCCCGTAGAAACTTGGATTCCTTTTAAATCGAGCAGCATCATAAGGGAGTCTCCATCAATATTTTTAAAACAAATATATAGATTGTTAGGCAGCCGATGGTTTGATTCAATTGTTGCTCCAACTAAATAAGTATCAGGAATATGAGATTTTATATAGTTCCACACATAATTTCTGTTAAAGGGTTGAATACAAGAATAGTCGTAATATTCCAATGCTTTTCCTAAAGAGGCGATTCCTAAAATATTTTCGGTTCCCGCACAAATGCCATGTTCTTGTGAACCATAAATAAGCGGAGATAATTGAATGGAATCTTTTTTATATAAAACACCACATCCTTTTAAAGCATGAAGTTTATGCCCTGAAAAAGTGATTATATCTGCTTGCAATTGCCTTACATCAACAGGTATAGAGGGAATAGAGCCTGTACAATCCACGACACAAATGCCATGATGTTTATGAGTAACATCTACAATGGATTTTACATCTTGAATTGTTCCAATCTCAGAATTTGCATATTCTGTTATAACAATCGGGGTTGATGAAAGAAATTGATGTTTGGTCAGCAGATTATCAAGGTAAGAAATATCTATAAAACCTTCCAGGTTTACTTTTAAATCAAATGCAAGCGATTGAACAAAATCCATAGCATGTAATATGGACTTATGAGCAGTGGGGGAGTAATAATAATTACCAATGAAATGATTTTTTGTGACAATATGTGTAGCTAAAGTATTGCTTGCACAGCCTGATGGTGTGAAAAATATATCGTTTTCATTGGCATGAATAAATTGAGCTATGGTTTTTCGTGTTTGATTGATAAGTTGTCTATTCAATTGCCCTGCTTCATATAGTGAAGAAGGATTTGCAAACTGGTCTAAAAGTTTAATCACATATTGTTTTACTTCTTCTGTTAATGGTGTTGTTGCAGCATTGTCTAAATAAATAGTAATTGTTTCCACCTTCTTATTTTAGTTGATATTGTTTGTTTTTTGCGATTCACGGTATTGAGCAGCTTGGCTGATATAGTTGGCTGCACATTTTCTTGAACATGTAAAATGACGCCATGTAAATGTATTTGTATTGGATTGGCAGGTAGCACAAGGTTCAAACAGTTGACCGCATACACGGCAAGGTATTTTCTTTTTTTCCATAATTTTTCCATTTCTCTTATTTTTTGCACAAGAAATTTTATTCCTGCGAGCAACGAGCCAAGCAGACATGCTTGCATGTCTATTTGGCGACTGCCGCAAGGGTCAAATACCCCGCAGCTTGCTGCGCAGTACAAGTTTCATGCTCCGTAGTATTTGACTTTTAAATCCGCTTGATTGTAAGATATTGCGATGAGAAAGCTGTATTTACAGCTTCTCATCTGCAATTAAAACTATTTGAAAAATTGATACAAATAGCTTATTATCTTGTTAAAAAATAGGATATATTGTAAGAAATTGAATTAATCAAATACAATAAAATCCCAAAGTTTTGTTTTGCCAGAGCATGAATCAGGAAGGCTGGTAAATTCAAAGCTTAATTTTGGCGCATCGGAACCGCCAGCAATATCAAATGTACCGCTGAAATCAGCTCTTGAAATAATAAACTGACCATGAAAGAGATTGTCACATGCATCGCTGCAAGTTACATCGATAAAGGCATTTAAAACTTTGCTGTAAGAATTAGCATCGTTAGAGAAATTCTTTCCATCCACTTCTGTATAGTAAAATGCGATAACTTCTGTATTATCAGGAACATCACCAGCAAATAATGTGATTTCATTTGTTTCAGGATTATATGTAAATTCTCCAGTTTTTGGTTCAACAGCAGCTTGTGTCAGTCTTTTGCCGCCAGAAATATAAGAGTTGTTGACATCTCTTACATAAATCGTTTCAATTTCATTTCCAGTAGTTCCAACAGCCTTTTTATTTAGAGAACCAGAATTATTTTTGATAAGAATGGTATCTGTATATTTAACGAAATGTTTTCCTTCTTCTGTCTCGCAGCCTATCAATGCGGCCAAAGCACCACCTGTTAAATAACCGTTTGAGCCTTTTCCTGTAACTTTTTTGTTCTTTTTGATTGAGCCAATAATTCTGCCGCCGCGACCAGTGACATCCTGTTTTTCTTCTTCTTGAGAAAATGTAAAGTCATTAAGTTCGTCCATAACAACTTCAAGTTCGCCGGTAGAACGGTTAAATCCAGTAAATTGGTCAAAAGATTTAATAATAAAATTATCGATATTCATATAGTATCCTCCATTTCTGTGTTGCTTTTTATGTATAAGCAACGATTTTTGAGCTTTAATTTTGCTCCATGTTAATCCAAGATAGGGAATCTTTATTTTCCATATCTTTTACGCTAATTGTACCTGCATATACGCCAATCATTGTATTATCAAAATCTATTTTGTGTTGTATTTGTTTTAAACTTTGATTAAATTGATAGATAGATAAATCCATACAATCTTTATAGTTATAAGGAAACTCAGAAGTATTTACTAAAGAAACAATGAATTTTTCTAAATAAGGTTCATTATGATTTTTATTTCTTTTTAGTCGTCGTCGTTCTTTTTCTATAAGATATTTTTTGGCGTTTTCATTACCAGGCTTGTATTTTACGTATTTGTATAAATTTATTTTTCTTATAAATTCTGCAATTAGTAAATAAGTTTGTCTATCTATTTTTACACCTGTATTGCTGTTGAATAGTACTTCTTCATTGGCGGCATTATCATGCCATAGCTGGAACCCTTCTATCTGCAAATTGTCAAATATATAGCCAAGAGATATATTAAAATTGTCTAATAGTTGTTGGTATCGATTTAATTCTTGTTCCTTTTTGAATAAAATCTTTTTGTCAGTTGTTTTTTCTATTTGTTGTTTTATTGTAGGAATGATTTGGTTTAATTCTGTTATAGAACGAGAGTAGGATAAAAAATTTTCTATAAAAAGCTGCCATTCATCAATAGTTGTATAATCAATTCCTATATCATCAAGTTGTACCATACATTGAAATGGGGTAGCAGTAAAGGCATAGGTTATATTGTAGTATAAAATCTCATTTTCTAAAATTTCCCTGACAGTAGGGATTTTTATGCAAATATCTGGTGTAATTATAATTTTATCGGTTTGTAATAAATTTTTTTCATTTACCATACTTATTCCACTCATTTATTTAATAGTTTATTATAGTATTACAAAATTATATGAAAAATCTGAAGGGTTGCATCGATTTACCTCCTTTCATTGTTTTTGTTATCCCTTCATATATGGACTTATTAAAATATCTGAAACCCCTTATTTTATAAGGATTGAAAGGGATAAGATTATTGAGGGTGTATACTTTTTTTGAAACATTCTAAAAAGCTTTTTTGATTGACAGAATATAAAACCTTCATTAAAAGCGGTTTGTTTTTGTTTAGTTTTGTTCCAATTATCTTATTATTAAAGCGGACGCCGTCTGTTAATATAAACGTTCTGTCAATTAAGTACGACATAATATCTACATAATTTGTAGAAATTCTTACATGTTGCAGTTCCGATATCAAATATTCAAAATCGTTTCTCAGCAATAATGAATTTTGATAGTCGGATTCTTCACTTATTTGTAATTCATATAGTAGTTTTAAGGAATATTTTTCAATTAATTCCTCAATTCGCCTGCATGTTTTTCGATTTGTTTTTAGTGGGTGTTTAATAAAAAATTCCGATAATGGAATGGCTTTTTTAATGTTTCGCACTTTTTTAAATTCAAATTCTGTCAAGTAATTCATAGGACATTTTATAGCGTTGTTTATTTTTTTACTGTTTAAGTCATTTTTAATGATTTTCCAGAATATAGGATAACCATTTTCTTTTATATTCATATCTTGTTTTATTCGGTCGATTTCTCTTGTCAAATCAATATCAAATTTTCGTTTGGAATTATCAATAGCAATCTGGGCAAGAACACTTAAAATACAAACATAATCTTGAAATTTTGTATCGTTATAGGCATAGGTATAGCTTTGTGCCAGTTGAGCAAGGTTGCTTGATTCGCCAATATCCGCCTGAGACGTTGCTAATATATGGTCTATCTCAGCAAAATCGTCCATCGTATTATTATAAATATTTTTATCTTTTGGAATATTATTGATAATGGTAGGATATTTTTTGTAGCATTCTTTTGCATAAGAAACAATATCCGATTGATTGGTGGTATATCCAAAGTCGGAATCCATATCCATTCCGTTGCTTCGGTCTTGTGCATCCGTTCCTATCATATTAATAGCAATAATTTGTTTTCCAAAGTCAAAATATTTATCAAATTTTTCATTATAAACATTATGCAAATACATTAAATTGTTTTTGCTGTTAAATGGACTTCTAAAAAAAGCGAGATATTCATTATTAAAAAATCGATTCGTAAAACATTGAATCGCTCCTTGTTCATAGCAAAATGTATCGTCGCTGTCTACGATATTTTGATTTCCGCAGGCAGAATATAAAAGCATGGCATAGGGTGAGCCAACCACCGTTAAGTTTTCTGCATTCTGCATAATTTCACCCGTTCTAAATTTATAAATGATGGATTCTATAATTTTTTTCTTTCTTAGCCGAAAATAGGTACTGTTTATAAAATCAGGATTATATTCACATAAAGATAGTAATACTTCATAATCGTTTGAAAAATTGATATTTTTTTTAAGATAGTCTAAAAAAAACAAGTCTTCTTTTTTTAGATTTTCAATATATTCTACACTGGTTGCAATAACATTTTCCATAATGGTATTGTCTAGTGAATTAACCATTTGATAGCTCATTTTTTGCTGCATACCTAATTTGCTTTTATGGGCTGTTTTTACAATGCCAAATAAACAGCCGTTTTTTTCAACCCAATTGCACCAATAATCGTAGGAAACATTAAATTTTAGCCATTTCATTGCATTGTCTGTGGTGACTAATTGAATATCTTTGACAAAATGTTTATTGCTAAACATATCCGTGACGGTTGCTGTTTCATACTTTGCGCCGAAATAGTCTTTATAAAATTGCTGAATATTGGTTTTAAATGCCGCCATTTTGCAAAAGTGTTGTCTTAAAAGAATATAACCGTTTGCATTTTTAGGAAAAATGCTGCTGTCAATAAGAGCTTGTCCGTCAAATAAAGTATTTTTTAGCGGATAATGTTCCATTTTGTTTGCAATACATTGTCTTTTATCATTCATTTCCACGCTTATTACATTTGTTTTAAAGTATCGGTCTATATCGTTTAATATCAAAATATTTTTTGGCTGTATCTTTAATTTATCAATAATTCCACTGGATATAAGAGAAGAGTATGCACTTATTTCAACAATCATGGCATTTTTTTTGGGCAGTTGAATACCCATTCTTAAAAAGTGCAGCGATTTATCATATAAGTTGTCTCGAATAAACATACAAGAACCTTTTTTTGCCTTTCCAGTACTTCGATAAAGCATTTTATAATGGATTTTTTCGCTTTTTTTAATTTCTCCCTTTTGATTTTTGGAGATATATTCCACATCGACACCATCTTTATAAAATTTTTTTCGCAGTTCTTCTTTGGATAAAGATACATATTTCCAGCGATTTTTTTTGGCCATACAAAGTAAATAAATAATTTTATCAATTTTGTTTTGCAAGGCATCCATAGAATTTCTTTCTTGTTTAATTTTTGATTTTCGTAATTCGGCTTGTGTATGTTTAGCAAGTTTTACAAGATGTTCCATTTCTTGTTGAAAAGATTTTGTACTATAATTAAATTCCAAACATATAATATCCCTTGTAAAATCATCCTTATATACTTTAAGACCATGTTGTTCTAAAAATTCTTTAAACAGACTATTGACAAACATGGCATCTTTATATTCATAGTATTCTTTTAGACCTGCATTATATTCAAATAGAGTGCTTGCTTCAATATTTCTTATTTTAAATCCAAATTCGCTCATTTTAATTTGACTCCCGACAAAGATAATGGTATAAATCTTCTGAATTTTTTAATGGTATTTCGATACCAAAATTTTCATTGACAATGCCTTCTTTGTATTTCTTCCCATAATCTAAATCATTGCAAAAAAAGGAAATAACATTATCCTTATCCTGTTGTGCATAAAGAATATGCAATAATCTTAGAACAGAGTCGGAACAATCCGGTGTATAAATAAATCCAACAATTCCGCTTTTTTTAAAAAATAATTCCACTTCTTTTTGATAGGTTGAAGCTTTTTGAAGTTCATTTATAATTTCTATAAATTCATTTTTCGTTAGTTTGTTATTCATTTTTCGATGATAGCCTCCCTTTTTCTTTTTTTACTTTTGAGGAATTTTTTATAATAATAAATAAGGTGTACAATCATTACTTCTCTTTTTAAAAAATAAATTTACTGATTAACCAATAAAGAAAGAAGAGGACTAATGAATTTAGTCCTCTTCTTGATGGAAAAATAGATGATTGATGTTGAGATTTTTTTGTATACTTTTAATTGTTTGCAGTGCTGTTTGAAATTCCGGATTAGAAAGTGTTTGCTGTACGTTTTCAAATTCTTTTGAGTTAATGGTTTCTAGTACTTTTGTAAATTCTGAATCATTTAAAAATGTTTTTATTGTTTCATATGGTACGAAATTTAAATGTTCTTTTTCATTATTTTCTAATATAAATGAATTTTTTAGTTCCTCTGCTTTGATTTCATCGGGAGCCTCTTCATTAAGGCTATATAGTACTTTTAGCCACAATGATATTAATTGTTGTTTTGAATAATTTTGTTTTATCAAACTGGCTTTGCAATCGGGTTGAATAAATAAAAGAATCGTTGAAGGATTTTTAATATTGTTATCGTGATATGTTCCATATAAGGAAATATAACCGTTGCCAATATGAGAAAAATAAGATATTTCATTATCAATGGCATAAGGTTTGTTTTGTTCTTCTTGCGCACGAAAATCATCAGAAGATAATTTACAATATTGTTTTGGATTTTCTTGTGGATGATTGTAATTAAACCATTTTAAACTGCCACTTGCAGTTTGTATAATCAGTTTTTCAATAAATTTATCATTGGTACAATTTTTATATCCAACAATGTCATCTAAAGATAAATTAAAGTATTGGGCAATATCAATTATTTTACTAAGTGAAGGGTCTGATTTGTTCCAACGGCTTATTAATCCTTGACTCATACCAAGTGTTTCTTCTAATTTTGTAATAGTAATGTTGTGTTCTTTGCATATGGATTTAATAGAGTTTACAATTTGTTCATTATTCATATATACGAACCTCGATTCAAAATAAGATTTTAATTCATAATACGTATTGACATTTTGACTTTTAGAATATACAATAACATCATAATATGAATTATTATCAGTATAAAAGAATTTAATTCGTATGTCAATGGATAAAGATAGAGCAGTATATAAGAGGTTATAAATAAGCAGCAAATGAATTATAAATATTCACTTCATTTTATATAAAAATTAGATATGAAAGGAAAAAATAAATTACAACATGGAGGATAACTATGGAACAAATATTAATGATGTACTATGCCGACAATGCAAAAAATCTTCATCGGCTCGTTGATAAAATATTATTAAAATTCGGCGGATTATCCAATAAAGATATGGATGATTTTTATTCGCTTGCCAATGAAGTGTTTGTAGATGTTATGAGACGCTATAATCCATTGCAGTCTTTTGATGGCTTTTTGTATTCCTGTCTGTTAAATAAGATTAAAACAGAAATAACAAAGAGAAATCGAGAAAAGCGTAAAATAGAAAAATTATGTATTTCAATTGATACTCCTCTTCCAGAAGATGAACATATTACATTAAAAGAGGTTATTGCAGATAGTTTTGATATAGAAAAGGAATTATTTGAAGAATGCGAAGAAGGGTATAGTAATAAAACAGTATTATATCTTAGCAAACTTTCAAAGCTTCAAAACGAAGTATTAAAACTTACTGCTGCTGGATATTCATCATATGAAATTAAGAAAAAATTACATATCAGTGAAAAACAATATTTGGATTGTAATCAGGCAATTCATTCTTATAGAAATATATCCATATTGTTTTAACAAAATAAAGAAGATAGTAGGAGGGCTGTACAAATGGCAAGACCACGCAAACAAACATATACAATGAGTATGTATTTAGATAAAATAAAAGATGGGGATATATGCAATGAAGCGGATGTGCAAAGACATTTTATTTGGACAAAAGAGCAAATCAATGAATTTATAGTGACCATACTTACAGATGATTATATGCCGCCGATTATTCTTGGAGAAGAAAACAGTTCCCAATTATATATTGTTGACGGCGGACAGCGAAGTTCGGCATTAAATTGGTTTAGAAATGGAAATTATAGAATTACAGCTTCTGTTGAAAATCCCATTATTTATTATAAGAAGAAAGTAAAAGATGAAAACGAAAATATTGTCTGGAAAGATTGTATGTGTGATGTGAAAAATAAAACATATGAGAATCTTCCAATGGAATTAAAGAAAAAATTTAATGAATATCAGATAGAAACCGTAATCCATGAACATTGTGATATGCACAAAATTTCAAGATATATAAAGCGATATAACAATCATTCTCCGATGAATACAAATCAAAAAGCTTTTACCTATATTGATAAATTTGCTAAATATATTCGCACCATGATAAATCACAAATTTTTTCTTAATTGCAGCAATTATACGGAGTCCGAAAAAGTAAAAGGAACGATTGAGAGAGTTATTATTGAAACAGTAATGTGTACCAATCATTTAGAACAGTGGAAAAAATCAACAAAAAAAATTTGTTCCTATCTTAATTCCAATGCGACAAAAGGTGAATTTGAAAATTTATTAAAAAATTTGTATCGTTTAGAATCAATTATTACAAAAGATATAAAAGATATTTTTAATAGTAAGGATTCCTTTCTTTTTTTAACATTGTTTGATAGATTTACTTCTTATAAAATAGAAGACATACGATTTGCAGAATTTCTTAAAGAATTTAAGAATAATCTTAGAAATAATAGAAAAATAAATGATATCTTATTTGATGAGATTGATAAAAATAAAGGAACAAAAGATAAAAATGTGATTCTTTCTAAATTGCAGTTTCTTGAAACTTTAATGTCTGAATTTTTGGAGGTGGATAGGATTTATTGACAAGCATAGAATCGTAACATATAATAAATTGGATAATGATTGATGTGAAAAAGATATAAATGTATATGATTAAAGAAAAATTAATTGGGTTTTATTTAGAATGATGGCGATTTAAAAGGAATTTATCAATGGAATCAAAATATAATATGACACAGAAAGAAAATATTTTTCTTGCCAAGAGAAATATTGTAGATTATATCTGGAAAAGTGCCAATCTTGAGGGAATTGGAGTCACATATCCCGATACGCAGGCGATTTATAATGGTATGGCGGTATCTGGTTATACAATAGAAGATATTAATGCTGTAAATGATTTAAAAAATGCTTGGCACTTTTTGTTGGGACATATTAATGATGAATTGGACGTGAAATTTATTAAAAAAGTTCATATGTTATTAGGAAAATTTACAATAATTAATGCAGGAATGATTCGGTGTGAAGAAGTAAGAATAGGCGGCACAGAGTGGATTCCCAAGCTGCCAGATGAAGAAAAAGTTTATGGTGAAATGATTAAGATACTAGATAGCAAAATTTCCTCATTAGAAAAAGCATTCGATATAACGTTGTATCTTATGAGGCAGCAATTATTTTATGATGGAAATAAAAGAATTGCTATGCTTATTGGCAATAAAATAATGATTGAGAATGGACAAGGAATTATATCGGTTAAACAAAAAGATATAAAAGAATTTTATAAATTATTAATTTCATATTATGAGAGCAATGATAAATTACAATTAAAACAATTTTTGTATGATAATTGTGTCGATGGGATGGTGTTTCGTTAGTCTTTTGCAAAAGGCAGCATAGAAATGGATTGATATGGTGAAAGATATTCATGCAATCTTGACGGAAAATATTATGGTGGGTGGCATATACAGAAATCAAGAAGTGAAAATTAGCGGAGCTGGTCACATACCACCAACAGGAAATGATATGTATATCCAAATAAAAAATTTTTATTTGGATTTGGAAGAAAAAGGGAAAGTGTTAAATCCTATTGTATTAGCGGCATGGACTCATGTAGAATTTGTACGCATACATCCTTTTATTGATGGAAATGGAAGAACATCAAGATTAATGATGAATTATCAACTTATGATAAATGGATTTCTCCCTATATCAATAGCAAAAGAGAATCGTTTAGAATATTATAATGTGTTGGAAGAATATGCAGTAAATGGAAATTTAGAACAATTTTCAGAATGGATTGCAATATTAGAGGAGGAGCAGTTAGATACGTATATATCATTAATTAAATAATAATAAATCCATTGACAGATAAAAGACTCTCTGTTATCATAATTACACAAATGTTTTATAGAAACATTTTTAATTTACAACATTTACTACTCAGGGGTAGTAAAGGTTTCGACAGGGGTTTTGAAGCTGGTGAAGCTATTCGCAGACGATGCGTCAAATCGTAAACTTAAATATAAACGCTAACGATAATTTAGCTTACGCTGCCTAGTTGCAGCAGTCTGACCTAGTGCACCTACACTTTAGGATTCAGGCTTCGACTATGTAGGAAACGACTCAGCCAAAGCTTTGCGGCTGATGGGCGTATTATGAAGCTACTAAAAGCATTGGAACGTTGATTTTCCCATGCTGGAGGGAATGTATAACAATCAACTATAATAGTAGAAGAACAGTGAATGGGCTTTTGGACACGGGTTCGACTCCCGTCTACTCCATTTATTAGAGTGCTTGCAAACAAAGAGTTGCGAGCACTTATTTTATTGTGTTATGGCAGAAAAAAATGTAATAATATCGTCTATACAGACAGGACGCATATAATTTGCATCGACACCTACATCAAATTTTCGTATACCATTTTGTAGATTGTTGAAATTATAATCTTCATGGTTATGTTGATGTCCATGCAGATGAATAGTACCTCGAAAATATCCATTCCATTCTTCTATGGGATAATGAAATAAGATAAAGCGAGTGTTCTTGTAAGATAATTCATAATAATCTTTTATCCATTCAAATATATTTTTATCAAATTGCTCACTCTGTGCAAATCGGTCATGGTTGCCCTTTATTAAATATTTGCGACCCTTTAATTGCGAGAGTGCTTTGGTGGCATATTCGACTCCTTTCATGGTAACATCGCCTAAAATATATATATCATCGTTTGCACAAACTGTACGATTCCAGTTTTCAATTAAGGTACGATTTATTTTTTCTACATTGGAAAAGGGGCGGTTTGTATGGTTTATAATATTTGCATGGTAAAAATGTAAATCGGCTGTAAAGTATATCATCATATTCCTTTTATTTTTTAAAATTTGTATAGTTCATCAATGGTCTAAACAATTCTTATCATTAAACTACTATATTTTATTATATTTGTAAAGTGTTATTTAAACAGTATTTATTAAAATAGGTTATATATTTTTAATAATGTATAATTTTTGAGTATATACAATAAAAAATATGATTTTTATTGTATTGGCTTTTCTTTAATTTTGCTTTTTATTTCTCATAACATACAAAATTAAGGTACTTTTAAAAAAATGAAACTAAAAGTTTGTTGTAAGTAATGTTGACAAATTCAATATAAATATGTTAATTTATAGTAAAGTTGCACAAAAGATATTTAATTTTTGTAACTTATGCAATTATATTTTATAAAAGGAGGGATTAAAACACGTAAGGGGTAATTCAAGGAGTAAGAAGCTTTTTGTAAAAAAATTTATAGCCTATGTAGTCAGTAAATGATACAGGGCGGAAAGGTAGAAGGTATAATGAAAATAAAGAAAGTAATGAGGTTTTTATCAGTAGTTCTTGCGGCAGTCATGATATTTATAACATTTGTTCCTCAAAATGTTTTTGCAACATCACAGACAAATTTAATTTATCCAGCGCAGACAGTTAAGATTATGGCATATGGTGGAACCAGAGCGCTTAATATTACAGGATATGCAAATGATTCTAAATTGAATACATATCATATGAATGGTTCGCAAAATGAAAACTGGAGAATTGATTATGTATCGGATGGGGTTTACAAAATAGTAAATGTTGCTGCTGATAAGCTTATTTCGTTAGAAAACAATTCAGCCGTAGCAAATGCCTATTGTGTGTTAAAGAGCGATAACGGAAATGATAGTCAGAAATGGAAAATTGAAGGTGTTGAAAAAGATTTCTTAGGTAATTACTTATATTATAAAATTACTAATTATGCTAATCCAAATCTGGCAATTAGCTGGAATACAGAAACACATGAAATTACCGTTAAGAGTTATACAGGGGCGAATAATCAGAAATGGAAGTTAAACTGTGACGGACTTGCAGGATTTGCCGGAAACTGTGTTGTTGACGAGGGAGAAAAGGCAGGTACAATCGGAGGATTACTCGGAAAGACAGTGTATGTAAGTACATTTGCAGACCTTAAGGCACAGCTTCTTAAAACAGAGCCTCTGACAATCGTTCTTACAAAGGATATCAGTGGATTTGTTAAAGAAGGATACGATTTAAGAGTAGAGGACAATAAGACAATTATCGGTTCATATGCGGCTAATACATTATATGACCCTAAATTTAGAACAGACGATTATTTTAAAAATGAACAACCTAGCGATAATATAATATTTAAAAATCTTCATGTATCCGTAGGCGAAGTGGAAGATATGATGGCAATTGCTGTATATGGTTCTAAAAATGTATGGATTGACCATTGTACATTTGAAAGCTCACTTCCTATATATTATGATGAGGTTGGTAAATATATATGGGTAAATACATCATCCTATGCAAAAGAAAATCCTGATTTTGTAAGTATTTCTTATAATATATTTAACCGTAAATTTTGGGGAGTAGCATTTGGTGCAGATACAACAGGAGAGAACAGAGCTTCTGTTATGTATAATAAGTTCATATCTATTGTAAACAGAGCGCCGCAGCTTGGAAATGGTACACTTCATATATATAACAATTATTATGTGAGAAATGAAACATCCATTTATAATGATGGTGTTGCAAGTATAAAATGTGGTTCAGGCGCAGTTGTATATTCAGATGCACAGCGTTTTGAGAAATATCGTAAGGAATCAAGCGGTTACTGGGACAATGAAGTTACAGTTGATTCAAATGCATCATTTAAAGATGTGGGTTCATACACAGACAAGGGGGAAACTCCTGTAAGCACACCATATGCTTATCAAGCGCCTTCATGTACTGTTACAACATGGAATCCATCATCAAATTATGATTACAAAATTATAAATGCTTACGGCTCAAATGATATAAAGGAATTTTGTAATAATTACAGCGGAGCAGTTGCAAACTTTGATAATCTTAAATATATTAATTATTCAGAATGCAACAGATATGTAAGCAAGAGTGTTTCATCACCGTTTACATTTAATTATACAGATAAGTCTGACAACGGAGACGATACATCATCAGGCGGAGGTTCGTCAAACGGCATAACAGATGGTGGAATCTATATGATTAAAAATGTAAACAGCGGAAAGTATCTTGATGTTGCAGGAGGAGTTGCGGCAAACGGTACAAATGTACAGCAGTGGGCAGGAAGCAATCCAGGAGCCTACTACAATACATGGAAGCTTGTCAGTGTCGGAGACGGATATTATAAAATCTATTCACAGGTCGGAGACGGAAATACGTATTTGTTGGATTTGGAAAACGGCTTGACAGGAAGCGGAACAAATATCAGAATTTGGCAGAATACATATTGTGATGCGCAGACATTTAAGCTTCAGAAAAATGATGATGGCACTTATGCTATTTTGACAAAGGTAACAGACTGCAAATTAGGTCTTGATGTTGCAGCAGGTTCGTCATCAAACGGTGCAAATGTGCAGCAGTGGGGTTATAGCGGTGGAAATCACCAGAAATGGATTCTTGAAAAGGTTAATTAATGTATAAAATATAAAAGATTAATTCATTTATAAAACATAAAAAAGAAACGCTTCAGTAACATTTAATTATGGAACTGAAGCGTTTTTAATTTATGGAGTTTAGTCTGTTGAGGGCATTTTCTATATATAAAGGATTTCACTTAAGTTTATAATGTTGTGTTTGATGGATGGTTATGATTTTTTTAAATATTTAATAAAATAAAAATATTTTTATAGAATATAGACAAAATATTATAAAATATGTTAGTATAAAGCAAAGAATAGATGATTCTTAAATTTGTAATATCTTTAGAAAGAGGTGGTTGTCATAAGTGGAAATCATACCGTTCATAATGATTCAGATAATAATTTAACAGTTGCAGGATATTCATTTTTATCAAAACAGGCAGCACAAGCCGCGAAAGATGAGCTTAATGCTATAAAGTATGTATCATCAAAAACGGATTCTAAAGATGCTAAACAGGTTTATATGTTATATAATACAATCTTAGACAAAGAGATGTTTCATACTCCTGTTGGGTTAGAATATCTTAAAAAGTTGCAGAATTTTTTATATAACAGCAAAGAAATTCCCAATGATAAAATTAGACCCATTCCCGTTGATTTTAACACGCAAAGTACAATAGATAACAGACATGAAATTTTTAAATCAAAAGGAGAAGTTTATTCTTTAAAGAAAAAAAGTAAACAGTATAAGGATTATGTTGTTAAGCTTATTATAGCTAATTTAGCGTTGATAATCATTATTATAGCTCTGTTTATCATATTAAAAACAAACTCAAATCCAACGGTTTTAGATTATGAAAATAAGCTTCAAAATAAATATGCAGCATGGCAGGAACAGTTGGAAATGCAAGAAAAATCACTGAAAGCAAGGGAACAGCAGCTTAATAAAAAATAGAAAAGGATTAATTTTATGTTAATAATGTAGATAAAGCGTTTTAAAAATGTTGCAGGGATTGGATTATAGTATAAAAAAGTCAATTTGGAGGCTGATAATGGATAAGATTAAAGTTTTAATTGTCGATGATGAGAGCAGAATGAGGAAATTAGTCCATGATTTTTTATCAAGGCATAATTATGATGTGGTGGAGGCAAAAGATGGAGAGGAAGCCATTGACAAGTTTTATGCAGATAAGACAATTTCTCTTGTTATATTAGATGTGATGATGCCAAAGATGGACGGCTGGGAAGTATGCAAACAGATTCGCAAAGATTCAAATGTGCCGATTATTATGCTTACTGCAAAAGGAGATGAAAGAGATGAGCTTACAGGATTTGACTGTGGCGCTGATGAGTATATCTCTAAGCCTTTTAGTCCTAAAATACTTACAGCAAGAGTGGATGCGCTGGTTCGGCGGACATATCAGATTGACAGCAGTGAAATAGTTGATATAGGAGGCATTATTATTGACAAAGCGGCACATATTGTAAAAATAGATGGGCAAGAAATTGATTTGAGTTATAAAGAATTTGAGCTTCTTACGTATTTTGTTGAAAATAAAGGAATTGCTTTATCCAGAGAAAAAATCCTTAATAATGTATGGAATTATGATTATTTTGGCGATGCGAGAACAATTGATACACACGTTAAAAAATTGCGCAAAAAGATGGGCGAGAAAGGCGATTATATCCGAACAATATGGGGTATGGGATATAAGTTTGAAATATGAATAGACATTCCATTAAATTTAAGATGACGTTGCTGTTAAGTATTGTAATTGGATTATTGATTATTATTTTATTGCTGGCAAATAGTTTTTTTGCAGAGAGATACTATCAGTATGATAAGCGTCAGCAGATGCTTACAGGTTATGATAAGATAAATGAGATTATGAAAACATATGATGGTAGCAATTTATCAAAAGAGAACTTATATGATAAAATGGAACAATACACATCCAACACAGCAATGTCGATTATTATTGTCAGCAGCGATTGGACAACCGTTTATACCAATACCAGCGCTGAGATGGAAATGTTAGACCGGCTGAGAATGAGTATTTTTAACAAAGATATGTTTCACTTTGAAGAGGTTGATGTTTATCGGGAAAAGAAAAAAGAACCTTATAAAAATAATATTACGTTTGATATGGAATTTTCAGGGATATCAGAAACGAGAGAAATACTAGTAAGACAAGATAATTATACGCTTCAAAAAGTTTATGATAAACGGTTGGCGGATTATTATTATGAATTGTGGGGAACGTTAGAAAATGGCTGTTCCATTATGATGAGAGCATCCATTCAAGGGATTAAGGATAATGTTGCAATTTCTAATAAATTTATCACCTATATTGGGTTGAGTATACTTTTTCTTGGAATGGCAGCAGCTTTAGTGTTTTCACAATATATTTCAAAACCTATCAAACAGTTGTCAAAGATTGCTGAACGAATGGCACATCTTGATTTTAATGCAAGGTATGAAGGCGTTGATAAGGGAGAGATTGGTGTGCTTGGGTTTAGTATGAACAATATGTCAATGGAACTTGAAAGTACCATATCACAGCTTAAAACAGTAAATAAGCAGCTTCAAAAAGATATTGACAAAAAAGATAAATTAGAGCAGATGCGAACAGAATTTTTATCGAATGTGTCACATGAGTTAAAAACGCCTATCGCATTGATACAAGGATATGCAGAAGGATTAAAGGAAGGAATTTTTGATTCTCCTGAAAGTATGGATTTTTATTGTGATGTTATTATGGACGAAGCAAGTAAAATGAATATGATGGTAAAAAAGTTACTGACATTAAATCAATTAGAGTTTGGCAATGAGCGTTTAGAGATGAATCGATTTGATATTGTTGAACTGGTTGAGGCAATTGTGGCTGCCAATGAATTGAGAGCAACTCAACAGGGTATTACAATAGAGTTTAATCCAGATGAAGAGCATATTGACGTGTGGTCGGATGAATATAAAATTGAGGAAGTTGTAACAAATTATCTGTCCAATGCCATTAATCATTGTGCGTTTGAAAAAAGGATTGTTATTCGGATTGAAAAAATAGATGATTGTGTCCGAGTTTATGTATACAATACAGGAAAGCATATACCAGAAGAAGATATTGAGCGTATTTGGGACAAATTTTATAAGGTTGATAAGGCGCGCACAAGAGAGTATGGGGGCAATGGTATAGGATTGTCTATCGTAAAGGCAATTATGGATTCCTATGGCAATTCTTTTGGTGTTTCAAATGTTGAGGGAGGAGTTGAATTCTGGTTTGACCTTGATGGAAAGGCGTGATATAATAATCACAATGGTTGATATTTTAAAGAAAGGAGAGTCTACTTTTAGATATACAGATGGTATATATATTAGTAGCAGCGTATGAAAAAGGTAGTCGTTTGTATTTTATCATGTATGATGATATTTCTTCTAGTGGGGTGTGACAAACAAGTTAAGCTGAACACAGAAGAAAATGATTTAATAGCAGAGTATATTGCTGGGGTAATGTTAAAATATTCTTTTAGTGATAAGTGGAATTATGAGAAGGCAGTAAGTCGTGTTGATTCGTATAAGCCTAAAAATCCAGCTTCAACTCTTGGAGGAGGAGCGACAATAAATAATACTACACCTACACAATCGCCTACTTCAGCAAGCACACCAACCACTGTTGCAACATCAACAAAAGATGTTATAAAAGCACTTTCTTCGGCATTGGAAATTGGTGAATTGGATATTCAATATAAGACATATAGCGTGGGTGAGCGATATCCAACAGAAGAATATGCAATATCGGTTCCTGCTGGTGAAGGTTTTAAAGTGTTGGCTTTAGAGTTTGAATTAACCAATCATTCCAATTCAGCTATGGAGTTGAATACATACAATAAAGGCGTTGTGTTCCGTTTAGATTTAGGAGAGAGAGCATTTACACAGTATGCATCGATGTTAAAAAATGATTTAGTATTTTTGAAAAATATATCGGTGGATGCAGGCAGTACATACAAAGCTGTTGTGTTATTTCAAATTCCGGATTCTTTAGCGGATAGTGTTGCAGGCAGTACGTTATCTGTATATCATAATAGTACTTCTATGGGGAAAGTATTATCCTTATAAAAAATAGTATCTTTATAAAGTAAGAAAGTATAATTTAAGGAGGGTTTCATTATGACCATAGAAGAGTGTCGAGAGTATTTGCCAGAAAGCTGGATAGAGCCAATTCAGAATGACCCTGTATTGTGGGATATTTTTTCTGAACATGAGTATGATTTAGAACAAGAAGCAGTACCTCCGTTCTTAATTCAAGACCTGCGAGGCGGTGAGTTGGAACGCTTGCGTCCTATCTTAAGCCTTTACGGTCAGCCTGGTTTAAAAATGTTAGAGGGATTGTTAGAAATTGATGAAGCCAGCAAAGATACAGCGCAAATAGAATTACCTGATGGGCAGATTAGTTATGCAGGTTATTTTTTTGCTAAATCGGATGTAAAACAAGAGACCGCTAAGACTGCTGCCATAGATGCCGCCAATCGATATATTCAGGCGATTCATCAAATTTATACCCAAATATTTGAGGATGTTGCTCCTATTGATGTCAATCCTAAAATTACAATATTAAGCGGAAAAGAAGGAGCAGATTTTCAAAAACAGATGCATCAAGATTTTGTCCATAATAAGTTTCATCCAAGCGATGATATTTATGAGGATATAGCAGATTGGTTTAGGGATATAGAATTTCAGGAAGAATGTGAAGATTTACAATTTTTTGATGAGGCATTGTATCATATTAGTAATGATTATTTTCTATCACATTATCTCCAATGGTCATTAATTGTTCCTCAGCCTATACAGAATCCTTTTCAAGGTTATTTTGAACTGTGGAAAATGGGGTTGGATATTGAATTTCCAGAAAAAGACCAAGTAGTATTGATTGGAAATTAAGTTAAAAAAATAATATAAAAACAGGGAGGCGGTAACCCAGAATGAGTTGCCATCTCCCTGTTTTATAATATCTTGAGTAGTATTCGTTACGAAACTTTCGATGTATAACTATTTTTTAAAATTTAAAGACATACAATGATGTATTAATATAAATCAAGCTAAGCTTTTTAAAAAGTTAGTACCCTCATTTATAACTTTTTGGTATCTCTTTGCATTGACACTTTTTAGCCATGCAATTTTTCCTGAGATTTCTTGTATCGTTTTATTTGATACCGAACCGCCCGCTGCTTTTAATTTCTGTGCATTATGTATAGAAGCTTTTAATATTTTAACCCATTTTTTAGGAACGCCAATCTCTTCATTGTTAATAACAATACCAGTAATATACTGTCTGTTATTTTTTCTTAAGATATGCGTTTTTTCTTTTTTCATATGGAAGCCTTCTGCTTCTATAATTTTGTTAACGCTGTTTAAAAAGTCTCCTATATCAAAATCATCCGTATTTCCTGTATAGCTAAAACTCATATCATCGGCATATCTTGTATAAGTAATTCCAAGCTTTTGGCATAAGCCATTAATACGCTTGTCTAATGTTTTACATATAATATTTGTAATCATAGGACTTGCTGGAGAGCCTTGAGGCAATATTCGGTCGGATGTCTTGATATATTTTATCTTTCCTTTTATTTCAAGCGGCATTCTCTCACAGTAGGTACAAATCATAGCAAGCAGTGATGCGATATAACCAGAGTAGCCAAACGATTGATATACGCCTCTTACGCGCTCAAAAGTAATGGTAGGGAAAAAGTTTTCCAAATCAATATTTATCAGCAAATCAGGGCTTGTGTTATGTGTTTTTGCACTGGTAAGAACAGACCTTGATTTGATAAAGCCATGTGATAAATCGGAAACTTCGACCTTTTGTAAAATTTGCTCTAAAATTTGTCTCTGAGCTGTTTTAAGTTGTGTTTTAGGCGCAGCTATATGACGCGTTCCACCGCTTTTTTTCGGAATATCAAAACGATAATAGTTGTCAAATGTAACAACATCCCTGTGGTATACTAGATAACGCAGTGTTTTGTAGTCAATCTGTAAAAATGCGGCAAGCTCTTTATCAGTTTCGATTACAGGCATCTGATTTTCTTTCAGTTTTTGTATATCCGTTTCTTTTTTTGATAATAGGCTGGAATATCCCTTGCCGATAAATATAATATTTTCCGCTTTTCGTTTGTTCCAAGCTTCTGATTTTAGCTGTTTTTGTCGTTCTCTCTCCGCTTTTCGTTCAGCTCGTCTGGCAATGGATTCTTTCATAATTTCCTGTGCTACAACAGCACGGATTTTTTCATAATCCCATGTATTTTGGTATTGCTTTTTTAAGCGAGAAAGCGCTTTTTCAATTTCATCTCTTTCCTGATAGGCTTTTGATATTTTTTCGGAAAGTTTTTGAAATTCGTCGAGCAGTTGTTTTCGGTTTTCAAAATCCTGCTCGGTTTCATTTTGCTGGCGTTCATATGGCGTTGGCAAGTTACTAGGCCAAAAACCATATTCCTGCATCTTAAGGAAGGTAAATTCTTTTTTACCCATATTATTTACTAGATTTCTATATTCGGTTTTTGTATCCATTATAGTAACATCTCCATAATATCATTGATTTTATATTCTTTTTCATATTCCAAATTTTTTAACTTTAATAATTTATAAGAAGCAACATAGAGCGCAAGAATATGTGCGCAAGGTTGTGAGAGGTTTCTCTCGCCTCTTTTAAATTTTTGGCAGTTGCAGTCAACCTTTGTAATTTGTCCGTCTTGGTCAATGACAATTTCCGTAAAGGACAATTGGTTGCGTTCCTTGTACATTGTCGTAAATACAAATTCTTGCTGCTTTGTGTATCTTACTTTCATATTATCAAATGTAAGTTTGCTGTATTTTTGTACATCCATCTCAATATCCGAGATTTCGTAAAGCTCTTCTGGAATTGGAGCATTGCATAAATGACGAAAGCGTACTTTATCATTTACGATATCAAAATAGCCCTCACCTCGTCGAAACAGCATACCAACGCTAGCTTTTATATGATCGCTTTTTTCGCTTGGAAAATAGTCCGAAATCTCCTGCATAGATAAACAACGCTTGTCTTTCAGCAATTTATAGATATTTGTATAAGCACGTGCATTGCCTGAAAATCCAGCCATAATGTTAAATGCCGTTCCTTTTACCCAGTCGTTAGAAGACCATGCAGAGAAGCCAACCGTCATTTGCATGGTACCCATATCGGCACGAATAAACTGAGGCATTCCAAATCCCAAAAAGCGCACATAAAATGCTTTTGATAAAGGAATTAATTTTTCAACGACAAGCCAGCGTCTTCTGCCCCAAATTTTTTCTTCTCTTTTTTGGTTGCCTTGATAAACGGTATTTAGTGTAAGAACCGTTCCAAATGGTTCAAATACAATCTGTACTTGCTTTTGAGGCTCTAAAATCCATTTCATATAACGAGGACTTTTCTTTTCTTTGTGCTTTCTTAAAAATGCACAGATGTCATACATATCAGAAGGAGAAAGTTCTAGTTCAATACCAGACAATGCTGCTGCCGAAGATACCTGATTAAAGCCTTTAATCCAAGTCTCAGGCAAATCAATTTTCTTTTCCACATATTCTGGAACAATATCATTGTCTATCGTAAAGCCTTCTGGATTGACCGATAGTGTGACGTCCGTATAGCTTCTAAATCGCTGCATTTCCTTTTCCAATTTAGCAGAAAAGTCAATGTTGGTTGTTCCTAATTTTGGTGTCTGCAATAAATCAAATTCATTCATAGATACCGATAGACACCCATAAATGGATTCGTCAATGGAGAATGCCTCAAATGAAACTTGGTCATTATGTACGGTAATAACAGGGTCTAATACAAACCATAAACTGTAATCTCTGTCCCTTATAAACTTCCAAAAGTCTCGTTCAATCTTATAATAATCTTTCCATGCATCGTATTGGTCAATTTGCTTTTGCAAATTCCTTTTTATATTTAATAACTGGTTTATTTCATGTTGTTTATCAGAAAGCTCTAAATCATAAGAATCCATTTCTTTCTTTAAAGCTTCTCTTACCGTTGGCATGTACTCTTTGTGTGCTTTTACACGACGTTCAATTTCTTCATCAAGCCATTTAAAATAATCGGTTCTTTCTTTTGATTTTTTTCTCGTGTCCGAAATAACAATTTCTCTAAGCATAAGCATGGCATCACGAAACAATAGTGGATGCTTTAATTTTCCGCAGAAAGAAACCTTTTCATCACGAGATAAGTCGGGACTGAATCCTAATGTTGTTTGATTGTCAACCTGCATACACCGAGAAGGGCTTGCGTATTTATAACCTACTTTCATAAAGTGCTTACCTCCTTCTGAATTTGAGCAAATGTCACAAGCGCCCTTTCAGAATCTATTTTGCTGTTTGCGCTTCCAATATCGAGAAGTATATGTTCGATTTCCTGTCGTTTTTCAGGATAATATTGCAAAAACAAAGGAATGGTATGATATATACGTTCTTTGCTTTTTGAAACTTTGTTTGGAAGATAGAGCAGTGTTTTTGTATAATAAATATATAAATCAGGGTTTGTCTCCTTTAAATCCGAAAAGGCATGTTTCATTTTCTGGGAAAGGTAAGCTTTTACTTCAACACATGGATGTTCCATCATACGTGAGATAAATGGTGTTGGAAGCTTATTTCCATACCAGTCGTCAAGCTTTTTTAAAGCGTATTGGTAAGCCCTTTCTATCGGAGAATCCAGCAAAATAATATGCAGCTTTTCTCTTTTTTCAATTTCTAAACCTTCAAACACGGACTGAGCTGTTTTGTTTAAATGATATACATTACATTCAAAAAGCAGCAGCATAGTTGTTGTTCTTTGGGCAAGTGCAGTCGGATGTCGGTCTACAATTTCTGTCAGTGTCTTTACAAGCCTTTTAGAACCCGTTTCTAAAATAGATAGGATTAAGCTGTCTTTAGGAAGCACATCTTCTTTGCATGACTTTAATAGGGCTACGGTGTTGTATTCTCTTTCTGAAATTCGATTATGCTGTAAATCAATACGTTGAAGCGTATCTTTTAATATATCATATGGCATAAAGAATATGATATTTTCTGTTATATCAAAAAGGAAGTCTGGAATTTTCTTAAGGCTTAGCACAAGAGGAGTAAAATAGCACAGTAATTCTTGTTGTTCCTCTATGGTTGCGGTTTCCAATTTGTCAACAGATTTTAATAGCAAGTCTGTAATTTGTTCAGAAAGTTCAATTTGCTGTCTCAAAAAAAGCTCTCTTTTTTGGGCAATTGATTTTACAAAAGCAATATATTCTTCAATCGTAAAATGATGAATATTGTCTTCTAATATGCTGTACCATCGTTCTATCGTATCTAAAAAGAGAAAATCAGCAATATGTTCTGGCTGGAATTTTCCATTTGTCTGTTTAAAATATGCTGTTGCCGCACTCCATAGTTTTTCGGATGGCACGTTCATTAAGGCAATCATAATGTCGGCATCAAATACTTGTAAAGAATTTAATTGTGGCAGCAATATTTTTTCAAATAATTGAGCCGTTTTTTCATATGGTATTTTTGAGAGTTCAATCAATTCTTTGATATCATAAGAGTCAAATTGGTGATGGTCATCTGCTTTTTTTAACAGTGTATAACAAAATTTATGTACCTGTTCAGCCTTTGCATTTTGCGCTATAAAAAGAACATCTGCAAGATATCGGTTCCATATCGAACGCTCTGCTACATCATTATTTGCAATGACCTCTCTGAAATATCTATCAAAAAAGAAATTGTAGGAAACATTATAGTAAGCATCTAAATTATCATGGTCTGTGTAGCTTGTCAGCATCTCGCGAGCAGCCGTTATAAATTTTGTCTCATCGGTTGCTTGGTATTCATCAAGTGTTCTTCTAAGATAACGTACATAATAATTGTATGCGCCTGTTTTGCCGCTTCCTTTAAAATAGTAGGTTGTTCTTGGAGCATCCAGATAGTACGCTATTTTTCCAATAGCATCCGCCATTCCGTATGCCTTTGCTGTCTGTATGGTGTTTTTAAATGCAATATTCTTTACATTTTTTCCGTCTGTGTATGTGTTTTTTTCATAGAGATTCTGACTGCCAAAAATATATGAAATATTGTAGTAAGCATTTGGCTTGTCTAAATATTCTTCAAGTTCTTTTCCCTTTAGTTTTGTATCTTTTGCATCGTTTAGTGATAATTGCTTAATATGAAAATCCATTTCAGGCAGTGTTCTATAAATAAATTCTTTTTGCTTTTTCAGTAACTTCTCGTCAAACAAACTTATATATTGATTGATACAACGCTTAAGTCCACTGTGATATGCTTCATTTGCCCATAATATGTTGCTTTTGTCAATCTGTTGAGCTGTTTCTAACAATATAGGATTTTTTTGTATAGTAAGTTCTTGAAAAATACCACATGCCAGTTCTACGCTTGCTATCTTTAGGATATTTTCGTAGTCTTTAACCGAAGGCTGCATCTTAATCCATTGGCTAAGGACTTTTCTTCTGGTATATAACCGTTCTTTGAAAAACATAGGCATAATTGTTCCCATATAAGGATGGTTTGCCTCAAACCCTAATAAATCGCTAGGCTGTTCTATCAGTTCAATGTCCTTGAATTGAATGTTATGTTCTTTTAAAGAGGCAATATAATCGGTGTAATTTCTTTTTTCATAATAGGTAAAAGAAATTGTCTGCTCCATTTTATAAAATTCTTTAATAAGATATTGGGGATTGACCGTTATATTTTGCTGCCAGCCTGTCCTTCTGTCATAATCCCAAGATATATCTGCTGTTTTATAGCCTCTGGTATAACAGAGCAGATTTTGGCTTTCCCAGTAATATGTATTTGGGATAGAAGGTAAATGTCCGTTTGTTCCATGAAAAACTGCATAATTTGTATAGGTCACCGTAGGTTTTAACAGATATGCTTCTGCGTAATAGGAACGAGGTGAAGACCTTAGTTCCCGCTCAACTTCTTGTTTTCCATACAAAATAAGCAAACATGGATTTTTTTGGCTGTCTAGCCCCCAAAGCAATATTTTTCGGATAGGGGGTTCGTCTAGTTTCCAGAGCCGTTGTTGTTCCTCTGATGTTAAATTCTTCATAGCTGCAAATGATTTCCTTTCTATTGATTCGTTCATCAGGTGTAAGGATATTCGTGTAAAAAATAAATACTTTTATAACCTAAATTATAGTATAATTTTAACATATTTTCAAGCAGTTTACTAAAATTTGCTAAAAATACAGTTGACATTTGTAAAATATATGATACAATTTAGGCAAGTTCGATTTTCTGGTCTAAATGCTTTGGGGAAGCTCCAAGGTTGTTATATTGTAATCATTACACCACAATGTTCGGCGTCACTCGCACGGTAGTCGGTACTAGTGCGTTTAGACAGTAGCCTTCGGCGCAAACGCACTAGTACCGCACCGTGCTAAAGTGTCCGAACAGAATATATGTTTGTTTGCAGAAAATCGAATATAGGACTTAAGGTAATAGACATCTGAATTTTATGTTAAAACAAGGCAAAGGAAACAATGTCATGTTTATATAAAATGCAGATGTCTATTATTTGATTTGTGTAAAAATAGGTTTGTTATAAAAATTTATTAAAATTAAAAAGGGCTGTTGTAAAAAGAATTTTAAGTACTATATATAGTTTTATTTTATCCTTATAATTACTATATAGCATAAAATATCTATTTTACAACAGCCTCTTTCCTGTAAAAAAAATGTCTAAAAACACAATAAGATTATAAGCAAATGGCAAAATGTATTGCAATTATTTGTATTTTACCATTTTAATACATTTTCTTTTGTGTATTCTAAAGCTTCACTGTCTGTAAGCTGCCGAATATAATGGGGTCTTAAATCAGGTTTGTAGCCTTCGCCAAAACATTGATATTCAGCATAATAACAAGTGTTGTGGGATTCTTTTTTGTTCCAATCATGGAATCCTTCATCCGTAATTTGCCCAGACATTTCACATTGAATAAAAACGGCTTTTGCATAGATTCGCCATGGTCTGCTAAGCATAACGGTTTTGTCAGGACAGTTTCCAGTCAGTTTGCAATGTTCAAACACATAACCATATTTTTGTTCTTCATAGGTCGAAGGAGCAGTATAGTAACTGTTAATAGGTTCATTTCGATTGAGTGCATAGAGTTCGCAATTTTTAAAGTAGGCAGTTGCGCTTCCGAAAATAAAATCAACTTCCCCACAAATATAGCAATCTTCATAAAGCTGCCTTCCAACACATCGTTTACTAAACTCGGTCGGACCGACAAAACCGCCTGGCATATTTTCTTTTTTTGGCAGAGGACCCGTAAATAATGTATCTTGATGACCTAGTATACGACAATTTTTAAAGGTGATATAATCACCTTCCGCATATACAGCAATCGCTTGTCCGACTTGCTTTCCAAATCCAGATGAATTTTCAAAGGTGATATTAAATGCGTTAAAATGGTTAGCATGTACTAAAAAAGTATAGGAGCGAAATGTGCCGCGTTTTGTGCCGTCTTCCATTAACATAGAAGCGTGGTAATCGTATGTTATAATGGTGTCGCTTGCCGATTCACCTATCAGTGTAATATGGTCTGTTGTAATTTCAACACGTTCTTTGTAAATACCATTTTTTATGTATATGATTCCTCCCTGTTCTTTAAGGCTGTTGACGGCGGATTGTATGGATTGGAAATCGCCCGAATTGTTTTTTGCAACCGTAATCATAATATGTCCTTCTTTCTATGTTATTTGTGCGTATTCTTTGGCAATGATTCACTTTTCCTTTAACAGAAAGTGTAAAATGACCTTATAGACATTTTAATAAAATAAGAGTATACTGGCAACAGTTTTATACAAATATTATATTTGGGAAAGGTACAGATGTGATAAACTATAAAGAAGATTGTACAGATGTAGACATTTATCTATTTTTAAGAAAATGTGTAGGTTGGGTAGAGCTAGACAAAAAACAAGCGCAAACTGCATTAAATAACAGTCTTAAAATTGTGACGGTATTTGATGATGAAAAACCAATTGGAATGGGCAGAGTGGTCGGCGATGGTGCAGTGATTAGTTATATTCAGGATTTAATCGTGATTCCTGAATACCAGAAAATGCACATTGGAAGTCATATTATTGAACAGTTAAAGTCGTTTGTCTATGGTATAACAGCACAAAATACAAATATGATGCTCTGTCTGATGTGTGCAAAGGGCAGAGAGGCATTTTATAAAAAGCATGGATTTATTGCCAGACCAACTGATTCACTGGGACCTGGAATGATACAATATATTAAAAAATGACATGTAAATGTTTTATAAATGAAATAATGGTGTTTATATAGAATAAAACTCTTCTTTAAGTGGCAAGTATCAATTGTTATCTTGTCTGCTTAAAGAAGAGCTTATTTTTTGTTTTTTGAAAAATATTTTAACCTTATCAAGAAAGTAGCGTAGCGGATTGCGAATATCCGCTTAGCTTAATAAACAATGATAGTATTATGCTAAAAGGCTTTTAACATATTCTGCTATGGTATCGCATTTGCAGTTGGCAAAGAAAAGTTCTTGAAATTTATCGCCAGCAACAGCGCCTTTAACAAGGTCTTGGTCAAGGTTTTTAAGAATGTCCACTAAACTGTCTTTAAATGCAACTTTTCTTACCTCGTCAAGAATTTTTTTGTTTCGCTGTTCTGGAACAACACGTTCTTTAGGATAGCCGCCGCCTGGTTCACCTTCAAATAATTTTTCAAAAATATAAGTAAGATTTAATTCAGCTCCCCAGCCAAATCCTTTTGCAAATGGAAGGGCAATTGCATTGCCGTCGTTAATTTGCATAAACATATAAGCATCAGAAGGGTCTACAACATGTCCGCAGATAACACCCGGAAATGAATTGAGTGCTAACATAGCGCCTTCTCCTGTGCCACAGCCTGTCACTACAAAATCAGCAGCGCCGCTGTTTAGTAAAAGAGCGGCAAGTATGCCATTTTGTACATATGTAAGCTGTGCATTGTCTTCAGCAGAGTACATACCATAGTTGTCAACAGTAAATCCTTTGGAATCGGCTACATTTTTTAATGTATTGTAAATTAATTCATTTTTTGCAGCTTGACTATTTTCGTTAATTAGTGCAATTCTCATTATAAAAACCTCTTCTTTCATTATAATTAATAATAAATATAAACATCCTATGATTATTTGTCAATCTAAAAAATATAGGCATTATTTTTAATTAAAGATGAAATATATTGTTATTATTTATGAAAAATGATATTATAAGCGTAAATATATACAATATTTTGTATATAAATTTTTGGTGTGGAGGAAAAAATTTATGAGAGGTTATAAACTCTTGGCACTAGTGTTATCCGTAGGGTTAATTGCAGTTTCCGTGTGGGGATGCGGGGTTGATTCAAAAAGAAGAACAATTGGCTCGATTACGGATGCAAATGAGGCAAACAGTGATAATTCAGGCAAACAGGTACTGGAATTGACGATTGCATCAAATCAGACATCGAAGGATAATCCATATCATTTTGGATTAGAAACATTTAAGGAGGTTGCAGAAGAACTTTCAGGGGGAACGATTAAGGTAACATGCAGTGACGGTGATTTGTCAGAAGATGAAGCAGAACTTGTGAATATGTTAGACAGCGGAAAAATTCAAATGGCGGTATGTTCTCCGGGCAATATGTCATCGGCTGGCGTATCAGAAGTAAATATGCTTTCGCTTATTTATCTGTTTAATGGATTTAGCCATTGGGAGGCGGCTATGGACGGAGAGTTTGGGTCTGCCATGAAAGATGTCATTTTGCAAAAGACAAATAATAAATATCGTATTATGGGTTATTGGTCGGCAGGCGTCAGGGATTATTATGGTATGAAACCAATTACAACACCATCAGACGTACAGGGAATGACCATTCGTACACAGACTTCAGGCGTGGTATCTGAATATTGGACAGGACTTGGTGCGCAGCCAGTAAATATCGGCTGGGGCGTGCTGTATGATGCGCTTAAAAACAAAGAGGTTGACTGTGCAGAAAATGACTATACCAACCTTATGCTGAAACAGCATCACACTACGGCAAATGGTAAGTATATCTGTGAGACGCATCATGACTATACAACGCGTTTATTTATTATGAATGGTGATTTTTACGATAAACTTACAAGTGAACAAAAAAACTGGATTGATACGGCGGCACTTGCTGCAACGCTGAAAGAACGCTCTGTGACATACGATATGATGGATAGCTCGAAGGCGCAGTGCATTGCTGAGGGAGCAACCGTGACGGATTACTCTAAAATGGATATTGCAGCTTTTAAAGAACCTGCAATATCGATTCAAGACAGTTATGCAGACGCCAATGGTCTTAGGTCTTATTTGGAAATGATAAGAAGAGCGCAATAAGTTCAAGGAGGAAGCTGGTTTGAATAATGGTGATAAAATAATAAAAAGAAATAAAAATGAAAAGAATCCATTTAATGTGGGAATTAAAGTAAAGTTGATTATTGGTTTTGCCATTCCATTGGTATGTACCATAATTATCGGAATGGTCGCTTATTCATTGGCGGCATCCGGAATGACACGCAATTATGAGGATTCTATGTCAAAGGCTATGTCGATGGCTGTGGAATATTTGGATTTTGGATTTCAATCAGCCGTGTCAGAATCAGAGCAGCTTTATTATGACACAGACCTTGTAAGATGGGCTACGGGTTCTGTATATAATGAGTGGACAAGACACGAGATTGCAGAAAAGGTATCGGTTAATTTAAATGTAAAACAAAAAGGCAACGGTTTTGTTGCGGATATGTATATTATTCCAGGCAATAGTCTGGAGGTTATATCAACACATAGCAGTGATATAAAGATTTCTGGATTTTATAAGGATTTGGAAGGAAAAAATGAAGCGGCATGTTTGCAGTCGCTTCGCGGAAGCTGGGTCGGTTCCCATGATTATGTGGATGAAGTGTTGTCTGCAAGTTATAGGGATTATTCTAAAGACGACTATGCCTGTTCATACATACGTCCTATGACAACAAAACGTGCCTGCATTGTGGTGGATTACAGCAGCAATGCGATTGCCAATATACTCCGCAATTTAGGTTTGGGAGAAGGCAGTATTTCAGCATTTATTACAGCGGATAAAAGAGAACTTTTGCTTCAAGATGATACAATTGTAAAGGATAGTGATTTTTCGTTTGTACAGCAATCTTATTATACAGAGGCTATGAATGAAACGGCGGCAACAATAATTGATTATGTTACTTATAATGGACAGCAGTATTTATTTATGCTCAGTAAAAGTTATCAAAACGGTTCTGCAATCTGTGCGATGGTGCCAATGAATTTGGTGAAGGCAGGTGCAAGTTCCATCAGAGGAATTACCATTTTTATGGTTTGTGTGGCATGTTTAATCGCATTGGCAGTAGGAATATTTATTATTGTAGGAATTGCATCAATTATCAGACAGATTAGCAATAGACTGGAAGCTGTATCAGATGGTGATTTAACCGTAAGCATAAGAGAACGAAATGATGAATTTAAGATACTGGTAAAGAGTGTGTCAAATATGATAAAAAATTCCAGAAATCTTATAGTTCAGGTACTAAAAACAACAGAAAATGTTTCATCTTCTACGCAAAGTCTTTCTAATGCTTCCGAAGTGCTTAATAATTCTAATAGACAGATTTCTGTTGCGGTGGATGAGATGGATTCAGGCGTGGGACGTCAGGTTCAGGATGCACAAAACTGCCTTATTCAGATGGATGAATTATCAGAGCGCATAAGCAGCGCAGTAGAGAGCGTGAAACGAATGGATTATATAACAGGCAATACAAAGAAGGTTATTGCAAGCGGTATATCTACAATGGATGATTTATCTGATAAATCGGCGGATACGACGAATATTACAAAAAATGTAACGGAAAATATTAAGAATTTGGAAGGCAGTCTTTCACAGGTTGAGAAATTTGTGGAAATGATTAATGACATTGCCAATGAGACAAGTCTGCTTGCGCTCAATGCTTCTATTGAGGCGGCAAGAGCCGGAGAAGCAGGAAAAGGATTTGCAGTAGTTGCGCAGTCGGTTAGTTCTTTGTCTGATGGAACGATTGAGGCGGCAAATCAAATTCAAGGCGTGATGGAGCAGATTAAAGAATATGCAAATGATACGGTGAGAGTGGCATCTGAGGCTGAGGTGATTGTGTCGAAACAGTCTGAAACGGTGGGTAATACCATTCACGTATTTGGAGATATGAACGAATATCTGCAAAATCTTGTTGATGAAATTACAGAGTTGGAAAATATTATTGAGAGTATGGAAGGACACCGAAATGATACATTGTCAGCAATACAGAGTATATCAGCAGTTTCGGAGCAAACAGCCGCATCGGTTTCAACCGTTAATGAATCGCTCAAAGAACAGATTACAATGGTAAATAATCTTCACGATTCGACATTGGAGCTTAAGGGCAGGGCAGAAGAACTCACAGAAGCTGTCAATGCTTTCAAAATTTAACCTTATTAAGCAGCAAACGGATTGGGAATGTCCTTTGAACAAACATCCGATGGTTGGATTTTTAAGTAAACACATAAACAACTTTTTGAATTTTCAAAAATTTTTGAATATTTAATATGTCAATTCATATAAATTTATGGTACAATAGTCACATTGATGTCTTGGTAATATTCCAGACAAAAAGATTTGTATAAAAATACAGTTAATATATTGTTTGTAAAAAAATAAAAATAATGTATATTAACAGAAAGAGGGTATATGATTAAAGATTACGAAGATTTTAAAGTATTTGTGTTGAAAAATACAGGAATTGACCTTAATGCCTATAAAGAACGTCAGATGAAAAGAAGGATTGAGTCGCTTATCGAGCGCAATAAGTTTAATGGATATGACAGTTATAGCAAAGCTTTGACAACGGATAAAGAAAAGTTAGACCAATTTGTCAATTATTTGACAATTAATGTATCGGAGTTTTACCGCAATCCTGCTTTATGGCAGACGCTTGAGAATGTTATTCTTCCAGATTTAATGAGCAAGTTTGGCGATAAGCTTAAAATATGGAGTGCAGCTTGTTCAACAGGTGATGAACCATATTCCCTTGTGATGGTGCTTGCCAAGAAAGTTCCTATGAGTAAGATACATATTCTTGCAACGGATATTGACGACCAAGTGCTTGAGAAGGCAAAAGATGGCGTTTATGGAGCGGCAAGTCTTAAAGGTCTTCCAGATGAGTACAAGAAAAAATATTTTACAAAGATGGGGGATAAATTTTTTAAGATTAGCGATGATGTAAAGAAGTGTGTTGAATTTAAAAAGAGCAATCTCCTTACAGATAGCTATCCACAAGGTTGTCATTTGATTGTATGCCGAAATGTTGTCATTTATTTTACAGAAGATGCCAAGCGTGAAATTTATAAAAAGTTTAATCGCTCTATGCCTGTCAATGGGTGTTTATTTGTAGGAAATACAGAACAGATTATTAATCATAGAGATTTGGGATATGAGTTTGATAAATTGTTTTTTTACAGAAAAGTACGGGAATGTTAATGGAAGCATTGTCCTAGATTTATTTTGTAAATTTGCAGGTATATACAACAGATATTTTTTTTAATCATAGGGTGTCACATTAAGAAAGTTTGATGCAAGCAAGTCGAATTTTTCCTGATAAGGGAAAGTGCTATCTTGTACATTTAATCTTTAATGCGACAGCCCTATTGTTTTTATACAAGATATATTGTTATGGATTATATTTTGACGCGAAAAATAATTTTTATAAAATATCCTTGATAATGGTTTTTATGTAATTTTTAGCTTGTTCTTCATTCTCACAAAAACTTGTTGTAAATTCAAAGAAGCTTGTTTTATCGCTTATATTTTCTATAAATTCAGGCAATATAACATCTCTTGTTTGAGGGACAAAGAGTCCTTTTTTGCGAAGGTAGCAGGTGGAAGCTTTAGCCTGTATGCGATAGTTTTTATCAACATAAAAAGATACACTTTTATGGATAGCCATATCTTCAGAGGGAAGATAGTAGTAATCTTTATAGTTTTTATAAAAATGCCGCAATTCTCCTTGATGGAGCTTTACTCGTAATTTTAATATATGGTCATATAATTTTATGTAAAAAGGTCCTTTGCCATAAGAGGTTGCGGCAGGCATACAACTAGGCAAAGAGGCTGTAAATGTTAATTCTTTAACGATATGTCCTGCAAAGTCTTTTGTGTCATTTAAAGAATACCCCAATGTTGAAAATGCAATGATTTCAGGTAACAAAGAATACCGCACAATAGTACTTAATGGAGGGAGAGCGCAAATATCTTCTTGATTGTGAAACAGCAGTGCGGATAGTTCCTGTTGAGTTTCTTTATTTAATCTCTTTTTTTGGACAAAAATATGATATACATCAATTAAATCACCGCCTTCAAAGCGGTCTGTTCGGTTGATACCTATAAAACGTTCTATATTTTTTTGCTTATATTGTTCAAGTTTTAAAAGCTTGTGTGCTTTTTTAGCATATTGATATAAATCCATATGTAATATTGAAGAAAAATCAATATCTAATTTTAAAAGCTGACTTCTTGTATTTAAAAAAGGAATATCAAAACCATCTCCATTAAAATGTACAATAATTTTATATTGTTTTAAAAGGGAAGAAAAATGATTGATAATGTCTGGTTCTTCTTCTGGAAGCTCTGCAAAAAATTGACAGTAATTCCACTTGTTCTGTTTGTAGTATACAAAGCCAATAAGATAACATATGTTGTTTTTGGCGGAAAATCCTGTTGTCTCAATATCCCAAAACAATAAATCCGAAATCGTATAATTGGTATCTGGAAATGCCAGTTGAAGTAAAAAATGGATATCTTCAGGTAATATTGCAGGTTCAAATACCTTGTGGATTACTTTCATAGAAATCCTTTCATGTTATAGTTGTTCGTGTTCTTGATTTTTTATTAAAAATTCGATATAATTGACAGAGTGATTTTAGTAGTGGCAAAATAATTATTATAAGCAGTTTATCAAAGTGATGCGTGATTGTCAACGACTGCTAAAAAGGAATGGAGGAATAGAAGTTAATATGGACATTATAAGAAAGAAGAATATGCGGAATAAAATTATTTTTGTTGGTTTTGTACTTTTTGCACCGTTGCTTGCTATTCAACTGGTTATATTGTGGCTGTTATCAAATGATATTATTGGAGTTCTTGTAGCTGCTATTTTGACGGCAGTTCTTATAATTGCAATGATGACGTTAGTAATCAGGTCGCTATGGACATTTTTTTATCCGCTGGTATCAATATTTTTGGGCAACAATACGCAGAAAAACAATGATAGCAAAATGATAAATAAAATCAATAAACTGTCACAGCGCAGTGATGGCGTAGGAGAGATGGTGCGTACCGCCAATACTGCCGTTACGGATTTTGCAGATGTTATTACAGGCATCAAATATTCCATAGAAAAACTTGAAAGTGTATCAGCCGAATTTCAAAGTACTTTCCATGAGATGGAATCTTTTATGCAGAATACATCAGATAATGTAAACTCCATTACAACAAATACCGTATCGCAAGTAGACAGTACATATGATATGAAAGATAAAATTGCCGCCATCAGCATGGCGATTGAAAATATTAATGCAAATGTAAAGGCATTGTCAAAGAGTGCAGAAGTTGTTGAGAGCTATCAGCAGAATGCAGAGAATATTATGGAAGAGCTGATGGATATGAGTAAGGAGTGCAATGCTGCTATTGCAGAAGTAAAGAATCAGACAGAACGAACCAATCAATCAGCACAGCAAATACATACAGCAGCAGAAATTATTTCCGATATTTCCAATCAGACGAATTTACTTGCGCTCAATGCAAGCATTGAAGCGGCGAGAGCTGGGGAACATGGCGCAGGTTTTGCGGTTGTTGCGGAAGAAGTTAGAATTTTAGCAGATGAGTCCAAAAAATCGACAGAACATATTAATAATATTGTCAATGAACTGCTTGCTAATTCGGATATCAGCGTTCAAATTACAGAGCAAGTTTCACAATCTTTTACAGAACAAAATAAAAAGGTAGAAGAGACAGGTAGTATTTTTAGGTCATTAAATGCTGAAATTATCCAAGTTGGGGAAGCGATTAAAGATATTGATTCTGAGATGACACAACTTGATAGAAATAAGGTCGTTATTGAAAATAGTGCAGATAATATCACTTCTTTTGCAGAAGAAAACGCAAAACAGGCAGAATCCACATCGGCAAATGTATCTGGAATCCATAATATGGTTGAAAATTGTACCATAATGACAGAGAAGGTAACAAGCGTATCACAAGAGTTGGTAGGGTATGTCAGAAAGTTTGATAAAAGTTCATTGTTAAATGAGTAGAAAAAAGTCGTTATATAGTTATATAAAAGAAAAGTAAAAATAAAGAAAAAGACGAGGAATAGAGAAGATGTTTTCTGTCCTTGTCTTTTTTATATGGAAAATAAAGGAAGTCGTTATTTTGTCACAAAAAATGTATAATTTCAGTAGATTTTTAGTACTTTTTAATGTAAAATAGTACATAGAAAAATCATATAAGGAGAATTTTGTCATGGGTAAATGTACATTTAAAGGTGGAGTACATCCCTTTGATGGTAAAGAGTATTCTAAAGATAAGCCAATCAAAGAGTTGTTCCCTGATGAGGGTGAGATGGTCTTTCCATTGTCTCAACATATAGGCGCACCAGCCGTTCCGGTTGTGGCAAAGGGAGATTATGTACTTGCTGGACAGCTCATTGCTGAGGCGGGGGGATTTATTTCTGCTAATATTCATTCATCTGTTTCTGGTACAGTTAAGGCTATTGAGCCAAGAACACTGGCAACAGGCGGAAAGTGCAATTCCATTATTATTGAAAATGATGGTGAGTACAAGGAAGTTGAATATGTACCAAAGAAATTAGAAGAGCTTTCAAGAGATGAGATACGAGAGCGCATTAAGGCAGCAGGCGTTGTGGGTATGGGCGGTGCAGGATTTCCAACCAATGTGAAGCTTACGCCCAAAAATCCAGAACAGATTGATTATATTATTGTCAATGGTGCGGAGTGCGAGCCTTATCTTACTTCGGATTACAGACGTATGTTAGAGGAGTCTGATAAGCTTGTGATGGGGCTTAAAGTAGCGCTTGCATTATTTGACCATGCTAAGGGAATTATTGGCATTGAGGATAATAAGCCAGAAGCCATTGAAGAGATGAGAAGAAAAGTGGCAGATGAACCTAATATTGAGGTGAAAGAGTTAAAGACAAAGTATCCGCAGGGCGGTGAGCGTTGTCTGATATATGCCACGACAGGCAGAAGCATTAACTCTTCTATGCTTCCAGCCGATGCAGGATGTATTGTACATAATGTAGATACGATTTTTAGTATTTATATGGCTGTTATTGAGGGAAAGTCACTGACAAAACGAATTATTACGGTGACAGGCGATGGTGTGAAAAATCCTTGCAATTTCTATGTCTGGCTTGGAACGAATTACAGACAGTTGCTTGAGGCAGCAGGAGGCGCCGTTGGGGAGCCGCAAAAATATATTTCCGGCGGTCCTATGATGGGGTTTTCTATGTACAGTCTGGACGTTCCAGTTGTCAAGGGAAGTTCATCGCTTTTGGTCTTTCAGGACGATGTTGTGTCAAAGATTGAGTCCAGCGCATGTATTCGCTGTGGGCGTTGCGGAGAAGGATGCCCAAGTAATCTCCTTCCGGCAAAGCTTGCAAGTTTTGCGGCAAAAAATGATGAGGCGGGCTTTGTAAAGTTTGATGGCATGGAGTGTGTAATGTGCGGAAGCTGTTCTTTTGTATGTCCGGCAAAAAGACCATTGACACAGCAGATTAAGGCAATGAGAAGTATTGTTTTAGCAAACAGAAGAAAGAAGTAAAAGGGGGATTAAAAGTGAGCGAATTATTTAACGTATCAAGCAATCCTCATGTACGAAGCAAGGTTACAACCCAAGCAATTATGAGAGATGTGCTGATTGCATTGGCGCCTGCTTGTATATTTGGTATTTATAATTTTGGTATGGATGCATGTATAAGGCTTCTTATTGGTGTGGTTACATGTGTCGCTACGGAGGCTATCTATCAGTATTTTATGCATCAAAAGATTACCATAATGGATTTTAGTGCAGCCGTTACAGGTCTTTTGATAGCAATGAATATTCCATCAACATTAAATGTTGGATATGAAATTATAGGATGTATTTTTGCAATTCTTATAGTAAAGCAGTTGTTTGGCGGTTTGGGACAAAATTTTATGAACCCTGCGCTGGCAGCAAGATGTTTTCTTTTAATTGCATTTACAGGACCAATGACAAACTTTGTAACCGATGCCTATTCAGGAGCTACACCGTTAGCGGTGTTGAAGCCTGGAGCAGAACCAGCACAGGCTACTAGTTTGTTGGATTTGTTTATCGGTAATCACGCAGGTGTTATCGGCGAGACATCCATTATTTGTCTTTTAATTGGCGCTGCCTATCTTCTTGTTAAAAAGATTATTTCATGGAGGATTCCAGTATGTTACATAGCAACCTTTGCCGTACTTATCTTTTTGCTTGCGCCGGGTCATCAGTTTGAGGCAGAGTATCTATTAAAAGAGTTGTGTGCAGGCGGTCTTGTTTTAGGTGCATTTTTTATGGCGACGGACTATGTTACATCACCAATTACGCCGATGGGAAAAATGGTATTTGGTGTCATTTTAGGTATTCTTACCTTTATCTTTAGAATGTATGGCGGTTCAGCAGAGGGCGTTTCTTATGCGATTATCTTCTCGAACCTTTTAGTTCCATTGATAGAAAGAGTTACTGTTCCAAAATCATTTGGCAAGAAGAAACCTGAAAAGGAGGCGAAGTAATATGGGAAAGATTGTTAAAGATGCCTGTATATTATTTGCCATTACATTGGTTGCAGGGATACTTCTTGGGGGCGTCTATGAGATAACGAAAGCGCCGATTGCAGAGCAAAATGAGAAGGCAAAACAGGCGGCATATAAAAATGTGTTATCCGAAGCTGAAAGTTTTGAAGAGATTGCAGACAGCAATAAGTATTGTGGTGTTGCAGCCGATTTTCCAGCCGATGAGATTACAGAAGTTGTGGCGGGTGTAAAAGGCGGCAAAGTTCTTGGTTTTGTTATTACCGTTGTGGCAGGAGACGGATATGGCGGCGATATTAAGTATTCCGTAGGTATTGCTGCGGATGGAACTTATAAGGGGACGTCCATTCTTTCCATCAGTGAGACAGCGGGACTTGGTATGAGGGCAAAGACAGACCCATCATTTTTAGCACAATATAATGATGTAAAAGTAGAACAATTTAGTGTTGTCAAAGATGGCACAGGCTCATCTTCCGATGATAAGATTGACTCTATCGGCGGTTCGACAATCACATCAAAATCCATTACAAATGGTATTAATGCAGCGTTAAAGCTGTTTAACCGTTTGATAGAAGACAACGTTAAAACGGTAGGGGGTGCTGGTATTGAATAAATGTGTTGAAAGACTTTATAATGGTATTATCAAAGAAAATCCTACATTGATTCTCACACTGGGTATGTGTCCTACACTTGCGGTTACGACATCAGCAATCAATGGTATAGGTATGGGACTTTCTTCAACAGTAGTATTGGTTATGTCCAATTTATTGATATCACTTTTGCGAAAGGTGATACCAGATGGCGTTAGAATGCCAGCATTTATCGTTATTGTAGCTTCATTTGTAACGATGGTGCAGTTTCTTATGCAGGGATATTTGCCGGATTTGTATGAATCATTAGGTATCTATATTCCGCTTATCGTTGTAAACTGTATTATTCTTGGTCGTGCAGAGTCCTATGCTTCTAAGAATACACCAATTTTATCAATTTTTGATGGACTTGGCATGGGGCTTGGCTTTACAGCGGCGCTTACAGTGCTTGGCTTTTTAAGAGAGCTGATTGGCGGCGGAACCATTCTTTCTACGGGTGCTTCTTCTTTGGTAGATTTGACTGAGTTTGGCTATACGCCTGCAAGTATTTTTATTCTTGCACCAGGTGCGTTTTTTGTTCTTGGCATTTTAATTGCTGTTATGAATAAAGTAAAGAAGGCGCATGGTATGAAACCGGCAGAAGTGCCAGATTATATTGGTGATGAAGAAGAAAAAGAAAAGTAGGGAGGACAGATAGATGAATTTATTAATTATTGGTATTGCAGCCGCTCTTGTAAATAATGTTGTATTAAGCCAGTTTTTAGGTCTGTGTCCTTTCTTGGGTGTGTCTAAGAAAATTAACACAGCAGCAGGTATGGGCGGTGCTGTTATTGGTGTTATTACGGTAGCTTCTGCCATATGCAGCCTGATATATGATTTTATATTGACGCCATTTGAGTTGACGTACCTTAACACCATTGTATTTATTGTTGTTATTGCTTCATTGGTTCAGTTTGTTGAGATGTTTTTAAAGAAATGTATGCCGCCGCTCTATGAAGCGCTTGGCGTTTATCTTCCATTGATTACAACAAACTGTGCAGTGCTTGGCGTTGCATTGACCAATGTTCAAAATGGTTATAATTTTATTGAATCGGTTGTTTGTGGTCTTGGAACAGCAGTAGGTTTTATGATTGCTATTGTAATATTAGCTGGTATTCGTGAGCGAATTGAAGATAACGATGTCCCAGAAAGTTTTAAGGGAATGCCAATTGTATTGCTTACAGCAGGGCTTATGTCGATTGCGTTCTTTGGATTTTCTGGTATACTGTAAGAGGAGGAAAAGTATATGATGGGTATTGTGTTAGCTGCGGCTATTGTCGGCGGCGTTGGTTTGATACTAGGACTTTTTCTCGGCGTTATGGGTAAAAAGTTTGCAGTGGAGGTTGACCAAAAAGAGATTGATATTAGGGCGGAGCTTCCCGGAAATAATTGCGGCGGCTGTGGTTATGCTGGCTGTGATGCGTTGGCTAAGGCAATTGCTGCCGGTCAGGCAGACTGCGGGGCATGTCCAGTCGGCGGTGCGCCTGCCGCTGCAAAGATTGCTTCTATTATGGGGGCAGAAGCCGGTGAGACTGTGCGTATGACTGCATTTGTAAAATGTGGCGGCGACTGTGAGAAAGCAAAAGAAAATTATGTGTATTCTGGCGTGGAAGAGTGCAGTGTTATGCCGTTTGTTCCAAATGGCGGTGCAAAGACATGTACATATGGCTGTTTGGGTTATGGTTCTTGTGTAAAGGCATGTCCATTTGACGCTATTCATGTTGTCAATGGAGTAGCCATAGTGGATAAAGAAAAATGCAAAGCGTGTGGTAAATGTGTTGCTGCATGTCCTAGACATTTGATAGAGCTTATTCCATATGAGTCGAAATATGCGGTATCTTGTTCTTCTAAAGATAAGGGCAAAGACGTGATGCAGGCATGTAGCGTGGGTTGTATTGGCTGTATGTTATGTACAAAGCAGTGCGAGTTTGATGCGATTAAAGTAGAAAATAATATTGCGCATATCGACCAGACGAAGTGTACGGGCTGCGGCAAGTGTGCAGAAAAGTGTCCGAAAAAGATTATTATAAAACAAAATCACAAATCAGTAAAAAGTTATTCTCATAAATAGAAATATTGTTCATAAAAGAGCTGCTGCAAAATGAAATTTTTATGCCCATATATATGGTATGAAATTTTAGTTTTGCAGCGTTTCTTTGTCAAAATCCAAGTTATTAGCTGTCTCTAAGAGCAGTCACAGCACTAAGTATAAAAAAATAATATGAAAAGAAAGAATATGAAAATAAAAAGAGATATTTTATTAATAATGATTATAGTCACCGTTGCATTGCTGTTTTTTGGTATTATTCATTTTTTTGTAAAAAAAGAGGGAAGTATGGTTGTGGTTAAAATAAATGGTGATATTCAATATCAAGGCTCTCTCCATCAAGCAAAAGAATGGGTGGTGAGTGGATATCAAGGAGGCAGCAACCGAATTGTAATACAAGATGGATATGTTTATATGGCGGATGCAGATTGTCCAGACAAGCTGTGCAAGCATATGGGGAAAATCAGCAAAACTGGGGAAAATATTGTATGTATGCCACATCGGGTTGTTGTTGAAATTATTGGAGATGGGAGTGAACTGGATTCTGTTGTCAAATAGTGAAAAAAATTCTAAAAAAGTAAAAAATATAGCAATGTGTGGTGTTTTAACGACATTGGCAATGATATTTAGCTATATTGACAGTTTAATTTTAATACCTATACCAGTGCCAGGTGTTCGATTAGGAATATCCAATATAGCCATTATAACCGTTTTATATGTAGTGGGTGTCAAGGAAGCAATATTTGTCAATATACTTAGGATTGCACTGACTTCTATTTTGTTTGGCAATGCTACAAGTTTTTGGTTTAGCATAACAGGAGGAATGTTAAGCATTGTTGTTATGATTCTTTTAAAAAAAATAGAATTGTTTTCTACGGTTGGTGTCAGTGTTGCCGGCGGAGTATCACATAATATTGGGCAGATAATAGCTGCTGTGATTATTATGGAAACGGATGCTATTTTGTATTATCTTCCTGTCCTGCTTATTACAGGAACAGTTGCAGGGATTGTTGTTGGTATAGTGACAGCAATGGTTCTTAAGCGGTTAAAGATTCATTTATAGTCGCTGTTGCGGTTGGTGTAGCTTGCCACTATATTATCAAATGGTTAGACAGTGACAGAAAATAGTCGGTAACTAGCCTATGGGTTTAAGCCTTCCCATTGCCAAAATTAGGAATAAAAAACCTCCAGATGTGCGCTCTGGAGGTTTTTGTTGTCGCCCTGCATGGACTATTTATTACATTTTTGCCTACTGGCATTATAGCATATGCAATTTTGATTTGCAATATTCTTTTTTATAATAATTAAAATTTACTGTTTATATTGCTGCTGTAATTCAATTTCTTCCATAGTCTTAGATACACAGTGTGTAATTGGTTTCCATTCTACTTTTTTAAAGAGAGCTACTAAAGAAATTGGAATATATGTAAGCATAAACAATGGGAAAGTAAACAGCGACCAAATTTTCTTTTTGGGAGAAGCTATAATATTTTTCCATTCTGTTATCAAGGTGATAGCCGCCACTGAAAACATAAGCAAACAAAAACTAGCAATGGCAAATACGCCTGATTCTAATGTGATTGGAACAAGTTGTTTAAATAAAAGAGGATTTGCTGCCGCTAATATCAAAAAGATAATATTTAACACCAATAATCCAAAGGAAAGCAGTGTAGCCGGCGCTATTGTCATAAACATATCATAGCAGGAGATAAACATTTGACGCTTTTTAAAAGCCATCATAATTAAATCTCGTCCATATTTAAACATGACCTGATAAAAGCCTTTTGACCAACGCATACGTTGATTCCATGACTGTTTAAAGGTTTCAGGCTGTTCATCATAAAACATTGCATTAGAACAATATCCAATCTTTTCGCCATCAAGAATATTGACAACAGAAAATTGAATATCCTCTGTGAGAAGGTTGCATTTCCAACCTTTGTATTTTTTGATAATTTCACTGTTTACAAGATAACCTGTACCAGAGACCGCACAACTTGTTTTTAACAGCATTCTTGGATTGTTAAGGTATTTGGCTTCTCTGCAAAACCAAATGGAATATCCAGATGTAATCCAGTTGGTGTCAAAATTCTTAGAGTTGCGGTAGCTTGTAATAACACGATATCCTTGGTCAAATGTTTTATTCATCTCTGAAACATAATTTTTAGAAATAATATTGTCTGCATCGAAAATAAAGTAACCATCATAAGCTGTATAATCGCCATAATCCGTTTTTATTTTTTGAAATGCAAAATCCAGCGCATATCCCTTGCCTACAAGCTGATTGTCAAAGCGTTCATATACGATTGCTCCGCTCATTCTTGAAATCTCAGCCGTATTGTCGGTACAGTTGTCCGCGATTACAATAATATCAATTAATTCTGATGGATAATCCTGTGCTTTGATACTTTTAATCAGATTGGCAATAACCGCACTTTCGTTTCGAGCCGCAATAATAAATGCAAACCGATGCTGCTTTTTTGGCGTGTACTCCGATTTTTTACGTCTCTTTTCATGGATTAGTGCAATGAATATATATATAAACTGATAAAAATATAACACTGTCAACAACACAAATACCAATGTGTTAATTGCTGTAATTGTTTTCATGGTTATCTCTCCATTTTTAAAAATGAATTATTGTCACTTTTTTACAAAAATATATAAAGTTACTTGTTGATTATAGCATCACTTTTCAAAAGGTCAATATAATAATAAAAAATAAAAATATTTGACAAAAAATTTCATTCATTTATTATATAATATAACGGGCGGAAATGCAAAGTAAAAATTTGTAAATGATATTTTTTATGTAATTAGGAAACTTTTTATTGGTTTTTATGTAATTAATTAAAAATTTATTTTATATATTAAAAATAAAATTCAAACAGTTCCTTATCTGCCTATAAAATATACGAAAGGAAGCAGCAATATGTACAAGGAAATTTCAAAATTAATTATTTTTGGTGCGATGCCAGATGATTCAATATTAGTAAAAATATCTAATATTTTTAAACAGTTTACTGATAAAGAAACAGCCAAAGATGATTTGATAAAAGAAATATATACACAGATAAAGCGTTTGCTGACAATAGCTACGGATTATGGATTTGACGGCAACCTTTGGCAAAATTATTTAACCTTTTTGCTGGTGACGACAGAAAATCCATTTAGCATTACTTGTGAGAAGGTAGGAGCAAACGAAGGCAGTGTGAACCTTTTTGCCATGAATGATATTCATATTTTTAGAACGTTGTTTCACTATGATTTTTCGGTTATCGAAGAACAGCTTGAAATCAATTGTTTTTCGATTATTACAAATTATAAGGCAATATGTAAAAGTGAATTGATGTATAATCACAATGTAAGCTGTAAAGTTCAGGCTTTAAGCAAAAAGCTTGCTGCTGCCCAGACAGATGAACAATTTTTTGACGGTGTTACCTGTTTTTATAAAGATTACGGCGTGGGTATGTTTGGTCTTAACGCCGCCTTTCGTATTGGAAATCGTGCAGATGGAAGCATTTTCTTTAAACCAATTAATAATATGGACAAGGTAAAATTAGATGATTTGATTGGATATGAAATACAAAAGAAAAAATTGATTGAGAATACAGAAAGTTTTATACAGGGAAATCGGGCGAATAATGCGCTGTTGTTTGGCGACAGCGGCACTGGAAAATCAACGAGTATCAAGGCAATCGTCAATGAGTACTACGATAAAGGACTGAGAATGATAGAGATTTACAAACATCAGTTTAAGGATTTATCGAGTGTTATTGCAAGTATTAAAAATAGAAATTATAAATTTATAATATATATGGACGATTTATCTTTTGAAGAATTTGAGGTTGAATATAAATTTTTAAAAGCTGTAATTGAGGGCGGTGTGGAGACACGCCCTGACAATATATTAATCTATGCAACATCAAACAGACGTCATTTGATAAAAGAAACTTGGAACGACCGCAACGATATCGAATCAAAGAATGGTTTACATAGGTCGGATACAATGGAAGAAAAGTTGTCATTAGTTAATCGCTTTGGTTGTCAAATTAGTTATTCAAAGCCAACACAAAAAGAATATTTTGATATTGTCCTTCAGCTTGCAAAGAGAAATGGTATTAAGATGAGCGAGGAAGAACTTTGCAGTGAGGCAAATAAATGGGAACTAAGTCATGGCGGTATATCGGGAAGAACAGCACAGCAATTTATTAATGACTGTGCTAAAAAGAAATGAGGATAAAGATGATTTCATATGTTAAAGGACAGTTGGTTGAGGTGTTTAATGATACCATTGTCGTTGAAAATAATGGCATTGGTTTTAATATTAAGGTGCCAGCGACCGTTATCTCTCGTTTTTCCAAGATTGGCGAGTCGGTAAAGGTGTATACCTATTTGCAGATACGAGAAGAGTCGCACAGTTTATTTGGATTTTTGACAAGAGATGATTTGAATATTTTTAAGATGCTTATCAATGTAAATGGTATTGGACCAAAAGGCGCATTGGCAATTTTATCGACTATATCGCCAAATGATTTAAGATTTGCTGTGATTTCAGGCGATGTCAAGCTGATATCAAGCGCGCCGGGCATAGGCAGCAAAACGGCTCAAAAATTAATTATTGAATTAAAAGATAAGGTATCCTTAGAGGATGCATTAGAAAATGCACTGTATGAGAGTGGAGCGGATGGGACGGACAGCGAGGCTCAAAATGAGGCGATAGAAGCATTGTGTGCGTTGGGGTATGGCAGTGCGCAGGCTGTTCGGGCAGTCCGCCAAGTAGAAGATATCGAATCAAAGGATTCGGAAGTAATATTGAAGGAAGCACTTAAAAAACTGGCAACGATGTAAAAATTTAGGCTAAAAACATCCATATGTTGTAAGGGTTCAATGATTTGCGCAAAAGCAGTGCCGAAATGAGAGGAAAATTATGGAGAGAAGGGTTATTTCAACAGAGTTTACAGATGAGGATATGAAGATAGAAAGTGGTCTTCGTCCTGAGAGTTTACGCGATTATATCGGACAGGATAAAGTAAAGAAAAACTTAAAAGTGTATATTGAAGCGGCAAAAGAGCGAAAAGATGCACTAGACCATGTGTTGTTTTACGGACCGCCAGGACTGGGAAAAACGACGCTTGCAGGAATTATAGCAAATGAGATGGGAACACATTTAAAAGTAACGTCAGGTCCTGCTATTGAAAAGCCAGGAGAGATGGCAGCTATACTGAATAATCTGGCAGAGGGAGACGTTCTTTTTGTGGATGAAATTCATCGTCTCAACAGGCAGGTGGAAGAAGTGCTGTATCCAGCGATGGAGGATTATCAAATTGATATTATGATAGGTAAAGGTGCAGCAGCAAGGTCTATAAGACTGGAATTGCCACAGTTTACATTGGTTGGAGCAACCACTAGAGCAGGTCTGTTGTCAGCGCCGTTAAGGGATAGGTTTGGCGTTGTAAACCATCTGGAATATTACAGTGTTGAAGAGTTAAAAACGATTTTGCTGCGCTCTGCAAAAACATTGGGCGTTGAGATAGATGATAAAGGCGCATATGAGATGGCAAGGCGTTCCAGAGGCACACCAAGACTTGCCAATCGGTTATTGAAAAGAGTACGAGATTTTGCACAAGTTAAATATGATGGCAGGATTACAGCGGAAGTAGCCGATTATGCACTTAATTTATTGGAAGTTGATAAAAACGGACTAGACCGAAATGACCGATTGATTCTTACAACCATTATAGAAAAATTTAAGGGCGGACCCGTTGGTATTGATACGTTGTCTGCTTCTATTGGCGAGGATTCCGGCACATTGGAAGAAGTGTATGAACCCTATTTAATACAGAATGGATTTATTAACAGAACCGCCAGAGGAAGGGTTGCGACCGAATTGGCATATAAAAATCTTGGTATACAGATAAATTGAGGGAATTATCTATTTTTTGACACATATACAATGCTGTTGTATAATAGCAATAAGCAGATGACTTGTAAAACAAGATAATTGTTATTGGCAAAGACATTGTTACTTTTTATAACAAGGTTCTTGTTTGGGAAGGGTAGAGTGGTGGTACATATGGCATCAGTAAATACATCGGAAGTAACGATTGGTGGTAAAGTATTTAAGATAAGCGGATACGAGAGCAAAGAATATCTTACAAAACTTGCGGAGTACATTAACGATAAAATGCAGGAAATTGTCGAAGGAAGAGGAATGACAAGGCTTGGTTTTGATGTTGTCACAAATCTTATGTACTTAAATCTTGCCGATGATTATTTTAAGGCGAAGGCTATGTGTGATGACATATCGGAAGAAATAGAGAAAAAAGACCAAGAAATCTACAATTTAAAGCACGAGTTGATATCAGCCAATATTAAATTAGATTCACAGGCTAAAGAGATAGAGGCGTTAAAAAAAGAGCTTTCAAAAGTCAATAAGACGGTGGATGAACGATTTAATCGGAACGTGGAAGATATAAGAAAACGAACAAAGAATTATAATGAGGGCTAAAAATGAGAGATAATAAGGTAGAAATACTTGCGCCTGCGGGTTCGTTGGATATATGCAAAGCGGTTATCAATGCAGGCGCCGACGCCGTATATCTTGGTGGGAATTTATTTGGAGCCAGAGCATTTGCAGGAAATCTAAATGAACAGCAGGTGATTGAAGCAATTGAATATGCTCATTTAAGAGGAAAATCCATTTATTTAACAGTAAATACACTCTTAAAAAATCACGAGCTTGAGGGACAGTTGCTGGATTATATGATGCCTTACTATAAAGCGGGACTGGATGCCGTGATTGTTCAAGATATGGGTGTATTTAAGAAAATACACGATTATTTTCCAGATATGCCTATACATGCTAGCACACAGATGACTATTACAGGAAGCTATGGCGCAAAACTGTTAAAGAATATGGGAGCATCTCGTGTTGTCCTAGCAAGAGAGCTTACGTTGTCTGAGATTGCCTCCATTCATCAATCGTGTGATATTGAGATAGAAAGTTTTGTGCATGGCGCATTGTGTTACTGTTATTCAGGGCAGTGTCTACTGAGCAGTATGAATGGCACAAGAAGCGGAAACAGAGGAAGATGCGCGCAGCCATGCCGGCTGGATTATGAGGTATCAGAGCGTATTGCCAATGATAGGCATAAAATCATAAATGATAAAGAACATGCGTATGCGCTCAGTCCAAAAGATATATGTACATTAACGATACTGCCGGATATTATAGAAGCAGGAGTGTATGCCCTTAAGATTGAAGGTCGTATGAAAAATGTTACATATGCTGCGGGTGTTACTGCTATGTATAGAAAATATGCAGATATGTATTTAAGTAATGGCAGGTCTGGGTATAAAGTATCGCAGGAAGATATCAATTATCTTATGGATATTTATAATCGGGGCGCATTTACAACAGGATATTATAATACGATAAAAGGTAAGGATATGATGTCGGTTACAAGACCAAATCATATGGGGACGAAAGCGTTAAAGGTAAAAGAAAATATCAATGGGCGAGTGACGTTTCAGGCTTTAAGAGCCATTCATAAACAAGATGTATTTGAGATTGATTCGGATTTTTCCTTTTCAAGCGGAGAAGATGTCCATAAAAACGATACCTTTGTTGTCAACTTGCCTAAAAAGTATCCTCTGTTTAAGGGGCGTGTGCTTTACAGAACAAAAAATGCAGTGATTGCCAGTGATGTAGAGCAGCAGTATGTAAAAAAGGCCTCTGGTGCAAAAGCAAAGGTTGATATGACATTGTTTGCAGAGTGTGGCGCTACATTGACGCTTGAACTTTCCGCGTTAGGACAGACCGTCTATGTAACTGGCGATATAATAGAAAAAGCGTTAAAAAATATATCCGATGAAAAAACATGTACAGAAAAATTGATGAAATTGGGAGATTCCCCCTTTATTGCAGGCGATATAAAAATTGTAATAAAGGGTGATGTGTTTATACCATCAAGTCAGCTTAATGATATAAGGCGTCGTGGTATTAAAGCGTTATGTAATGTTATTATTGGAGAAAAGCAGCGTTTTTTTAAAGAGCCAAAGATAAAATCCAGTGGCAAGTCGAACGCATTGTTTTTAGCTTGTGAGGATAAAGACCATTTTTGCCATGTAATCAGCGCGCCTAATATAATAGCTTGTGATTCTATTTTAAACGTAGATAAAGCGGTCTATTTTCAAGAGGTTTATATGGATTACAGCATTTGCGATACGGATAAAGGCTGGGAAGTGATAGACCAATTTAAGGTAGAGGGCAGGACGGTAGCAATAGCGCTTTCTTATATGATAACACAAGAGCAGCTTTGTTCGTATAAAGTATTGATAGAAACAGCATGTAAACATCATATAGATACCTTTGTTGTCCGAAATGTTGAACAGATAGGATTATTGTCTGAAATAGCAAAAAAGATGGATTTGCCTATAAAAGTAAGATTGGATGCAAATTTGTATTGTTGGAACAGTGAGGCTGTGTTACAGTTTATAAAAATCGTTTCAGAGAGCGGATTACAGCTTGAACGAATAGCATTTCCCTATGAATTAAATGTAAATGAGATAGCAGCCGTTGATTGGCGTGTTCCTGTCGAATGTATCGTTTATGGAAGGATTCCAGTTATGGTTTCTAAGCAGTGTGTGAAAAAGACATATGATACATGTGACGGCGGCAGCAAAACGGTTTATCTCAATAAAAATATGCCTGTATCATGCAGATGTAAGGAATGTTATAATATTATATGGAGTCCTAAGATTCTTGATTTAACCAGTCATTTTGATAAAATAGAGAAGATAAAGCCTGATTTTATACGCTATGATATGCCAGAGGTATGTATGGACAGAGATTCTTATAATAGATTCTTAAAATGGATATTGAATAAAAATGAAATAAATTGTGATGATATAAAATGGACAGGACATTTTATAAATAAAGTTGATTAGAAAAATCAAAGCATTTTATTAGAGGAAGATAATGAGAGTAGTATTTATTGAGCTTGCAAAGTATATATTTGCCTTTTTTATTGCTTTTTATGTTGCTGCCAGTTATTATGGAGCATCGTCTCAAAATGAAAATATAAGGAAAAAAATATATATATTCCAAAACATATTGATGTTTCTGTCGCATTTGTTAGGATTTTTGCTGCTTTATCAACTAAATGATGAAGATATTAAATATTTAATTTTTTACTTTGCCCAATTTATTTACTTGTTTGTGATTATTGTTGTTTATGATGTGCTGTATCCCAAAGCTTCCAGACTGTTAGTAAACAATATGTGTATGCTGTTGTCTGTTGGATTTGTTATGCTGGCGCGTCTTAATTATGATAAAGCCATCAAACAGTTTGTTATTGCCATAGCAGGAACCATTGTAACATTTTTTGTTCCATGGATTTTAAAAAAAGTGCGGTGTCTTAAAAATATTGGGTGGGTATATGGTGTTGTCAGTTTAGGTGTGTTGGTGGCAGTACTATTTGGCAGCGCTGTCTATGGAGCTAATCTGGTGCTTTCGTTGGGGCCTGTATCCATTCAGCCTAGTGAGTTTGCTAAAATTTTGTTTGTCATGTTTGTGGCTGCTATGTTTAATAAAACAACGAGTATCAAACAGATTATTATTGTTACTGTTGTAGCCGTTGTGCATGTTGTTGTATTGGTTGTATCCAAAGATTTAGGGGCAGCGTTAATATTCTTTGTTGTATATATTATGATGTTGTATGTCGCTACAAAGAAGATAGGATTGTGTGTTACAGGTCTTATAGCAGGAATCGCCGCTGCTGTTTTGGCTTATTTTGTGTTTGGTCATGTCAAACAGAGAGTGACGATTTGGAGGGACCCATGGACAACGATAGATACGACAGGATATCAGATTTGTCAGTCGCTGTTTGCAATCGGTATGGGGTCATGGTTTGGATATGGGCTGGCACAAGGTCTGCCTGGAAAAATTCCAGTCGTGGAAAAAGATTTTATGTTTTCTGCTATAACGGAAGAGTTTGGCATTATCTTTGCTGTGGCATTAATTTTGATTTGTTTAAATAATCTTATTCTGATGATGAATATTGCTTCAAGATGTAAAACGTTATTTTATAGACTTGTGGCGGTAGGATTAGGTGTGACATATGGATTTCAGGTGTTTTTGACGGTTGGCGGTGCCATGAAGATGATACCGATGACTGGTGTGACAATGCCGTTTGTCAGTTATGGAGGCAGTTCGATGGTAAGTTCTCTTATCATGTTTGCATTGATTAATGGCATGTACAATATGAGGCAAGATGAAGGTGAATTGAATGAATCAGCAGGGAAGAGCAAAAAAAACAAAAAATAAAAAAAGCCGTGATATCTATGAAAAGCGAAGAAAAAGTTTAAGAAATCATGAAACCAATGTAATTTCTTTTGTTTTTATTGGATTATTCTTGACTATGGCTGTATATTTGGTATATTTTAATGTGGTTGTAGCTCCTAAAATTATTAATAATCCTTATAATAAGATGATTGATACACAGCAGGATAAAGTGGTGAGAGGCGATATCCTAGCCAGCGATGGTACTGTGCTTGCAAGCACACAGATAAACGAAGATGGTGAAGAATATCGGCATTATCCATTTTCCAATATGTACTGTCATGTTGTTGGGTTAAAAAGTGAAAAGACAGGAATTGAAGGAATTGCAAATTTTGAATTATTATCAACGGACGGGAATATAATAAAAGAGTTGGGTGCTGATTTGCAAGGAAAGAAATCCAGAGGCAATGATTGTGTAACAACATTGATTCCAAGTTTGCAAGAAGCGGCATATCAGGCATTGGGAGAAAATAAAGGCGCAGTGATTGCGATGGAGCCTTCCAGTGGGAAAATTCTTGCAATGGTGTCAAAACCGGATTACAACCCAAACGATGCAGCCCAGAAATATGAAGAGTGGCTGTCGTATGACAGTTCAGATTCCGTATTGCTAAATCGGGCAACAAAAGGTTTATATGCGCCAGGTTCAACATTTAAAGTGATGACTGCTTTGGAATATATAAGAGAAAATAGTGCGTATGGCAGTTTTTCTTATGAATGTGATGGGAGTGCATATGTGCAGGGAGGTACAACAATTCCATGTTTTGACCAAACGGCGCATGGTTTTGAGAATCTTATCGATGCTTTTTCAAATTCTTGTAATTCAGCCTTTTCTACAATTGGATGTCAATTGGATTTACAAAAATTTAGGGAGACTTGTGAGAACAGCCTGTTTAATCAAAGCCTTAAAATTGGGATGGATACAAGCGACAGCAGCTTTGATTTGGATGCAAATTCAGGGATAAGTTTAGTTCAGGAGACTTCTATTGGACAAGGAAAAACCATGATATCGCCAATACACAATTTGATGATTATATCAGCTATTGCAAATGAGGGTGTTATGATGAAACCTTATCTTGTAGACACCATACAGACAAGTGAAAAAACGGTATTAAAAAAGATACAACCGGAAGTTAGAGCGCAGATATGTACAGCGGATGAGGCATCAACCATATCAGATTTATGCAGAAGCGTTGTTATGCAGGGAACAGGCAATCTCTTTAGGAATGCATCGTATGAGGCTGCCGGAAAAACAGGGACTGCCCAGTATGACAGCAGTGATAATGCCCATTCTTGGTTTGTTGGATTTGCACCATATGACAATCCTCAAATATCTATATGTGTGATATTGGAAGGCGGATATACGAAAGTTGCTAATGCGCAGCAGGTAGCAAAAAATGTATTGGATTCATTTTTTGGTTGATTAACTTCATACAGGGTTGTATAATGTTTTTAAGAAAGAACACGCTACATGAACCGGAGGAATTACAATGATAGAGGCAACAAGCTGTGGCGGTGTGGTAATATATAGAGGGAAGGTACTTGTGTTATATAAAAAGTACAGGAATAAGTATGAAGGCTGGGTTCTACCTAAGGGGACGGTTGAGGCAAACGAATCCTTTGAGGATACTGCTATAAGAGAGGTCCGAGAGGAAGGCGGTTCAAACGCAGTTATTAAACAGTTTATTGATACTACTCAGTATACATTCAGCACAGCAAAGGATACAGTTTATAAAAAAGTTAATTGGTTTTTAATGCAGGCGAATAGCTATTATAATAAGCCCCAAAGGGAAGAATTTTTTGAAGACTCAGGGTTTTATAAATACCATGAGGCTTATCATCTCTTGCGCTTTCCAAATGAAAAACAAATTCTTGAGAAGGCATATGAGGTATACATTAATATGAAAAGACAAGGTGTTTGGTAATGGATTTATATAGTATTTATGGTATACTTGACGGCAATATTTACCGCGTAGATAATTATAACAATGCTGTCGGTACAAAGAATTTAAAGTTTGATGAAATGTTTAACCGTATGATTGATGATGATTTAGAGAGTATCTTTCAAGACGTGTCAAATGAATATGGTGTTGACGTCAATCTTTTAAAGGCGGTTGCGCAGGCGGAGTCTGGAATGGACCCCAATGCGACGTCATGGTGCGGTGCGATGGGCATTATGCAGCTTATGCCTGCAACGGCACAAAGCTATGGTGTGACCAATCCTTACGATGCAAGGCAGAGTATTACTGGAGGCGCAAAGCTATTGTCATGGCTGTTAGAGGACTATAATGGCAATGTATCTTTAGCGTTGGCAGGCTATAATGCAGGTTGTGGTTCCGTGCAGAAATATGGGGGTGTTCCGCCATATGATGAAACCATCAATTACATACATAAAATTAATGATTTATTAGGCGGTGCATTGGAGGGGGATTCATGGACTATTGATGGAAGTACAAAGACCAATTTATCCAATGCAGATATGGGCGTTGTCTCATACAGCGCTTTCCCAGCGGCAAGTGTTACAAAAATACAAAGCAAGTCGGCAGATTTGCCGGACGGCAATAAATATCTTATTAAGAGAACGTTCGATAATCACAGCAAGTCTGTACTTGAGGAATTAAATGTTGATGGTGAAGATATATTGAAGAACCCCAACATTAATTTAATAAATGCGGCATGGCTTCATGCTGTACAACAATCAGAGAATACTGTGCGAAGCAACAGTCCATATGATTTATATGAGGCACAGGCTTCACTTGTCAATTCACTGATTTCAAAAATTAAAGAATTATGAATGGAGGGGTGATATGAAAGACCGAATAAAAGTATATTTATACAACAAGACATTTAAAGAGATTGATATGAGTGACTTTACAAAAATAACAGAGGATTTATTTGCAGAAAGAAACGATATCATTAAAGTAGAATTGCCGGAAGGTGTGGAGGAGATAGGAAATCACGCATTTGAAAACTGTACCAATCTTCAGGAAGTTGTTTGTCCAAATTCACTTAAAAAAATAGGTACAAAAGCATTTGCGGACTGCACCAATTTAAGAAAAGTAGACTATTCAGACAATGTGGAAGTGGAGGCTACGGCATTTGTGGGCTGTCCTAATATGCAATAAGTATGGTTGTGCATAAAAAACAGATATATTTCAGCGTGAAAGGTGAATTTCAACTGGAATATATCTGTTTTTTTGTAAGAAGTTATAAATTCCATTTAGGACTTTATTGGTATTTCATTGAAAATGCAGGGAGGTTTTAGTATAATGGAATGGATTTAGAACCGTGCAAAAAGGTGAATAAGTAAAAGATATAAAAAGAAATGAGGATTGAGATGGATTCAAGAGTAGAACTGGCAGTTGATAAAAAGAAAAAAGGAATGAATTGTGCGCAGGCAGTAGCCTGTACGTATTGTGATTATGCAGGTTTAGACGAGGCTACAATGGCTGCAATCACACAATCTTTAGGAACAGGCATAGGCGGAACGCTAGAGGGAACTTGCGGGGCAATTACAGGAGCCTGTACAGTAGTTGGGCTTGCCAACAAAGAAGCAGGACGCGGCAAAGCCATGCAGGCAGCAAAATACATTGTAAACAATTTTAAACAGAGCAATCAGACCGTGACTTGCAAGACGTTAAAAGGTATTGATACAGGCGTTATGCTTAGAAGCTGTGAAGATTGTGTCCGTGATGCCGCTAAATTTTTGGAAGATATGCTGCAATAATATTTCTTGACAAAATAAGGCATGTGGGCTACGATTTGTTAAGATATGTAAAAGAACAGAAATGAGGTTGAATGATGGACAAAAAGAAGACATTTGTGACGTTAGAGCAATTACAAGAGATTGATAAGACCTATCCTACCCCTTATCACCTCTATGACGAACAAGGAATTATTGACAATGTTTTGCGTCTGAAGGAAGCATTTTCATGGAATAAAGGATATAGAGAATATTTTGCTATTAAGGCAACACCAAACCCATTTATATTAAAAATATTAAAAGAGTATGGATGTGGTGTGGACTGTGCTTCTATGACGGAGCTGATGATGGGACATGCGTTGGATTATAAGCCACAGGAAATGATGTTTTCTTCCAATGATACACCGATAGAAGAATTCCAGTATGCCAACAAAGTAGGCGCGATTATCAATCTTGATGATATTACACATATTGAAGTTTTAGAGCGGGCATTAGGTGGTTCGTTGCCAGATACGATAAGCTGCCGATACAATCCAGGCGGATATTTTAAACTTGGAACATCCGTTATGGATAATCCGGGCGATGCCAAGTATGGCATGACCCATGAGCAGATTATAGAAGCGTTTAAGATTTTAAAATCAAAGGGTGTAAAACATTTTGGCATTCATTCCTTTTTAGCCAGCAATACCGTAACCAATGAATATTATCCAACGCTTGCTAAGATATTGTTTGAATTGGCAGTAGAACTTTTTGAGAAAACAGGAGCCGATATCCGTTTTATCAATCTTTCAGGCGGTATTGGTATTCCTTATAAACCAGAACAAAAAGCAAATGATATTGCTGTTATCGGTGAAAATGTACACAGAGTATATGACGAAGTCTTAACACCTTTGGGAATGAATGATATTGCCATCTATACAGAGCTTGGTCGTTATATGTTAGGACCTTTTGGCTGTCTGGTTACAAAGGCTATCAATGAAAAGCATATTCATAAAGAATATATAGGGGTCGATGCCTGTGCCGTCCATCTTATGAGACCAGCTATCTATAAAGCCTATCATCATATTACAGTGGCGGGCAAGGAAGATGAGCCATGCGACCATGTTTATGATGTTGTGGGTTCGTTGTGTGAAAATAATGATAAATTTGCGGTTGACAGAGAACTTCCTAAGATTGACATGGGAGATTATTTGATTATTCATGATACAGGAGCGCACGGTTTTTCGATGGGCTATAATTATAATGGAAAGCTTAAATCGGCTGAATTGTTGTTGAAGAAAGACGGAAGCGTGCAGATGATTCGCAGGGCAGAAACGCCAAAGGATTACTTTGCAACATTTGATTTTTGTGATATTTTTGACAAACTGAATGGCGAAACTTAAAGGAGGACGATACCGTTGTTTAGCAGCAGTATTGGTTAAATGTATGAGAGATTTAGATGCAATTTCTTCTAAGATAAGTAAAGGGCAAAATTTGAATAGTAATCTTGAAAAATATGGCAGAAGTATGGCTTCTTTGTATCATGCGTTAAGTTTAGTCAAGCTTTCTATGAATTATTATACAGCTTGTGATATACATTTTGATGCAGTGGACAAAAAGAGATACAACCATGATTTATGTAATAATCTATATCATCGTTTTCATTTATTTATCCGAAATTATCTGGATAATCAAATGGATATCGAACAATTAAAAGTGATGCGTCAAGATGTTATGGATATTATGGGCATTATAGTTTCGGTTATTGACCAGTTAAGAATATATGAATATGTGTTGAATCGAGTGGAATATCGATTTAAAGACAACAAAGACTATTCGTTTGACAAAGAATACTATAATACGTATCTTACCAATGATTTAATCCATTATATTTTTTCAGAAAAAGACAATGTTGTAGTAAACAGTAAGATTGCAGAATTGGTTGGGCAGCTTCCTATGAGACTGTCGAAAGAGCGTTTTTTTTCTTATGTAAGAGAAGCCTTTTCATTGTATCATGGAGCGCAAAAAGGCACCATTGACGACTTTGATTATTCGATTAGAAGTACAGCCATGCTTTCCGTTTCTAAAAAGCAGACAGAAAGCAAGGCAATAAACGAACATGATTTTGATGAATATAAGAAAATAATGGATATACTGGTAAAGACGGATTATAAAACAATCGATGCCACAATGTATGATACGTTGGATAAAGAATTAAAGCTAGGCATTGAAAAAATAAATCATTTGTCGGATAATATGGTGCTTTTGGCACAGTTAATTAATGATTTATATACAGCAGCACTTATGCAAGACTATTCAATTGGAAGTACAACGCAGACCGTTCTTGCCAAAGAGATAATAGGAAGCATCAATAATCAATGCTTTGGTTCACTAGATGGAACTGTATCTAATAATAATTCTTATAATCGTGAATCGTTTGAAAAAATAGCAGATAAATTTATTGCCTTTGAGGGTGTTCAAGAAAATATTTTGTCGATTACCCAGAAAAATGAGTATGTGTTAGATGATGCTTGGGATATGTATAAGGATAAACTGGATACATTTGGTGTAAATGCGCTTTTTCAATCGTTAAAAATGGTTACAAAGCTTCAGTCAGGCAGTGATTTTGTCATGTTAGGCAGCGATGCGTCGTATATGGAAATACCTGATAATTCTTATGCAGATACGGTTTGTGAACGTCTGATTGACGATATGCAAAAATCGTTTAAGAATTTAGGACAGCCCGTGAAAAGAGCGGTTATGGCAGCCGTATTTTCACAACTTCCCGTTTTGTTTAACAACACCAATGAGATACAACATTATATTAATATGTCGTTGATACAATGTAGTGATGAGGCAGAGCAGATGGCTGCGGTAGAAATCTTAAAATCAATAATGGAAGGCTAGTCTATGAAGTGGTATAAAAAGCTTTATTATGGAGAAAATGCAAGAAAAGTAAAATATAAAATATTTGGCAAAATAGCAAAAAGTCGGTTGACATTTGATACTTTTCTTATTATGCTGCCTTCCAATAAAGAAAATTTGCTTGATATTATGTCGGCTGATTTTTTAAAACAGCCTTATTTTAAAAATAAAAAGGTGCAAGATACCATTTATGTTGTTGGAATTGCAAAAGGCAAAGAGGAAGCTTTAGAGGTTGTACGAACAATTATTGATGAAGTTTATCAGGCGACCAAAGGGTTTGATATTCCGAAATATCTGCATTTTGGAAATGAAAAAAGAATGTAAATGTAAGGAGAGACAATGCTTCATGTAGTGCTATTGATATTAAAAATAATTGGAATAATAATAGCTGTATTACTGGGGCTTATAATTCTAACCGTTGCAGCAGTACTTTTTGTGCCTATCCGATATACCGCAAAGGCACAATATAAGGATGGCATTCCTATAATACAGGCAAAAGTGACATGGCTGTTCCATTTATTGCGAATAAAATGTTTGTTTAATCTGGAAGAAGGATTGAATATTCGCATAAAAATACTTTTTTTTAATTTAAAATCATCAAAAAAGGATTCTAATGATGAAGAACATATAGAAAAAAAAGATACCAAAAAACGCCGTAAAAAGAAAGAACATTCAGTGTTTGATGAAGAGGAACATCCATTCCATGAAGAGGATATATTCTTTGATAAGCCAGAAGAATCTATTGATAGAACAGCAATGGAAAATGATTATAAGAATCAAGCGATGGATTCCGATAAGAAAACGTCTGATATAGAAATCAATCAAGAGAATATTGAATATGAAGAACATTTATTTGAAACAGGTGTTTTTGAAGAAGATGTGAGAGAGCATGAAAAAATAAAAAAGAATATTTTTTTGATTATTAAGAATAAAATAATAGATATCATACAAAAGATAATCGCTTTGATTCAAAAAATAAAAGTGACAAAAGAAACGATAACGAAAAAATCAAAAGAAATTTCCGATATGATAAATGACCCTAAGAATCGTGAGATGGTTGCCTTTTTATGGGTGCAGGTAAAGAAACTTTTAACGATTCTAAAACCTAAAAAGGTTGAAGCTTATATCCATTTTGGATTAAAAGATGCCGAGACAACAGGAAAAGCGGCGATGTATGCAGCGTCACTGTATGGTTTTATCGGTAAGAATATAACGATTTATCCTGATTTTGAGCAGGAAATCATAGAAGGAAATATCTATATAAAGGGTTCTATCCAGCTTTTTCCAATAGCAATCATAGCGTTAAAGGTTTATAGGAATAAGCAGGTTAGGAAATATATTAAACGTTGAGCAAGAATAAATGGAGGATTCATATGGCAGAGAACAATTTTGACCAAACAGTAGCATCACTTTTTAAAGGAATGGACTCATTTATATCAGCAAAGACGGTTGTCGGCGATGCTGTGACTGTAAATGATACGATTATACTTCCTTTAGTTGACGTGTCATTTGGCGTGGGTGCAGGTGCGTTTGCTGGAGAAAAGAAAAATAATGCAGGCGGCGCGATGACAGGAAAAATCTCACCAAGTGCTGTTTTAGTCATTCAAAATGGCGCGACAAAGCTTGTTAATATTAAAAATCAAGATACCATAACAAAAGTGATTGATATGGTTCCAGATATTGTGGATAGAATTTCAGGCAAATTTGGAAAGGTAAAAACAGATTCAGATATTGATGAAGTTATTGATGAAATGTCAAATAATGTAGAATAAATAGTTTATAAAGGCATAAATCAGTAATTATTTATAGGCAGCAGCATATATTATAGGAAAGAAGGTAAATTCAGGCGGTAATTATGTGTTGCAGAATGCTTGGTTTTATTATGTTTTGGATTGCTGTTGGAATGGTGATTGCATTGCTGCTTCAGGAAGATATATTCTTAAGTGTGTGCATAATTATCATTTTGATTGTAGTTGGATTTAATATGTTTTGCAAAAGTTGAAAGCATACCGGCAAATTCAAGAAATGCAGTTGCAGGAAGTATAATAATAGGATTATAAATGTCTCTAAAAAAGATATTTATTATAAATTTTTTTGTATAAATGGAGGTGTTAGATGTAGCAAAAAATTATGATGCAATGAAATGAGGGAAATTAGGGGGATTACAAATTAAAGATTGTGCAAAAAGCGCAAAGAACGGAGGAAAAATGAAAAAAACAAGTACATTAAAAAAGGCATTTTGCCTTTTTTCTTGTGTTTCATTAACTGCAACATCATTTGTTTTGCCACAGGTGAGCGTGAAGGCAAGTGACGAAGCAAAAAAGTTTGACCCTCAGACCACGATGTGGACAAACACTTGTGTGGAGACGGTGCTGGATGAAGATTCAACGACAAAATACAACAATATGGCAGAGGTAGACCCAAATGCTTCATCGAAAAGTAGCAGTGGTCATCAAAGTCCTTATGCAAGAGCAGGGGAAACATTAAACGATTGGGCATATTCGGAGTATTTATGGACATACAGTTATCCTGTCGGCAATGGCAGAATGGCTGGTATGATAGCAGGCGGCATTGACAAAGAGGTTATTCAGATTAATGAGGACACGATTTGGGACGGTTCGCCATATGGTACGATTCAAGATGAAAATAAAAATACGATTACAAGCATGGATGCGGCAAAGAAAGCACAGACAATTTCTACAACCAATCAGACAAGCGGCAGCGTAGTGGATGGCTGGAAATATTATAGAGGCGCCAATGCGGACGGTTCGCCAGCACCAATTGGCTCTGCCAATGTTTTGGTTGGTGATGAGGCTTTCCGTGCAAAATATCCAGAGTTTTCAAAAATGTCAATTTCGTATCAGGCGCTTCAGGTGAATAATGCAAAAGATGCGCAGGCGGTACAACAGCGATATTCTATGGAACGTATGGTAGAAGCTACATTTCTTGGAAGTCCGTCTTCACAGCACGCGTACAAGTCATTTGTTGAGGTGTATTTGGATTTTAATCAAACACATGAAAAGGCAACAAATTATACAAAAAGTCTTGATATGACAAAAGGTATTGTGACTGTTGACTATGATTACAATAATACACATTTTACAAGAGAAACCTTTGCAAGTTATCCAGACCAAGCGGTTGTTACGCATGTTTCATCCGATAAAGAACTGAGTTTTAGTGCGCAGCTTCATACATATCACAATAATGAAGGCTATTTTAAATATGAAAAAGTTAGTGACAAAGAAGTAAAATTAGTCGCTTCTGTCACCGATGGCAATAAAAATTCGGATGTTCCATCAACAATTAATGCCATTTCATTTGAAGCACATATGCTTCTGGAAGGTGATGGCACATTTTCAGTATCAGAAGATAATACAACCGTACAGGTTCAGGGCGGAAAGGAAGCTACAATTTATGTGGTAGGCGCTTCCAATTATGTAGATTACTTAAGTCTTGACAATACAAAGCCAGCAAAAGATTGTGCAGTGTATATCAATAATATCAAGGCAAAAAATTATAATCAGATAAAAGAAAGACATATACAAGATTTTTCACCATTGTTTAAGGCATCATCACTTTCTGTTGAAAATGTAGATGGAAAAGATTTTTCTGATGTTCCTACCGAAAAACGTATTCGTAAAGATGTAAACGGCAAGTCTGGCTTTACGGTCGGTGCGGGAAACAGTATGTCCGATGCGAAAAAAACAGGCGTGTCAACAACGTATTCTGAAGGTGACAATCAGTTGGCTGTGCTTGAATTTAACTATGGCAAATATCTGTTGATATCCGGTTCAAGAGATGGCTCTACATCAGGGGATATTGATATTTATGAGTCGCAGCCGCTCAACCTTACGGGCAAATGGAATGCCGCATTATCGGCTTCATGGAAGGGCAAATATACCATTAATATTAATACACAGATGAATTATTGGGCAGCCAATATATTAGGTTTGTCCGAAGAATGTGAGAAGCCTTTAATTGATGTGTTTGATGAGCTGGCTCAATCGGGTTCAATCACTGCTGCCAATCAGTATGCCATCTATAATAATAGAGGGGATAATACATATCAGGCGGGCGACCCTTGGGTAACCCATCACAACTTTGACCTTTGGAGAGGAACACAGCCTATTGATAACGCAACAGCTGGATTGTGGCCTACGGGCGGTATATGGCTTTTAGACCATGCTTGGCAGTATTATCAATTTAATAATGACAAAGAATATCTTGCAGAGGTTTATCCTTATATGGTCGGCTCAGCGAAGTTTTTTACGCAATTTGTGACGGTTGATGAAAAGACAGGCTATCTTGTCACAGCAGCTTCTTGTTCGCCAGAACAAGGTGGTGTTCAGCCAGGCGCTGCAATGGATACACAGTTGATTCGCAACTTGTATGATATGGTTTGCAAAGCCAGTGCAATTTTAGGAAAAGAAGCTGAAAATGCAGCGCTTCTTGCAACGATTAAAGAGCAGATGCCATCTACTTATCTTGCCGATGAGAAGGGCAAAATAGCGCCAAACCTTATTGATAATCAGGGGCTTATTAAAGAGTGGGCAAGAGGCGATGTAACATTTGATATTTCAAAACGTGAACCTGGTGACTGGAAGGTGACAAACCCATTTTCAAGCAATCCTGATGAACAGATTGGCGTATATGCACATGGTGCTTCTAATGCTAATGGACATCGTCATTGTTCACAGCTTTGGGAGATGTATCCGGGAACACATTTAAGTGCATATGCAGATGATGCCAACGAAAAAGCGATATATGAAGCGTACTGCAATTCCGTAAAGGCAAGAGGTGCAGGCTCTGGACAAGGCTGGGGACTGGCTTGGAGAATTTCCCTCAATGCCAGAGCGTTAGACGGCAATGCAGCATCTTCGATGTTAGAACAGTTGTTTACAACAAGAACATCACCAAATCTTTTTGACCAGCATCCAAATTTCCAGATAGATGGTAATTATGGAGCAACGGCAGGTGTTGCAGAAATGTTAATTCAATCACATGACAATGCTATTGATTTAATACCAGCTATTCCTTCAACATGGAAAAATGGTTCATATTCTGGTTTAAAGGCAAGAGGCGGTGCAGAGGTAGCCTGTACATGGGAAGATGGAAAAGTTGTAAAGGCAACGATTGCACCTTCTGTTAATGGAGAAGTTCATGTTCGCAATGAGTATATGGGAAAAGTTATAGTCTCTGATTCCAATGGAAATGTTATAAAAACAACATTAAACGACAGCGAAAATACAATTACATTTAATGGAACAGCAGGTGAAGTGTATACTTTGAGTTCTTTTGGAAAAAATGAGCCAGAATATGTAGAAGGTACATGGGTATCTCCTGTATCAAATGTAAAAGGATTTTTTAATACTGAAGGAGGACAAGCTCCAAAATTGGAAAACAGCAATACCAATGTAGGGTATGTAATCAACAACGCAAATGGCACAACAACAATTGATAAAGCAGTAGGTTCCGTAGGTTTTGCATATCCAGATTGTGATGTAACTGGTTTAACAAAGTTATCGCTGTCCGCAGCGCGCAAGGCAAAGAATGGTGAGCAAAGAGTGTCTATTCGACTGGATAGTAAGGATGGCACAGAAATTGCAAGCGGAATTATCACAGCAACCTCTTATGCACCTTTGGATATGGAAGTGAAATTGCCAGATAATATAACAGGAAAACATGACCTTTATGCAGTATTTACATCAGTAGGTACAACGACGGATAAATATATGGCAAATGTTAAGGATTTAACAGGGTTTTATATGTATAAAAATCCAAATTATGAGGGTGATGGCGGCAAAGTGAGCGCGCCATATGCCAGTGTCATATCGGGTGAATATACACAAAACCGTCAGATAGAATTGATTTGTTCGGATGCCAATGCAAAAATTTATTATACAACAGACGGTTCAGACCCTAAGACTTCTTCAACAGCAAAATTGTATACAGAAAAGATTGATATACTTGGAGAAGAAGGAAAAACCGTTACAACAGTAGTTAAGGTTTATGCAAAAACGGATGGCGGAGAAGAAAGCAATACCGTAGAGTATACATATGTCATTAAATTTGAAAATGCAGCGGTAAAACGTGGCGACCTTAATGGAGATGGCAAGAGAGATGTAACCGATGCTGTACTTTTGAAAAAACGTTTGGCAGGTATAGCTGTCAATATAGATGAAAAGGCAGCAGATGTTGATGGCAATGGAGATGTGAATGTTACGGATGCCGTTCTTCTTTTAAAACATTTGGCTCAAATGATTGATATTGATACGTTAAACAAGTAATTTGTTACAATGAAATTTATTAAAAATAAAATAGTTAAAAAGCTGATTGTTTTGGAAACAAAAGCTAGACTTGTTTGGGGCAGGAGTTTGTACTTCTGCCTTAAATATTATGTATTATTGTGTGATGTATCATTTATATATTTACTAGTTATTTAAAAAAGTTTATATTTTAATCTGCTGTAATAAATAATAAAGAAATATTTTTTGTTTAAGTTTTTGTATTGATTTAATCATAACAAATGGGGCGACTTGAACAAAATGTATATATATATTGACGTATGTATCAAGTTGTAATATACTTTAATTATTAAATAGCTATTTAACCTCATCAAGAAAGTCCCCCATTTCAATGTTGCAAAGACATAAGTGGGGAGGTGGGGACTTGCTTGTTTCAGTGGGAATATAAGCTCCCACTGAAAAGCTACGATAGTAGCTATGAGGTTATGAGCAAGTAGCGTAGCGGATTGCGAATATCCGCTTAATTATCATTTACTGCAATTAGATTTGTTGTAATTTGATTGTAAACTAAAAGTTTTAAAAACACAGTATAAAAAAAGAGGATTTACAATGAGATTAAATATAAAGAAGATATTAAGTAAAACATTGGCGGGAGCATTAGCAGGGGCGTTGGTGTTTTCAACAGGAATGACGATTACATGGGCAAATAATTATACAGACACTACCGCAACCATGACCTTTGATGAAGTTTCAGGAGATTATGTAGATTATACCATAGGTAGAGAAAAGGAAGATGCTTCAAGTGGTTATATCCGAGGAATTTGGGCGGATAATGACCGTACATTTTTGGCGGCATTGGTAGGAGCAAATGCAAATGGTGGGACAACATATTATGAAAATTTTAAGCTTATAACATATCGTGTATATCCAGGACAAGCATATTATATGACAAATTATGTTAAGGAAAGCGGATATAATTATGCTGCTATGAAATGTGAAAGTGATTATGCTTCACAATATACCGTTGAATTTGCTTGGAGTCCTGATAGTATCTAAATCTTTATAAATTAAAGAGAGGGGGATGCTTATTTATAGCTATCCCCCATTATTGATGGAGGTTAGAATGAAAAAAAAAGTAATATCTATTGGCTTTCTATTCCTATTACTTATAGGTGTTATTTTTGCATGGAATGTTGGATATTTAGATGATATAAAGGCAGTATTTAAAAGTGAAAAAATCACACAGAAGCAGGACAATCAAAAGGAAACTATCACAAAATCTATGGATGAAAACAATACAGTATCCACTGTGGAAATGAATGAAGCATATATTGCAGAAAAAATATTTGAGGGTAAATCGGTCAGTAATAGTCGGCGATGGCAGATTAAGGCGACAGACTGTCATATTTCAAGGGAGTTGGACTTTGATTTATCCGTTATAGAAACACAGAAAGGATTACAGGATAAACATAAAGATTGTATGGATTCAGCTATGAATTTTTTAAAAGACTATTATTATGTAACCATTGAACTTGATGTTACAAGTATGAATGAAAAGGATTGGAAAATAAGGGACTTTAATCCACATTATTTGATATTTTACATAGATAATGAGCTTGGCAGGGTTATGGAAGAACCCCGTGGAAGAATATATATAGGCAGAGATATGAATGATAAACATGGAACATTGACTATGAATCAAGGAGAAACGGTGCATATTATACTTTATTATATAGTGGAAGATCAATATACAGTTGGTCCAATGTATATGAGTATGTATAAAGACTCAAGACAGCTAGATGAACCAGATATTTTACTAAAGGAAACAAGATGATGGAGGTTTAAGATGAAAGCATTAATGAAAATAGAGCTTGAAAGAGCCTTTAAAAATAAATGGTTTTATATTTCAGCTAGTATTACATTATTGATTGTATTAATGGATATGTGGCAGAATGTGCTGCCATTTCGTAGAAATATAGAATATTGGTTAAGTGAAAGCAATTATAATTATCAGTGTCCGGGATTATATTTGCAGTGGATGGAGATTAATTTAAGAGCGCCTAGCATGATATATCATTTTATCATTCCATTGCTTGCCGCATTGCCCTATTCCATGAGCATTTATACTGATGTAAAAAATCATTATATGAACAATATTGTTACTAAAATTGAGAAGAAAAAATATTATTTATCTAAATTAATTACACAATTTATTAGTGGGGGTTGTATTGCCACACTGCCATTGTTATGTTCCTTTATTGTTACAGCAATGATACTGCCAGCAATACACCCTGTTGCTGCTACAGGTCAGTATCCATTTAGTAAATTGGAAGTATTTGGTGATTTATTTTTTTATAATCCTCTATTATTTGTTATAGTTTTGCTTATTATAGATTTTATTGGATTTGGGTTGATAAATTGTATTGCATATATATTTGCAGATTTATTAGATAATAAATATATGGTGGCGCTATCCCCATTTATTATTTATTTTCTTCAATACGTTGTATGCTCAATGGTGGGCAGGGATAGTATTCGTACATATTTGCAGGTTGTACATATGAGAGTAAAAAATTTAGGCTATATATTGTTAGACTTTACTGTACTTGTAGTGGCGATAGTTATTGCATATATAGTACGATGTAAAAGAAAGGATATATTATAAAAATGTTTTGCATGTATTTAATATTGAATAATTGCTTGTGAGAGGGGGAATTTTATCCCATGTTTAAAAGTAAAAAAGTTATAGGTGTCATTCTAGGAATTTTGGCAGTGGCATTTATTATATTTTGTATTGTGCAGACCAATATAACATTTGCACTAGAAGATGAAAAGCCGATGTATATAGGAGAGGAAATTGTAAGAGAAAAATACAGTATTACAGTAAAAGATTATGAAATTGTATCAAACAGTGATATGCAGAAACGGTATCCTGAAAACAAAGAAATATTAACATTACCACATAGAGATAATGGAGTTGAGATGGGAGATGCCATACTGGTGCATTGTGTAATGAATTTTAAAGATAAATCAAAAGGATTTCCATATGCTGATTTTAACCTTGATTCAGGAAGTTTTAGACAGGGAATTTCATCAGAGTTATTTTATCTTATCAACAAAGAATTTAAATTTTCTCAAATTGAATTAAACAAAGATTATGAGATTACTTTTCCTTTTGCGATATATCCAATTCTATTTCCTTCAGGCAGACTGGATGAAGTTCAGACGATGAAAATTCGTTTGGTATGCAGTTTAAACCCTCTTATATATGTGCAGTTGGATAAGGAGTGATAGTGAATGAGTACAGAATTAAAGCGCAGATATATAAAAGGAGAAAATATTTTTTGGATAGGACTTGTTCTTTTAACCACCATAGCTCTTTCAATCGGATACTTTTTTACTATCAAAAATAGTGCAGGTAAAGGATGTGCCTTAGATATGGCATATGTTGTTACCCAACATCTAGTATTTGCAATGATTGCTTTAGCTGCTGGAGTTTTTAATATGAAGTCGATACAGGCAGATTCCAATTCAAAAATTGTGATGAAATATAAAACAAAAAGAAGGTTATGGTTTATACAAGGAATATGCAGCTGTATTTCAGCTTTTACAGTAGGTGCTATGGTGACTTTAATTGCATTGCTTAATGGATATTGCATATTTGGAAGATTTTATAATTGGGAAAGTAGACAAAGTTTTTATCGATATACACTATTAAACGTAGGAGTTGATTATGTAGTATCTATGCCTCCTGTTTTGATTATTATTATTTCATGGACAATGACTTCTCTGCTTTTTTTAATGACATTTTTATTAGGAATGCTTGTCAATAATATCACACGTTCTTTTTCTGCAGCAATTGTATTTATGGTGATTGTATCTGGTGCAGATTCATTTATTCCATGTTTTTACAGCAGATTAAATTTGTATTTGTCTAATTTTACAAGTCCGTCACAGTGCTTTATAAAAATTGGAATTGTAATCGTTATCAATATTGTGTTGTTTATTGTAGGATTTTTAATAGCACCATTTCGTGAATATTATGACAAAGAGGTATAGCAAATGAGATTTGGTAAAGTCGTACATATTATATTTTATGATATATACAGAGGGATAAAACATAATAAATATCGATATATGATATGTGTTTTTTTAATCTTTTCTTTAATGGCAACATTTTATTTGGATGTTTCCGTGTTGCGGCGGGGAACAAAGGGTGATTTGCCAATTGCGGGGGTATTGGATTATATATTTTATTTATTGGAAGGTATTACCGAAGTAACAGAAAAAGCATACAAGGAAGGTAAATTTGTATTTCCGTATATTTGGATTGCAGTGCAGTTTATGTGTGCCTTTTTGGTGATGAGTTATCCTAAAAGCGATTTAGAGGGTGTAGGACTGAATGTTTTGATTTTAAGCAAAAGTAAAATATTATGGTGGATTAGCAAATGTTTATGGATTTTTGTTTCTGTTTTCAGCATTTATTTGCTGATAGGCATTATTGCTATGTTATTTGCTTTATTATCAGGCGGAACATTGGAGATGGTGATTCATTATGAAATTTTTGAAGCTTTTTCACAGACACCACCAATGAATAGAAGCCAAACGCCCATTATTTTATTTGTGTTTATAATGCCTCTTCTTACGTCGACTGTGCTTTCAATTTTTCAGATGGTGGTATCCATTTTTTCACAGCCAACGCTTGGTATGGTGGCTGTATTTGCAATCGAAATATTGTCGGTATATAGTATGAATATTTGGTGTTTGAGCAATGCTTCTATGGTGCGAAGAAGCCAGTTATATTTACCTTCAGGGCTGCCATTGTTGCCTCAGATTATTTATAGTATAGGTGTATTGGCTGTTAGTATTATAGCTGGGTATATGATTTTTAGGAGAAGCGATATATTGAGCAAAGAATAGCGATATAAAACGAATTAGACCAATATAGACGGAGGAAAACAGGATGAAAATTAAAATAACGCATCTTTCAAAGAAAATTAAAAAAGCAGTAATATTAGATGATGTCAATATGGAATTGGAAAGTGGCAGAATTTATGGTCTTAAAGGTAAAAATGGTTCAGGCAAAACAATGCTTATGCGTGCCATTTGTGGTTTAATAACACCAACAAGTGGAACGGTTGAGATTGATGGTAAAATGCTGGGAAAAGATATTTCATTTCCAGAAAGCATAGGTGTACTTATTGAAAATCCTTCATTTATATCAAATTATACAGGAATGAAGAATCTGCAGGTTTTGGCATCGATTCAAAAACGTATTGGGGATGAAGAAATTAGGAATACATTAGAGATGGTTGGATTAGACCCTGATGATAAGAGGACATTTAAAAAGTACTCACTGGGAATGAAGCAGCGATTAGGAATTGCTGAGGCGATTATGGAAAGACCCGATATTGTGATTTTAGATGAGCCGATTAATGCGCTTGATGAGGCTGGGGCAGCGATGATACGTGAAATTTTACAGAATTTGCGCGATGAGGGAAAATTAATTATACTTGCGTGTCATGATACAGAAGAGCTGAATTTTTTGGCAGATGAGATTTATGAAATTGCAGAGGGGAAAATTGTTGGACATATAGAGAATTTATGAAAAGTTCTTGCATTTATTGCCACATTTTGATACAATATCCAAAGTTGTGACAAAATGTCCAATGAATAAGGAGGTGTAATCATGGCAAAATGTGCAATTTGTGGAAAAGGCGCTCACTTTGGTATCGCTGTGAGCCATTCTCATAGAAGAACAAACAAGAAGTGGAGTTCTAATGTAAAGTCTATCAAAGTTAAGACAAACGGCGGAGCAAAGAAAATGTATGTATGTACATCTTGTATGCGTTCTGGACTTGTAGAACGTGCATAAAACAGACCGGAAAGTAAAGAATTTTTTATGAAGGGGCAGGTTGTCATTGACAGTCTGCCTTGATTTTTTGTAAAATTTGGAGTATAATATAAAAATGTAATGTTTCGCGATGATACGTGAAATGCAAAATCCTTGCAGCAGTTGCCAAAATGTAAAAAAAGGATAATAAATATTGACGAAAAAGGTTGATTGAAGTATGTGATTTTTAAAAATACATTTATATGGTTTCTTGTCTGTGAGAATAAATGGAGGGTCTTTTTAATGAAGGGATATTTAAGCAGCGAATTAGGCACAATATCTATTGATTCCGAAGTGATTGCCCGCTATGCCGGCACAGCTGCAATAGAATGTTTTGGCATTGTGGGTATGGCGGCTGTGAGCATGAAGGATGGGTTAGTAAAGATTTTGAAAGGCGATAGCCTTACAAGAGGTGTACGTGTAGATATAGATGACAGTAACAGGATATCAATTGACTTTCATGTGATTGTATCTTATGGGGTCAGCATTATGACAGTGGCAGATAATCTTATAGACAATGTTAAATACAAAGTAAATGAGTTTACAGGATTAGAAATTAAGAAGGTTAATATATTTGTGGAGGGTGTTCGAGTAATCGATTAATATTATATAATCCTATTTATATAATATATTATCTGGCAAATAAGGAGGATATTGTGGCGATTAATACAATAGATGCAGCACTTGTACAAAAGATGTTTTTAGCAGGTGCTAAGAATCTTGAATCAAAAAAAGAGTGGATTAATGATTTGAATGTATTTCCTGTTCCAGATGGCGATACAGGTACGAATATGACAATGACAATTATGTCGGCGGCAAAAGAAGTGAGCGCAATTGCGAATCCTACAATGGAAAATTTAGCGAAAGCAATTTCAGGTGGTTCTCTAAGGGGAGCAAGAGGAAATTCGGGCGTTATTTTATCGCAGTTATTAAGAGGCTTCACAAAAGAGATGACCAATTGCCGTTGTATTACGGTTGAGGCCATTGCAGCAGCTACGCAGCGTGCAACCGAGACGGCATATAAAGCTGTTATGAAACCAAAAGAGGGTACGATTCTTACAGTGGCAAAAGGAATATCCGAAAAAGCTGCTGAATTGGCGGCAGATACCGATAATATGGAGGAGGCATTGCTTGCCATTATTGAACATGCGGAGGCTGTGCTTAAAAAAACACCAGATATGCTTCCAGTTCTTAAGGAAGCTGGCGTTGTCGATTCAGGCGGACAGGGGCTTGTTGTTATTTTGCGAGGCATGTATGATGCATTGACTGGCAAAGTTACAGATTTCAATATATCCGACCAGCAGTCGAAATCAGATAGTTCCGTTTATGTATTAGGAAATAAAGCAGCAATAGATGATGTAGACATTAAGTTTGGTTATTGTACAGAATTTATTATTATGCTGGAAAAAGAATTTAGCGAGGAGACGGAAAACGCTTTTAAAGATTATTTGTCATCGATTGGTGATTCCATTGTCTGTGTGTCTTTAGATGATATTGTTAAAGTGCATGTGCATACCAACCATCCAGGTCAGGCGTTTGAGAAGGCGCTTGAATACGGTCAGCTTACAAAAATGAAGGTTGATAATATGCGTGAGGAGCATAATCAAAAGGTTGTTGCACAGTCTGAGATGCAGGCCGCTATTGCAGCAGAAGCTCAAAAAAAGAATGAATCATCAAAAATGCCAAATAAAAAATATGGATTTATAACGATTGCAGCAGGCAGCGGTCTTGCCGATATCTTTAAGGGGCTTGGTGTAGACCAAGTGATTGAAGGCGGTCAAACCATGAATCCAAGCACGCAAGATTTTCTCAATGCAGCAGATAAAATTCACGCGGAGGTTATCTATGTTCTTCCAAATAATAAAAATATTATTTTGGCGGCACAACAGGCTGCTTCCATTGTTGATGATAAAAAGTTGATAGTTATTCCTTCAAAGACTGTTCCTCAAGGAATATCGGCTATGATTAATTTTGAGGAATCAAGAAGTTCTAAGGATAATGAGTCCTTTATGTTGGATGCACTGAAATCTGTTGCCACAGGACAATTGACTTATGCCGTGCGTGATACCACCATTGAGGGAAAAGAAATTAAAAATGGCGATATTATGGGACTAGGTGATGTAGGACTTATCACAGTCGGCAAAGAGATTGATGCGACACTGATTGATATGTTAGAAAAAATGTTAGAGAGCAATAAAGAGGCAGAGCTTGTCAGTGTCTATTATGGAGAAGATATTACAAAGGCACAGGCAGAATCGGTCGTTTCTATGATAGAAGAAAAATATCCAGATTTGGATATAGAGCTTCAAATGGGCGGTCAGCCAGTATATTATTATCTGGTTTCCGTAGAGTGATAGAAAAATAATATCGTTAAAATAGAACAATAAATTAAAAAATAATAAAACTTAAAAAAAATGAATATTACAACATTAAAAGGAATTGGAACAAAAACAGCAGAATTGTTTGCAAAGCTTGGCATATATACGACGCAAGACCTTTTAAAATGGTATCCAAGAGATTATGATGTGTATGAAGAACCTGTACTTGTCCATGAGTTGACGACGGACTATGAGGCTAGTGTTGCCGCAGTATATGGTATTATTGCAAGAAAGATAGATGTGTATGACAGTGGAAAATTATCCATTATCAGCACCGTAGTCCGTGATGAAAAAGGAGAGGGAATAAAATGTGTATGGTACAATATGCCCTATCTAAAATCATCGTTAAGGCAGGGAATGCGGTATATATTTCGAGGCAGAGTAGTTATAAAAAATAGTCAAAAAATTTTAGAACAGCCACAAATCTATACCGTTGCACAATATAATGAAATAAAAGGAGTTATGCAGCCTGTTTACCCGCTCACAAAAGGATTGTCGAATAAAACAGTTACAAAAGCGGTTAAACAGGCTATTGAATTGTTTGATACAAACTTGGAAATGGAGTATATACCAAGAGAAGTACGCATTCAAAATAAGTTGGCGGAACATAATTTTGCTGTTGTAAATATCCATTTTCCAAAATCTATGGAAGATTATATACAGGCAAGGAAAAGGCTTGCCTTTGAGGAATTTTTTATCTTTGTACTTGCTGTCAGAAGTTTAAAAACCAGCAATGCCAGACGTCCAAATGGACATGTAATACCCAATGATTCAAGGACTGACGCATTGATTGAGAAATTGCCGTATCAGTTGACCAATGCACAGCATCATACATGGCTTGAGATTCGAGAGAATATGGCGAGCGATAAGTTAATGAGCAGACTGATTCAGGGCGATGTTGGCTCAGGAAAAACGATTATTGCTGTGCTGGCTCTTTTAAATACGGTGTATTCAGGAAAGCAAGGTGCGCTTATGGCGCCGACGGAAGTTTTGGCAAAACAGCATTTTGAATCGATTACAGCGATGTTTAATCAATATGGCATCGATATTCAAGTTTCTTTGCTGACAGGTTCAATGACTGCAAGCGCCAAAAAGAACGAATATGAAAAGATTGCAGTAGGACAGACCAATATTATCATTGGAACCCACGCATTGATTCAGGAAAAAGTGGTGTATAAGGATTTAGCATTAGTCATTACCGATGAACAGCATCGATTTGGCGTTAATCAGCGAAAAGATTTTTCAGATAAAGGAAAAGAACCGCATGTGCTTGTTATGAGCGCTACACCGATTCCTAGAACATTAGCGATTATTATTTATGGTGACCTTGATATTTCCATTATTGATGAGCTTCCTGCAAATCGTATTCCCATTAAAAATTGTGTGGTGGATACATCATATCGACCAAACGCATATGAATTTATTAAAAAACAGGTTGCACTTGGGCGTCAAGCGTATATTATATGTCCAATGGTAGAGGAGAGCGAGTCCATAGAAGCTGAAAATGTAGTTGATTATGCCAATCAATTAAAACAGGAGATGCCTTCAGAAATTGTTATAGCGATTCTTCATGGAAAAATGAAACCTGCACAAAAAAATGATGTGATGCAGCGGTTTTCAGATGGCGCTATTCATATTTTAGTATCAACCACAGTTGTTGAGGTTGGTGTCAATGTTCCCAATGCAACGGTGATGATGGTTGAGAATGCAGACCGTTTTGGGCTTGCACAGCTTCATCAGTTGCGGGGAAGAGTAGGCAGAGGCGCGCATCAATCGTACTGTATTTTTGTGGCGGGAAATAAGTCTAGCAAAAATATGAAAAGACTTGAAATACTAAATAAAACGAATGATGGTTTTAAGATTGCGGAAGAAGACTTAAAACTTCGAGGACCAGGTGATTTTTTTGGCGTGCGGCAAAGCGGTGAGTTGGATTTAGGTCTTGCCGATATTTATACCGATGCAACGATGTTGAAAGCGGCGGCGGATGCTGCTGATATGGTGATGGAAAAAGATATGCTTGCAAAGCCAGAAAATGCGATATTGGCAGAAAAAGTACATAGTTATACAATTAAATGTTTAGAGAAGATAAATTTATAAAAAAGCAGCACAACAATGGGAGATTTTTATGAGGGATATGGAGTTTACAATGAGCAGACCTGGTCTTGTCGAAGTAGGGCAAGAAGTGGAGATTACAGAAGGCAGATTGCCAAGCAGCTTTTATTATACTATTGAGCCAGCAGTCGCCATGTCAGGTAATTACGCCACGCCAGACCGATTAAAGTCAAAGACAGGAATTATCAAAGAAATTGGCGAAACCAGTCGAGGATATTATGTAATTGCAACTTTTAATGAATGATTGAAACCCCTTCTGCATATACATTTACCAGTATATTCAGGAGGATTTTTTTAATGGGTGAGTTTGATATTTATACAGATATTCAAAAACGTACCAATGGAGAAATTTACATAGGCATCGTTGGACCTGTCCGGACGGGAAAGTCAACATTTATCAAGCGATTTATGGATTTAGCCGTAATTCCTGGTATTGAAGATGAAAATGTAAGAAAACGCACGATTGATGAATTGCCAATGAGTGGTGCGGGCAATACTATAACTACAACCGAACCGAAATTTATACCAGGCGAAGCGCCTGTTATCTGTCCATTTGACGGGGCAGATATCAAAGTTCGCTTGATTGACTGTGTAGGATTTATGGTCAATGGCGCGCTGGGACTGTATGAAAACGAGAAGGAGCGCATGGTTAAAACGCCTTGGAGTGAAGATGCCATACCATTTACAAAAGCGGCAGAAATAGGTACGAAAAAGGTTATTGGAGAACATTCTACAATCGGCGTTGTTGTCACTACGGATGGCTCTTTTACAGATATTGCGCGCGAGGCGTATATCGAGCCAGAGAGCAGAACGATTAAAGAGTTAAAGACATTAGGCAAGCCATTTGTTGTTTTGTTAAACAGCGCAAAGCCACATTCCGCAGAGACAAAAGAGCTGGCAGAAAGTATGAGCAAAAATTATGGGGTATCGGTACTGCCAATTAACTGTGACCAGTTGAAAAAAGAAGATATCAATCATATATTAGAGCAGGTTTTGTTGGAATTTCCAATTAAAGAAATTGATTTTTGCGCGCCGAAATGGGTAGAAATATTGTCTTCAGAGCATTGGTTAAAAAAAAGTTTATGCACGACAGCTTTGGATATATTGGATAGTTTTACCTATATGAAAGACACAAGAGAGAGCATGAATGATATTACCGAATTAAAAGAAGCGATTGACAGTGTAAATTTAAGCAGTGTCAATCTCGCAAACGGCAAGGTAGAAGTCACGTTTGTAATGTCGCCAGGTGTTTACTATGATATATTGAGTGAGCTTACCAATACAGAAATTCATAATGAATATGAATTGATTAGTATTATTCGGAGTTTGTCAGAGAAAAAGAATGAGTTTGACTCCGTAAAAGAAGCACTGTCTGAGGTGAATTTAAGCGGATTTGGCATGGTAAAGCCAATTAAAGAAAATATTACGCTTGATGAGCCAGTATGCTTTAAAAATGGCAATAAATATGGCGTGAAGATAAAAGCGCAAGTGCCTTCTATCAATATGTTAAAGACAAATATTAATGTGGAGATAGCGCCAATTGTTGGAAGTAAGCTGCAAGCGGATGATTTGGTGGAATATATCAAAGGCAACACAAAAGATAATCCACAGGGAATTTGGGATGTCAATATATTTGGAAAGACGGTTGAACAAATTGTAAGCGATGGCATAAGAGAGAAAACCAAAAATATAACGGGTGAAAATATGGAGAAAATTACTTCTACATTGGAAAAGGTGATGAACGATAACAGTGGATTGGTTTGTCTTATTGTATAAAATGTAAAAATGTGCTACAATAGCCACAGCAAAGCTGTGGCATTTTTTTAAAAACTGCTGCAAATATAGGATTAACAGCAGTTTTATAGGGAAAAGATGATATAACAAAGCTATTGTATTTTCATGTAAAAAGTTTGGAGGTAAACAACATAATGAAAAAAATTGAAGATTACGTAAGAAGTATTCCTGATTTTCCAGAGGAAGGCATTATATTTCGAGATATAACAACGGTTTTGCAGGATGCAGAGGGGTTAAGGCTTGCTGTTGACGGCATGGACGAATTGATTGGCGATGTGGATTATGATATTGTAGTGGGACCAGAATCAAGAGGGTTTATATTTGGCGTTCCAATTGCATACAAAAAACATAAGGCTTTTGTACCTGTGCGAAAAAAAGGAAAACTGCCATGTGAAACAATTTCTCAAGAATATGATTTAGAGTATGGCGCTGCTACCATTGAGCTTCATAAAGATGCGATTTTGCCGGGACAAAAAGTAGTGATTGTTGATGATTTGATTGCAACAGGCGGAACGACAGAAGCCATTATTAAGCTGATTGAAAAATTGGGCGGAGAAGTCGTAAAAATTGTATTTCTTATTGAATTAAAGGGATTAAAAGGAAGAGATAAATTACAAGGATATGATGTGGATGCACTGATTCAGTATGATGGAAATTAAGTGAGGAGGCGATTGTATGGCAACACCGCATAATAGTGCAACGATGGGAGAAATTGCGAAGACTGTTCTTATGCCAGGCGACCCGCTTCGTGCAAAATATATTGCCGAAAATTTTTTGACCGATGTGAACTGTTTTAATGAAGTCCGTAATATGTATGGTTTTACAGGCATTTATAATGGGACAAGATTATCGGTTATGGGCAGCGGCATGGGGATACCTTCAATGGGTATATACAGCTATGAGCTTTACAATAGTTACGGCGTTGAGCAGATTATAAGAATTGGGTCTGCTGGCGGACTTGCAGATGACATTGCTCTAAAAGATGTGGTGGTCGCACAGGGAGCATGTACCAATTCCAATTATGCATCGCAGTATCAGCTGGACGGTCTTTTTGCGCCAATTGCGGATTTTGATTTGTTAGAGACGGCTGTTTTATGTGCAAGAAAAGTGGGCGTGCATGTTAAAGTTGGCAATGTATTGTCCTCCGATGTATTTTATAATGCCAATCCATCCTTTAATGACCGTTGGAAAACAATGGGGGTTTTGGCGGTTGAGATGGAGGCGGCTGGATTGTATATGAATGCGGCAAGGTTTGGCAAAAAGGCTTTATGTATAGCAACTATCAGCGACCATCTCTACAAGATAGAAGAATTATCAGCACAGGAGAGACAGATGGGCTTCAATGAAATGATAAAAATTGCGTTAGAGACAGCTGTAAAGGTGAGTGATTAATGGACATAAAATGGATTGTAATATTTGCTGCTTTTATTGTGATAGCAATTTATGTAAGCATTGACAGTAAGCGTAATGCAAAGAAAAAGATTGATGAGCGATTGACAAAAAGCTGGGGGAAGGCTGGAACAAAAAAGTTATCTAAAGATGAGTTTGAGATTATCACACACTATTATGAAGATTGTTGTGATGGCACGATACAGTGTGATGAAACGGATGTGATTGATGATATTACATGGAATGATTTGGATATGAACGCCGTTTTTTCAAAGATGGATATTACCAATTCATCCATTGGAAGAGAGTATCTTTATAAGATGCTCCGTATGCCGTTTAACAGTAAAGAAAAGTTAAATGAGTTTGACCGCGTGGCAGATTATTTTGATAAGCACGAAAAAGAAAGAAAGTCCTTTCAAAAAGAATATGTCAATATGGGATTTGTAAAAGGCATATCCATTAGTGATTATATTAGTTTAGTGATGGAATTAAAATCGGGCAGTAATTTGCTTCATTATATTTTGCTGGTTGTATTGGTGATTTCATTTGTGGTAGGATTTACGGTCAATGCCTTAGTGGGAACAGCCGCCGTTATACTAACGATTAGTATTATGGTGATATCTTATTATCAGTGTAAGGCAAAAGTTGAGCCATATTTTGTTTGTATTAAACAAGTTGTTAAGATGGTTTCCACAGCAGATAATTTAGCAAAGTTTAATATTCCAGAACTGGAACGCTACAATGATGATTTTAGACAGATAGCAAAAGAATTTGCAAGTGTTGTCAGCAATTCAAGTCTGCTTACAAGCGCCAATGTCACAGGCTCATTGACGGAGATGCTGATGGATTATATCCGAATGTTAAGTCATCTGGATTTGATAACATTTAATAATATTGTCAAAAAATTAAACAACAAAGATAAACAAATTTTTCAGTTGATGGATAGATTGGGCTTTTTAGAGGCAGCTATCTGTGTCGCTTCGTTTAGAAGACAGCTTCCATATTGGAGCAAACCTAAATTTGAAGGGATTGCATATGAGGCAACCCAACTTTACCACCCATTGATTAACGAGCCAGTTGCCAATTCCATTCAGGCAAGCAGACATGTGCTGCTTACAGGGTCGAATGCATCAGGAAAATCAACATTTTTAAAGACGGTTGCCATCAATGCGTTGTTGTCGCAGGCTATTTATACAAGCTTATCAAAAGGATACCGTGCGCCAATGTATCGAATTTACTCGTCAATGTCGCTTCGGGATGATTTAGGCAACAATGACAGTTATTATATTGTTGAGATTAAGGCTCTCAAGCGAATTTTAGATGCGATTGATACAAAGGATACCAAACCAGTACTGTGTTTTGTTGACGAGGTACTGCGCGGAACAAATACCGTAGAGCGAATTGCGGCGTCCTCTGAAATTTTACAGAGTTTAAATGGCAAAAATGTATTGTGTTTTGCCGCTACGCATGATATTGAGCTTACGTCTATTTTAAAACATTGTTATGATAATTATCATTTTCAAGAAGAAGTGACAGAAAATGATGTACAATTTAATTTTAGGCTGCACAGTGGACCAGCCGTGACAAGAAATGCGATTAAATTGTTAAATATTATTGGCTATGATAAGAAAATTATTGCAAAAGCAGAAGACCGAGCAAGGGAATTTCTTGAAAAAGGTGTATGGAAGTGATACAATACCTAGTAAATTAAAAGATAGAATAAATTTAGAGTAAAAAGAGGTGAAAGATACATGTTGTTATCAATCGGTTTTTTTGGTGAAGTGGTATTTGAGGCTGTTAAATTTATTGTGATGTTATTGCTTCTTGCAGTGGCAGTTGTTGCCGGCGGCAAGTTAAGGAAAGCAAAGGATGCAAAAAAGGCAGCAACACAGACAAATGCCATTGCAACACAAGGAAATGATAAGTAATTCAATATAAGGTGAAATATTAAAAAGAAAGGAAAATCTATTAAAAATATAGTGTTATAAAAATATATTTTTAGTAGCAGGATTAAAAACGTGCAGTACAGAGGCGTAAACGAGTTGAGAAGATTATTTCTTGATTTCTTTGAGAGTAAGGAACACCTTAAGATGAAAAGTTTTTCGCTTGTTCCACATGGTGATAACAGTTTGTTGCTTATTAACTCAGGTATGGCACCGCTAAAGCCATATTTTACAGGGCAGGAGATACCGCCAAAGCGCAGAGTGACAACTTGTCAGAAGTGTATCCGAACAGGAGATATTGAGAATGTAGGAAAGACAGCCAGACATGGTACATTTTTTGAAATGTTGGGCAATTTTTCTTTTGGCGATTATTTTAAGAGAGAGGCAATTCACTGGTCTTGGGAATTTTTAACAGAGTATGTGGGACTGGATGCCAACAGATTATATCCTTCCGTATATGAAGATGATGATGAAGCGTTTGAAATATGGAATAAAGAGATTGGCATTGCTCCTGAACGAATTTTCCGTTTTGGGAAAGAAGATAATTTTTGGGAGCATGGCGCTGGTCCATGCGGACCTTGTTCGGAGATATATTACGATAGAGGAGAGCAATATGGCTGTGGCAAACCAGGCTGTACAGTAGGGTGTGACTGTGATAGATACATGGAGGTATGGAACAATGTATTTACACAGTTTAATAACGATGGCAAAGGTCATTATACCGAGCTTGAGCAAAAGAATATTGATACAGGTATGGGATTAGAGCGACTTGCGGTTGTTGTTCAGGATGTCGACTCTATATTTGATGTAGATACAGTACAGACGCTACGTGATAAGGTTTGTGAGATGGCTGGCGTAACTTACAAGGAAGACGAACAAAAAGACGTTTCAATCCGTCTTATAACAGACCATATTCGTTCCGTTACATTTATGGTGAGCGATGGTATTATGCCGTCCAATGAAGGCAGAGGATATGTGCTTAGAAGGTTACTGCGAAGAGCAGCCAGACATGGACGCATTTTGGGAATTAAGGATAAGTTCTTATCAAAGCTTTGTGAGACGGTAATTGAAGGCTCTAAAGATGGTTATCCAGAATTGGAAGAAAAAAAGGATTTTATTCTTAAAGTATTGTCTGAAGAAGAAGATAAATTTAATAAGACCATCGACCAAGGACTAACGATTTTAGCGGATATGGAAGAGCGTATAAAAGCGGAAGGAAGCACCGTTTTATCTGGTGATGAAGCGTTTAAACTCTATGATACGTATGGTTTCCCGTTGGATTTGACAAAGGAAATTCTTAGTGAAAAAAATATTACGGTTGATGAAGAGGGCTTTAAAAAGTCGATGGATGAGCAGCGCAAAAAAGCGCATGATGCCAGAAAAACGACAAATTATATGGGAGCCGATGCAACGGTTTATGATAAGATTAATCCAGCAATTACAAGTGCGTTTGTAGGATATGATACATTTCAATCTTCTTCTAAGGTATCAGTGCTGACAACACAGGATGAGGTTGTTGAGGCGCTCTCAGAGGGAATCAGAGGAACGATTATTGTTGACGAGACGCCGTTTTATGCTACGATGGGCGGTCAGGAAGGCGATACAGGTCTGATAAAGACGACAGAGGGTGAATTTAGTGTTGAGACGACTATCAAATTAAAAGGCGGAAAAATTGGACATGTCGGTATTATGACAAAAGGCATGATAAAGACAGGCGATATTGTACAGCTTTTGGTAGATGAACCTGCAAGAATGGATACATGTAAAAATCACAGTGCAACGCATTTGCTTCAAAAGGCATTGAGGACGGTGCTTGGAAGCCATGTTGAGCAAAAAGGTTCGTTTGTCAGCCCTGAACGATTGCGTTTTGACTTTACGCATTTTCAGAGTATGACCGACGAGGAGCTTGCAAGGGTTGAGGCAATCGTCAATGAAAAGATTGCACAGGCAATTCCTGTTGTCACCGATATTATGTCTATTGAAGATGCAAAGAAAACAGGCGCGATGGCTCTTTTTGGGGAAAAATACGGCGAGACGGTGCGTGTCGTATCAATGAGTGATTTCTCAAAAGAATTTTGCGGCGGCACACATGTTTCTAATACAGCAGCTATAAGATTGTTTAAGATTGTTTCAGAGTCCGGTGTTGCGGCTGGTGTTAGAAGAATAGAAGCATTGACAGACATGGGCGTTATCCATTATTATGCAGAGCTTGAAAAAGCGTTAAACGATGCGGCAAAAGCAGCTAAAACTGAAAGTTCACAGCTTGTCAGAAGAATACAAGCGATGAATGATGAGATAAAAGCATTGTCTAGTGAGAATGAAAAATTAAAAGCAGAGCTTGCCAATAACGCGTTGGGTGATGTCACACAAAATGTAGCTGATATCAAGGGCGTTTCCTTTATTGCGACAAAAGTAGAAAATGTAGATATGAATGAGCTTCGCAATCTTGGAGATAAGCTGAAAAATCAAATTGGCAGCGGCGTTGTATTGATTGTCAGTGTTCAGGGAAGCGATAAAGTCAATATGATTGCAATGGCAACCGACGATGCGATTGCCAAAGGCGCTCACTGCGGCAATCTGATAAAGGCAGTTGCGCCAATTGTTGGCGGCGGCGGCGGCGGACGTCCGAATATGGCTCAGGCTGGCGGAAAAAATCCAGCCAAAGCGGATGAATTATTAGAAAAGGCTGCTGGTGTGTTGGAAGGAATGCTGTAAGCAGTAAAAAATGATATAAAAAGCGTATGCAAAGGCTGTCGCAAGATGAAGTTTTTGTGCAAGATGAAGTATCATATAGTTTTATTGGTATTGTTATCTTGTGTGGGAGAATCATTTTGCGGCAGCCTGTATTTGTGCAAAGTTATAAGATTAGTGATTGCGTTAATAATACTTTTGTAATACAATAGTTTACATAATACATTTTATTTCGTATTGAACGATTTTTAACAGAAGGGATGAAGAGATTAAAATGGCAATTTTTAAATGTAAAATGTGTGGCGGAGATATTGAAGTTTTAGAGGATAAAACTTTTGGTACATGTGAATATTGTGGTAATACCCTTACTTTTCCAAAAGTAGATGATGAACAGAGAGCCGCATCGTTTAACAGAGGTAATCATTTTAGAAGAATAGGAGAATTTGATAAGGCATTAGCGCTTTATGAGCATATTGTTAGAGAAAATGAACAGGATGCAGAGGCTCATTGGTGCTGTGCGCTCTGTCGTTTTGGTATTGAATATGTTGAAGACCCTACAACATTTGACTGGATACCAACATGTCATAGAGCAAGTTTTGATAATTTTTTAGAAGATGTTGATTATCTTGCTGCATTAGAGTATTCCGATGGATTGACAAAAAGACAATATCAAAAGGATGCGGCAAAAATTGCAGAAGTACAAAAAGGAATCCTTGCAACATCACAAAATGAGCAACCATTTGATATATTTATTTGTTATAAGGAATCCGATTCACAAGGTAATAGAACAAAAGATAGTACATATGCTCAAGATATATATTATCAACTTACAGACGAAGGCTATCGCGTATTTTTTGCGCGAATAACACTGGAAGATAAAGCTGGTGCAGAATATGAGCCGTATATATTTGCTGCCTTAAATTCAGCCAAAGTAATGATTGTTATTGGTACGAGTGCAGAATATTTAAATGCTGTCTGGGTAAAAAATGAATGGAGCAGGTATCTTGCCCTTATGAAGAAGGATAGAAATAAATTACTGCTGCCTTGTTATAGAGAAATGGATCCATATGATATGCCAGAAGCATTGTCTATATTGCAGTCTTATGATATGAGTAAAATTGGTTTTATACAAGATTTAATTCGAGGTATTAAAAAAGTTGTTAATGCTTCCAGTGAAGAAACGAATAATGAAAAAATAGCTGTTCAGTCAAATGATACAGATAATCAGATAAATTCAGCGTTAAAAAGAGCGCAGTTAGAGCTTGCAGATAGGGAGTGGGAAGTTGCCACTAAATTTGCAGAACAAACATTGGCTCTTGACCCTGAAAATGCAAAAGCATATTTATATGAATTTTTAGCACAAAATCGCTGTGTCAATGCCAATGAATTTATTAAAAAAAGAAATAGTGAACATATGACTGCATCGGATACAAAATATGAAATTAATTGGTTTGAATTGGTCGATAAAAAAGAGTTGGTTGAAAATTATAAAGTTCCATTGTATTTTGAAGAACAAGAAATTATTTCCATGATGCCAGAAACATATAAATATAAAACAAAAGTAGATGATTGGAATAGACAATTAAAAGAAGAACAGAAATTTCTTAAAGGAAATAAATTGTGGAGAAGAGCAGTTTCATTTGCTGATGATGAAGATAAACAAATTGTTGAAACAATTGAAAAATCTATTTTTAACCATATTGAAAGTAATATAATACATGAAAATGTAGAAAAACATAAGAATTTATTTATGAAGAAAATTGAGGAGGCAAAAGCAAAAATAATTGAAGTTAAGAACAAACGAGAAAATAAGCGAAAAGATGATTATAATCAACTGCTAAAAATATTAAAAGATGTGGATACAAATACCGAAGAAGGCTGCCAAGAATGTTTGAAATTGATGGATAAAATTGGTGATTATCAGAATTGTTTACAGTTAAAACAAGAATTAATGTCAAAGTATGAAAATATTAAATATGAAAAATATACGCTAGGGTATCAAAAAGCGTGTAGTCAATTAGAAAAAGCAATATCAGAAACCGATTATAATAATCTCAAAGAAATGTTTAGTTCTCTAAATGGATATTCAGATAGTTTAAAAAAAATATTTGAGATAGAAAGAAAAATCAAACAAATTAAAGATAGAAAATCAGAATTGATTGTTGAGAGAACAAAGTTACAAGTTGAAATTGAGAATATGAATTCAATTGTATATTTATCTAAAAAAGCAAATTATAAAGCTAGATTTAAGCAAATAGACGCTGAATTGAATCGACTTAAATAGTCTTTGTATAAAACTTAATTAAGGAGCATAATGTGATGACAGAACCATTAAAGATTGAAATAAAAAAATATAAAGAAGAGTCTGTGGTTGTATCTGCCAGAATTCCAAAAGATATGTTACAAGATATAGATTGTGTGGCAAGAGAGTCTGGCAGAACAAGAAATGAAATTATTACAATGTTTTTAGATTATGCACTTAAGAATACAGAAATTATTGAAAAACGGTAATATACGGTTATGGAGGTTGTTATAATGTCAAAATTTATAATAGAATGTCCTAGCTGTGGAAAATTCGCAGAAGGAAAAACAGGATTTTTTGCAAGTAAAAAAATTAATTGTGTATGTGGAAATATAATAAATATAAAAACAGATAAATTGACAAGTAGAGTATGTGAACATTGCGGCAATAATGTTGTATTTGACCAGACGAAAGGAGATAAAGCACTTTGTCCTGTATGCAGGGAACCTGTTAATTTATATACCGATAGGACAAAAGTAGAAGAAATATCATGTATTCAATGTGGTGTTCAGTTATTTGTTCAAAAAGGTATAGAAAAATATATATGTCCAGTGTGCGATTATGAAAATAGTGTTACCGAAAGGGTAATGAGCAAAAAAATTAAACGTGATGGCTTGGCTAGCATAATAAAATATGAAGGGGATGCAGATACATTGGTCTGGAAGCATCCAGTTGAAGATTTTAATTATGGTTCGCAGTTGATTGTCCATGAAAGTCAGGAAGCTATATTTTTTAAAAATGGTCAAGCACTAGATACATTTGGCGCTGGTAGGTATACGTTAGAAACACAACAATTACCATTATTAGAAAGAATATATCCATTGCCAACGGATACAGAGAGTACGTTTCATTCAGAGATTTACTATATTAATCTTGCCACAGTTATGGCTGTTAAATGGGGAACAGACTCAAAGGTTCGTTTATTTGATTCAGCTTCAGGTTTATATATTGAGATAGGGGCAAGTGGTGAATTTAATATTCATATTGTCAATTCCAGAAAATTGTTGACAAAGCTTGTTGGTACAACAAGTAATCTTAATCAGAGTCAGTTAATTGGAACAAACGGAAAGGGATATTTTCGTGCAATGATTATGGCTCAAGTGAAGTCCTATCTAGCTCAAGCAATTAAGGAAAATAATATTAATATTTTAGAAATTGATGAAAGAATCATAGAACTTTCAAACGCATTAAAAGAAAAATTAAATGTGTATTTATTAGATTATGGCTTAGAGATAACAGAGTTTTTTATAAGCAGAGTGTTGACTCCAGATGATGACCCTAATTTTAGAAAGATGAAAGAACAATATGCAGAGCAATATTTGTTTGTTCGTCAAGAACAGATTAGAAAGAGTGAGGCAGAAGCAGCGCAACAGAGAAAAGCTGTTGAGGCACAGACAGCGGCACAAATGAAAATTATTGAAGCACAAGGTGATGCACAAGCATTGAGATTAAAGGCACAGGCGCAAGCAGAAGCCTATAAGATGCAAGCGGAAGCAGAAGCTACCGAAATGAAGATGAAAGGCTATTCATATCAACAAGAAACAGCACGACAAGTTGGAATGGAGGCTATGAAAAATGGTCTGACTGGAGGAACACAAAATATGGGAGGCTCTGTGTTCGGCGATATTGCAAGTTTAGGAATAGGATTAGGAGCAATGGGCGGCATGGTTAATATAACTAAAGATGCAATGTCTCCAGTTATGGGCAGTTTATTGCAAACGGGACAAAATGTATCCGATACAATACAGCAATCTTGGAATTGTGTATGTGGAAATAAAGGCATTGTAGGAAATTTTTGCAGTATGTGCGGTTCAAAAAAAACAGAATCAGAAATGCAGGATACATGGGATTGTACCTGTGGAAATAGAGGAATTATAGGAAATTTTTGCAATATGTGCGGTTTAAAAAGACCAGAACAGACAACGCAAAATGTATGGGATTGTACTTGTGGAAATAGAGGTATTGTAGGAAATTTTTGCAGTAATTGTGGCAGAAAGAGAGGAGAATAAATATGACTAAAAACTCGAAAAGAGCATTAGCGGCATTAGCAGCTGTTATAATAGCATTTTCTGTAATAGTTTTTATTATACCATTACCTAAAAATAAGGTGTTTTGGGTATCGTATTTGTTTGGGGTGATTTCAGTAGCTGTACAGGCATATGTGTTAAAAATAGCTTTTTATGGCAGGATTCATGTCAAAAGTAAATTTTATGGATTTCCAATAGCGAAAATTGGAATCATTTATATGATTACACAATTGCTGCTTAGTCTTATTGCCATTGTGCTGGCACAATATATACCAATATGGGTTGTAGTTATTGTATTTGTTTTTATGTTTTGCGCTGCTTTTATAGGAGTTATAGGGGCTGATGCTGCAAGAGATGAAATTGAACGACAAGATAGAAAACACGATAGTAATATTCAATGTATTCAGGAATTACGTTCAAAAGTATATTCTTTAATAGCACAAATGGAGAATGTAGAAGCAAAAAAAGTTTTATTTGAACTAAGTGAAGCTTTTAAGTATAGTGACCCTGTGAGTAATGATTGTCTAGTTGATATAGAAAATGAACTTCATATTATGGTTGATGAACTGCAACAATGTGTTATAAATTCAGACGTAGAAAATATAAAAATAATGTGTAAAAAAATAAGTATCACATTGACAGAACGTAATAGATTATGTAAATTAAATAAGGAGCATTAAATATAAAAGGTAGTCAAGTAAGTCACTTTGATATTTAAAATAAGATAGTAGATTAAAAAATTTTATATTGTTATTTAAAATAAAACAAGAAATAAAGAGGGGTTTTATGTTTGGAAAAAAGGCAGTAAAAAAGAAAAGATATGACAAAGAAAATTTTAAGCCAATATTGCGATGCAGTATATGTAATGGCGAGCAGATAGCTGGTTTTAAAAATATCCACACAGGCAAATTTGAAGAAGTGGTACTTATTCGCAATAAAGAAGACCTTGATAGGTTTATGGAAATATATGATATTTCAGATATTTCTAAAGAATATTAAGTGTTTTAAATACAAATATGGACAAACAAGCATCTAAAATAGAAAATAATTTGACTTATACTTGTCTGTATGGCTAAGCTATTAGGAAAATTGGTTTTTTTTTGTATTTTTTGGTTGACTATTGGATATAATATGATATAATGTCTATTGTGCGATTAGTTAATACCCTAATTACGTATTGCCCAAGCACAATTTGCTACAGAAGGGTGGTTATGAGCAGATATGTCAAATGTCATCGTTAAAGAGAATGAATCTCTGGATAGCGCATTGAGAAGATTTAAGAGAAATTGCGCAAAGGCGGGCATTCAGCAGGAAATTCGTAAAAGAGAGCATTACGAAAAACCAAGCGTTAGACGTAAGAAAAAGTCTGAAGCTGCTAGAAAACGTAAATTCAATTAATATGTTACTTTTAAATGTCATCACAACAAATGTGATGACATTTTTTTATGCGCAGGGATATATAGATGAAAATATTGTTTATACAACATGTGTTTTGCACACAAGCAGAGAAAATCCTCCCTCATTTGATTGGGTAAAATTCAATAATTTCCTGCAATTTTTCTAAAAATCGTTCGGTTGCTTTTGTAAAGATTTGATATTTTTTCCAAATAATACTCATACTGGCTTCAAGTTTGGGTTCAAGAGGGCGAAAACATAAAGGACTGTCACCTGAAACATTGATAAGTTTATCAAAACTAATGGCATATCCAAGACCTTCATCAACCATGATAGAGCCATTAAATAAAAGATTATAGGTTGCAACGATATTTAGTTTATCTTGACTGCATGGAAAAAACTCGCGAAAATCAGAGTTGTGAAATGCTTGACGAGAAATAATAAGAGGCTTATCTAATAAATCCTCAGCAGTTATTTTTTCTTTTTCGGCAAGAGGGGCATCGTTGCGCATAATAACGCCCCAAGTATCTTTATAAGGCATTTTTATATATTCGTATTTTGAAGTGTCAATGCTTCCAAAAATAAGACCAAAATCAATCAGTCCTCTATCTAAATTTTCAGTCACCGTAGCTTTATCACCGCTGACAATATGCAGATGAATAAGCGGATAATTTTTTTGAAGGGCTTTTACCGCTTTTGCTAAAAAGCGAATCCCATCGGTTTCACCAGCGCCAACCGTAATATCTCCTGCAATTACATCATCAGACAAAGAAATTTCATTTTCAGCCTTTTTGACAAGTTCCATGATTTCTTCCGCTCGTTTTCTTAAAATCATACCTTCTTCCGTTAATGTAATCCGTCGATTTCCACGAATCATAAGCTGTTTGCCTAGTTCTTCTTCCATCTCTTTTAGCTGTCTAGAAAGAGTTGGCTGAGATAGATGTAATGATTCAGCAGCTCCTGATATACTCTGTTCTCGTGTCACTGCAAGAAAATATTGTAAAACTCTTAATTCCATAAAATCCTCATTTCTGCGCTGCTTTTTGCGCATAAACAACTTTGTGTCAAGCAACGCGCAGACACAAATTGTGGTGTGAAAAATTTATTTTTCACACTAATTCCCCCCGAATTTTATTTGTAACATTTTGAAACAAATAAATAATAAGTTTTATTATACACTTATCGGATAAAATCAGCAAGAATAAGATAATCTTACGTTCTAAAATGGGCAGTTGGCGCTAAATATATGAAACGTTTATGTGAATTGTCGATAAGATAAATAGATATGATTTAATATAAAAGCATAAAAAATAAGAGATTTTAAAATTAGAAATTATCAATAGGAGGACATATAGATGTATTCTTTTAATAATTATACAAATTATAATAATGGGGGAAAGGTATCATCATATAAAATAGATACGAATGCAGTAAGACAGCGTTTACATCAAACAAATAAAAAAACGTCTGCAAATCAACAACAAGATGCTGCTATATTGATTTCGGAAGAAGGTCGTCGTGCTTTGAAAGAAAAGATGTCTGCAATAAAAACGCAGAAGTTGGCAGATATCAAAAATTTGCCTTCTTTAAGTTCAGGTTATTCTGGTATAATGAATGATTTTGAAAAGATTATGTCGGAATTAGGAGGAGGTTCGGTCTCCGATGATTTTGTTACAAGAGATTACTTGCAAAAAAGTGTTGATGCATTGAAAGCAAGATTTGAAAAAGAAGAAGGAACAAGGAGTGATACCTTTGATAGTTATGTAAATAAAATGGCGTCAACATATCAGTTGATGAAAGACCGCATTGAAGAAAAATATGCAGCATCGGATAGACAAAAAGAATATTATGTTGCAGAAGATGGAAGCACACAAGAATTGACAAAAGAAAAAGAATTAGAAATGTTGGATAAAGCTTATAAAACACATAGTCAGTTTATGGCAACATCAACGCAAATTTGGAGTGAATTAAAAGATTTTAAAGTACAGATAACATATCATTCTAGCGGGAAAGAAATGAAAGCTCCTACAACACAAAATCAAAATACAGGTATAAAAAAACAAGCTTATCGTGCGTTTATATCGGCAATCAATGAGGAAAACAGCGAGCTTTTAAAGAATAAAACAGGAAGTTTGAATCATTTTCGTTTAAATTTAGAGCTTTCATCGTTTGAAAGAAATACGCTTAATGGCATTTGGGATTATTATGCTAATAAAAAATAGTAGGGAATAATATATAGAATTTATATAAAAAATATATTTTATATTTAAAATGCCACACAGTTGCAATAAGATTATAAGTAAGCAGTATTATATAGCTATATATTATATAATTATAATAATGAAAAATTTTATAGAAAAAAACAGCAGTTTTGAAAACATTATCAAAGCTGCTGTTTTTTTTGGCAAAAGATAATAAAAAATATAGTTATTAGGCATAGTAGAATATGTAATATAAGTATTTGTTATCTATAAAGTAACTTGATAAATTAGATATATAAAAAATATGGAGATGGAGGAGGGATTTAATGAAAAGGATGATATGTATTAGTTTATTATTGATATTTATATTTGCGATGGTTGGGTGCAGTCAAAATAATACAAATAAGAAAGAAATAAATACAGAAATTCAAGAAAATCAAAAGCAAGATATGTATAACAATGAAATGATACTTACATCGAAAATAATAGAATTTGAAGAAGGGTTGTCTGGTGTGAAATATGAAGGGGATTATGGTTTTGATAGATTTCTTGCAAATGGCGGTGCCACATCGGATGCGCAGGTAGCCCAATTTTTAACACAAAATATGTTATCTGGCACAAATACAATTAATTTTGAGGGGATGCCTTTTGGATGCAGTACGATTTCAGTAAAAGATGAAAAAGGCAATGTACTGTTTGGCAGAAATTTTGACTGGAATACATGCAATGCCATGATTGTACAATCCAAACCTATCAATGGATATGCTTCCATTTCAACAGTAAATATGGATTTTATTTCTATGAGTGGTATTTCATTATCAGATATTCCAGACCAAATGCAAGCGCTTTGTTGTCTGTATGCACCTCTTGATGGCATGAATGAAAAAGGTCTTGTTGTTTCTGTCAATATGATTCAGGATTCGGCAACGATTTCACAAAACACAGATAAACCAGATATTACGACAACAACAGCAATTCGATTACTTCTTGATAAGGCGGCAAATGTTGAGGAAGCCGTTGGGTTGCTAAAACAATATGATATGCACGCTTCAATGGGATATATGATGCATTTAGCGTTGGCTGATACAAATGGCAACAGTGTGGTTGTAGAGTATATCAACAATGAAATGATTGTGACACAAACACCTGTTGTTACTAATTTTTATCTTGCAGAAGGTGAAAAAAATGGTATTGGCACGCAACAATCCCATCAACGTTATGATATTTTAATAGAATGCCTATCAGATAATAAAACAATGAATATGGAGCATGTTCGCGATGCTTTAAATCGTGTCAGTAAAAAAAATTTTGGCGAATTTGAGTCAACAGAATGGAGTATTGTATTTAATCAAAGCACAGGTGAAGTACATTATTACCATCGGGAAGATTATCAAAAACAGTATCTGTTTTATTTAAAATAGAAAAGACTAATTGGTGTAGTTGAAAAATTAGATAATATTTATTACAAATTTTTATTTTTTTACCGCACCCAATAACACGAAAAGAAGGAAAAAATATTATGAATTATTTAAAATTATTATATAAACTATATAAAATAAAAAATAATACGAAAAAAACGCCTGCTCAAATCAGAGAATTGCAAGAAAGAAAACTGCGTGAAATACTTAGATATTCCTATAATCATTCTGCATATTATCATGAAATGTTTAAAAAGGCAGGAATTAATCAAGAAAATATTGCCAATACGCCGCTTTCTTTATTCCCTACGATTGATAAAACACAGCTTTTAAAAAATTTTGATGCGATTGTTACCGTTTCCGATTTAAAGCAAGAGGAGCTTCGTCGTTTTGATTTGCAGGAAAAGACAGACCGCAGACCATTTAAAGGAAAATATCATGTAGTCCATTCGTCAGGCAGTACAGGTAAACCTGGTTATTTTATATATGATGAAAGCGCATGGAATACGATGTTGTTAGGCATTATCCGCGCTGCCCTCTGGAATATGTCTATGCCGCAAATATTAAAATTGCTTTTAAAAGGCGCGCGTATTGTCTATATTGCTGCCACAGATGGACGCTATGGCGGAGCAATGGCAGTGGGAGACGGTATTGATGGAATCCATGCGCATTCTTTATATTTGGATATTAAAACTCCTCTTGTTGAGTGGATTCGACAAATTAAGGAATTTCGTCCCAATGTAATTATTGGCTATCCGTCTGCTGTCAAGATACTTGGAGAGCTTGTCGAAAAAGGCGATATTCGGTTGGATATTTTTCGTGTGATTTCTTGCGGCGAACCGCTTGGAGCAAGTTTGAGACAGTATTTAGAAACTGTTTTTTGCGCGGAAGTAATCAATTTTTATGGAGCAAGTGAATCGCTTGCGCTTGGCGTGGAGAGCAATCCAAAAGAAGGAATGATTTTATTTGATGATATGAATGTAATTGAAGTATATAAAGGCGATATGTATTTGACCTGTCTTTATAATTTTGCACAGCCATTAATTCGCTATCGTCTTACAGATAGCCTAACTTTACAAAAAGCAGACCAGACTAGTACATATCCATTTACAAGGGCAGTAGGATTGCTTGGAAGAAATGAAGATATTTTGTGGTTTGACAACGGAAATGGAAATAGTGAATTTCTACATCCATTAGCAATTGAAGGATTTTGTGTTGAAGGGCTAAAAGATTATCAATTTTTACAGATTGGAAAAGACTCTTTTGAGATGCTTGCAGAAGTTTCTAAAACAGCTTCACAAAGTAAAATAAAAAAGGAAATATTACAACAAATGAAACAAATTTTAGAGGAGAAAAAACTTTCTTATGTACAGTTTTATGTGCGGTTTGTTGATGAGATTTTGCCTGATATCCATACAGGAAAAAAACGGTTAATTGTGACCGAAGCAAATTGAAAAAATGTTGATACATTTCTTTTTTACAAACAAGTTTGTTACCTATTTGTGTTGAAGCATCATAAATAGGATTTCTATGTAATGCTTCGGAATGGAGATTAGAATGAAAAATGTAATATTAAAAGCCAATCATGTCTGCAAATCGTTTTATCAAGGCAGTGAGGAAATACCAATATTAAAATTCGTGACAATAGACATTTATGAGGGCGATTTTACAGTGATTATGGGTGCTTCAGGGGCAGGAAAATCAACATTGCTCTATGCACTGAGTGGAATGGACAGCATAACGAACGGTGAAGTGATTTTTAAAGGGCAAAAAATCTGCAATCTTTCAGAAAAAGAGCAAGCAGTACTTCGTGCAAAAGAATTTGGCTTTATTTTTCAGCAGATGCACTTGGTAAGTAATTTGACTTTATTTGAAAATATTGCGGTGGCAGGGTATGCCAGTGGGGCAAAAGATATTCAAAATATTCAAGAAAAGACAATAAAATGGCTGCGGCAAATGAATATAGATGGTGTGAAAAATCATTTACCCTCGCAGGTCTCTGGAGGAGAAGCTCAGAGAGCAGCTATTGCACGAGCCATGATAAACAATCCAAAACTTATTTTTGGAGATGAGCCAACGGGTAATGTTACATTAGTACAACATTACCCAAAAGAAATACTCGTGATGTTGTTTTCGCTGTCTACTTGGATTTCATTTATTACAGTCCGCCATAGTGTGCGTTTTTCTTCACGAGATAATGTATTATAAATATTCTTAAAATCTTTTTTTAATAATTGTTCTAAAGCAGAAAAGTTTGGTGGGGTTTCTATTACAGGTTCTGGAAGCTGCTTAAGTGCAGCAGTATATATTTGATAATCTTTCTTGTAAGTTTCAATGTCAATTAAGTCATTTACATATAATTCCTTTAATTTTGTCAGCTTTCGTTTTAAACCTGTCTTATCTCTGCTAAAAGTTGAATATTGACGCTCATGCTTTGCTGATGTTATTTCCCAATTCATTTTAGCTTTTTTAAATTCTGTTTCAAGATTATTAAAAAGCCATGTCTCTATATAATCTTCACGAATTTCTTTTTTATGGTTACACTGCCCGCGATGAAAATGTTGATTACAGCGGTAATAATATATTGGCTGTTTTTTGTAAGACATACGTCCAACCATATTATGCTGGCATTCAGCGCATTTTAAGATAGAAGTAAAGATATATATTCTTCCAGAGGGAGCATGTCGAGCATTTTTTTTTAGGAGAATTTGCACTCGGTCAAATTGTTCTTTACTAATAATTGGTGGACAGAAATTACTATTATATCGTCCACCACGTTCATAAATACCTGTGTATAGTTTTTCATGCAACATGCGGCGAAATGTACCTATGCACCAATTTATACCATATTTTTCTCTGATATATTTCACAGTCGAAAGTTGACTAACGCCACTTTCAAAATAATTAAAAGCATCTTGCACAATAAGGGCAGCTTCTGGTATAATTTCAAGTCTTTTTTCTTTGTTTATTTGGAAGCCAAAAGGACATGAACCGGAAATGACAGTTCCATGCGCTATTTTGCTGTCAAAAACTACGTCTATTCGTTCGCCACAAATATCAGCCTCATTTTGTGCAATAGATAATTTTACATTGATGTATAGACGTCCATTTGCTGTAGAAGAGTCATATTCTTCGTCCGTTGTTTTCCACTCGCAGTTATGTTTTTCTAAAATTTCCATTATTTTATAATAATCAGAAACAGAACGAAACCAACGGTCAAGACGACAGAATAGTAATATATCAACTTCATCATTTTTTACAGCTTCTAACATTTTTTGAAATTCTGTTCGTTTGTTTAAATTTTTTCTTGCTGTTTTAGCAGCATCGATATATATTCCTTGAATTATCCAACCATGTTCTTTTGCATATGTTTCTAATCGCTCTTGCTGCGCTTCTAGTGATAATCCTTTAATTTTTTGCTCTTCCGCAGATACACGTACATACAAAGCAGCTCTAATAAGGGTAATATCGTTTGTTTTTTTCTTCATAATTCCTCTTTTAAAATTTTATATATTTTTAGTAAATTTATTAATGTTACTTAAAAAATATAAAGTACATTTTTATAAATTAATATTAAATATAAAGTATACATGTATTAATAAAAGTACAATTTTTAGATAAAAATATCTTGATTTATTATTTAAAAATACAAAAAGTAAAAATAAACAACAATTTGTAATAACAATTACAAATAACATTCTATGATAATAAAAAATATAATTCATATGCGTCCAGCTTATCAGTTAATAAGGGAGAGGACAGTGTGAATAAAAGATATATAAAGTATTTTAATAATGAAGTATATGCTATAGTTTATCATAAAAGTAATGTAATATATTATAATTTAAATTTTTCTGGAAACATACAAATAATAATTTTTAAATAATTAAATGCTGGGCGTGATTTATCCAGCATCAAATTTAGAGGCATCTTTAATATCAATAGGTGGATATAATGCTTCTAATTCTTCAGGAGTATCTGGTATCTGTGTTGCAGGATTATACATAGCTTTTCTCTCTTTTTTTGTAGAAGCAGTAAACTTATTTTCCATTTCATTATCCATTCCACATAATTCTTTTGCTTTTCGTTCTAAAAGTTCCCATTCTTCAACAGTCAGATTTGCCAACATAGAAACAAACCTGTTTTTAAAAGAGTCGCTTTCCTCATTCAATAGGCGTTTTGTTAATTTGGCAATATCAGCATTGCGGTCAGTGGGTAAGAACATATCCCCCATACCAGTTCTTAACCATGTTTCATTAACATTAAATTCACGGCAGATAAGAGAGATTACTAAATCCGCAGGTTCATTTCTTCCGATTTCGTAATTTGCGATGCCGCCTCTTTTAATTCCTAATCTATCAGCAAATTCTTGTTGGGTTAAGTCAAGCTTTTTTCTGATTTCTTTGATTCGATTTTTCACTTTACTATCACCTCCTTGTTGATTTCAATTATATAATAAAAAAAATTAATGTCAATAAAAAATGCAACATAGTCACAAAATGCAACAGATACACAAAAAAAGCATTGACAAATGCAACAAAAACACTTATGATAGCAACATAAGCACATAATCTGCAGAAAGGGGTGATTTTATGTCAGAGAAAGAAAAAAGGATTATTGAAACATTTGCATTGATTATTCCAAAACTTTCTGAAAATAGCAAAAATTATCTGCTTGGTTTCGGCGAGGGAATGGCTGTTAAAGTTGAATTACAAGAAAAAAACAATAATAAAGATTAAGTTAAAGTTGCTAAATAGTAAAAAGCAAGGAGAGATTAATAATGGTAGAAATACATGGAAAATTTGACGTTGAATTATTTTATAAAACGTTGGCGAAAATTCTTTCTCGGCGAGAAAACGCAGATATTACAGTAACTGTAACAATGGAAGATAATTCAGAACTAAAAGAAAAGCAAAAAATGGATAGTTAATATAAAAAATGAAGGAAAATTTTATTATGAGTAATTTGGACAAGCAAATAGGTGATTATCTTGAATATTGTCAATATCAAAAAAAGTTAGATAATAAGTCTTTAAAAGCATATCGAATTGATTTAAGGCAATTTTTACAACAAAGTACAATAATAAATGTATCAGATATTACTACGGATATGTTAGAAAAGTATATTACTACATTAAATAAAGAGTATAAACCTAAAACAGTTAAAAGAAAAATTGCTTCCATAAAAGCATTTTTTAGTTATTTGGAGTATAAGGAATATCTTGAAAAAAATCCTTTTGATAGAGTAAGAGTAAAAATTAGAGAACCTGTTATTCTTCCAAAAACAATCCCTCTTTATATAGTAGAAACTTTTTTACTAACTATATACAAGCAGCGAAAAGAAGCAAAAACAATTTATCAAAAAAGAAATGCACTGCGAGATGCAGCCGTTATTGAACTTCTATTTGCTACTGGATTACGAATTTCTGAGTTATGTTCCTTAAGAAAAAATGATATTGATTTATTTGACCAAACGGTCTTGGTATATGGAAAAGGCTCTAAAGAAAGACGAATACAAATAGGAAATGAGGATGTTATAAAAACATTGAAAGAATATAAAAAAGGATATGCCATAGAAATTGAGAAGTGTGGATATTTTTTTGTAAATCAAGATGGACAAAAATTATCAGACCAAGTAGTAAGAAGAATGATTAATAAATACTCCTCTATTGCAGCAATTGATTTCCATATTACACCTCATATGTTTCGTCATACTTTTGCAACAAGTCTTTTAGAAGCAGATGTTGATATTCGTTATATTCAAGAAATGTTGGGACACAGTTCTATTAATGTTACACAAATATATACTCATGTAGCGATGTCAAAGCAGCGTGATATATTAACAACCAAACATCCAAGAAAAAATTTTCATATATAGTGTTTGTATTGTATTTTTAAAGAAATGAAAAGAAAGTTATGGAAGATGGAGAATATAGAGTAATTAAAGAAATACACGTATATGATTGTCTAAGAGGGCAATTAAAAATGGGTATTGGCGTTATTTTTAAAATAACGGATAGCGGAAGAACGGGAATAGCAGAAGATGTTTTATTCTCTCCCAGCATTTTAAAATATTGTAAGGATTATTATGTGAAAGTTAAAACAAGCAATACATGAAGTAAGTAATTTAATAATACAAGGTAGATAATTAGCTATATGGAATCAATCATGCAAAAGAATTAGATGAAGTACTTTCTAAGGAGTTAGAGTCCGTAAATATTGGAATAATGATTGATTGTATCATTGAAGAAAATAGCACTAAGTAACCATAAATAAGTTTTATTTTGCATTTAACTTTTTGGTTTCGTAAGGAAAATATATCACACAAGTAATATAAGAAAATAGAGCGGTTGGTGCTGCCGCTCTGAAAGGAGGATAAAAAAGTATTAATAAAAAATAAGTAGAAAAGAGGAATTAAATGAGGAATATCAACGCAGATTATTACTATGGTGTAGAAGCTGAACAATTTTCCTTCTATCGAATGCCAAAGGTGTTGATTACTGATGAGCGGTTTAAATATTTAAGCAACGATGCCAAGTTACTTTATGGGCTTATGCTTGATAGAATGTCCTTATCAATGAGCAATCACTGGTTGGATAAAGAAAATAGAGTGTACATTATCTATACAGCAGAGCAAATTATGCAGGATATGAATTGTTCTAATAACAAATGCGCAAAAATTCTAGCAGAATTAGACAGTAAAAAAGGAATAGGCTTAATAGAACGACATAAAAGAGGTTTGGGTAAGCCAGACATTATTTATGTAAAAAATTTTATAACTTTAGAAATAGAGGAGGTAAATAATAATCAGGTAAACGAAAAGAAAGAGCAAAATAATGTTTTTATAAAAGATGACCATGAAAATATTGAATTTTCAGAAATGCAAAATTTAAATGTCCAGACATGGGAAAAACACATCTCTGGACATGAAAATAACACATCTCAAAAGATGGGAAAAATACATACTAATAATACTAATATAAATAATACTGATATTAATAATTCTATCCATCCTATCAATCAAGAGAAAATACAATTAAAAGAAATAACATCAAATGTAAAAAAAGAAAATCAGGAAAAAAATTCTGGAAGTTTATCAAATACATATACTAAAAAGAATGAATGTCAAGAAAAAATATTTAAAAATGATGTAATGGATAGTGTTTTGTGTCAAAATAATACAGATAATGAAGATGAGGTAGAAAAGGCTGCTAAATATATACAAATAATTCGTGAAAATATTGAGTATGACACATATATACAAGACCCTGATGGAGAATATTTTAAAGAAATTTATAACCTAATATGTGATGTTATAAGTGCAGATTATAAAAGTATACAAATTGGAGGAGTATATTATTCCCATGAATTAGTTGTAACTCGTTTTTTACAATTAGAACCAGGACATATACAGCATGTTATATCTACAATAAAGAATGCTCAAGAAAAGATACACAATATACGGTCTTATATGATTACAACACTTTATAATGCACCTTGCACATTACATCATTGTTATGCCAATGATGTAAATACATTTAGATATTAATATAAAAATAAAAGAATAGAGGTAAAGAAAAATGGAAAAAAACGATTTCTCTGAAATTTTGATAGGAGTGGATCATGGGTATAAAAATGTAAAAACCCTAAATTCTGTGTTCCCAACAAAATTAAGCCTGCTTAAGGTATTGCCAGATGATAAGAAAGGAATTTTACAAATAAATGGTAATGTATATACAGAAAATGGTGAGGATGTAAATTATATAGATAGTGCTAACAAAATATCAAATGATAACTTTTATATACTTACATTAATTGCAATTGCTAAAGAATTAAAGTGTAGAGGTCTGGATGGAGCAGATGGAGCAAGAATAAATATTGCTGTTGGATTGCCACAACGATGGTTTGAAGCGCAAAAAAAATCTTTCAAAAAATATATAATGAAACGTTCAGAGGTATATTTTACATATGAGGGAATAAAATATCATATTTATTTTAAAGACTGCAAAGTGTTTACACAGGGATATGCAGCACTTTTAACATTAGAAAAGCTAGAATACTTAGATAGAACTGTAGTGGTATGTGATATTGGAGGAGGAACCGTTGATATAATCCCCGTTAATAAAGGAGAAATTGACCATGCAAACTCTAAAATAGACCAGAGAGGCGCAATTTGGTTAGTAAATTCAATACAAGAAGCGGCAGAAACACAATTGTATGAATCTATACCAGAAGATTTTATAATCAATTGTATGATAAATAAAAATGCAAAAGAAACTCCACAAAACAAGTATGAAAAATTGGTGCAGGGCAAGCTGATGAATTATTGTGAAATGATATTTAATAGGCTTAAAGAATTTAGAATTAATGTAGATATAACACCAATTATATTTGTGGGTGGAGGAGCCAGCATTATTAAGAACTTTGGTCGTTATAATCTTGCAACAACAGAGTTTATAACGGATATAAAAGCTAATGTAAAAGGTTATGAGATGATATATGATTTGCTTTCCAAATAAATATAAAGGAAAAATAATATATGAGTAAAATTAATAAATCAGATAGTAATGGTGTGTACACTTTTTCTTTTTCTTTAAAAATAACAAATCCTTTTGAAAAAGCTGTGTTAGATAGGTTAAATGAATTAATACAAAATGGCTGCTCTAAAAAAGAGGCTATTATGACACTGATGGCTAAAAGTGTAATAGATAATTTTAATTTGGATGCACCTATATCAGAAAGTGTCCAATTTCAAAAGGGACAAGTTTTAAAAGAAGTTAATACAGATAAAAATATAACAATGTCTAAGAATATAGAAGTAACAAAAGATAATCAAATAGAATTTGCTGCTGATGAAGAAGTAAGTCAAAAAAGTCAAAATCAGCAAGCTAAAGTAGTAGAACATGAACAAGGGCAAGTAAATAATGAGACAACAAAAAAAATAAGCAATGAACAGGAAAAGGAAAAAAGATTACAAGCTATAATCAAAGGAATGTATAAATAGAGGAGGATAATAATGACTTCAGTGACTTGGGATATGGTAAAAATTACTATTTTAGTTATCATACTTATTATTGTAATGTGTGTAGCACTTCGATTTTATGAACAATATTCAGACAGAGATAGTCCATTTGTATGTGTAGAAACAACATCTACAAGTAAAATAGTTTATCATAAAGAAACAAAAGTAATGTATACAGTTGGTACTACTCGGTTTAGTAGAGGTATATATACTGTACTTGTAGATGAAGAAGGAAATCCTATGATTTGGGAAGAATAAATTAAGGAGGTTGATTAAAATTATTACTAATAAAACACGGGCTATGCCAAATAAAAATACGTTTACTATAAAACCAATAAAAAGAATAATTGAAAAATACGCTTATGGAATCATTATTGACCCTTTTGCAAACAACAGTAGAATTGCAGCGATTACAAATGATTTAGACCCGTACTATGATACAAACATATGGATGCATTTGATTTTCTTAAAATGTTTGAGAGTAATTCTATTGATACTGTATTATATGACCCGCCATTTTCTCCACGACAAGTTAGTGAAAGTTACAAAAAATTAGGAATGACAGTCAATAGAGAAACAACACAAAGTTCATACTGGAGCAAACAAAAAGTACAAATTTCAAGAATTGTCCGACTAAATGGTATTGTTATTTCCTGCGGTTGGAATAGTAACGGCATTGGTGAAAAATATGGTTTTGAACAAATTGAAATTTTGCTTGTAGCACATGGTGGTCAACATAATGATACAATTGTTGTTGTGGAAAGAAAAATAAAGGAATTTAAAGGAGTAGCTGCTTGAAAATAGCTTTAATAGACGTTGATGGACATAATTTTCCAAATTTATCGCTTATGAAGTTGTCGGCATGGCATAAACAACAAAAAGATACTGTTGAATGGTATGAACCATTATTTCATAGCATAGGTGAACCATTTGATAAGGTGTATATGTCAAAGATATTCAGTTTTACGCCAGATTATTCTTACTATGTTAATGCAAAAGAGATACATAAGGGCGGTAGTGGTTACTGTATTCATTTAAAGGACGGGAAAGAAGTTTACGATGTAGAAAAAGACATTTTACTGCCGCAAGAAATAGAAACGATATATCCAGACTATGAAATTTACTATGACAAGATACCAGAAGTCAAAAATACGGCTTATGGCTTTCTAACAAGGGGCTGTCCATATGGATATGACATTAATAATTCATATAAGAAAAATACGCATGATTATTGTCATGTGAGTATGAAAGAAGGTTTTTGTTCACATAAAGTTGCAGAACTAAATACCTTTTGGAGAGGACAGAAAAATATTGTCCTGCTTGACCCCAATATAACCGCTTGCAAGGATTGGAAGCTACTGTTTCAACAGCTTATTGACAGTAAGGCATGGATTGATTTTTCACAAGGTTTAGACATTCGTATGATGACAGAAGAAAAGATAGAAATGTTAAAAAAGATGAAAATAAAGCAAGTTCATTTTGCATGGGACAGGTATGAGGATAAAGAAAAAATTATACCAAAATTTAAGATGTTTGCAAAATTGACAAGTTGGCATTATACGAAAATGGCGGTTTATATACTTTGCAATTTCAATACGACATTTGAGCAGGATTTAGAAAGAGTTTACACTATACGTGATATGGGATATAACCCTTATGTTATGCTCTACAACAAAGATAGTATACCACAAGGACATAGATTGAGGCATTTGCAACGGTTTAATCATCTTTTCAGAGGTTATGTTCGATAAGAATATTAGCGGAGAACTACCAGAGCATATCAACTTTGTTAGAAATAAATGTATTCCATTATTTGAAAGTTGGGGATATAAAAAAGATACTTCATGCTGATTTAACTTATATGGATATATTTTTAAGGCAACCAAAAAAAGGCAAGAGGGTTGGTACTGGTATGATAACAGGGTTTCCTATGGCTGGAAAATGTCAAATTAACCGAAGTGTAAAGGTTCTTCCAATAAAGCGGTTTTTGAAAAGTTTTGGAGAAGAATTTACTCAATACATAGGAATTGCGGTTGACGAACCAATAAGGCTTGATAGAGTTGTAAGAAGTGCAAATCAAATATCATTACTGCAAAAGTATGGATATACGGAGCAGATGGCATTTGATTTGTGCAGGAAGTGTGATTTGTTATCCCCAGTGTATGATTTTGCAAAAAGAGGTGGCTGCTGGTTTTGCCCGAACGCAAGGGATTGTGAATTGCGGCATTTAAGAAATAATCATAGGGATTTATGGAATAAGCTGTTGGAACTAGAAAATACGCCTAATTTGATAGGAAATAAATGGAACACGCTTACACAAACAAGTATACACGACAAAGAAGAGCAATTTATGTGGGAAGATAGGCAGATGACGATATTTGATTTTATTGAGATTAAGAAAAAATTAACTTAAAAGATTAGAAAAATTGGAGGGTTTGGAATGACAGATAATGAAGCGATTGAAGTATTGACAGATAGACATACAAGTATTGGAACAACAAAATGTGATGATGTGGTTTGGAGAAAATTAAAACCTGCAATAGATACAGCTGTTAATGCTCTTGAGGAAATCCAGCAATACCGAGCAATCGGTACAGTTGAGGAATGTCGGGAGGCAAGGGAAAGGCAGAAGAGAAGAAAACCAAAAGTTTGGACAACACCTGATGATGGGATAAATTTAATTTACGATATGTACAAATGCCCAAATTGTGGGCAAGAGCATAAAATTGATTATTATAATAAATATAGCTATTGCCCAAATTGCGGGCAAGCTGTTCAGTTGTTTGGAGAGGAAGGAGCAAATCATGCTATCAATAATAGCAGTAACAACAATTAAAAGTAAATAAAATGTGGACAAATATGGAGTAAATCAAGTCATAGGGAGGATTGATAAAATGAGCATGGTTAGTGAACAGGCGAAGGAATTATTAAGACCTTGCAAAATAGAAATACCAAAATTGTTTATGTATGACATATTCGTAGGGGGACACAAAATATTAAAAGATGTATTAGAAGCCAAATCTTATAATGGGATATTTCATAGGTGGGTTGATGGAAATTCTGATGAGAATTTTCTAAAAACAAAAGTATGTGGCTTGATAGAATATGAAGATGGAACCGTTCATTTGATTCCAAAGGAATTTATTATTTTTATCGTATAAAAATGGAGGTATTTTAAATGAGTGACATTATTAAAGAAAAGGACAATGTTTTATCATTTACACTTTTCAATATTAATAAAGGAAGAGAGAAGATTTGTAAGTGTAATCCACCACATTACGAGATTGATACAGTAAATCGGATTGTGACTTGTATGGATTGCGGCGCTATATTAGATACTTTTGAAGCCCTTATCGCCCTTTGTCAACACATGGATGAATATGAAGAATATCAGCAAAAAGCACTTGAAAAATGCAAAATTTATGGCGAATTAGCAGATAAGGAATACCGTAGACGAATAAAAAATAAAGCAATTAAGGAAGTGGACAAGCAATATCAAAGTGGGATGCTGCCCATTTGCCCTAAATGTGGTAAAGCTATAGAACCTATGGAAATTACAAATTATATTCATAAAAAATTTTTAGAAGGAAATAAAAAATAAACGGTGTTAAATTATAAGTACAAGAAAAATAGGAAAGATAAAAATGCTTAATTTTGGATATTACAATCTTGATTGTATGATAGGAATGAAAGAATTTCCTGATAAGTATTTTGATATAGCTGTATGTGACCCCAACTATGGTTTAAAAGAGCATGGAGGGCGTAATCGCAATGGATATGCTAAGCAAAAGAATGGTAATAAGATATATGTTCCAGGTGGTCAATACAAAAATCGAGGTTGGGATAATGAACCAGCAGGAAAAGAATATTTTGATGAACTGCTAAGAGTTTCTAAACATCAAATAATTTTTGGTGTAAATTACTTTGATTATCCGCTTGTTGGTGGTCGGATAATTTGGGATAAATGTAACGATGGCAGCGACCAATCCGATGCAGAAATAGCATATAACTCATTAAATAACCGAGTTGATATATTCCGTTACATGTGGCGAGGAATGTTTCAGGGAAAATCTATTACTGAAGGCACAGTGCAGCAAGGTAATAAAAAACTCAATGAGAAACGTATCCACCCAACACAAAAGCCAGTCAACCTTTATCGCTGGATTATTTGGAAATACATAAAAAACGGCTGGAAAATACTGGATACACATACAGGTAGTGCCAGTAGTTTAATAGCATATCATGAAGCAAGGCTGCCTTTTGTAGCTTTTGAAAAAGATAGATATATGTATGATTTGTCAATGAAGCGATACAAGGCTGAAATAGCACAAATGAGCTTATTTGATTTTATAAAAAGTTGAAAGAATAAAAGAGGAGGGATAGATAGACCAAATAAAAAAGGTAGAATTAAATTATTTTAAAAGAAATTATCTCATGTATGATAGGGTTTAACTTATACAAGCTGAATATGGATGAAGAGTTTGCGGTAGTTGTCAATCTGTATAAATAATTGATAGACAGAACGGTTACTATTGTGAATGGAATCATGGTATTGTTACTGCTTGTGCCAGAAAGTGGTTTGAGTGGCGATAGTAATTAGTAAAATTGTGTGAGCTTGTATCAAGGAAAATGTTTTTTCAGAAGAACTTTTAAAAAGTAGGGTGTTCTTATGTCCAAGATGGATAAAGAAGAAATACCAGAACACGGGTCCAGGTGAGAAGTTAAAGATTTGAAAAAAGCATCTTTTCATATATGCAGGTGAAAATGTAGTTATTAATTCTATTTCTGGTGGCAGAAATTCAATTAATTCCGTCAGAAATACATAGAGTAAAGAAGAGAAGAGTAAAGTATATAATAATACTATGTGCAAAGCCAAAGCAGATGCAGCAAATGAACTATTTGAGAGAGTGTGGAAACTCTATCCATCAAAACGCGGAAAAGGACAAGTGTCTGAAGCACAAAAGTTAAAGCTGTTGGAAATAGGCTTTGAGCAATTGGAATGAACAATTATACGTTATAACCAATATGTAAATAGTGTAGACTATCTTCATTATCAGAATGGAAGCACCTTTTTCAATGGTGGTTATGTAGATTATCTTGATGATAATTATACAGTGGAAAAGCCAAAAGTATCAAAGAAAGTAAATAATTTTAATAATTTTCATCAAAGAAACTATACTGAAGAGGATTTAGAAAAGCAATTATTAAGCAATTAAAAATAAGAGTAAATTATAGGTGTATATAGTGGTAATGGATAAGTTGCAGATGGGAGTTAAGAATTTATTAAATCATCGAATAAAAGAAATGAATATTTAGAAAGGTGTATGCGTGAGCAAATAAAGATTATATGAGAAAAGGGCAAAAAAGTATACTAGAAAAAGCAAAAAAGTTAAATCTGTCGGAATCTTTTGTAAATATATTATTAAGGGAAGATTTAACGATAAGTGAATTAGAGAGTGTATATAACTATATGTGGCATTTTAAGCACTCTGATTTTAACAATGAAAATGAGGTGATAAGCGAAATAAATAGTTGTCTTGATTTGAAAGCTTTAGTAAAAACGACAACTTCTTATCAGTTAAAATTTGATAAATTACTGTTCTATTTACTTCCATATAAAAATAAATTTATTGATATGCAAGAAAAACAGTTCCTTGTAGATTTTAATAATACATATAAATTGCTTGAAAAGGTGGTTGCTGATAATCAACATCAAAATTATTATAGTTTTCGCACAATATTAAATTATTATTGTCTATTTATTAAAGCAACCCCCAAACTTTTACAATCCGATGTTAAAAAACTTTTAAATATGTTAGAGAATATATTTGAGAAAGAACTGTCAAAGGCGAAAAAAGAATCACCTTTTTATTATATATATTCTTGTGGAAATGCAAGTATATATTCTTTATTTAAAACACCTTTATTTTTACAAGAATTTAGTAAAAGACAGGAAGATTCTCTTATATGGGTTCTATCAGAATGTAATGAAGAGAATGAATCCAATACTATAATAAAAAATATTATAGAGATAGCTTTAAATATCAACATATTGGAAATCAATATTAATTATAGACAATTTATAGATGATAATAATATATATAATTTAGATGCATTGCATACATATATGGAAAAAATATATGTTAATAATAATCCTATATTAAAACAGTTCTATAATGTATTTCCTTTTGAACGTGAAAATAGCTATAAAGTTTTTAGTAAAAAAATTTATGAGGATGAAGAAAAAGCAAATCTTTTATTAAAAACATCAATTCAATTAGGAAAGGATTTAAGAGCATATAAGTTCAATACCTTGCAATATACTATTATAATTAATCAAAATTATATTAATATTGATATGTATCTTTATAGTAATTTAGAAATTCTTAATGGTAGGATTAATATTGGGGGATGTATTGTAAAAAAAAGTGTTGTTATAATGCCAAATGGTTATATATATATTAAAAATCAACATTTTAAAAATAAAAAAATATATCCAATGCCTGTTAGTGATTTTATTGGATGTATGAAATTACTGAATCAATATGAAAAAGATGTAAATATATTTAATATTATATGGGATATATATGAAAAAAGTAATTATATATTTAAAGATATTAGAAAGGACATATTGAATGGTAATTGTCTTGTTCCATTAAATATAAATGAATTGGGAAATTTTCATAATAGAAGTGAATTAATTATGAATCAATATAAAGCTGCTAATAATCTCAAAATCCAATGGAACAAAATTAATATTAATCTTGCTTATATGATAATTAAATCAGTACCTTATGTAGATGAAAAAGGAAAGCAGATACTTCTTAATACAAGAGATACTACATTATTGACAGAAGATATAAAAGGAAGATTTAAAAGTAAAGTGAAAAATTTTCTTATAAATATTATTTGCAAATCAATAAAATTAGATGTAGAAACAGAACAAGAATTGATGTGTGTAGAAACAGGCATGTTAAAAGATGAAGATAAAAACCTCATTATACAAGACGTACAAGACTATGTAAATATGTGTTTACAGAGAAAAATAAAGATAAAATTAAATATAAAAACAATAAATGAGTTAAAGAATAAACATGATTTGGTTAATATTACTACGGATTATGGAAAAGAAACAGGGATTGTTAAAATTCCTAAAAATACAATATTTAAAGATTTAGAAAAGATACTTCCAGAAGGTTTTGAATGGATTAAAACAAGAAAAAGATTGATTTTAGAAACAAAATTGCAACATCATTGTGTTTGGAGTTATGCCAACAAAATTACAGAAGATAAATGTGCAATATATTCTTATATAGATAGAAAAGGAAAATTTAATAAAGAAGGAGTTTCTAAGAGATATACCATTGAATTTAATTATGAAAATGGCAGATATATAGTAAATCAAGTACAAGGGCAATGTGATAAAATAAATTGTTCAAGTTTAAATAAATGGTTAAAAGATTTATTAGCAGAAAATTACGTAGACTAAATGAAACTATTACATAAAAAGCAACTAAAAGGATAAAATTTCCTAATAGTTGCTTTTTTATGCAATATTCTTGCAATTAATGCTGTAAAACAAAAACTGTTATTAATTTTTAAGTAATTATCATTTTGTGCAGTAAAAAAGTAAAAATAGTGTCGTATTTGATACAAAAAGTATTTTTAAAACCAGTATCATTAATTTTAAGTAAAAATTAAATATTAATGGAGGTATCAAAATGGCGCTTAATTATGATAATGAACAGTTAGAAGTTGCAAAGAGTATTAGCTTAACATCATTAGCACAGGCTATGGGATATACAGTTAAAAGAGTAGGAAATTGTTATACTTTAGTAGAAATGGATTCTATAAGGATATATAATGATAAGACTTGGTATAGATGGAGTGGACACGGAACTAAAAACGGTGGCAGCACCATTGATTTTATGCTGGAATTTGGTAATGCTACGGATGTTCCAGACGCCGTGCATAAATTGCTTGATTTTGGAGGGGTTCATTCATTTGATACAAGAGAAAAACAATGTACTCAAAAACCATCCCAAGATAAGCTGGATAAAACAATGGTTTTACCAGAAAAGGCAGATAGTTACCGTATTGCTTATGCGTATCTTATGAAACAAAGGGGATTGTCCTATGATGTGATTGATTATTTTGTTAATGAACTTAAAATCTTGTATGAAGATAAACAGCACCATAATATGGTTTTTCTAGGAAAAGATAGTGAAGGGAATATTCAGTACGCATTTAAACGAGGAACAGGAGATGCATATGGAAGAGTATTTAAAGGAGATGTTTCAGGAAGTAATAAAAAATATGGAGTAAATATTGTTCATATTAAAAGTGATACACTTATGGTTTTTGAAGCAGTTATTGATATGATGAGTTATATTGATATAACTGGAGACTATGAAAGTAATAAAATTGCACTAGGAATGCTTGATGACAGTCCATTAATCACATTTTTAAATGAACAGAAGCATATTAAAAATATTGTATTTCGTTTAGATAATGATATACCAGCACATCAAGCTTTATATGGCAAAGAAGATAAACAACAAGATGGATTGTTAAAAAAATATAAAGAGGCAGGATATAATGTTTATGATAAAAGTGCGCCATCATATAATGGGTGCTGTAAAGATTATAACGATGTATTAAAATGTTTGAAAGTTTATAAGCCTAAAGCAGTCTATGCTTTAGGCAGTTCCGTTAGGCAAAAGGCAAGATGAAAATGTATGTAATTTATAAGTTAGAGTATATATGTTAGAGAGTAAAAGCATATTGCTCAATAATAGAATATATGCTATATTACCAATGTGGGAAACCATAGAGCCATAGGCGGCTTTACCTTCTTTTTTTCGGAGAGTATAAAAAAGCCCTCCAGATTAATACAAAGGAGGGCGATGCAATGATTACATATTCAGAGCTAATTCAGACTGGTATCTTCATTGTTGCCCTTGTAAGTTTGTGTTACACAATCTTCAAGGGAAAAAGTAGCCGCCAACTATTCCCAGTAGTTGACGACTGACGTTATAATACGTTAAGTAATTAACTTTATTTTGGAGGATAGAGCCGCTTTATGGCTTTCCCATTTCATGTATTTAATATAACATATCTAATTGTTGGATTCAAGAAAAATTTTATTGAAGAGTGTAAGAACATAAGAATAACTTGAAAGCAAGGTAGGTTTAAAATTTATAAATATAAAGCAGTCTGTGCCATTCAGTAAAAAATAAGATGAAAGTTATAATTTGTATAAATAATTTGTTGACTATATATTTTAAGATTGTTACAATGAATCTGTTTATTTAAAAGGATAAATAAAGAAATTGTAAAATACTTAAGATTGGAAGGTTAAAAACAAATGAAACTGATTGGAATAATTATTAAAACTACGCTTTCAGGGGTAGCAGCATACTATTTATATTTATATAAAGAAGAGCCAAGTTCCATATTGGAGGTAGTTGGATACTTTTCTTTGATGTATGGAGTAATAACCTATTATATGTGGTGTTTTCATGAAAATGGTTTTTCTTTTATTGCTTATTTGGGTAAAAATGGTCTTATAATGACTGTGTTTTCACTTTGCTTTATGCTTTTTATTCCATTGTTAGTTATTTCAGCACCATTTTATCTTTTAACTTATTTTTTACCTTATCAAATAGCAGGGGGCATATTTGGTCTAGTCATTATAATTGCAGCTATTGTTTGCATAATTAAGGATATTGTTGTAATTGTACGTACATTTATTCGATTATTTAAACCTCAACATTATGAAGATGATTAAGTATAAGGTAGGAGTATTATGTTGTTCCTATTTATATGAGTAGACAGTAAATAAAAAAGTTAAAAGCAGCTAAAAGGATTCTTTCCTGATAGCTGCTTTGTTTTTTGTAAAACACTATTCTAATAATTAATACTAAAAATTAAAAAAATAAATAAAAAGTATTTACTTTTGTACATGATTATGATATAATATGAAAAAGAAGTAAAAAAAGACATTATTTGCATTTTTGACAGAAAAAAATAAAAGTAGTGTCGTATTGAAAACAAAAACAATTTTAAAAAAGGTATTATTAACCTAAGAACACAAGTAAAAATAAAACTTGTAAGAAAGGGGTTAGTGATATGGACAGAGGAGGATAATTATTATGTTAAAAAGAAATCTTAAAAAAATGGTGCCTGTGACACTTGCAGCTATCACAGCACTTACAAGTGTATTTACATTAGGCAATACAAAGAACGTAAATGCTGCAAATTTAGATATAAATACTCAAGGAGACGAGATTACAATTAAATATGGTGATATAAATGGCGATGGTTCTATTAATGTTGGTGATGGGGTCACACTTAAAAAACATCTTGCCGGTATGACCGTTAAAATAGATATGACTGCAAGTGATGTTAATCTTGATGGAAAGATTAATACAACCGATGCAGTACTTCTTATGAGACATCTTGCAGGTATGAATGTGGAGCTGGGTGTTCCTCAACAGCCAACTGCTCCAGAACCAACAACACCTGAAGAAACTACTCCAGAAACGCCATCTATTCCAGACAATGAGGACGATTATTTTGTTTATCCTCATGACCCTGCATATATGCAACCAACAGATAGAGAAAAAGCAACTAATCAGGTTATAAGAGAATTAGGACTTAAAAAGAGTATGTCAAGGGCAGAAATCATAACAACCTATCTTACAGCAGAATTTAACGCATTTAAAGATTGGTATACAACACCTGATGATAGTGCTGACAAAGCAGAAAAAGAAGAAAAAGATGTTAGATATAGTAATCGCAGAAGAGACGTACTAAATGTAGCTTGCGGTATTCCATATCGTGAGGATGCTTGTGAAGATTCTGCAGAAGCTGCTTCATTTAACTTTATAATAACTACAATGGAAGATGGAAGTGTATTATATAGTGATATAATATCTGCTATAAGTGTTGGCGTTAAAAAAGGTGATTGGAATAATGATAATGTTATTTTACTTGTGTCAAAAGAAGAAATGAAACGTATCACCGCTGAAAAGTATGGTTGTGTATGGGGAAGCAATTAAAAATATAGATATATAAACAAAAAATCTCATCTCCTTGAAAAAGGAGATTTTATGAAAAAAAGAATTAGCGGAAAACTAATAGTAGTAATAACAATGTTAGCATGTATAATAAGTGCAAGTATTATGGCTTATGCTTATTCATCTGACCCAAACCTATGCTATGATAAAAGTTCAGGACATTTTTTCTTATGTTTTGAAAAAGAAGAAGTGCAAGAATGGGTAAAAATTAAGTGTAAAGTAGCAAATGGCTATGATACTAATGTCAACCATAAGAAAAAGATAGAAATGTTTATAGAAGGTTACTATAAAGAATATAATCATGCTTTTTTAGGTATTAATCAAATTCAAAATATATATGAAGTTCAGCTAGTTGACGAGAATGGCAACAAGGGGACTACTGCCCAATATTGGGTAGAAAAAGATTATTTTGATAAACCAATTGAAGCACCAGGTGTTATTTATGCAAGGCTTCCATTAGTTGTAAGCACGAATCTTGAAAAAGGATATTATTGGAATGCTAGTATTAAGTCTGATGATACAAGCCAAGATGCAGATAATTCTAACTTGAATGAAAAGCAGCTTGACCAGAGTACCTTTTCATTCTCTATTGATACAAATAATGTTGGTATGACAGCATGGGGCATAAATGATGGAGAGAACCACCATTGTAAAATTTATCTCACTCAGGAAGAATATCCTGTATGTAAGATAAATCTTGACCCTAATGGTGGAACAATTAAATATGCTGGTACTGCCAAGTCTCAAATGTCAAAAGAGGATAATTATCTTGTTGAGTGCAAGAGCCATCAATGGGGCTATGTACTAGATAAAAAGTTTTGGGACGACGATTATAAAGCATTTTGGACAAAAGTACATGCTTTATCGGATAAAAAGGTATTTTATCTCGATGACTCTGTAAAATATCCAAAATTGGACGTTACTGCAGAAAAAGAGAATAATGTTTTTTTAGGCTACTATTATAACGATGTCCAGATAATTGACGAAAAAGGACAATTACAAGTGGATTATGATTACTTTGATAGTGACGTAACCATTACTGCCAAGTGGCAACCATTGTATAAAATTACTTTTGACACCAATGGAGGCACTTTAAAGTATTCTGGTGTTATAAGTAGTCCTGTATATGGCGAAGTATCAAACGATAGCATTGTTAGTAATTACATACTTCAAGAAAAAGGTGTTCAATGGGCTGTGCCAACCAGTGCATCCAATGCGGAGTTACTGGGAAATACATATATTAAATACTATGATATTTATGGAAATACCCCATATTTAAACATGTGTTCTCTTGTCCCAACCATTAAGGTGACGGCAGACAAAGAAGGATTTGTTTTTAATGGTTTTACGACTTCTTCAGGGAAGCAAATTATTGACGCTAAGGGCAACTGGAGTTCAGAAGCCGATTATAATTATTTTACCGCTAATACAACCTTGTATGCTCAATGGTCTCCAGCTTCCAATGTTCAATATACCGTGAACCATTGGAAACAAAAATTGTACCATGATGGCACAAAAGATTATACCAATTCATTGGTGTATGATGAGGATAATTATAGTTTATCGGATACAGAAGTATTGACAGGCGTTACAGGAAGTAAAGTAACTCCTGAACGAAAAAACTATAATGGGTTTACTGCCCCATCAGGAATTGAAGTCACCATTAAAAGTGATGGTTCTACGGTAGTAGATTATTATTATACAAGAAATAGTTATATTTTAACTGTAAAACCAGATGGAAGTACTTGGAATGGCAGTACAGAAAATCGCTCTTATACATTACGATATGAAGAGGAAATGAATATTCCAAATCCGTCAAGGGTGGGTTATATCTTTAAAAAATGGATTATGACACCAATGGATAAAGGAAGCTTTTTGACAGATAAAAATAATATGTCAAAGACGTTCAAAATGGGATATGCAAATACTATTCTTACGGTAACAATGGGTAAAGGAGATAATGACGAAAGCTGGGAACCTATCAAATATACTGTTACTTATAATAGAAATACGCCAGCTGGCTCACTTAGTGCAGAGGGTGGAGAAACACCAGATAGTTACCACGTTTATGATGTATCCAGTAAATTATCTGAAAATGGTTTTACATTAGATGGATATACGTTCACTGGTTGGAAATGGAACAATAAAGTTTATGGAGATAGTTCCAATAAGGGAGCAATTAATGTTATTAATCTTACAGATGTTAATGGCAGCACTATTACAATGTATGCCCAATGGACACCAATAAATAATATTAAATATGTCGTGAATCATTGGAAGCAAAAGTTATACTATGATGGAACAAAAGATTATACGGATTCGTTGGTGCATGATGAAGATAATTATAGTCTATCAGACACAGAAACACTAACAGGTGTTGTTGATGAGTTGATAACACCATCTATAAAACATTACATAGGTTTTACTTCTCCATCTGAAATAGAAGTGAAAATAAAAGGTGATGGAAGTACGATTGTTAATTACTACTATACAAGAAATGAGTATGATGTTGGTGAAGATGATGGCAACGGAGGTTTACATTTAATATGTGGTACTGGTATTGAAAGCACAAGCGGCGCAGGACGATATAAATATGGTGAAGTGGTTTCTATTGATGCAGAAATAAAAGACGGTTACACATGGTATCAATGGACAGGCACAATGCAAGCATATAAAAAAGATTATATGTTTTATATGCCAGCTTACAATGTAGTATTAACAGCTAATGCTACGCCAAATAGATATAAGCTATATTTTGATGGTAATAAATTGGAATATAGTTTATATAGTGATTTAACCTTAGAAACAACAGAAAAGGAAGTCACTTATATGCAGCCGCTAGGAGAGTTGCCTGTTCCAACATTAAAGGGTGCTAGGTTCGATGGTTGGTATACAACAAGGGTTTCTGATGGCGAACAATGGACAGAGGAAACCCTTTATCCAGAGGTTGTTATAAAAACGTTATATGCCCGTTGGACAGATATTACAGAGCCAGAGGGCGATATACAGGACAGCTACATATGTCCGTTTGATGGAACGAATATTTCTTTTAATTGTAAAGATGAGGGTGGTTCCGGTCTAAAAGCAATCAATTTGTATAGAGGAACTGAAGTTAATTTTGAAAATATAGTAACGGATGATACCCTTTCAGTGGACATCGTTAATGAGGAGGGCAACTGTTATGGTATACTTGCTAATTCGTTTAAGGCAAATCCTGATGGGGATAATTATTACACGCTGGAGATTATAGACCAAGCAGGAAACACTACAACAAAGGTTTTTGAGTTGATATGTGGTGAACCGCTTATATGGCAAGCAAAACTTTGGCGATTAAATAAAAGTTATGTAATGGCAGGAACGTCGGATGCATTAGTATATTGGACAGACAGAAACGAGTATCCAAGAGTATATGGAGATATGACAGGATTTATCCAAACGGATATAGAGGGACATGTTGATAGAATTGAGTATGAATTTGTTGACGATAGAATCCCTAATATTGTGACCGAAATAGAAAATGCACACGAAAATGACACTTATACCGATAATGTACAATTTACTGTACCTGAAGAACGACCAGGATATGCTTCTTATGTGAAAGTAAAATTGTACAGAAATGTAGGAACGTCCCATGAAACAGTTGATGTAAGAAACCTAAATTTTAAAATTGAAAAGTACGATTTCTCAAGAATACGAACAAGAATAAGGGTAACATCGGGTATGTATATTCCAGAGAACGAAAAAGGGCATGTACCTGTGTATTAAAGGAGATTAAAAATGTTATTTTGGCTTTTTATAATTTTAATATTTTTAGGACTTGCTTTTGTACTTTTTGCTTTTTGGATTGAAGCAAAGCATAGAAAGAAACAAAGTAATAGTGCGAGTTCAATATTTTTTGATGAAGTCGGCGAAATCATTTATTATATTGGCATTTGGACTGCTGGGATTAGTGGAGTAATTGCTGCATTGATGTTAATTTTTATTATTTGCCAGCAAATCAGCGCTGACGGAAAGAAAGCTGTTAATGAACAAGTATATAATGGTCTTGTATACAAAGCGCAAACAGAGGCTATCCGTGATGAATTTGGATTTGTTAATAAAGAGTATGTGGACGAAGTGCAAGCATGGAATCAGAACTTAGCGAAATATAGAGCTTACTCTCAGAATTTTTGGATAGGTATTTTTTATCCAGAAAGAGTAGCAGAAGGTCTTGAATTTATTGACTTTGATAATATCCGAATGAAAGATTAAGTGTTATTCCTAAAATTTCTAAAAAATTAAACATTTTACTTGAAAATAATAGAATATAGAGATATAATACAAAAAGTAGTAGAATTATAAAACATATGGTTTTTAAGTCAAGTTTTCCAGTGTTTTATTCTATTACTATATTATGCCAAGAGTAAGGAGAATATTTGGTTAAGGGTAATCTGAATATTTATCTTGCTCAATAGGGCTTCTTCGATTATGGACGAGCTTGGCATTGTCGTTGAGTGGGTAATGTACAATGCTAGGCTCAAATTTTGCATTGATAAATATATAAAATATGTAAATTGTTTTTATATTGAAAAAATAAAAAAAATAAAAAAAATAAATTATATATTTTACTTGAAAAGTAAAAAAATATTTGATATAATGAAAAAGTAGTAATTCATAATTTTTATACCTCATAATTCTTTACATCTCGATTGAAAATTTGGAATTTAAGGGAGGCTAAATGCTTTAATCAATAAATATATATTGGTTAAAGCATTTTAGTTTTTAAAAGCATATAAAAAGAATATGTTTTTATAATAGAATAGTTATATATTTTATATGGAATTTATTGAATATAGATTGTGATTTACATATAATAAGGATGTAGTAATAAATATCCTTATTTTATAGGAAAGTCCTTTTTTTAATTTTACTTTACTTCTTTTTAAATTACAAAAAACTCTAATCAATTTATAGTTGGTTAGAGTTTTTTTGTTGTTGATATGCAAAAATTTGATATAATGTTATACATAATAGAAAAGCAGTTGATAAAATAGACGTTAAATATAATAAAAAATATATTATTATTAGCTGAGAAAGAAGGAAGTATGATAAATTCTGCGCTGGATATAGCAAAATATGTTATTAATAAATGTACAAGTGAGAAATATCCTATTTCTAACTTACAATTACAAAATATTCTTTATTATATTCAACGAGAGTTTCTACAATGTGGAAGCATAGCGTTTTTAGAAAGTATAGAAGCGTGGCAGTTTGGAGTAGCTGTTCCAGAAGTATATAAACAATATTGTGGTTTTGGAGCTTTGCCAATTAGAATGAAGTATATAGTTAATATAAAGCAAGAGGATTTAAAGATAATGAATCCAATTGTAGAAAAGAAAAGATTATTAAATCTGTGGGATATGGGAAGTGATATATGTTGTCAAGGCAAAGCATGGAACTTAATTTATAAAAATGGTTTGGGAGAACATGAGGTTATCCCACAAGAATTAATAAAGAGTAAAGGGTAAAGGCATAAGAATATTAAATGTATAAAAATAAATGTTAAAAATGGTAGATGAATATTATAAGTTATTTTAATAATATATTGAGTTGGGAGGAATATTAATGAAAAAATGTATATTTCATCAGATGATAAATAATATATATATTGGTATAGTTACTATACTAGATTATGAGCTTTCATTGAAAAAATGTTTATCAGAATTTTCATTTCCTCCTGAACAAAATGAGAGGAAAATTATTATAGATTTAGCATTGAAATGTGGAATTAATCCATATAGATTTGTTGTATTTGATATAAGTAATGAAGGTAAAATATTGTGGAATAGTAATAAATATATTATTCCAAGTAATGATGTAGTAAATTTAGCTAATATGTATTTGAGAAAACAAGGGGATATTGTAGCAAATTCAATGCTATCACAAGTAAAGAAAAAAGAAATATTGAGTGTATAAAAACAAACTTTGAAAAGCCGATTTAGTAAATCGGCTTTTTTTGTACCTGTTTTTTGAAAAAAATAGGTTATTAAATTCTTTAAAAAAAACAGAAAATAATAAAAAATATTATTTCATTAAAATAATAATAGAATAATAATGAAATACTATTAGAATAATCATAAAATAATAATAGAATGATAATGAAATATCATTAAAATAATCATAAAATAATAATAGAATGATAATGAAATGTCATTAAAATAATCATAAAATATCAATAAATCACC
>CAMUHY010000005.1 GCA_947088865.1 uncultured Eubacterium sp. | reverse complement strand
CCCGCATATTTATTCCATGTCTTCCAATCAAATCTTTAAAAGCCTCTATTTTATCAGCATCATTATGCTGATGTGATACAAAAATATTTTTATTCTCATCCGACATATATTTTCCCTCCCAAAACTTTTCGTTTTGTATTTATAGTAACAATCAGCTCTTTATAGTATCATTAAGTTACCACAAATAAACATTCTATAAAGAAGGCTAATTGCTCTCTACCATCAAAAAATCACCAAAGACTTTCGTCTTTTCACTTCACAACCCATTGCCAAATTTTATCATTCTCTTTTATTCAACCTTAATTTATCTTTTATTCAGGAATATCCTAAAATGGGTCATAAAGATTTTTCTACTCATGCCATGATTCATTCTTTTATTGTTATAAAGTGCAAAGTTTTTTCTAGCATTACCAACCTTATTGAATTTCTCAAGAACAATCTTTTGATTGCTTACTATTGTAGTTTTAATATTTTCTTATCTCTTCCTTCTTATTGGACTTTTAACCATTTTTTGAAAAATTTTGATAACACTCTGTTTTCCCATATCATGAAATCTCAAGTCCTTTTTCTTGCCCATAAAGGCATTTTAGATAACTCTTTTATCAGATTGGATTCTACTCCTGTTTTTGCCAACTCTTCTCAAAATAATAAGAAATCGTTTCTCTTCAATAAATTTAAATCCGATAATCAGCCCAAAACAAATAGGGATTATAAATTTGACTGAACCGATATGCCAATAGATTAATACAGACAAGACTGCTATGGTTTTATTTGATACTTCCAGTATTAAAGCATATGTGACTGAAAATAATCCCAAATATGCCAGCTGTATTATCAAACAACTGAAAGCCTTTAAGAAAGCACATAACCTTGACGATTCTTAGAAAGCTACTAATAGCTTCATGCCTTCCCACGCAACCGCTAATCCGGCTATCCAGCTACATTAATGGGTATTTCTGTTATACCTATAAATTTGGCATTATCACAAACGGGCTTGGCATTGTCAGAGACATCACCTTCTATAATAAAAACTTTCCTGAAGCACACTCCAACATTACAATTGAAAACAAATGCAACTCCTCAGATGAGGATAAAAGACTTGCAGATTCTAAAGCACTAATTTTGTGTTACCAGACGCAAATACCAAAACAAAAAGCCTTTGCACGCTGATTTTCTACTTACTGGGATTACACAGCTTGTTATCGTAATGGTTGCTGACAAAATCCATAAACATCAATATATCCGCAGCTTAAAGCCACTGATTGCATAATCTCATACGCTGCATATCGTTTTACAGGCAGATATCCCTATCTGCTTTATTTCCATGCCATAAAATCTTGTTATCTACATCCTCCCTCCAAAAATCTGGCATAGCCAAATTTTTACTTGTTGGAATCAATTTTATAAACTTATTTCACAATTACCTATATAACTCAATATATATTTTTGGCAGATAATTCTGTTGTCCTTTAAAATTTTCTAATACTATTGATTATCCTTGTCATCATAAAAATCTTTATAATGGCAAAAAATATCATGGCTGTACAAATCACATGACGATTTCTGATGATTTAAGACATTCTATTGACCGAAAAAGGAAATACTTTAAAAATTGCTATTCTCTTCATACGGAATGTGAAGGTTACCATGCTCAGTTTAAAAATATTGGATAGGAAAGAATGTGGGTAAGAAACAAAAATTCTGTTGTAAATTTAAATAATCTTGCACATATTAACTTGTTAAAAAAACCTTTTTAATTCTCCAGTACCCTATATCTAATCTTTCGTAAGTTTTGGACTTACCTTAGCCTTACTATATCTTTAAATAGTTATTTTATAAAAGGTGTAAATCTGTTTACCAAAGCTCATTTTTTTATTGATGTGTTTTGCTCATCTCTAATAATTTATTTAGAAATTAATCCCACTTAGATTATAGCATTTTTATTAATATATGTAAACTTTATTATTTATTTTGTATATTTTATATTAACTTTTTTCCATCTTATTGTTACTTTCATATGAAAATATCACTATTTTATATCATTAAAAACTAATTAATAAATATATATTTTATAATATATACGAAATTTATTTTACTTTGTTCTAAATTATAAAAATTTTCTAATAAATATTAAATACAACGTTTCTAAAAAAACAAACTAAATCTAGTAAATATCTGCAATCTGTTTTATGATTTTTATAGTACTCCTCCTTTTTGTATGTTGGTTTTTTAGGTGTTATCGTAGAGCGGATTCCCAACTCCTACATATATTTTAATATTGTTTTATTACTCAAGCTTATGTTTGCCCATAACAAATAAACCTTCATTATCTGATACTCCGTATTTTTATGGTGTTTATTGTATATTTTTAGTATCTTATCTTTTATCTACTCTTTTTGTTTCCTATATTCGGCTTTCTTATCCTTTCTGTAATTATAATAGGCATTTGGATAAATACCCATCTGCACAGGAGCCAGCGGATGCTGAATTCCTGCTTATACCTGTCAATAAACTGGTACTGTTCCAATCGATTTTCTTTATGAAGAATGTGGCTGATTTTTTTAGAACTCAATCTCTTTATCTTTTTCCTTTAACAATTGCAGCAGCTATATCTGCTGTGGATTTTTCCCTAGCCATATAGGCTCTTACAACTTCCATTTTGAAGTCTTCGTTATAGTATACTGACATTTGTATGTCCTCCTTAAATAATAATATTATCATATTATCCGTACAAAATGTTACCAATTTAGTATACCAATATAGTTATAGTATTATCCATAATGGTGGCATACATAATCATTGATTGTTTGCAAGTGTAATTTTCATATCCTGAACATTGATGATTGTTTTTTTCTTACACTTCGGACAATACAAAGGAAAATTTTTAATCTTGGTATCTTCTTGTATCCTTACCACAGACAGAGCAAAGTATCCATTGTGTTTTGCTCAAAACTTTTCCCTCCAAACTATTTTGCTTTTTGTTTTTTCAAAACTATTCCACATACAATTACCGCTGTAAAAAAGATAAAGATTAGATACCATAGATTTTCAAATCAAAATCCATTATCCAACATCAATTGGTATCCCCAAGAGGCTGGGAAAATTAGTCCTATCGTTTCCAAAAAATCGGGTAAAAACTCAATAGGAAACATAATCCCGAAAGCATAATTGAGGGCAAGATGTAATCGCCTTTTTTGTCCTGTGGATAGTTGGATGTACTGTTTTTTCGTGGTTTCTTTAATGCCAAAAGCGTTAAGCATAGTGAAATCAATCTTTGCCTTGTTCCATTTTGAAAATAATCTTACAGCTTCCATCGGTTTGATATGTGCAGGTAAAGATGATGATTGCAACTGAATACCCATTTTCCCATTTATCGTAATTGTACCACTATCATATTTTCTCAAACCCTCAATACATTCAAGAGTTATCGTTTTTCCTGCACCATTTACACCGAGCAGTGCGAAAGTTTCTCCCTTTTCAATTTCAAAATCAAGTCCATTGAGAACAATGTTGCTGCCATAGTTTTTCTTTAATCCACAAACTTGTATTGCACGATTCATCATTCCACCCCCTCAAACGGATTTCCTCCAATTCTTGAAAAGTAGACTTGCAAAGCCAGCTCTAAATAGTCATTTACAATTTTTTGTCTTTTTTCCCAAGCATTTGTAGTGGTATCAATATTACCGACCTCCATCAATTTTGGAAGCATACTCATATCACCGTTTGTAAATTCTGTAATCAATCCCCAATATTCTTTTACAATTCGTTGGCATTTCTCACTTTCAGGGGACACATTTTCCTTTTGCAGTTCTATAATTTCATCACTCAAATGATTAAATCTATCCATAAAATTCAAACCGCTTTCCTTATCAAAACGATTACGAATATGGTCAAGCATATCATCATCAAAACGCTTAATGAGATAGTAAGAGTCGTTTTTCATTTGCAGATTGACAATAATATCTGCATACTTCTTCAAATTGATGGTCTGCATTTGTAATACTTCTTCCTTTAACTGTTCGATTGCTGTTAAAGAATCGGTTAGTTGTTCTATTTTCTCTCGTATGCTATCTGCCTGTTCAGTGAGGGCGGTTGCCACATCAGTTGGTGTTTCTAAAGAAATTAAGCGATGCTTTATATCATCCAAAGAAAACCCCAATAATTTCAAAGATATAATTTGATAAAGTATAACTAAGTCTTTATCTGTATAAAGTCTTCGCCCACCTTCACTTTCTGCCGAAGGGGATAACAAACCTTCCTTGTCATAATATTGCAATGTACGAACAGTAACTCCCATTTTCTTTGCAACCTCTCCAACCGTCATATATCCATCTGGAATTGCCCTGTATTTTGCCATAGTCCTTTACCTCCTGAAACATATTATAAATCATTACGCAACGTAACAAACAAGACCTTTTCGGAAAATTTTTAGGCGGCAAAGATTTCTCTGCTGCCTTTCTGTACTTATGCAAAAATGATTTTCTTGTTCACAATTTCTCTCTCAAGCTCTTATGTTACCTAGCCATGCTGTCCATTCTAAGATATCACAGTTCTTCGATTGTCCCACTCTGTTATATCTTGTTATCAGATTTTCTTGCCCTTATAAACAGTCAAGAAAGGAGTAAACTTGTGTGAAATTATATAAAGGGATAAGGTGTACTAATTATGATAAATCCTTTATTTTCAACGCTTTCGGAGGATTTCATTGATAACCTATGGAGAGCAATAAGCACTCATAATTTTATGGTTTTCAAATTCAGATTTGTTAAATTGTTTAACGCTGTTATTTTATTACAACCACGCCCACAATTCCAATATATTTTTCTTAATTTTCCTTTTCTCTATTCTTTACAAACATCATCTACCCTGCCTGTTTTCTCTGTTCTGTATTAATTGCCCTTGATTACAATAACTAACATATGACTTGAGAAAAGAATCAGTCTTAGATACTTCATCCTGTTTTACCAACTCGTATGTGTCGGGGTAACGGACAACAAGCATATTGAAAACATCAAAAGATATTCACAAATCCCCACTCACACTTATGCCTTTGCCGTATTAAAGTGAGGAAAGGACTTCCTTGATAAGATTAAAAAACGCCGAAAACCTGCATAAATGCTACACATTTTTGCCTATTCTCGACGTTTCTTTTATTTCCTGTTCTTATGATGCTTTTTACATAAATAATGTCCAAATCTTATCAATCAAACCACCTGCATTTATTAAAAGTAATCATTGTTTCATCCTATATCCCACACTCACACAGCATAGTAATCTCACGATGTCCTGGATATATCATATAGTCTTTAGGCATATCTTTTAATCGCTTCACAGACTCTGCTAATGCCTGTTCATCTCCGCCTAAAAGACTTGTCTTGCCGCATCTGTCTGCCATCAGCGTATCTCCAGTAAATATAATACTATCCCCAACGATAGCCATAGAACCTGGTGTGTGTCCTGGAAGTATCATTATCTGAAAACGGATATCATCAAGCCAGATTTCATCACCCTCACTAAGAAGCACCGAAGCTCTAACTGGTTTATAGGGTTCTCTGACATACGGACGTTCATTAATTAGCCTCTCATCCAACAGTCTCCATGCATCTATCCGGCTAATCATAACTGGTATGTCATACCTGTCCACCAGCGCTCTCATCGCCAGTATATGGTCTGTGTGTCCATGTGTTATTATGATATACTGTGGTTTCAAACCATTTTCTTCTATAACATTTATTATCTTCTCTGCCTCATCTGCTGGGTCTATTATAAAGCATTTCCGAGATGACTTATTATAAACAATATAACAGTTTGTACTACATGCGCCTAAAACGAGCCTTATAATCTCTGCACAAGAGGTAGCCCTTTCCAGCTTCTTATCATTCTTTTCCAACTTCCTGCTAAGTCCTGTCTCAAATTCCTGCTCAAACTGCTTCTCATATGCAGTCCCCGACTTTGGTATCTTCACTTTGCGGCTCTCCCATGATGACAGATAGATTGCATTGGAAATATAAAGACTATTGATAGCCTCCTCTCCTGCTGCCACCATCTCACCTCTCACAAAGCTCTCCAACACCTTATTGTAAGCCTTGTCCGACGCTTCAACTTCTATATCCTGCCATGTATAGGACGGCTTGGCAAATAAATCTCCTGTTCCATTTCTATACTCAATTTCAGGTTTATCAAGCACCGCTATCCTTAACTGACCATTCTCACATACAAGCAGCGCATTATCCAGACTAATCTCCAGCCTGTTCACTCCTGGCGCTTCTCCCGTCGATGCAATAAATACTCCACTCGCTCCATTTTCCCATTCAAGATAAGCAGTCACTTCATCCTCCACCTCTATGGAATGATACTGCCCCTCTCTGCAAAAGCCGTTCACGCTCTCAGGTTTGCCGCATATCCATGCAAGCAGGTCAAGATTATGCGGACATTGATTGAGCAGTGTTCCCCCACCATCATACTTCCATGTTGCTCTCCAACTTGCTGACGCATAATAGGCATTCGAGCGATACCAGTCTGTAACCACCCAATTTACTCGCTTTATCTTTCCATATTCGCCACTGTCAACTATCTGCTTCATCTTTTTATATATTGGAAATGTTCGCTGATGAAATATATAACCGTACAAGATACTAGGATTATCCTTCTTCACAGCATTATATGCATCTAGCATATTGCGCGCCTGCTTAGAATACACTCCTGCTGGCTTATCACACAGCACACTTATACCTCTTTCAAATGCTTTAACTGCCAACGTCTCATGTGAATAATGCGGTGTTACAATAAGAACGGCATCCAGCTTCAACACTCCTTTATCGACAGCATCAAACATATCATCACCAGAATGAAATTTATGCAAATCTGTACTCACATAATCCTTTATACTATCCCATCTTTCCTGTGACACTCTTGTAATAGCCGATAATTCCATTCCAGCTATCTCACCTTTAGCTATCAACTGAGCATATTTACTTCCCATATTCCCCATACCTATAATTCCAACCTTCATACAAACCTCCATTTTACATACACTTTATATTAACAGACAATCCAATCTTCTTTTTCACTATATATCTAAGCTTCTTAACTATCGTCTTTCAGATTTTCGTTTTATAAAATTATAAAATAAATTTTCTTTATTTTCCTTTAAATTATTAGAATACTTACTATATATTACAGTTTTATTGCTATATTATTTTGAGCAAACATACCATATTACAAAAAATTTTCTGCTATAAAGCCAATAAAGAATAGTAAAATTTTATTTTTAATATTTTAGATTCATTCAAAAACAATTATTTTTTACATTTCGTTATTAGATATGATATATTTAATATACAAAAAAGGGAAAACCACAAAGCGGCTCTCCCCTCAAAAGTAACATTAATTACTTAACGCATTACAGCGTCAGTTTCAACTATTTACGATAGTTGGATGGTATTTTTCCTTGAAGATTGTGCAACACAAACATTTCCGCTTGACTCATTTCTCACCAAAATAAATCAATGTTTTATATGCGCAAGCATTTCCTCAAACAGCGTTCTACCCTCATCAATTGTCAGACATGAACAGAGCGGCTGATTGATAAATGCTGCAAATATCATATCCATATCGTTATTTTTAATTCCCTCATACAGCACATCAACATTGTCACAACAGCGTTTTACAAGCACTTGTACACTTTTTGGAAGCGGCTTTGTCATAATTGGATTGACATTATTATTGGTAAATATAGCATTGGACTCTACAATACTTCCTTTTGGCAACCAATCAATCTGCCCTTTATTTACCATATTTACATTGCTCACTGCACTTGTAAGTCCAAGCACAGCACGCATTAAATCAACGGCTTCCTCGTCCGATTTTTCCACTTTTACAGGACGAACACCCTCTGCCATTTCTTTGGACTCTTTGATTTTTTCATTCATTTGATTAATTCTAAAATCAACAGGCGTTAAAGCAAATTTCCATGATTCTACTTGCTGTGGATTTTTCAGATACCATGAACCATTCATAAATTCAGCTAAATGCCGGTCTCCTGCTGCCCCCAAAACACCATAACGCTTATACATATCCATTTTTACTCTATTGGCATAAGCAAAGCAATCTGTTTTATATTGGTCGGCAGCACCATGTTCATAATAACCTTCCTCAAAATGTTTCTCTATATATTCCGGCAAAAAATCCATAATTTCAATATCTTGATATGTTGCACTGCTAATCCATGTAAAATGATTGATTCCTGCAACCTCTGTATAAATATCTTTTCGCTTTGCACAAATTCCTGTATGTTCTTTTAAAATGTCACATAAAAAATCCTGCGTATGAAAAACCTCATGGCAGCAGCCAAAAGCTTTGATTTCAGGAAAAATATCATATAATGTTTTTGTGCATATACTCATTGGGTTGGTAAAATTAATCACCCATGCCTTTGGACATATATTTTTGATAGCATGTGCAAATGTTTCAAAAATAGGAACGGTGCGAACAGCGCGCATAACACCGCCTGGTCCTGCTGTATCGCCTACACTTTGATAAATGCCATATTTTTCAGGCATATGAACATCCACCCTCATATCCTCAAATGTACCCGGCAAAATGGATATAACGACAAAATCTGCATCCAAAAGGCATAATTCTAAGCTCTCATAGACCACATAATTCCATTTTGTACAAATTTCTGGCGATTGGTTGATATGTTCGCCAATACGTTTATTTCGATTAGCCGCCTCCATATCAATATCATACAGTCCAATTTCTCCTGTCATATCTTTGCACAATGCTAAATCATTCATAAATACTCTTGCCCACATTTTAGAACCGCCCCCAATATAAGCAAGTTTTATGTTCTTTTTTTCCATCATAATCCCCCTTTCCAAAGCATAATGTAAGAATTGTGTAAGTTAAGCAGATATTCACAATCCGCCATTTTTACCAAAAAAACATACCCATTCCAGCCACAATACTAATCATAGCCGCTGCCAGCACATCTCTTGGAAAATGCACGCCGGCAATAACCCTTGAAATTCCCATACATACAGACATTACCCATAAAACCACACCTGCCGGCCACCAAATATACAATCCAGCCATTGCAATAATGGTAATAGACAATGTATGTCTGCTTGGAAAAGACTCGCCTGCTTTGTTTTTTTCTATTAAAGGCTTAATCGGATAAACCTTATAAGGACGCGGCGCATTGATAAGCCGCCGCACGATTGTCACCACAATAAAAGTTATAGCAGGCGTCAAAACAGCGTTAAATAGTTGATGATATAAGCCTTGAATCAGACAATATATCAACAATGCCATATAAATAAGAACCGTCAAATATACCAAATAGCGATAGATAAATAAGAAAATTTTATATTTTAAAGATGAATTTTTTATAGGAAGACTTATTTTATTATAAAAATCCTCATACGAATATTTTTTATCACTCAATACGATAATCCTCATAAACTTCTTTCAACGTTTTTCCCACTCTTTTTCTTGTAATCTCTACCAAGCCAAGTCGTGTGATATCAACAAATGTTGTCATTATTTTATCTTTCTTAAAATATTCTTTTAAGGCGGCAATCAGTTGATTATAATGTTCCTTTTCTTTCATATTAATAAAATCAACAATAATAATTCCTGAAATATTGCGAAGACGAAGCTGTATGGCAATTTCAGCAGCAGCTTCCATATTGACCTTAAAATAAGTATCTTCTAACGCCTGCTCACCGCGCTTTTTTGATACACATTTTGCAGAATTGACATCAATAGACACAAGCGCTTCCGTCTGTTGTATCACAATAAATCCGCCACATTTTAACCAAACTTTTGGTGATAAAGCTTTTTTTAATTGCTTTTCAATATCGTACAATTTATATAATGGCAGCATATCATCTTGATACCATCTTACTTTTTCCACATCTTTTCCTGTAAGTGACTGTTTTAACAATTCTGCCACCTGCATATCATCTGTAATGATTTCTTCTAAATGTTCATTGGATATATCTTGAATTTCTCGAATGTAAGAAGGCACAGACTGGTAAAGGCAAGTACAAAACTTGCCATATATACCATTCTTAAGAATTTCATAAAAATTATTTATCAGCTTTTTTGCCTCATTTAAAACGTCCTCTTGCTGTGCATATATACTGTTAGAACGAAGAATAAAACCATAATTGGTCTTATTTGCAAATTCGTTTGATTGACGGTCAAGATATAAAATCAATTCATCTTTTAACGACTTACAGCAAGTGTCATTTTTTATATTTGATGAAATATAAACACCATCTACATTGGTTGAAAGTACTAAATACTTCCCCACCAATTCTACCTTTCCTGTCACCGTAGCCGATTTTGTTTTTAACGGCTCCTTACACACCTGAACTAAAAGGGCATCCCCTTGATTGACACGACCATCATTTTCTTTTCTCAAAAAAATATGTTTTTTATTATCATCCAATGAATAATAACATTTGATTCCTTTTTGAATTTCGATAAACGCACAGTTAATATTTTTTACGACATTTTCCACACGCCCAATATAGATATTGCCCATTGTAATATCAGCGCTGTTGCTATTCTTTTTCTTATAGGAACGCAGAGCAATACAAACATCATTTTCATATTGTGCAGATATAAAATAATCATCCATATGTGTAATAATATACTTCAAAATCTTGTCCTCATTTCTGTGCGTTTTTTATATAATGAGATATTATAAGTTCTTACATCGTTCGATGCCTAAAGTTCGCATTGCGAACTTTTATACCACAGCTATGCTGTGGTTATTATCTATTGGCAAGTTCTTTTACAATATCTTCCCACGTTACACCGCGAAGCACCATCAATACCATAATGTGATACAAAAAATCCGATATTTCATATTTGATTTCTTCCGGGTCTGGATTTTTGGCGGCAATAATAATTTCCGTTGCCTCCTCACCGCACTTTTTCAGTATCTTATCAATTCCTTTATCAAATAAATAATTGGTATAAGAACCTTCTTTTGGATGTTGTTTTCTATCCTCAATCACATTCATTACATCATTAAACACTTTTAACGGATTGGTCTGTGCATATTCCATTGACATTAATTCACGGTAAAAACAGCTTCGACTGCCTGTGTGACATGCCGCGCCAACCTGCTTTACTTTGGCAAGCAGCGTATCATTATCACAGTCAATACTAATCGAACGAACATATTGAAAATGTCCTGAAGTTAATCCTTTCACCCACAATTTCTCGCGGCTTCTGCTAAAATACGTCATCTTTCCTGTACGCAGCGTTGCATTATAGCTCTCCTCATTCATATAGGCTAACATCAAAACTTCATCCGTTTTATAATCCTGCACAATCACAGGAATCAAACCATCACCATTTAAACTAAATCTAGAAAATGATATTGCACTTTCAAATGTATTCATTGCAATTCCTAAATCGCTCAGCTTTGCTTTTATTCTCATAAAATCATAGTCGGGTTTTGATAAATGAAAACTGGTTACACCACACACATTTTTTTTCTTTAAAATTTCACAAAATATTCTTGTATCGTTATCTACATAATTATGCAACATATTCTCATTGACAAAAGCAATCGTAGGGATTTCTAAAAAATCCTGTACGCTTGCACTGCATTTTTGACTTAAAATATTAACACAAATATGATTATTTTTTGCCATCTCATAAATATCTTTATCAAAAGAATGGCTTATCAAACCAATTTTATCGCTTCCAAATCGGTCTGCAACTTCCTTCATCATCAGCATATTGCTTTCTCTTAAATCATCCAACAAAGCAATTTTTGCCCCCGCATAAAGATATTTTTTAACATCTTCTACCCTGTTTATATTGCCACCGACCAGAACAGGTGTGTCAATTTGCTTTGTAATCTGTCGGATAATGCTAATTGCATCTTCATGAGATGCATCATCATAAGACATATCCATTATAATAATTTCATCAGCGCCATTATTGCTGTAATTGACTGCAAGCGACACTGCATTTCCATCGTTATTTTTTTCACTGCATTGTAAATCTTTATAGGCAGCCCCATCCTTTAAATAGATGGTTGGTATTAATTTCTTGTAAGACATTTTTTAATTCCTTTCAAACTGTTCTATGGCTTCCTTTAGACAAATCTTTTTTTCATAGAGCGCTTTCCCCATAATCGCGCCATGTATGCCCGCTTTATATACATGGTTTAAATCCTCCATACAAGACATGCCGCCGGAAGCAATAATATCAATCCCTGTCTGGTCTGATAAAAGCTTTGTCTGCTCAATATTAGGACCTGTCAGCATACCATCTTTTGAGATATCTGTATATACAATGGTCTGAACCCCTATATCTTTCATCGCAAGCGCCAAGCTTAACGCTGTTTTATCACTTAACTTTTCCCAGCCTTCAACTGCCACAAATCCATCTTTTGCATCAATGCCGACAACAATACGTTCGGCGCCAAACTGCTTGATTGCCTCTTTGATAAACTCTGGATTTTCAACTGCTTTTGTTCCAATAATAACACGATAAACACCTAAATCCAGCACATCTTTTATATTGTCAAGGGTTCGGATACCACCGCCTAGCTGAACAGGAACAGAAACACTTTTTACAATATGTTCTATTGCCTTTGCATTCACCCGCTCTCCCTTTAAAGCTCCGTCAAGGTCTACTATATGTATAAACCTTGCTCCATCAGCCTCAAATTCCTTTGCAATCTCATATGGTTTATCCGAATAAACCGTAACCTCATTAAATTGTCCCTTTTTTAAACGGACACACTGACCATTTTTTATATCTATCGCTGGATATAAACGCATCTTTTTCTCTCCTTTTTATAATGTCCCTTTTGTGGACAACAAACTTTTTATTCTTGCATCTTTTATGGTTGCCTCATCCAATGTCTTTGCAAAAGCCTTAAACATACCCTCAATAATATGATGGTCATTTTCTCCGCTCAATTGCCTTATATGAAGATTGATTCCAGCGCTGTATGAAACCGCATAGAAAAACTCTTTTACCATTTGTGTGTCAAAATACCCCACCCTATCAGAATGAAAATCGGCTTCAAAGACAAGATAAGGACGCCCTGATAAATCAATTGCACACATAATTAATGCCTCGTCCATCGGCAAGATAATATCGCCGTATCGTCGTATCGTTTTTTTATCTCCAGCCGCTTTTTTAATTGCCTCACCAAGAACAATCCCGACATCTTCTATTGTATGATGACAATCTACAATCAAATCGCCTGTCGCCTTTACATCAAGATTAAATAAACCATGCTTTGCAAAACTGATAAGCATATGGTCAAAAAAACCGATGCCTGTATTAATATTGGAATCTCCAAAACCATCAAGAACAAATTTTAATGAAATATCGGTCTCATTTGTTTTTCGCGTGATATTTGCTTGACGTATATAATTATTACTCATAATAACCCTCATTTCTGTGCTATTTTTGCATCGTATAAAACCATTTATTACTCATATGATTTTTTATTTTTACTCAAAACGAACATGTATAGAATTGGCATGTGCTGTGAGATATTCTGCATTGGCAAATGTTTCTATATCCGCATGTATGGCTTCCAACGCATTTTTTGAATACGATATAATACTTGATTTTTTAATAAAGTCATCAACACTAAGCGGTGAGAAAAATTTTGCTGTGCCATTGGTTGGCAGGACATGATTCGGTCCTGCAAAATAATCGCCAAGCGGCTCACTGCTGTAATCCCCAAGAAAAATAGCTCCTGCATTCTTTATTTTCGTCATCATATCAAATGGATTTTGGGTGACAATTTCAAGGTGTTCTGAAGCAATTTCATTGGCTACCTCAATGGCTTCTTCCATTGAATCTGCCACTAATATATAACCATAATTGTCTAATGATTTCTGTATAATTTCTTTTCTTGATAATTGTTCTACAAACGCATCCACTTCATTAGATACACTGCAAGCAACATCTTCACTTGTTGTGACAAGAATAGCGGATGCCATCTCGTCATGTTCCGCCTGCGATAACAAATCGGCTGCCACAAATCTTGGATTAGCGCTCTCATCTGCAATTACCATAATTTCACTTGGTCCTGCTACTGAATCAATACTTACATAGCCAAATACTGCCTTTTTAGCTAATGCTACATAGATATTTCCAGGTCCTACAATTTTATCTACTTTTGGTATAGACGTTGTTCCATAAGCCATTGCCGCAACAGCCTGCGCACCGCCTGCCTTATAAATCACATCAACCCCCGCCTCATGTGCCGCAACAAGTGTTGTTGGATACACATTGCCATCTTTATCTGGCGGCGTACACATTATAATTTGTTCAACCCCTGCAACTTTTGCTGGGATTACATTCATAAGAACAGAAGAAGGATAAGCCGCTTTTCCGCCAGGTACATACACGCCGACGCGCGCAAGCGGGGTGATTTTTTGTCCTAAAATCGTTCCATCTGGCTTTGAATCAAACCAGCTATATTGTTTTTGCTTTTCGTGGTAGGAACGAATATTGACAATCGCTTTTCTTATTACATCAATTAACCCAGCATCCACTTGTGTGTATGCTTTTTCAATTTCAGCCTGTGTAACAATAACGTTCGACTCGTTGATATCGGCTTTGTCAAATTTTTTTGTATAATCAAAAAGCGCTTTATCTCCATTTTCTTTGATATCTGCAAGAATATCATTCACTGCTGCCTCAAATTTTCCATAATTGTTTGGGCTTCTCTTCAATAAATTTTCTAAAATATTTTTTTTGCTCTCATTCGTCAATTTAACAATTTTCATATTTTTCCTCATTTCCACACTGCTTTTAAAAATTTGAATCTTAATCTTATTTTTATGCTACTTTTTTATCAAACACACTGCAAATAATTTCTTAAATCAGTAATAATGGTATTAATTCGTTCATTTTCCATTTTCATGCTCACTTGATTTACGACCATTCGAGCAGATAATGGACAAACCTCTTCTAGTACAGAGAGTCCATTTTCTTTTAAAGTAGCTCCTGTCTCCACAATATCAACAATCACTTCTGAAAGCCCCACAATAGGCGCTAATTCTACGGAACCATTCAACTTGATAATCTCTACGGTCTGGTGTTTTTTATTGTAAAAATAATCTTTTGCAATATTGGGATATTTTGTCGCCACACGAATCAACTCATGATGCTGTAATTTATCTTTTGCAGACTGCGGACCGCACACGCACATTTTGCATTTTCCTGTATTTAAATCCAGCACTTCATATAATTTGCGCCCTTCCTCAAGAATCGTATCTTTTCCGACAATTCCAATATCAGCCGCCCCATATTCCACATATGTTGGCACATCGGAAGGCTTTGCTAGGAAAAATTTTAACCCCAATTCTTCATTGGTAAAAATTAATTTCCTCGTCTTTTCATCTTTCATCTCTTCGCATGTAATGCCAATATGCTCAAACATTTCAAGCGCCTTTTTTGCAAGACGTCCCTTTGAGAGTGCAATTGTAATATACCTCATTAAAATGTACCTCCTAACAAATCCGCAATGGTTATCTCTTTTTTTGTATGATGTTTAGAAGAACAAACCTTTACGATTGTATCCTGCGAAATTTCACATACTCTATCTGCATTGGAAGCACTGCTGCCTTTGTCAAATTCAGGAAGCATCACAACATGCGCCAGTTGCGAATTGAGTGCATATTCACAATATTGAAGTTCGGATTTATTTTCATTATAAGCTATCATACTGACAGGCACATTTCTTGCTCTCAATTTATCTGCAATCGAAATAGCATGAACAACATTGCCCGCATGATACAATAACAATACGCCTGTAATATCAACAGGAATATGTAAATCTTGCCTTGCAATTGCCGCCATCAGACTGTCAACTGTAATCGAAAAACCAATTGAGGGCTTGTCACAGCCAAATTGCCCAAGCAGATTGTCATAACGTCCCCCTCCTGCAACAGGTTCGCCTGTTCCAAAAGTATACGCATAAAAAATAAATCCTGTATAATAGGAATGTTTGCTTAACAAGCCTAAATCAAACGATATATATTGTTCTGCACCTGTTACTTTACACAAATCATACAATGCACAAAGCCTGTCGATTGCCTCAATACACGTTTTGTTATCCGTAAGATTTCTTGCTCTGTCAAGAACTTCAGCAGAACCAAACATTTGCGGCAATTCCAGCAAAACATTGGCAATATGTTTATCAATATGCAACGAATTTAACAATTCCTCCACGCCAATATAATTTTTTTCCTGAATAAGCGAAATCAACATTTCTTCTTCGTCGCCGCAAATACCCGCCTCACTAAGAAGCCCTCTAAAAAATGAGACATTTCCAACCTCAACCTGAAATTCTTTTAATCCTGCATTTTTCATACAGTCAATCACCATTGAAATAATTTCAAAATCGGCATCAATACTGCTATCTCCAATTAGCTCTGCCCCTATGGACGTTGTTTCTTTTAATTTTCCCTGATAATATTGACTGACATTGATAAAAATATTCCCCTCATACCACAGCTTGACCGGCAGTATATTTTCAGCGTAATATTTGGCGGCAGTCCTTGCAACAGACGGCGTCATATCTGGACGCATAACCATTGTATTTCCATATCGGTCAAATAATTTAAACATCTCAAAAGAAGGTATACAGCCCCTCTCTTTGCTAAACACATCAAAAAATTCTAATGTAGGCGTTTGAATATTGTTATATCCATAAGCCATACATACATCCTTTAAGCGATTTTGCAGCACAAGCTTTCTTGCACATTCTCCATTATATATATCTCTTACGCCTTCCGGTGTATGCAGTAAATCCTTTTTCATTGTCTCCTCCATTCTTACTAAATCTGCACGGTTCACAAACCGTTTATACTCTTCTTGTCATTCTGTTATGTCAATTCACCATGCAGATGTTCTCTGTATATGATATATCGATTTTCCCCTCTCATATGGCATATATTTAAAGCCTGATACATCTTTTTATAAACAATATCCATATCCAAACCATTCTGCGGATACCTTGCAATTCCAATTGAAAAGGTTATCTGTCGATTATCATGCGTCAGCAGCACATTCCATGAAATTTGATTTCGCAGCGATTCAATAAAAGCTCTTAAAACAACTTCATTATTGATATCTTTTACCACTATGCCGATTAAATTTTGTCTTATATCACAGACAATTCCACGCTTTCCTACTAACTGTGTCGTTGTTCTCAATGCAATTTTATACAAATCTTGAACATAGCTTGTACCTTTTTGTCGTTCCATCTCCTCATAGCCGTCTATCTCCAATAAAAATAGTGAAAACTCACAATTGGCTTTATACAAAATGCTGTCCGCACAAAATTGATATAATTCCAAAGAAGCATCTTTGTTGCTGTCGCTTTTTTCTCCTTCTTCCTCCTTTTCATATATCACTTTATCCGAAAGATTATGTATGCTGCCAATCGCTTTGTTTGGCTTACCATTATGATAAATGGTATGTACTGTCAATTCTACCGTGTCAAACTCGCATGTATCATTTAAAATATTCGTTTTAAATATATGCTTGTAGGATAATGTACCCTCTTTTATATCTTTACAGTACGAAATATATTCATCCATTGTACTGTCATCAATAAAATGCTCTGCCTCAACCTTCTCTTTTAAATTCATAATATTCATATCAATAATATTATGAATCTCATCGTTTAAAATACTGTTAATCTGATATCGTTTTGTGTGATAATCATAAATCATAAACGTTTCATTTTTGATATTTAAACTTTGTCTAAAAACTTTTATTGTATCCTGTAATGTCATATTTCGGCGTTTTAATGAAAGAATATCCGAAGCATTTATCTCTAAATATTCAAATTCATTGTCCTCTGACCTGTAAGCAAATTTTGCTATATGGAGCAATATCCATCGATATGAATTATCAGACCTTCGTATTCTAAGAACCATATCAACATATTCATCTTCCTTCAGATTCTCACAAACATCCATAAAGTCATCTACATCCACTTGATGTATTGATTCAATAATCGAAATAACAGACGCTGAAATACCCAAAAAACGATACATTTGTTCATTGGCTGTAAGTACGCAATAATTCATATCAATAATGGCATTTCCATCTAAAAGTTCAAATTTCTCAATAAGATTTTTTTCCATACAACTTCCCTTCTTTAACATTACACTACATTTTTTCTCTTGATGCCAAATCTTTATTAATCAATTCAAGATAATGAACAGGCACACCCTGCGCTTGATATATCCTGTATTCTTTTTTTATTTCTTTATAGGTGAAACTTTTACGCCCACCGTTTTGACCTCTATCCCAAAAATGTATTATATCACAAAATGGAATATAATAAAACTCATCTCTGGAAGAAAAATACAAAATGATAAATGATATGCCATGTTGCTTTTCAAAATGGGACATAAAATCAATTTGATGCGGATGTATATTCTGCAAAGGATAGGTGTCAGAGACGCTCTCCTTCGCGTCAAAACAAATGGGTATCCCCTGAACGGCGCCAATATAATCAACCGTACTTTTCTTATCAAAATAGGCAAGCGTAATATGTCTTGTTGACTGGTCTATATTCACAGGTGTAATAGGTGTTGGAATTTTTTGTATAATCGCTAAATTTCCCGCTAAATATTTTTCGTTGGATAAATTAATCAAACTTTCTAATGTAGAGCCTCTAAGACCTCTTGAATTCCATGTTCCCATATTTTTTCTCCCTTTAATACGCTGATAAAACTATCAGGTATATCCGTTTTTACGATAATATCCTGTGTTAATTTATCATCACTCTTTTTTGGAATATGAAGTTCATACGCATGAAGCATCTGGCTCTTTACTTTGTATTGACGAAAAACATACTGATTGAAATGGTTGTCGCCATATTTGACATCGCCTGCTATCGGATGATTTATATAAGCAAGATGCGCTCTTATCTGATGCGATTTGCCCGTCAACAGATGCACCTTTAACAATGTTAAGCAAGAACAGGAGCAAACAGGTATATACTCTGTCTGAATGGCAACATACTGTTCTTTATTGCTGCACTGCCTGTATTCTTGTTCACTGATAATATGAACTTTATTGATATGTTCATCTTTACTTAAATAACTTGTAATCAATGCTCTTTTATCAATCACGCCCTTTACTACTGCAATGTAATACTTCAAATAAGTCCTTAAACGAAACCCCTCCGACAGCTTTTGAAGTCCATAAATGCTTTTTCCTGCTGCCACAATCCCGCTTGTATTCCTGTCAAGACGATTGCAGATACCCGCCTTAAATGTTGAAAATGGCTTTCCTTCTTTTTGTGCAAGATATTCCTCAATCATATCCACTAAAGCAATATCTTTTGCATCCGCCTTTTGCGATAACACCCCCACAGGCTTATTCACCAATAAATAATCTTCATTTTCATATATAATATCAAGCGCTGGCAATAATTTTTTATTGGATATCAAAATATTTTTATCCAATGTCAAACCATCTTTTGAAGTATTCTTGTTTGCCTTATCTTTGCCTGAAAATTTTTCAAACGTTTCATCCGCAAAATAAATTTTTACCAAATCTCCTTGACAAACCTTTTCATTGCCGTCGGCTTTTTTATTATTAAACGTAATATTTTTCTTTCTAAGCATCTTATAAATAAAATTTCTCCCCGCATTGGGAAGCAGTTTAAAAAGGTATTTATCCAGACGCTGCCCTGCTTCTAAACTTGATATTGTAAACTCTCGCACACCTTATTCCGCCTTTTTTATTGATTAAAAATTTTAATATATTGCCGTCCATTTATTTTGCCAAAGCCGATATTTGCAATCCGCTACGCTGCCTCCTTAAACCACCTAGCTACTATTGTAGATTTTAAGCAAATCCACCTCACTTATGCCTTTGCAGTATTAAAGTGGGAGACTTCCTTGATGAAGTTAAATAGCCATTGATTGAATCGATGCTGAATTTTTTTCCATTTTTGTCAAATCTTTTTCCACATCGCCTGAATTGCTTTTTGCAAGCATATTTAATTTTGCCAAAAAAGATTTTTCATCGGTATAAAGCTTTACTGTTACCGTACAGCCATCGACCTGCATAAATTCTTTGACACTATTTTCAAACAGTTTTTTATCTGCTTTTGTCTCATTGGTCAATGCAATAATCAGCGTGTCTGTAATGGCAACTACTTGTGTTCCAATAGGACTGACTTTGTTGGATAACACTAAATCATATAATACAATAAGACTTCCTGAAATCTTTTCAACTGCTTCCTTCAAATGAAGCTGTGCCGCCGCATGAGGCACTAAAATAAAATATGCAACGGCAAATTTGGCAGCAGGAAGAACCAACACAATGGATACAACTGTTAAAATATTATTCTTGTCCTTAAAGATGATAAGACCAACAATAAAACAAACTATCACCAAAGCAAACGCAATAATCATAATGATTAAATTTCTTTTCTTTTTGGCAGATAGATAACCAAACTGCCCTTTTTCTAAATGTTTTATCATTTTTTGTTTTTCCTTCCATTTCTATGCTGCTTTCGGGGTGCAATAAGGCATTTTTTATCAAAACCAATCAAATCGCTGCGATTGCCTTTTATCAATGCTTCTTTTACGAGCTCATAATTTTCTGGTTTTTTGTATTGTATCAACGCTCGCTGCATTGCTTTTTCATGGAATGTCACAGGAGTGTAGACTTCTTCCATAGTCAACGGATTCACGCCTGTATAATACATACAAGTTGAAATGGTTGACGGCGTTGGATAAAAGTCCTGCACTTGTTCTGGCATATAACCCAAGTCACGGATGTACTCTGCCAGCTCAATGGCTTCTTTTAATGTTGAACCCGGATGAGAGGACATCAGATACGGAACAATATACTGCTTTTTTCCTGTTTTTTGATTGATTGTTTCGTATCGCTTTAAAAAGGATTGGTACACTTTACTAGAAGGCTTCCCCATCAGCTTTAACACCTTATCGCTAACATGTTCAGGCGCTACACGAAGCTGTCCGCTAATATGATGCTGACACAGTTCTTTTATAAAGGTATCATTTTTATCTGCCATACAATAATCAAACCGTATTCCTGAACGTATAAATACCTTTTTAACATTTGGCAATTTGCGCAGCTTTCTAAGCAGATTAATATAATCGGTATGTTCTACGGTTAAATTGGCACAAGGCTTTGGAAATAGACATTGTTTGCCCATACATACGCCATGCGTCAACTGTTTGTCACAGGAGGTCTTTCTAAAATTTGCAGTCGGTCCGCCAACATCATGGATATATCCCTTAAAATCAGGCTCCTTTGTCATTATCACAGCTTCCTGTAAAATGGACTCATGACTTCTTACTTGAACAATTCTTCCCTGATGAAATGTCAATGCACAAAAGTTACAGCCTCCAAAACAGCCGCGATTGCTTGTGATACTAAACTTTACTTCCGACAAAGCAGGCACGCCACCTTGTTTTTTATATATAGGGTGATAATCCCGCATATAGTCCAGTGCGTATATATCGTCCATTTCCATTATGGTAAGTGGCATTGCTGGTGGGTTTTGCACCACAAAACATTTTTCTTTGTACGGTTCTACTAATGTTTTTGCGGTAAATGGGTCGGTATTTTCATACTGTATCTTAAAACTTTTTGCATACTGGCGTTTATCGGATGAAATTGTATGAAAATCAGGCAATTGGATAAAGTCATAAACACTGTCAAGTGTACTTGTTTTATATACGGTACCCTTTATAAATGTAATATCTTTTATATCAATTCCACTGCTTAGAGCATCGGCAATCTCGACAATAGAGTGTTCTCCCATTCCATAAGAAAGAATATCCGCACCAGAATCAATTAATATAGAATGTTTTACTTTATCTGACCAATAATCATAATGTGCAAGCCGTCTTAAAGAAGCCTCAATACCACCTATAATAATCGGTACTTTTTTGTAAGTCTGTTTAATCAGATTACAGTAAACAATGGTTGCATAATCTGGTCGTTTTCCCACAACACCGCCGGGCGTATACGCATCGGTTTTTCGATGCTTTTTACCTACTGTATAATGGTTTACCATCGAGTCCATATTTCCGCCAGATACCAAAAAACCCAAACGTGGTTTCCCAAGAATTGTAATACTTTCTTTATCTTTCCAATCCGGCTGTGCGATAATCCCAACTTTATACCCTCTTGATTCCAGCACTCTGCTGATAATGGCATGTCCAAACGAAGAATGGTCTACATACGCATCACCGATAATATAGACAAAATCGCACTGTTCCCATCCTCTTTTTCTCATATCCTCTTTACTTATTGGCAAAAAATCATGCATCGTTGCACCTCATTATCACAGATTTTCTATCTCACTTGATGTAAGCGGACGATATTCTCCTAATTTAAGATTGGTATCTAATTTTAAATTTCCCATCGATACCCTTTTTAAATATAAAACTTCACTGCCTACTGCTACAAACATTCTCTTTATTTGATGGAATTTTCCTTCTTGTATCGTTATATAAGCCGTTGTGCTGTCAGACTCTTTATCATAACTTAAAATTGCCAACTTGGCAGGCAATGCACAAAAATCATCATCAACTTGAAGACCTTTTAAAAAAAGCGCTGTAATCGTTTCATCGAGCTGTCCCTTTACTTTTGTATAATACGTCTTATCAATATGATTTTTGGGCGATAAAATTTTATGGGCAAGCGGTCCGTCATTGGTAATAAGAAGGAGTCCTTCTGTATCTTTATCAAGCCTTCCCACTGGAAATAAATCATTTCGCTTAGACTGTATCAAATCCAAAACGGTTTTTTCTTTTTTATCCGTTGTCGCCGTTACCACTCCAGCAGGTTTATTTAACATATAGTATTCAAAAAAAACATAATCCACTGGAACGTTATCCATCAAAACCAAATCACTGCCAGGTTCAATTTTAAAATCTGGCGATATAACAACGGTATCACCTACTTTTATCCGTCCTTTTTTAATATATGTTTTTATCTGACTGCGCGTACCTTTTTGCATATCTGCAAGATATTTATCTAACCGCATCACAACCACCGCCAGCCTGAGAGATATTTATTTTTAAGGCAATATCCATCATACTTGCCCCAGCCTAATGGATAGCCGTCAACACATACAAGAACCCAGCCATTGGAATTACTGTTTTTAAATTCGGGCAGTTCCAGTGTCTCTCCCTTTAAATATTTAATAATACGACCATCGTCTGACGGCAAACTAATGATATTATCATACTGCGTTTTGTCTAATGCCATTGCCAACGCCTGACTTGGCTCAAAACGATTTTTTTTCAATTCCCCTAAAAACAATCCTTCACGAATTACTCGATACCCTTTATTATCCATCATCAAAGGCACTGTCTGATACACCTTTGTATCATATAATTTTATTTTTAAGGAATGAATCGGAATTGTTGTATGTGCAAAAAATTCCTCCAGTTCTTTTGGTATTTTCGTATTGTTTGTTCTTCCTATATCACTTACTGCCCCCTCATAACTTTGCGGAAAGCGAACGGTTTGGCAATCCTTTGTTTCTTTTTCAAACAGTGCAATAAAATGACCTTCTCCTTTTATCTTATGAGGAAAAAGACGAACGCACTTTTCAATATGCAGTGATTGTAATTCTTCATCATATGCTATACCAGAACAAAAACCCTCCTGCTTTTGAATATCTATCAAATGAATATCTGGGCATTGTTTTAAAAGAAACCGCACAGTCTCCTCATTTTCAAGCTTGGAAAACGTACATGTAGAATAGAGCATCTTCCCGCCCGGACGCAGCATATTGGCGCCGCAAAGAATAATATCACGCTGAATTTTAGAATAGACATCCGGTCCACTTTTTTCCCAGCTTTTTATTAGCTTATTGTCTTTTCTAAACATTCCTTCCCCTGAACAAGGTGCATCAATAAGAATTTTATCAAAATATCCCTCAAATTTTGAAACCAATCGTTTGGGGTCTTCATTGAACACACACACATTGGGTATCCCAAATACTTCAATATTTTTTAACAGCGCCTTTGTTCTTGAATTACTGATATCATTTGTAATAAGCAGCCCTGAATGATTTAACTTTGCACCTAGCTCGGTTGATTTTCCGCCAGGCGCCGCACACATATCCAGAATGATATCGCCGCTGTCCACAGGAAGTACATTAGCAGGTGTCATGGCGCTTGGCTCTTGTATATAATACAGCCCTGCATAATAATAAGGATGTTTTGCTGGTTTATCTTCTTCATGATAATAAAAGCCATTGTCAATCCAATGAATGGGCGTCAATTTAAAAGGTGATATCCGCAAAAATTCCTCAACTGAAATTTTCATTGTATTGACCCTTAAACCATACAATCGATTATCATAGAAACTATTAAGATAAGCCTCCAACTCGGTCGCACCTAAAATATCGCTCATATTATCAATATATTTCTGTGGCAAATTCATAGTAATCCCCATTTCTTCGCTGTTTTTGTGCAAGAATCTTTAGGTTGTTTTAGCAACCTTGTGTTAAGCAGATATCCACAATCCGCTTTGCTTGCTTATAACCTATAAATACTCTATGTCATAGACTGCATTCGATAACTCTCGGCAACGATATCAAGCTGTTTATTAAACTGCTCTAATTTACTGATATCTCCGCCTTGATATATCTCATAAAATTCATCCTGTATTTTTTCAATTTCTTTTTTATTGACACATTTATATAAATTTTGTATGTTACCTAAAATATCCGATACAATATTCGCGCGAATATAATAGTAATTTTGTGCATCAATCACATCATCATGGATGGATTCCATCTCATTGTCTAATGTAATAATGGCTTTTGATGCACTCGTTAAACGCTCTTTAACATAAGATGGTATATTTCCCTGATACTTATATTGCAGAGAATGTTCAATTATCGCCCAAAAATTCATACCTAATGTTCTAATTTGTATTTCTACTGGAATTTCTTTTGTACCTGTTGTTGTCTCTACACTGTACATTACAATGATATGGTAGCTTCTATAACCGCTTTCCTTCATATGCGTTATATAGTCTTTTTCACTTTTCACTTTCATATCGCTTCGATTGCGAATCAACTCCACAACCGAATAAATATCATTGACAAATTGGCATATCAGCCTTATTCCAGCAATATCTTCCACGCGTTCTTCAATTTCATTCATCGCAATATGTTTTTTCTGCGCTTTGCCAATAATGCTTGAAATACTTTTCACTCTGCCAGTCACTTGTTCAATCGGTGAATAACACCCCTGCTGACGATATTCCTTAATAATATGATTAAATTTAACGGTCAGCTCTTCCACTGCCAAATCATAAGGAGTAAGAATCTCTTTCCATAATTGTAATTCCATAATCAATCCTCATTATCGCTTTTCGCTAAATTATAACATACCTTATAAAAATAATAAACATCTTTTAAATTTTATAAATATTTAATATTACCTTTTCATATATTGTACTAAAAAACCAGTCCCAGCATGGAGACGAACTATGAAAAAATTAAATAAACTGCTTATTGCCGTGTTTGTAGTCCTCCTTTTTACTGTTATCATCACGCCGCATGATGCTTTCAACGGTACTATTTTAGGATTAAAATTATGGGCATTCACCGTAATGCCTGGTCTTTTTCCAGCCGCACTGCTATCCTCTATTGTGCTGCGCATTTTTCCAATAAAAAAGTCCTTTATATACAGTTATATTATTTTAGCAGGCGTGCTGTGCGGTTTTCCAGTGGGCGGCATATTAATTGCAGCATACTGCCGCGACAACAAGCCAGACCCTTTACTTATGCGGATAATGCCATTATGCAATATTTCAAGCCCTTCTTTTATGCTCAATTATGTATTTACTATGTCTTGTTTTAATGAGATAAACATATCCATCTTACTGTTGTGTACATATTTACCTGTATTTATCTGTCTGGGAATTTTAATTATCTATGAAAAGATACTAGAAAACGCCGCTTCTACTGATAAAAAAAAGAATATCAAAAAAGACCAAAAAAATACGGACATGGAAAATATAAAAAACCATACATCAATCAACTGGAGTTCTATTATTGATGAAGAAATGGGCAGAACTGTTAAAAATATGTTAAAATTAGGCGGATATATTGTTATTTTTTCTTGCATTTCAAACTATATATATAGTATATATTTTATTCCTGAATTATATCGCAATCTTACCTGTGGCATTGCAGAAATTACAAATGGAATTTTTTATATCAACAATATGCACATTCCAGTGACAAATAAAGCGATACTTATCCTTGCCATCAACGCGTTTGGAGGCATTTCAACACTGATGCAGACAATTGGAATTGGAAGAGAGTACGTCCATATTAAAAAATATCTATCAGGCAAAATATTGTATGTTATTGTCACAATACTAACTGCAAAAATACTCTTGGGCTAACCCAAGAGTATTTTTATTTTATAAGAGCTGCATAGCAGCTCTTTTTTACTGTTGACCTTCTGTCTGTTGTGGTATATTTTGTTGTGTATCTTCGACTTGCTCTGTATGTTCCTGCGTCTGGACGGTTTCTTCTCCATTATCGCTTTTTAATTCATTTCGATTATTTGTAACAACAGCTAACATAGATTCCAAATCATTAATCAATGTTTCATAATGGCGTTTATTATCTTTAATGGAATGTTCAATAATATATTGTAATCTGGAAAGCATCTCATCGGTATAATCAATTGCACCTGTACGTATGCTGTACGCATTTTGTGCCGCCCTGTCAATAATTGCCTGTGCCTGCGCTCTTGAGCTGTCAATCAGTTGATTGGCTTGGTCATAAGCTTGCTGCATCACTTCATGTTCACTGATAAGCTCTGCCGTATGTATCTGGGCTTGATTTAATATCGCATCTGCCTGTGCTTTTGCTTCCTTGCGCATCTTGTCAGCCTGTTCATTTGCCTCATTAAGAATTGCCTCTTTATTGTTCATAATCTTTTGATATTTTTTAATTTCATCAGGAGTTCTCATTCTTAGCTCTGTTAACATATCTTCAAGCTGTTCTTTATCAACAATGATTTTTGTTGCAGAAAATTTTTGAAATTTACAATTCTCTATGTACGCTTCTATGTCACTTATAAGCTGTTCTATTCTACTCATGGTATATCTCCCTTTAAATCATCTTCCATATTTACTGTAAATCTGTTCAATTACCTCTTCTGGTACAAATTTACTTATATCACCATTATATTGAGCCATTTCTTTTACAATGCTTGAGCTTAAATACGCATATTTAAGACTTGTCGTTAAAAATATCGTATCCACATCAGGGTTGGCAACTCGGTTTGTCTGTGCCATTGCAAGCTCATATTCAAAATCGGTCACTGCCCGCAGTCCTCTTATAATTACATGACAGTCTTTTTCTTTGGCAAAATCTACAAGAAGTCCTGTAAAACTCACCACCTCTACATTAGGAATCTTCCTTGTTACATTTTTTAACATATTAACACGTTCTTCAACCGAAAACAATGGAGTTTTCGTACTATTATTTAAGACCCCTACAATCAATTTATCGGTCAAACCAGCAGAACGCTTAATAATATCAACATGTCCAAGTGTCACAGGGTCAAAACTTCCCGGATAAATTGCACTTTTCATGATTACTCCTATTTCTACGCCGCTTTTTACACAAAAAATAATATGTTCTTGCGAGTTTGTGACAAGCAGCGTACAGACACAAACTTTATAATTGAAAATTTTAATATTCAACTTTCAATCACTTTTTATAACACTACATTTAAAAATATATGTTTATTGGTTTTATATTTTTTTATTTTTGTCATACGAAATCCAAAATCTTCATCTATGTAAGAAAAATCCGTATCAATGGCTTCCTCTATAATAATCATCGTATACGAGTCTATAAAAGGGGCATTTCGCAATACACGCAGCACTTCTTTATCATATCCTTGTCTGTAAGGCGCATCGATAAATACAATATCAAAAACTTCTTTTGACGGCATACGATTTAATGCGGTTATCACATCTTGTTCCATAACAATTGCTTTATCGCTTAAATGTGTAAATGCAAGATTTTCTTTTATACAGTTTACACATTTTTTTGAGCTTTCAATCAGAATCGCTTGTCTTGCTCCTCGACTCAATGCCTCAATTCCAATAGCTCCGCTTCCTGAAAATAAATCAAGAAACCTTGCGCCTGCTATATCGCTTTGAAGGATATTAAACAAGGTCTCTTTTATTCTATCCGTTGTAGGTCTTGTCTCCAACCCCTCAACACACTTTAAAGGCAGGCTTCTTGCCGTGCCTGCAATTACACGCATATTTTTTCCTTTCACAGGACAAAAGCAACCATTTGCTCTTATCCAATCAATTCCATTTTATATTGTCACTCTCTATCTTTTTATCTCTTAACATCAGCTCTTTTACTGCATCGGCTGGATTTTTGCCATAAAATAATATCTCATTAACCTGTGCTACAATAGGCATCTCAACATGATATTTTTGTGATAAAAGATAGGCGGCTTTTGCAGAATGGACGCCTTCCACCACCATTTGAACCTCTTTCATCGCCTCATCTTTCGTATAGCCTTTTCCAATCAAAATGCCTGCCCTTCTATTACGGCTGTGCATACTGGCACATGTGACAACCAAATCACCAATTCCAGACAAACCGACAAATGTCATAGGGTCTGCTCCCATTGCTATGCCAAGACGTCCAATTTCTGCAATACCTCTTGTTATCAATGCCGCCTTTGAATTATCGCCATATCCCAAACCGTCTGCAATGCCAGAAGCCAATGCAATCACATTTTTAAGCGCGCCCCCTATACAGATACCAAGCATATCTGGACTCGTATACACACGAAATACATCATTCATAAATAAATTTTGCAGATATTCGGCATCTTCTTTTTTATGTGTTCCCACAACACAAGAAGTCGGTATGCCACGACTAACTTCTTCCGCATGGCTTGGTCCAGAAAGAACAGCCACCGTTGCCTGCGGCACTTCTTGTTCGACTATCTGACACAGTGTCATCAATGTATCATTTTCAATACCTTTTGCAACGTTTACAATATATTGACCACCTTTAACATAAGGAGCAATCATCTTTGATGTTGACCTTGTATAAGGTGAAGCAACCGCCATAATAATAACGTCACTGCCCTCTATTGTCTCTTGTATATCCGTTGTAAATTCCACCGCATCGGGAATAATAACGCCTGGAAGAGCAGTCTCATTTTGTCTTACTTTATTTAAAATTGCTATCTTATCTGGAAAGATAGACCAAACTTTGACATGATGTCTATTATTGTAAAGTAAAATTGCCAGACCTAAACCCCAGCTTCCTTCCCCCAAAATGCTTATATTTGCCATGCGAACCTCCACCTTACTCTTTTTTCTGACCTATTTTTCGTTCTGTGCCATTGGCAAGCCTTGCCAGATTACTGCGATGCCTTATAAATCCTAATGCGGTAATAATAAATACAAGAATACACCCCTCAACGGCATCTCTTGTTGACAATGGCAGCCAGCCTATAACAATCCACAGGCAAAATTGCAGAAACCATACCGTTAATGCCGTTAATGAACCTACGGAAACATATTTTGAAAAATAAGTCACCGAACCAAATATTATCATTCCAACAATCGTAAAAAGCCAGCAATGTTTTGGAAAAACGAACAGCGATATAATAACACCTGATGAAGCTGCTATTCCTTTTCCGCCTTTAAATTTTAAATAAAATGGAAAATTATGCCCTAAAACAACACCAAAACCACTATACAAAAATAAAAGCATCTCATTACCTAGATTATTTCCAAATAAAAAATGAATTATAACATCCGAGAGGAGAACTTTCAACATATCAAAAGCATATGTCAGCAATCCCGCTTTTTTCCCAAGATTTCTCATAACATTTGTCGTTCCGGCATTGCCGCTTCCATAATTTCTGATGTCAATATGAGAAAAACGACCAATCCAATATCCTGTTTGAATAATAGCGCCTATAAAATATCCTATTATAATACATATTATACGTTCTTTCATAGTTCCTTTCCTTTTCGCTCTCTATTGATAAAATGAATAGCTGTCCCTCGAAAACCAAACGCTTCACGAATTTTATTTTCGATATATCTTGTATATGAAAAGTGTGTTAAGTTTTTATCATTAATAAACATAACAAACGTTGGCGGTTTTACTGAAACTTGCGTCATATAATAAATTCGCAGTCGTTTTCCCTTATCAGATGGAGGCTGCTGCATAGAAACAGCCTCTGTCAAAATTTCATTCAGCACACCTGTTGGGATTCTCATATTTTGACTTTCAACAATTGCATCAATCAATTCATATATTTTATTTAAACGCTGACCTGTCTTAGCCGATATAAATAAAATTTCTGCATAAGGTATAAAACTTAATGTCTCTTTAATCTTATTGGTAAACTGATATATAGTCTTATCATCCTTTTCTATTGCATCCCATTTATTCACCGCAATAATAATACCTTTTCCACGTTCATGTGCAATTCCCGCAATCTTTGCATCTTGTTCTGTCACACCCTCGTTGGCGTCAATAACAACAATAACAATATCGGCTCGCTCCACTGCGGAAACGGTACGAATAATGCTATACCGCTCCAACTCTTCCTTAATTTTGCTTTTTCTGCGAAGTCCTGCTGTATCTATAAATACGTAATCCTGCCCATTATAGTTTATTGTAGTGTCAATGGCATCTCTTGTCGTTCCTGCAATATCGGATACAATCACTCTATTTTCCCCAAACAGTTTATTGACAATAGACGACTTTCCAACATTCGGCTTTCCAACAATTGCTATCTTTGGTCTATCATCATCTTCCTGCGCTTCTTTATCCTCTGGAAACCATTTTGTGACTTCATCGAGCATATCGCCAAGACCTAGCTTTGATATAGCCGATATTGGCATAGGCTCTCCAATTCCAAGATTATAAAATTCATATACATCGGGCATCTGCTTTTCAAAATTATCAACCTTATTGACTACCAAGACAATCGGCTTATGGGAACGTCTTAACATATCGGCCACTTTTGCATCCGAATCAACCAGACCTTGCCGTACATCGGTCATAAATATAATAACATCGGCTGTATCAATAGCAATCTGTGCCTGTTCTCTCATCTGTGAAAGAATAACATCACTGCTGTCTGGCTCAATTCCGCCGGTATCAATTAATGTAAACGCTTTATCAAGCCATGTTACATCTGCATATATTCTATCCCTTGTAACGCCGGGTGTATCTTTTACAATAGAAATCTGTTGCCCAGCTAAACCATTAAACAATGTTGACTTGCCTACATTGGGTCTGCCTACAACAGCTACAATCGGTTTACTCATATGAACCCCCTATTCTACATAGTTTTTCAACCTTAACCTTACATATAATAACAGTTAAATTGATTTTTGTAAAGTTCTGTGATATGGTATATAACAAAATGAGGAAAAGAGGTCATCAATGTACAAAAAAAATAAATTTATTCTATTGACAGTATTATTTACTGTTCTGGTATTCACTATTACTTCAATGATAAAGCCTGTTCTTGTACATGCTAACGATAACACATCAAGCGCTAATGCAGAAAACTCAAGCACAGAAAGTTCAAACCAATATTCAACCTTTAACCTTGCCGATATTGATGTAGCGGTTAGAGTTCCTAATGATTTAGTAACCTTTACGCAAAATGTTACATCCAACAATTCCTATCTTGAAAAAATAGGTGCAGAGGATGTAGAACAACTGCGCGCATTGATGAAAGTCAACAATGTATACCTTGAAATTATACCTAAAGATGAAGTAATTTATGAAATTCTTGTAAGCGGGAAAGATGCGCCCAACAATTATATTAATTTTAATGAGATGGACAACAATACACTTGAAAGTCAATTTCAACACTATGTAGACACATGGGCTAATATTGCAAATGATAGTGTTACTGAAACCATCACCAATTCATTTATTGACACGCTAAACGGCACACATTACTATGTCACCGATATAACTTCTGTCGCCAACAATGACGTGACCATTTATGTCCGAAAATACTATACCATTATGCAGGGAAAAGCTGTTTCATTTGCCATACAGACCAACCAAAGTGAATTGACTCAAGCGATGAAAAATCAATTAAAAGAAATTGTCAGCACCGCTGAATATAAAGAGATTAAAAAATCATGGAGAGACACTCCTTTTTACACAGAAATTTTATCAACCGTACTCTCCCTTTTACTTCCGATTGTGATTCTTTCACTGATTACCTATTTGACAATACGCGCAAGCAAAAGAAAAAGAAGAATGTAATCCTATTATTTTATAAAGGGCTGTTACAAAAAATTTTTCAATACCAAATATAGTTATCATTCACTTAGCGAATTACTATATTGCGTATAAAATTTTTATTTTGCAACAGCCCTTACCTTATACCTTTAAGATACAATATTTCCATTATCGTCTTATTTGATAACACGAATACTATAAACATTCATAATTTGAGCAGGATAGGATTCTGCAATCACACCATCATATACAATTTCCAGAAGTTCTCCCACATTTGGTTTTGATGAAACATTGACACTCGTTATAGAAATGGTTATCTGGTCTGCACTGTTAAGCTCTGTGCTTCCTTCAACTGGTTCAACAAGATAGTAATTGTCATGTATTTCTAATATTGTCGCCTGAAATGTTGCCCTATTATTTGCTTTACTGCTGCAAGCTGTAAATGAAAATAAGATAACAAGGACTGTAAATAGGTAAAACGCATTTTTCATTTTTAACCTCCTTACCATTTTAGTCAAAAAGATATTGCAATTTTGTTTTGCCACTTACTTGATAAAATTAAAATATATCATAACTTTATACAATTTGTTCCTTTATACACACAAACATGCACAAAATGCCTCTTTTGCCCTGTGTCGCCCTATGTGAAAATAAAATATCAGAATTGCAGCATGTGCAAATATCACTCACAAAGATATTTGCATGGTCTATTCCTGCATGAATAAGATTGTATATATTTGCACTTGTCAAATCTAATTGGTACTTATCTGGAAATGCTCCTTTTAACACTATCTGCTGCTGTTCTTCAGGCGTATATCGACGAATAAATTGTTCTGCCACATCACTGCCAACCTCATAACAGGAAGGGCATATTCCTGGTCCTATCAGTGCTGTCATATCTTTTACATCACTGTTAAACTCTTGTTTCATTAATTCAACAGCATTTTTTGATATATTTCCGACTGTGCCTTTCCAGCCAGAATGAACCGAAGCAATACAATGATTTTTTTTATCAACAATAACAACGGGAATACAATCTGCAAAAGAAGTTACAAGACATAAACCAGGTATATTTGTAACCAATCCATCTATATTGTCAAAGGTTCGCTCCTTTGTTATACCCATACCCAAATGATGTTTATCTACTTTTAAAACATTTGTTGTGTGCGTCTGTTTAGAATAAACCATATGTTCTGGTTTAATTTTTAACGCCTCTCCCATCAGCTCGAAATTTCTTTTTACATGGCAGGGGTTATCCGATAAGTTAAATGTAAGATTCATACTTTTATAAATTCCAGAACTGACACCGCCAAGTCTTGTCGAAAACCCATGTGTGATAAAGTCGATTTCTTTTAATGGAGCAAACTCTATATAAGTCACCCCATTATCTGCCTGAACAAATGTACATGTCTTGGGTCTGCCAGCAATTCGCCGAATACTACTATTAATCATACAACCTCCCAATAAAAGTTAAGTGAATATTCGCAATCCACTTGGCTGCCTGCTTAAACCACATAGCTGCTATTGCAGCTTTTTAGTGGGAAAAGTTATACCCCACTAAAATAAACAAATCCTTCACTCCCGCTTATATCTTCACGATATTGAAGCAAAAGACTTCCTTGATAAGGTTAAAACGCATTTTTTATATAGGTTATTTTTTCTTTATCAAATCCTAAAACATCAAATCGGCAAGGCATGGATTCTGTATGATATGTTGTCGTCAAAAAATGGGCAGCTACACGGCGTATTTTTTGTTGTTTTTTATAGTCTACCGATTCAACCGCAGTACCAAAATGCCTTGAACTGCGAAATTTTACTTCAATAAAGATTATTGTTTTTTGTTCTTTTGCAATAATGTCAATCTCTCCTATAAAACATCTATAATTGCAGCACACAATTTCATAGCCGCATGTTTTGATGTACTCTCTGGCAGCAGCTTCCCACTTTGAACCAATTGCTTTTTTGTTCAAATAAAAATCCTCTATTATATTTTAACTTTACTTTTCATTTTATCACAATCATCCACAAAAACAAGTATTTCTGCTACAACTTCATAAAGTTCTGGTGGAATCATGTCGCCAAGCTCTAATTTCGATAAGGTATTTGCCAGTTTACTATCCTCATAAATAGGCACATCCGATTCTTTTGCCTTCTCAATAATCTTTTCTGCCAAAACGCCTTTTCCAGAGGCAATAATCTTAGGAGCTTCTTCACCAGGCGTATATTCCAGCGCAACGGATACTTTTGTCTTTTCCTTATTTTTATCACTATTGTTTTGTGTTCCTTTATATCCCGCCATAAAAATCACCATTCTTCCATACAATATTTATTAGCTATGATTCTTATTTTTACGCTCTTATATCCAAAATAAACTGCGACGTACTATTTTTTGAAATATCCTTTTCGACAAAGTCCTCAACAAAATCAAATTTATCTTCTGGTTCATTTAGTTTCATCTCAAAACTTGTTGAATATCCAAGTGCCTGTAACCTTGCATCCAATTTATCAATATGAGCATACACAAAATCAAGCAATTCTTCACTTGCCAGACAAAAATTTGTTGAGACATTTTTGTTTTGAAGCCGCACATAAATATCAATCGGTCCTAAATGTTCCATATCCAAATGCAGCATTGCACTAACGTTATCCGCACCTTTTGACAACGCTTTTTTATTGGTAAAAACATATAATTCACCATTGGTTTCACTGTTTTTTAGCTGTATTGGAATCTGGACATATGTCATATTTTTATTTAAGTCATTCATAAAATCAATATTCGCTTTGACCTCATTCATACTTTTAGACAATTCCTGTGGCAATGCACTCTCTCTGCCATCAGATGTCAATTTTTCAAGAGATTGCTTTAAGCGTTTATAATAATTTTTTATTCCATCCTCTTTTGCTACATCTGCCGGCGTCAATTTCATTGTTTCATTTATCATCTGCGAAAATAATTTTTCCATAATAGAAGCCTCGCCAAAACTGCTAAACTTCGAGGCAAACTCTGGATTATTTTTAAGCAGCAAGGTCAAATCACTTAAAAGCTGATTGGTTGTCAGCGACTTTTCTCTAAGAGCATTCGATATCGTCTGAAGCTGCTCATTATCAGGGGATTCGGACAACAACTGATTTATTGTACTTTCAAGTGTTTTCATCTGTTTATCAGAAAGCACATCCTGTAAGGGCTGTGACAGCACAGCTTCCTGTAAACCGTTTTGATATGTGGCATCTTGATTTTGATACGAGGTATTTTGGTACAATGTGTTTACAATATCATTTAACATAGAAGCCTGCTGCATATTAAAATTTTGTAATTTTGCAAGATTACCTGCAAGTGCTTCATTATCTGCTACGGCGCTGTTTTTCATAGCCGCCTCATTACTCACAATATTAGTAAATAACTGGCTAAATTGTTCCCCCATACTATTTAATTGACTTGATATGCTATTTTGATAATTGCTATAAGCTTCAAACTGCATAATATTATCTTGCGTAATAGGCATTTCAAGGCGTATTAAATTGGCAATGGTCTTTAAATTTGCCTGTGGAAATTCATTTGCACTTGTAATCATTTTTTCAATCATCGCCGCATCAATTGGCATATTCATACCGATTAACTCTTTTACAATATGAATATTGCTTTCATTTAACGAATATCCTGCGGCATCCAGCGCTTTGTTGATAAGAAAAGCCTGCTGTTCATTCATGGTAAGCGGTTTGATTGAAATATTTTGCTTTGTATTTTGTTCTATTAAAAATGTAAGATTCTGTCCGACAGAAACAGAAGAACCCTCTGCAATATGCGCATTGACAAAATCGCCTCCCGTCAGCATAAGAAGTGCCATACTATCTTTAATACTCATCACTTTTCCTGTGAAGGTATCGCCTGCCAACATATTTTGAAGCAAGGCATTTCCAGCAGACGTACTAGGCTGTGTATTTTGCACATTACTAGACACATTGGGAGCCGTATTACTTGTCTGTGCATTTTTATCCACAGAACTGCCTGCATTGTTCGTTAATTGATGAATAATTGAATTTAAATTTAACTGCATAAAGCTCCTCATTTCTGCGCTGCTTTCTGCACAAAGAAACATAATCTCCTACAAATTTGTGTTAAGCAACGCGTCGATACAATCTATTCTTTTTCCGACGCTTTTACAATTTTCTTTATAAATGTCTTTCGATGAATTGGGCAAGGTCCTATCTCTTTTATTATACTGGTATGTTCTTTTGTGCCATATCCTTTATGTTTTCCAAACTGATACTGAGGATATAACTTATCATAATCCTGCATAATACGGTCTCTCGTTACCTTTGCTAGAATGCTTGCTGCCCCAATGCTGATACTTTTTGCATCTCCTTTTATAATCGGCACTTGTTTTATCGTTACATCGGGTATTGTAACGGCATCGTTTAATAGTATATCGGGTTGAACCGAGAGTTTATTAATAGCTTGCCGCATAGCTTCATACGTTGCTTGAAGAATATTGATTTTGTCAATCACATCTTGTTCCACAATGCCAACAGCCCAGCTTACCGCCTTTTTTGTTATGATTTCATATAACTCTTCGCGCTTTTTTTCACTGAGTTTTTTTGAGTCATTGATGTAAAGAATATCGCAGTCTTTCGGCAATATCACAGCGCCTGCAACGACTGGACCTGCTAACGGACCTCTGCCTGCCTCGTCAATTCCGCATATAAACTTATAATCTCCATACTCGCGCTCATATGCCTTTAATTCTTCTGTTCGTTTAATTTCTGCCTGCAATTTTTCCTTCTGTTTTTCAGTTATCTTTTTTGTACTCATTTTATTTTTTGCATCCTTTTATTTTAATTCCAATTACTGTATAATATCACTTGGCTTTTCCAATGTTATATTTCCTAATCTTGCACTTCTAAAATCGTCTAATATAATACCTGCAACTTTATCATAATCCGTGCTTGCTCCTTTTTTTAGACACCCTCGAACGGTCGCAATATCATCCATTATTTCAACAATTTCTTTCTCTTCATCAATTTGATATCTTGCAGCAATCTTTTGCGGATAATGCTGTTTTACATATTTTAATACTTCAAATGCTAAATCGCCCTTGTCAATAATTTCGTCATTCATAGAGCCTATCATGGCAAGATTACGTCCCACCATTTGATTATCAAACTTTGGCCATAAAATTCCGGGCGTATCCAACAATTCAATATTATCTCTCAATTTAATCCACTGTTTTCCCTTTGTGACACCTGGCTTATTACCTGTTTTGGCACAGGCCTTGCCTGCATATGAATTAATAAATGTTGATTTTCCCACATTGGGAATCCCCACAACCATTGCTCGAATGGGGCGATTCATAATGCCTTTTCTTTTGTCGCGCTCCATTTTTTCACTGCACGCTTTAACAACCATACTGTTAATCTGTTTTATTCCTTCTTGTGTTCTTGAATTAATCTGAATACAAAAGATTCCTTTTTCTTTATAATAATCCATCCACAATTTGTTTATATCTTTATCCGACAAATCCGATTTATTTAACAAAATCATTCTGGCTTTATTTTTTGCCAGTGTATCAATATCTGGATTTCTGCTGCTAAACGGTATTCTGGCATCAAGCACCTCTATAACAAGGTCTATCAACTTGATATTTTCTTCCATCATACGCCTAGCTTTCGTCATATGTCCCGGATACCATTGATAATGATTCATATTATCTCTCCATTCTGAAGCGTAGCATAGCATAAAAATTGCACAATAAAAATTCGTGAAAGCAATTTATTGCCACAACCATCCTTATTTGTGACACTTCAACACAAACAGGCACATAAAAAATTTATTTTTCATATCATTCTTTTTGCTATGTAATAATTTTAATATTCTCAAATGGTGCAACCACCATCCATACTGTTCCAATAATATCTTCTTTTTTAACCAATCCAATATTGGCAAAACGGCTGTCTTCACTGTTATTGCGGTTATCGCCCATCAAAAAGTACTCATTTTCCTTTAATTTCAGTTCTTGTGCAGCAATGCCAGGCGTCAATATATTGCTATTATATTTGTCATCGGAAAGCAATTGTCCATTGATATAAATTTGCTTATCCTTAATTTGTATGGTATCACCTGGCACTCCAATAATTCTTTTTATATATACTTTGTTTGACTGGATTCCTCTTTTCTTAAACGCCACAATATCAAAACGGTTTGGCGACGTCAATGCGTATGCCATTCGGTTAATCAAAACGGTGTTTTCATTTTCAATGGTCGGTTTCATTGAATTGCCATGAATCACTGTGCGGTCACATGTAAACAGTACCAGTGAATAGGCAAATACAATAATCATCAATATATTGACAATTTCCTTGCACCTCTTTTGTAATAAAACATTTTCCTTGTATCTTCTTAAAAATGTTGACATTGTATTGTATCCTTTATATATCTTTTATAAGTATTTTGATTATATTATACTTTTGCCTTTTACATAACCGAAATTATATAATCGCTTTTGTATTTTTAATCTATTAATTCTTCAGTTAATATTATCATAAACACCATTACTTTGGAATACCTTAAAAACACTGATTTCTAATCCAGTAAATATTTACAATTTACCTAATAAAGTGAAAAAAGAACATCTACAAGTAAAAACTTACAGATGTTCAAAAATATAATACAAAGTTTGTTAAATTACTTAACTAATTCTTTTACCTTAGCAGCCTTACCTGTTCGATTGCGCAAATAATAAAGTTTTGCTCTTCTTACCTTACCGCGTCTTACAACTTCTACCTTCTCAACAATAGGAGAATGTATAGGCCATGTCTTTTCAACGCCAATACCGCTTGAAAGCTTCCTTACTGTAAATGTAGCTCTTACGCCGGTTCCCTGCTTCTTTAATACAGTGCCTTCAAATACCTGTATTCTCTCACGGTTTCCCTCTTTAATCTTAGCGGATACTCTTACTGTATCACCTACGTTAAATACTGGAACTTCAGCCTTCATCTGCGCATCTTCAATGCTCTTAATAATATTATTCATCGTTTCCTCCTTGATATTCGGATGTTCTTAATACAAAAACTGTAACAGAGGACCATCTCTTTTTCACAACTTTTAGATAATATCATATCTTATTGTAAATTGCAATAGAAATTTTCATCCATGCAACACACTCTATCTGCTAATTGTATCGTTGATGGGCGATGTGCAATGATTACAATCGTTTTTTTGCCCTGCAAATTTTTCAACGCCTCATTTACAAATTGCTCCGATTCATTATCCAAAGCAGAAGTTGCCTCGTCCATAAGAATAATAGGGCAATCTTTTAATATTGCTCTGGCAATAGCAATTCGCTGACGCTGCCCGCCGGACAAATTATTGCCTCGCTCTCCCGCATTTGTTTGATACCCTTCCGATAAATGAATAATAAATTCATGCGCATTGGCTTGCTTGGCAGCCTCGATAATTTCTTTTTCTGTGGCGTCAGGTCGTCCCATTCGTATATTTTCCTCAATCGAACCATTAAATAGATAAGGTTCTTGCGGAACATAGGCTATCTGTTTTCTTAATGCTGTCAGATGACATTTTTTTATATCCAATCCATTGATTATAATGGTACCCTCATCAAGTGGATATAAACCTAATAAAAGCTTTGAGAGCGTCGTCTTTCCACAGCCCGATGCACCTGTAATGGCTACACATTCACCACTTTTTATCTGCAATGAAAAATCTTGAAGCACAATATTTTCTTTATCGTAAGAAAATGTAACGCTGTCCATATTTACAGCAAATTCTTCCTCTATGCCATCCTTTTTCATCTTTACTTTTTGTTGTTGCTTGTTTTGTGTCTTTTTGCGTTCATCCAAAAAATTCATATACCAATTCTGTGGTTCTCTCGCTTCATCTAAAAAATCAAAAATATTTTTTGCATTGGCAAGACACCCTACCAACTCTGGAATATATTTTCCCATCTGCAAAAACTGAAAAGAAAACGCACCATACATCGTATAAATAGCAGTCAAAGCGCCAAGTGTTGTATATCCTTTTTCTACAAAATAAATCCCTATCATAAGAAAAACCAATGAACACAGCAACTCAAATCCTTTTCCTCCAGATTCCAAACAGGCAACATATAAAATCATTTTGTTGGATTTTTTGGCATAACAATGATTTTGCGTTTTAAATTCTTGTACCGTCTTATAACCGCTTGCATACATTCGCACCTGTTCCATTCCCTGCAACAAATCCGATAAACGACTTGTCATTTTTGTATTAATTGCGGACAGCTCTGTGCTTACCCTGTGCATTGGATTAAGCAGCATCATCTCTGAACCCATCATTATAGCATTGACACCTACCAGACAGAGCGTCAACTGCCAGCTCAGCAAAAACATTGGTATCAAAAATATCACCACTTGAATAAATGGCATCACCACTCTTCGTAGCCTAGACCCATAAATATCCCCCATTTTTGTTAAGTCATACGATATTTTTGATATAATTTCTCCGCTATGGTGTTTTTCATAATAACTGTACGGCAAATGCATCTCGGCCTCTAATACAGCCTCTGAAAGAACGCCATATACTCGCTTTGCCTCCACATTATAGCGAATTGTTGCAACCCTGTATATTAACAAAGAAACTATGCCAACCCCTACAATAACGCCAATCGTTGTCGCTAATTTTTGATATTCTCCTACCTGCGCAATATCTACAACGCTTTTCATCAAAAGCGAACTCATAATAGAGAACATAGAAAATGTTACACTCATCATAAAAATAGCACCCAAATAAAGAACCATTCGCTTTCCCATTACCTTCATAGAACGAACAAACAATTTATAATTCTTCATTATCTGCCTCCCCATACATTGCCGCATATACTTGTCCTAATGCCATCAACTCCTCATGCGTACCCCATTCTACAATATGTCCCTGCTTTAATACTAAAATTTTATCTGCATGGACAATGGTTGATAAACGATGTGCAATTGTAATACAAGTCCTTCCAGACATAACTGCTCCAATTGCATTTTGTATACTGCTTTCCGTCTCTACATCTAATGCCGATGTAGGCTCGTCTAACAATAAAATTGGTGCATCTTTTAAAATTGCTCTGGCAATGGAGATGCGCTGCTTCTGTCCTCCTGAAAGAATAGCGCCTCGCTCTCCCACTACCGTTTGATATCCTTGCGGCAATGTCATAATAAACGCATGAATTTCTGCTTTCTTACATGCTTCAACCATTTCTTCATGGGTTGCCTTTGGATTCCCATATAAAATATTTTCTTCAATAGTCGTTGGAAACAAAAATACATTTTGAGAAACCAAAGCAATTTGTTCTCTTAACGCTTTCCTATTCCAATCCTCAATACGCCTGCCCATCAGTTGATAATTGCCGCTCGTCTTTTCATAAAATCCGCATAGCAAATGAAAGATAGTACTTTTTCCACCTCCGGATTCACCGACAAAAGCAACACTTTCTCCCTTTTTTACCTCAAAAGACAAATTTTGCAAGACCAGATTATCCTGTGTATATCCAAAATTGACATTCTCAAAACAAAGCGTCACATCAGTATCTATCGGTACACATTGTACTCCGCCCATCTCCTCTTTTGCATCAAAAATTTCCTCCATACGTTTTATACAAACCATACCAGCCGATGCATCAACCATACAAAACGGCAATTCAATAAAAGCTTCTACAAATTTATTTAAAACTAAAATAAAGGCGACCAATCCGCCAAGACTAATATCGCCTTGACTTACTAAATACACGGCATAAACAGCACTGATAATATTGGGCAGCCATTGAATCATCTTTCTGATAACCATTGCCGTATTTGTCATCTGTGTTCGTTTTTCTTCATTTTCTACCAATTCTTTGGTTGCCGTATGCATCTTTTTCTGAAAAATTTGCTCCATTCCAAAAGAACGCAACACTAAAATTCCATTTACTGCATCTTGGGCAATCTCTGCTATTTTATCTACTTTTTGCCGGAAAATGCTTTGCAGACCGCTAATTTTTTTTACTAATATATTGGCGATCCAAAAAATTAAAGGATACGATACAACAATCAATATCCACAATCCTAAATTTAACTGCGCTATGTAGACGGAATATATAATAATAGCAATAATATTACTTATCATTTGCGGCAGTACCGATTCCAAAAATCCTGCAATTTCCCCTAAATCACCTATGACTTTATTTAAAAGAGTCGCCACATAATTGGAATCAAAATATTTATATTCTATGGAATAAAGCTTTTCAACAACCAAATCTTTATATTTTGTACATATATATACAGCATATTTTGATGCTGCTATACTTTGTATAAAAGACCCCAAAACGCCAACAATTGTAAATATCAAAAACTGAACAACAAAATGGGCAAACAAAACATCTTTTCCTGCTAACATATCATCAATAACCACACTGATAATTTGATTGCCCTGTACCATCGTATAGCTGACAACAATTGCTAACACAGCTTCTATCAACAATAACCATACATATTGCATCATACATTGAACAAATATTTTTTTTCGCATCTTACTCCTCATTTCCCGCACAAAAAACAAAATTTTTCAAATTTCATCAAACAATAAAACAAATAATACATATCTGCTTCATCCTATTTATTATAATAAACTATTTTAAATCCACCAAAAAGTAAATTCAAACTTATTTTACATAAATTTAGTTGAAATAATAAATCAAACTTTATAAAGGTTTACATGTTATAAATTCTTAGGCAAAAAAATACTTACAATTTAACATGACGTCAAACTGTAAGCATTTTTTAACATTTAACTTTTCTTATATGGACAATTTTATTTTTTAAAAATTAGTCATTGGACCATTGCCATTTGGTCTATTATTCATATCAACAAATTTATTAACAGAATCTTGTATAAGCGCTAAATTAACAATCTGTAATCCGAATATCTCAAGAATGAGAAATAGTATGCTTGAATTGCCTGATGGCATACCCTGCATAGACTTCATATAGTCAATTTTTTCACCCATCTTATAAGCCCAGAAAAATCCATAAATACCACATGTTACAAGTGTTAAAAGAAATGCTACACCACCGCTTGGAGTTTGGTTATCATTTACAATACTTTTAACATCATCGGTTACAACGATAAACCAATAAATACCAAAAAGTCCACAAGTTACAATGGATAAAACTATGTACATAGCTAGATTACGGTTTTGAATCGGCATCTTATGTACCTCCTTTTTATAAAAATTTAATTTTCTTTATAATGATATCATATTTTTTCTTATATATCAAGTAATCCTGGTAATATATGTACAATTATTTTTTTCTCTTCTAAATGATGCGCTAAAATACATTGGTCTATTACTGGAAGAAGATATTTTTTTCCTTCTGCGTTTGTGACTTCATATACATTATTGGCGCCTGTCTCAAGAACATCCGTAAGTTCACCCAACAATTGTCCCTCATCTGTCATTACCGTAAGTCCAATTAAATCGCATATAAAATATTCTCCTTCTTCACATGGTATTGCATGTTCTCTTGTAACCATAAGGTCACTTTTTACATATTTTTCGATATCATTAATACTGTTAAATTCTTTAAACTTCACAATAACATACTGTTTAAAAAATTTAACATACTCAACTTCCACTTCAATATGTTCCCGCTTACTCTGAATAATACACTTTTTTAATACTTTATATCGTTCTAAATCATCCGATGTAGGAAACAGTTTTACTTCACCCTTAATACCATGTGTTTTCGTGATAACACCTACTCTTAATAAGTCTTCCATAAAATCCCCCATTCTGAAACGTATCAATATTATTTTTGATACTATCCCTCATTATATATATTAACTGCTTTCTCTATACTTTCCATATATAAAATAAGCGGGCAGCCGCCCGCTTATTTTATGAAATATGAATGCTTTATTGTCTATTTTCAACAAATACAAATCACATTTTTTGTTTTAACAATTATTCATCTTAACAATTGTCAATCTCAACAATCACTTTTTTATCTGATTTAGAGGATGCAGCAGTGACAACGGAGCGGATAGCTCTTGCTATTTTTCCCGACTTGCCAATAACTTTTCCCATATCAGAAGGAGCAACTTTCAGCTCAATAATAATAGCTCTATCCTTTTCTGTCTCTTTTACAACAACTTCATTAGGATTTTCAACTAGTGCCTTAGCAATTACTTCAACTAATTCTTTCACCGAAACAACACCTCCACTAGTTTGTTTACTTCTCAATACCGGCTATCTTGAAGAGCTTGCCAACAACTTCCGTAGGCTGAGCGCCGTTTGCCAGCCATTTTTTAGCTGCTTCAGCGTCAATGTTAAGCTTACTAGGATTATAATTAGGGTCATACGTACCGATTTGGTCAATAAATCTACCATTTCTTGGAGACCTTGAATCTGCAACGATAATTCTATAAAAAGGAGACTTCTTTTCCCCTAATCTTTTCAATCGAATCTTTACTGCCATGAATTTTCACCTCCTACTATTTAGTGAACTACTTTCACTTATCAAAGTGAGCGTTTCTTTTAATCCTTCTCAACCATTTAGGAAAATTTATTTTTACGAGCTATCAGTTTCCAAAGCTATGGCTTTTTTATGAGGAAAAACCTTTCCGTAGTTCCTACGGTACTATAACCTTACGGGTTATGTTTGCAAACCTATTGTATCTACATCACAGCGGATATTTACAATCTGCTGTGTTACTTGATGCAGTTAAAAAGGTAATTTAAAACGTCCCTTTTTAGCGCCCTTCATCATACCAGGCATCTGTTTCATCATTTTTTTCATCTGCTCAAATTGCTTTACTAAACGATTCACTTCGCTGATATCAACACCTGCACCTCTGGCAATTCTATTTTTTCTTGAAGGATTTAATAAATTCGGATTGCTTCGCTCGGCTGGTGTCATCGAATAGATAATTGCTTCGGTCTTTTTCATATTCGCCTCCGCATCGTCTGTTGCTGAAGCATCAAGACCTTTTATCTGTCCGCCGATTCCCATACCTGGAAGCATATCAAGAATCGAGCCAATGCCCCCTAAATTCTTAATTTGTCCCATATATTCCAAGAAATCATTAAAATCAAAATCGGCTTTTTTGAGCTTTTGCTCCATCTCTTTTGCTTTATCTGCATCAATTTGAGCCTCCGCCTTCTCAATCAGCGTAAGCACATCGCCCATGCCCAGTATTCTTGATGCCATTCTGTCCGGATAAAACTGTTCAAGGTCGGAAAGCTTTTCACCCATACCAACATACAAGATTGGTTTGCCTGTCACTGCTTTTATTGACAAAGCAGCACCGCCCCTTGTATCACCGTCCAATTTTGTAAGAATAACTCCGTCAATCCCCACCTTTTCATTAAAAGAAGAGGAAACCGTGACCGCATCTTGTCCTGTCATTGCATCGACAACAAGAACCGTCTGGTCTACATGCACTTGCTCTTTTATCTGAATCAACTCTGTCATCATATCTTCATCTACATGAAGACGACCTGCTGTATCTAAAATGACAACATTGTAACTGTTCATCTTGGCATGATTGATTGCAGCTTTTGCAATATCAACAGGACTGTTGTTTGTTCCCATAGAAAACACTTCAACTTCCTGTTTTTGTCCATTTATCTTTAACTGTTCAATTGCTGCTGGTCTGTAAATATCACAGGCAACTAACAATGGCTTCTTTCCTTTTGCCTTAAACTTTCCTGCAAGTTTTGCTGTTGTTGTTGTTTTACCTGCACCCTGCAATCCAGCCATCATAACAACGGTAATCTCACCGCCTGATTTTAAAGCAATCTCGGTTGTCTCTGAACCCATCAGGGAAATCATCTCTTCATTGACAATCTTAATAACCATCTGACCTGGTGTAAGGCTTGTCATCACATCTTGTCCAATGGCTCGTTCTTCCACAGACTTTACAAACTGTTTTACTACTTTAAAATTGACATCTGCTTCCAGTAAAGCCATCTTCACTTCTTTTAAAGCAGCTTTTACATCAGCTTCAGAAAGCCTGCCCTTGCCTCTTAAATTCTTAAATATATTCTGAAGTTTATCGGATAAGCTGTCAAATGCCATAAACCCTCAATTCTGTTGCGACAGCAACTATATACTATCAATGATTTCTTTCACAATAACGCGTATCTGCCTAACAATATCAACGCTGTCAAGACTGTCTGAATGAATTACTTCTTCTGTCAAACGCTCTATTGTACAAAGCTTTTCCTTTGTTGACAAAAATTTTTCAACTAAACGCAATTTGTCTTCATATACACACAAAGAATGGTTGACTCTTTTAATGATATCATGGACGCCTTGCCTTGATATGCCATACTCATCAGCAATTTCACTCAATGACAAATCATTAAAAATCACATCTTTATAAATGTTGCGCTGATGTTCACTTAGCAATTCTCCATAAAAATCGTAAAGAAGCGTTTGTTCAACGAATTTCTCCATAAACACTCCTATTTATTATAATAACTTCATACAATTATTGTTAAGCCTCGTGTATCATATCACGACTGTGAAAGGGTGTCAAGTAAAAATACTTGACACCCTTTCATATTATTGTATTTTATTGTAAACAATTTTACATAAAATTCATATTGTCCTGCGTATCTGTACCGTTTTGTCCTTTTTGCTTTATATTGTTTTTATCTGGAATAGCATTATTATTTCCATCTTCATTTTCAGGCATATTCATTTCATTTGGCACGCTGCCTCTATTTGGCATTCCTATTTCATCGGACACACCATCTGCATTTGGCATTCCCATTTTATCAGGCACGCCATCTGTATTTGGCATTCCCATTTCACCAGGTATACCATCGCTTGGCACACTCATTCCATCATTATTTGCGCTGCCGCGACCACCTCTGCCGCCCTGCATATCGGGCTTGCCTTGATTGCCAAACATCCCCTGATTTCCTGGCATTCCACCCATACCAACATTCCCGCTTGTTGTAACGCCTTCTGTGGCAGTCAATTCTACACTGCTATTTCCAGCTTTTATGGTATATTGATTTGAATTTTTAATCTTTTCAGAATACACAATTGCAGAAGAATAACTTTTTACAGGTGTATAACTCATAATCGTATTTCCCGATGAATCCTTTAATTCAAATGCCAAATCATCTGTCTGCGTCTCAAATGTCGCCGCCAGACAGCACCCGTTGGCTGCTGACGTTGGTACTTCCAACATTCCACTTGACCCAAACGCCATCAACGTTCCCCCATTGATTTCAAATTGACTGTCAAAATCCAATGCTGCATTGTTATTGTTTGTTGGTCCCATCACAACAATTTCTCCACCATTAACAATCACACTTCCGTTTGAGTCAATTCCGTCGCCATCTGCATTGACTACAATAGTGCCTCCATTGATTGTCAACAGTATTGTACTTGATTGTGCATTTTCGGTCACGTTCTGTCCATTATTTTTCATGCCGCCGCCCATTGAAAATCCTGTGCTGCTTCCATTGGCAGCATTAATTCCATCATCACTGGATACAATGGATATACTTCCTTGATTGATTGTAATTTTTTCGGCTTCAATACCCTCATAACTTTTTTGAATATCAATGTTTCCTCCATTTATCTCAATCGAGCTATCTGCATGAACACCATCATCGCCTGTACTTAAATAAAATGTTCCACCATCAATAACAATCTGTCCATTGGAATGAATACTGTCATCTTGACTGTCTATTGTATACGTACCGCCTGTAATATATGTCGCATTTTCTGATTTGAGTCCTTTATTGCTCTCCGAATTGTCGGATGTTGTTGTCGCATTATTTCCCCAATCGACTCGTTGTCTGTCATTGATATTACTATTTGATTTTAAGGCTTCACTTGCCCCTGTTCCCGTTTTTATTGTAAATATACCATTGCTTACCGCCAATATATTTTGAGACTGAATCCCATCATTTTGTGATGTAATTTGAAATTGTCCGCCCTCAATAACAATATTTCCTTTAGAAGTATCTGTGTCATAAGTCGATTTCATTCCATCTGTCCCTGCGGTAATCGTATAATTTCCATCACGGACAGCCAATAAGTCTTTGCCGACAATTCCATCTTCTTTACTATCAATATCAAATGTTCCTGATACTATCTTTAAATCATCTGAACTTTTTATACCATTGCGATATTTTGCATTGACTGTCAATGTCCCTTTTCCATTTATTGTAAGGTCTGCTTTTGACGATATTGCTGCCGAATATTCTTGTTCTGTCGTTGTGTTTCTTGAATCGGTAATTGTATTATTTGTCCCTTCAGCAAGGGTAAGAATTACTTTTTTTGCTTCTTCTATAACAATGGGCGCCTCTGTTGAATTGGTTATTTGAACGCCATTTAATATAAATCGTACTGTGTCTTTTTCATTACAATTTACATGGATACTTTTTTCTGTAAGTGTACCACTGAGTAGATAGGTTCCTGGTGACGTAATTTCAACGGTTTCATTTCCAAGTACAATTTTAGTACACGTTGATTCATCAAAACTGGCATCCAACTCTTCACTTGTATATTCCACCTTTAAATCCGAATTACTTGTAAATGCTGTCTTTTGCGAATTATTTGTGTGTACTTGAATTTCTGCTTGAGTCACATCCGTGTTTGCACATCCTGTAACAGAAAACATTACAATAGTACCTGTCAATAATGCTGTGGTTAATCTTCTATAATTGAACATAATATACCCCATTTCTACGCTGATAAAGCGTTTTTAAATTTTAATCTTTAATCTTATCAAAGGATTGTTCTATCCGCTTGACTGTCTAAATCATAAAGGTATAAAATGGTTAAATTATGTTTAAAGTGTGTAATATATGTGAAAACTAAAACGTTCCTTTATGAAAAACGTCTTAAAACGCCATCAATTTCATTTGCATTTTCCTTGTTTCTGCTGACAATAACATTCATTACTTCCACCATTTCTTTTATTTGTCTGGATTTATCTAATATATCCTCATTTTTAATATTGGAACTGTCTGGAACATCTGATACTTTGCGAATCTGCTCCTGTATATTTTGCACGGTATCCACAAATATATCAGAAGCTTGAGCAATATTTGATATAATTATCTGCATGTTAGTAATTGAACTGCCATAATCTTTGATAGCTGTTGCAAATTCTGTAAACTGCATCTGAACATCTTTTTGTAAAAATAAAATCACCTCATCAAAACAGGTCTGAACATGGGCAATATTATTTTTTGTCTCATTGCAAATTTGCTGAATCTGTGTTGTTGTCTTAGATGAGCTGCTTGCTAAATTGCCAATTTCACTGGCAACGACTGCAAAGCCTTTTCCTGCCTCGCCTGCTCTTGCCGCTTCAATGGAAGCGTTTAAAGACAGCAAATTTGTCTGGCTAGTAATATCTAAAATTTGCGAAGCCATTGCATCAATGCGCATAATGGACTGCAATTCTTCCATTGCTTTCTCGATTGCCTGCTGATTTTCACCAATCTGCATATTAGTATTTTCCAATGTAACGTTCACCATTTGCTGTATTTGTTCTACTTTGTCTAATAATCCAGTACTGTATGTATTTCCCTGCTTAATTTGATTCTCCACCTTTGAGACAACTTTTGTAATCTCAACCATTTCCTGACCAACCATATCCATAGCACAGTCAATCTCTTTTGTATGCTGTGCAAAAGCTGCTGTCGCTTCAGAATTATCAGAAACACAGGCAATCAATAAATTAGAGGAATCCTGCATTTTTTCAGCCATATCATTTAAAGAAGCAGAACATGAAGCCAATGTATTTACAATATCAGTCATTGCAGTATATAGCGAATCCATCGCTGTTGCAATTTTTCCAACTTCACTTTTTTTCCCAACCCATGACTGCATTTTTTCATTTTTTTGAAGTTTTAAATGACTAAACTCTATAATAGATTCTTCTATATAACGCAATGGCTTTATACTAAAAGAAATCATAATAAATGCCAATACACTAATTATCAGAACAAAAAGAATACAGATTTGACCTAGAATCGCCATGTTTTTATTGGCTGTACTATAAATATTATTTTCATTGTCAAAAGAAACAACAGCCCATTCTTGCTTGTCAATATATTGAAAGTTGGCAATCTGTATGCCTTGTTCATTTTTAGCTCTTGCTTCTCCTATGGTGGTGCCTGCTTTTATCTGACTTATAATATCCAAAAGCATATCATCTTGAATTTTTGTTGCTATTAACGTTTCGTCTTCAGCAAAAATATACATGCCTGTTTGAACATTTATCATATAGTACTTTGCTGTATCTTCTTTATTTTGCATTTTATCTAAAATTTCTTTTAATTTTTCGACAAGTGGTCCTCCGCCGACATAACCTAAAATTGTCGTTCCATCTGTATCAAATACAGGACAGTACATTGACAAAATAAGTTTTCCCGATGCTGGCGATACAATAATTCCAGCATCGTACAACCCATTTCTTGAAATCATAGCCTTTTGCAGTTCTTTTAATGAATCGCCTTCTCTTAAAATCATACCAGCAACACCTGGTGTGGTGTGTGTAATAACATGTGTATTCCATTCGCCAATGTACAGACCTTCCCAATTATCTAATCCATTATAATAATTATTGGTATATTCCTGCACATAATCGGATTTTTCCTTATTATTTACATCTTTTAAAAGTTCTCTAACCGCAGGAGTTTTACTATATGCAATCAAAGACTCTTCTTGTCTAGTTACATATTCTTCAATCATACCGACTTGTGCTGTCAACATATTTTCCATATGCTTATGTTCGGATTGCTCAATCAATCCGCTCAATGTCTTGTTTGCTACTATATATAACAAGCTCATACACAATATAACAATAAGCATAATTCCAATTGTGAGTTTTCTACTCATTTTCCAATTTTTCATTATTTTATCTCCTGCTTATCATCTTTTTTACTCATTAGAAATCTTTTAAATATTCACTTTTACAATTTTGGGTCTTAATCCGTCTTCTTCTAATTTTTTTACAATTTCGTTTTTGTGTTCATGTCCAAATGCTTCAATCGTTATTCTAAGCTCAACGGTAGCTTTTCTGTTAATACTTACAAACTGGTTATGTTCCAGCTTAATAACATTTCCTTTTGCCTCCGCTATAATGCTTGCAACACGGACAAGCTCGCCTGGCTTATCTGGAAGCAAAACAGAAACTGTAAAAATTCTGCTTCGCTGAACAAGACCTTGCTGTACCACAGAAGACATGGTTATTACATCCATATTGCCGCCTGAAAGGATAGCAACGATTTTCTTATCTTTTACTTTGAGCTGTTTTAATGCTGCCACCGTCAAAAGTCCTGAATTTTCCACAACCATCTTATGATTTTCTACCATATCAAGAAACGCAACAATCAAATCTTCATCGGGAACTGCAATAACATCATCCAAATTTTTTTGAAGATATGGGAATAATTTATCGCCTGGCGTCTGAACAGCCGTTCCATCTGCAATGGTATTGACAGAAGGAAGCGTTACCACTTTTCCCTCTTTTAATGATACTTGAAGACAATTAGCGCCTGCTGGCTCAACACCAATCACTTTTATACTTGGATTTAAAAATTTTGCCAGAGCAGAAACACCCGTAGCCAGTCCGCCGCCGCCAACAGGAACAAGAATATAATCGACGGTTGGCAGTTCTTTTATTATCTCCATAGCAATGGAGCCTTGTCCCGTCGCTACGTCAAGGTCGTTAAACGGATGAACAAATGTAAGTCCTTCTTTTTCGGCAAGATTCATCGCATATTCACAGGACTCGTCATATACATTGCCATATAAAATAACATTGGCGCCATAATTTTTTGTTCGATTAACCTTAATAAGTGGTGTCGTGGTTGGCATAACAACCGTTGCCTTCACACCATATTTTTTAGCCGCATAGGCAACGCCTTGCGCATGATTGCCAGCGGATGCCGTAATCAACCCTTTTTTTCTTTCCTCATCCGATAATGTGCTTATTTTATAGTAAGCTCCCCTTACCTTATAAGCTCCTGTATACTGCATATTTTCTGGTTTAAGATAAACTTTATTGCCCGTTTTGCTGCTAAAATATTCACTAAATACAAGGTTGGTATCTAATGTGACTTCTTTTACTTTCTCAGAAGCCTCCTCAAATTTTTTTAACGATAACTCTTCCATTATTTTTCTATTCTCCACTTCTATCCTTTTATTCTTCATTCTCCTGCTCTTCATGCTTCACATCAAACAACGCATTGACAAATGTATCCGAATCAAATTTTTGCAAATCTTCCACACGTTCACCGACGCCAATATATTTTACAGGAATCCCCATCTCTGCCTGAATAGCAACGGCAATTCCGCCCTTTGCCGTTCCGTCCATCTTTGTAAGAATAATTCCTGTAATATTGGTGACATCATTAAATTCTTTTAATTGGGACAGTGCATTTTGACCTGTTGTAGCATCCAATACAATCAAATTTTCTCTGTACGCATCAGAATACTCTCTTTCAATAATTCTGTCAATCTTTCGCAGCTCTTCCATCAAATTTTTTTTGTTATGAAGCCGTCCTGCCGTATCGCACAGCAAAACATCGACATTTCTTGCTTTGGCAGCAGCGATGGAATCATAAATAACTGCCGCAGGGTCTGAACCTTCCGACTGTGCAATAATATCGGTTCCTGTTCTGTTTGACCACTCCGTGAGCTGCTCAATAGCGGCAGCTCGAAATGTATCGGCAGCAGCCATCAGCACCTTCTTGTTTTGCGCCCTCAAATGCCCTGCAAGTTTACCTACGGATGTTGTCTTTCCAACGCCATTTACGCCAATCAACATTACAATAGATTTGCGGTTTTCAAATTCATACGCATTTTCACCAAGATTCATTTTTTCTTTTATGGTATCAATTAAAAGTTGTTTGCAATCCGTCGGATTTTTAATCTTATTTTCTTTTACTTTTATTTTTAAATCTTCAATAATCTCCTCCGTAGCTCGAACGCCAATATCCCCCATAATTAGGGTTTCCTCAAGTTCTTCATAAAATTCATCATCAATACTTGAAAAACCACTGAATATGGAATCAATGCCTGCTACAATATTATTCCTTGTTTTTGTAAGACCTTCTTTTAATTTACTAAACAGCCCCATTGTATCCCCTTTCTTTTTCCAATTTATCCTCAATCAAATCAACCGAAACTAGTGTTGAAACACCTTTTTCCTGCATGGTAATACCATATAGACGGTCTGCTGCATTCATCGTGCCTCTTCTATGTGTAATGACGATAAACTGTGTATGTTTTGTCAACTTATGAAGATAATTTGCAAATCGTTCTACATTGGAATCATCAAGCGCCGCTTCAATTTCGTCCAACAAGCAAAATGGTGAAGGCTTTAAATTTTGTATGGCAAACAGTAATGCAATCGCTGTCAACGCTCGTTCTCCACCAGAAAGCTGCATCATATTTTGAAGTTTTTTTCCGGGCGGTTGTGAAATAATATGAATACCAGCTTCTAAGATATCCTCATCTTCCATAAGCTGTATGGCTCCTCGACCTCCGCCAAAAAGCTCTTTAAATACGTTGTCAAACGCTACTTTAATCTCCTCAAATTTTTGCTTAAATTGAACCCTCATTCCAGTATCTAAATCTTTAATAATTGTATTTAATACATTTTCGGACTCAATCAAATCATCATGCTGTTCCTTTAAAAACGTATATCGTTCGCTGACCTGTTTATATTCTTCAATTGCATTGACATTGACGTCACCTAACGATTTTATCTGTGTTTTTAACGCTTGTATTTGTTTTTTAATAAAGGATAAACTTGTAAGATTTTCATCTTTAAATGGAAGCGCATAACTATATGTCAATTCATATTCTTCCCACATATAGTTAATAATGTTATCATTAGCTTCCTCCTGCTTTTCTATACTAGCATTTAAACGAGTTGCCTCTTTATCCAAATCTGATATATGCGCGCTAATTTGTTCTCTCTTTTCAAAAAATGCCTTGTGTGTCTCATTCCACTGTTCCCGCATAGCCTTTAATTCGTCTACTTTTTTATGATACTGATTCATTTGCTTTCCAGCATTTTTTATCTGTTCTTTTACATCTACAATTTCGTTATTTTTGGCCGCAATATCATCATTTGTTGTCGCCATTTTTGTGATAATATCCGCTTTTTCATTTTCTAAAGCCTTAATTTCGGACTCCAAACGCTGCATATTTTCATGGATAAACTGTTCTTTTTGAACCAGTGAAGAATACTCAATCGTTATTTGCTGTGCCAAACCATGATGTTTGTTTTCTTCTTGATGTTTTTGCAATAATAACTCATTTAACGCATCAATTTCTTTTTGCGCCAATTCTTTTTTATGGTCTAATTCGTTTGAATTTTTTGTCACATTGGACAATTGCAGATTGATATCGTTTATTTCACGGTCTATCTGTGCAATATTTTGAACAGCCAACTTATATGTTTTTATAATATCTTCTTTTTTGCCTTTTGCTTGATTTAAATTCATCTGGACTGTATTTATTGCAATCTGTGCTTCTCTCATCAATTGATTGCTGTTATCCAGTTGTTCTCTCAATAAGGTTCGTTCTTGCCTTTGTTTAGACAATTCCTCCTTATATTCTCCAAGTTCTTTGTTTATCGCGGCAACATTTTTTTTCAGTTCTTCTATCTCACGCCTTCTTCCAAGTAAATTATTGGTATTTTTAAAGGCTCCGCCTGTCATAGAACCGCCTGGATTAAGCTGTTCTCCCTCCAATGTCACAATTCTTATACTATGTTTATATTTTCTGGCAATGACAAGCGCATTATCAATTGTATCAACCACTAAAATACGACCCAACAAATATTTTGCAAGTTTTTCATATTCAAAACTTACTTTGACAAGATTGCTCGCAATCCCCACAACGCCATTTTCCTTTATGCAAGGTTCTTTTTCAAGTGTATTTTTCCCACTGATTGTTGACAATGGCAAAAAAGTAGCTCGTCCAAATTTATTTTCTTTTAAATATGTAATCAGTTCTTTTGCTGTATTTTCATTATCGGTAACAATGTTTTGTATCGTTCCGCCTAATGCTGTTTCAATAGCCGTCTCATATTTTTTTTCAACCTTAATGACATCGGCAATTACACCAAGTATTCCCTTGTTTGAGGCTTTTTGCTCCATAATCTTTTTTATGCTGTTTCCATAACCGTCATACTTTGTCGTAATATCAATTAATGATTCCAGCTTTGATTTTTCTCTGTGATACCCAGCCTGCTGCCTGTCAATAAGATTGGTAAGCTCTCCAATACGCAGCTTGTTTTTTTCTATATTGGTATTTAATTGATTGATATTGCTTTCAATTTCTTTTATCTTATTTTGTTCTTCTAAAAGCTGCTTTTCATATTGACAAAGAATATCATCTTGAATATTCTCCTCACTTTTGTATTGTATAATCTGGCTGTTATACTCTGCTTTACGAATATTAAACTGCTCTAACATTGTTGCAAGACGCTGATTATTTGCAGCGATTGCATTTTTTTCACCTAAAAGTCCAAAAATAACATTATTGTTCCAATCAATTTTTTCAGAAATTTCTGTTATGGAATCTTGCATCAATGTTGACTGCTGTTCGATGTCTTTTTTCTTTTGTTCATACTCCTTTAAACAACTGTCAAGCTCTTCTTTTTCTTTTTTTTGACATTCCATCTCTTGCTGTTTTTCCTCAATGGAATGGTCAATCACTTGCTGTCTGTTTGTAAAATGTATATTGCTCGCCTCAATGGTTTTTATCTGCTCTGCATATACATTTATCATCCCCTCCAAACGCTCTTTTTCAACTTCTGTATCCGACAACATATGATTAATGTTATCCAAATCATGATTTAAGCGTTTGAGCTGTTCTTCAATATCCTCATATTCCGCTTTTGTCGCCTCATAATCTTCATTAGACTGTTTTAAATCGGTCATAACAATCTCTAATTTTGAATTAAGATTTGAAAGTTCCGTTTTGATTTTTTCATGTTCTAATAAAAACGCATTGACATCATGTATTTTTAAATTTTCTTTTAATTTTAAATATTCTCTTGCTTTTTCAGACTGTTCTTTTAACGGTTCAACTTGTTTTTCCAGTTCTGCCAAAATATCTTTTACACGCACCAAATTTTCATGCTCATGTTCCAGCTTTTTAATGGATGCCGCTTTTCTTCTCTTAAATTTGACAATTCCTGCTGCCTCGTCAAATAATTCTCGTCGTTCCTCTGGTTTTCCGCTAAGAATTTTATCAATCTGACCTTGACCTATAATCGAATAACCCTCTTTGCCAATACCTGTGTCATAAAATAATTCTGTTATATCCCTTAACCGACAGCTATTGCCATTGATTTTGTATTCGCTTTCTCCAGAACGAAATACTTTTCTTGTAATAGTCACTTCATTGTAATCAACCAAAAGTGCATGGTCTGAATTATCTAATGTAATGGATACATAAGCATACCCCACCGGTTTTCTTGCCTGTGTGCCTGCAAATATAACATCTTCCATTTTTGCACCACGAAGCTGTTTTGCACTCTGTTCACCCAAAACCCAACGAACTGCATCGGCAACATTGCTTTTGCCGGAACCGTTTGGTCCTACAATACCTGTAATACCTGTTGGAAATTCAAATACAATTCGATTGACAAACGATTTGAACCCTTGCACTTCTATACTTTTTAAATACATTATTTCTTCCCTTTCGGTTTGATATCAATGTTTCTTTTTTTCAATAATAAAAGAGCCTCATATGCTGCCTTTTGCTGTGCTGCCTTTTTTGTATGCCCACTAGCTTGAACATGAAATAAATCACCGCATTTTGCACTGACAACAAATGTCTTGTCATGTTCTGGTCCAACTTCCGATATCTGTTCATACTCTACATCCAATCCATGTGCTTGCACAACTTCCTGCAAAATAGTCTTACTGTCATAAAAAAGTTTTTTATTCTCCAAATCATTTAATATAAATTTTTCAATAAACTCTTTTGCTTTAGCAAATCCACCATCTATATAAATAGAACCGATTAATGCTTCACAGGCGTCGGAGATAATCGAATCACGCTCTCGTCCTCCTGTCAGCTCTTCCCCTTTTCCAAGCATTATATATTTTTCCAGACCAAAACTTCGGGCACACATAGCTAATGTAGGCTCACATACAATACTTGCACGCAGCCTCGACATCTCCCCTTCGCTCATTTGATTATTTCGATAAATATAATCGCTTGAAGTCAGCTCTAACACGGCATCTCCCAAAAATTCAAGCCGTTCATTATTACTTACCTTTTTTAATTTTATTTCATTGGCATAAGAACTGTGTGTCAAAGCATTTTTTAACATATTAATATCATTAAATTGATAACCTATACGATTTTGAAATTCATCTAAATTTGTATTGTGCTGAGGCATTTTACTCCTTTCATGCCGCATACTGCAAGGCTTTTATGTCAAATAAGAGGCTACCGCTCCAATGCGGCAGCCTCATTTTATGCAACAAAATAACAAAATTCTAAAGATTAAAGCACCGTTTTAATCTGTTCAACTGCATCGGATACTGTTACAATCTTTTCTGTTGCTTCATCAGGAATCTTAATCTCAAATGTATCCTCAATTCCCATAATAATCTGTAAAACGTCTAAAGAATCGGCGCCCAATTCTTCAAAAGTACTTTCCAATGTAATTTTTGATTTGTCAATATCCAACACTTCCGCAATAATTCCCTGCATTTTTTCAAATTCCATCATAAACCTCCTAAAATAACTTTTATCAATTTTCTATTTCTTCTTTTTCTTCTTTTTTCATTGATTTTGCTATTAATTGATTAATATTTTGCTGTTTAAATTTAACGCATTGAAGCAGTGCATTTTTTATCTCTTTTGATTTCGCATTGCCATGCACTTTTACGACTAGACCATTTAATCCAATTAACGGCGCGCCGCCATACTCTGTGGCATCCATCTTTTTAAGCTCTTGCTTGAGAGCTTTTTTTATCAATAAAGCACCAATCTTAGTTTTAACACTTTTCATCATACAGCCCTTGATAGTCTTAATCAAAGTGGACGCTGTACCCTCATATAATTTTAAAATAACATTTCCAACAAAAGCATCACAGACAATCACATCGGCTTCCCCGTTTGGAATTTCTCTGGCTTCAATACTGCCAATAAAATGGATATCCTTACATTCTTTTAACAAAGGATATGTTGCTTTTACAAGTGCATTCCCTTTTTCTTCCTCCACACCGACATTAACAATAGCTACTTTTGGCTTTTTAATGCCAATGATATGTTCCATATACAAAGAACCCATCTTTGCCCACTGAATCAAAAAATTAGGTCTGGCATCGACATTGCCGCCGCTGTCTATCAGTATAGAAACGCCTTTTGCCGTAGGAATCAATGGAGCCATCGGCGGACGCTCTACCCCTTTTATCTTACCTACAATGGTCTGACCTCCGACAATAATAGCGCCTGAACTTCCTGCTGAAACAAACGCATCAGCCTCGCCGTTTTTTACAATATACAATGCTTTTACAAGAGAGGATTCTTTCTTTCTCCGAACTGCCATCACAGGCGAATCGCCTGTTTCAATAACATCTCTTGCATCGGTAATTTTTATTCTATCTTTATTATATTTATATTTTTTAAGCTGCTCTTTTATTAACTCTTGTTTTCCAACAAGATTTACCTCAATATTATTTGTTGCATTCACTGCATGGACAGCACCTTTTACAATTTCATCTGGGGCGTTATCACCTCCCATTGCATCCAATGCAACCCTACATAGTTGAGCCATATCAACAACCATACCTTTCTGTCAATTGCCCCATTTTGCTTTGAAACATTAAGTCCTGCACAAAATTGGCAACATCAACAAGTATCAGACCAAAGTCTTGCCTTAATATACTATAAAATGGGTGATAAATCAAGAAAAAGTATAGATATTGATGGTAAAATTTTTGAAAAGAAAAAAGAAACTCTTGTATATTATGTTTTTTGTATTAATACTTAAGGTAGCTGTGATATTTGTATTTTGAAAATATCATGGCTACCTTAATTGTCCTCTATTAATTTTTTTTAATTCTAACAACAGGTGTAAGATAAACAAACAACCCAGCTAATAAAGAAGATATATCAAAAAATATTGCAATCCCAAATGAAAACCATGCCAAAATAGGAAAATCACTAACCAACAACTTAATAGCACGTTCTAACGCATTAATATTCGCTAAATTTGTTCTAACTATAATATCAATTTTATCAGATATTTCTTGTGCTTTAAATTCTTTTAATGATTGAATATCTACAATTTCACCAATATTATCAATTGCACTTGTAGTAGATTCAGAATAATTCGGAACACTTTTTATTATATTTTCTAACAATAAAAAACGTTTTTTCCATTGAGTTTCCCACTGTTCTTTATCCTCTAAAAAACTTTCGGACGATGGCGCTGGAACAATAATTTCATTACTTATCATTTGAGTTTTAAAATCTGCTATATCATTGTTATCCCCCTCTTTAGATTGAATCATATTTAGTAAATGATAATTATCAATTGAAATTGATAATTCTTTTGTATGTACAACAATTTGTGCAAAAGTTTCTGCTGTAATTTCGCTTTCATTCGTTTCAAGCACTATATCATTTAATTGTGTCATCAAAGATTTTAGTTCATCACTATTGGATTGAAAATTTAAGGTTGCAACAAGTAAATCATGTACAACTGTATTTAAAGTGGGTTTATAATTATCTAATGCTAATTGTGCCTTATCAAGTTCTAATTCGGCTGCCGCAACTGCTTCTTCAGCAATTTTTAAATTACCTCTTGCAGTTTCATACTCAGTTCTTTCGCTATTATATGCACTTAAATCACGCCACCGAACATCCATAGGTGTCTCATACATTTTTTTTGCTGTGTCAAATATATTTTTAGTTTCTTCTTTTGCAACAATTATTTTATTAAGTTCTTCTTTCTTCTCAATTAATTCATTTTGAAGCTCACTCTTAGACTTTCGCTCACTTTGGACATTGCTATCTTTAATCAAACTTTGCAAGTCCGATAATTTTTTATTGATTGTAAGCTGAGAAACTTTAATAAATTCGTTTGTATACACATCAACTTTGTTTAAATACATCCGATAATTTCTATCTAAAACAATATTAGCATCTATGTACCTAGTATTTTTATAAACAAGATTTGTCATATACACAAAGGAAAAAAAAGAACTCGCTAATAATATAAGTACATAAAAAAAAGCAATTATTTTTTGCAAACGTGTCCATTTAAACGTATCCTTAAAAGTTCCTCTTTTTTTACCTAAATGATATTTTCTATATTTTCGTAGATTATTAGGAACTCTTTTGCCAATTTGTGCAAAATATTCTGGCAACTTTAAGTTAAATACAAATAATATTGATTGTATTCCAAATGAAATCATACATGCTTGCCAATATTGACCATTGAAAACATACTCCTGTAACCCCTGTGCTGTCGCAAACCATGAAACAATAGCAAAACAAAAGGCGGCAATTTTAACAATACGAATCCCTTCATTATGAGAATTAAATGGTTCATCTTTTTTCATAATGTATCCTCCTAAGTTTTATCTTTTAAGTTCGATTAATCATCCATTGCTGTAACATCTTTTTCAATATTAGAGATTTCATTTTCTTTGTCTTCATCTTGATTTTCTCTTTCACTATCCTCCAATAAAATCATCTTACTTAATGAAATAAAGAAATTAGGTATAAATTTTATAAACTCAAGAACAGCTAAAATAGTCTGTAAAATTGTGTCAATAATACATTCTATTATTTTTACAATATTATGACCAATTTTTAATTTTTCTTCTTGCTTTCGCAAAAAATCTTTTATATTCGTTGTTGATACTTGGCTTAACATTAAAATTACTGCATGTACTATTTGAACAAGTAAAAAAAACAATACCATTATTATAATTACTGCCAATGGTAATGCTAAATAATTACCAATTGCCATTGTTTCTGTAATATCATTCAGTGAAAAATTCGTTATTCGCCACGATAAAAATAAAAGTATACAAACAATAATAACACTAAAAGCATATGTAGGAATTGCGGATGATTCTTTATCATTCGATATTTTAAAAAATCGAATTTGATTATATATATACTTAATAATATAAATTAAAGTGACAATAGTTATAACAACTGCAAAAAGAATTAATAAAAATGATGAACCATAACTTAATAGGAAAGAAAGTACCTTATCAAATTCAAGGGTAGATTTATCTAAATCATGTTTGTTAAAAAGGTAAAGTAATAGTGCAGGTATAAATATAATTAAACACAATATAATTGCAATGCTTAAAAAACGTAAAAAAGAAAAAATCTCACTACGAATTGTTGGTAAATCCTGTTGTGGTATATTTAATTCATTGGGGTTATTTGAGTTATTTGAATTATTTGATTCATTTAATATATTATTATTTGCAAATTTATGCTTATTAGAAGATTCAAAATATGTAAAAAGTTTAAATACAAACAAAATAGTAAGCAATGTTACGATTAATCCAATGATTAATAATTTATGATTATTTGCTAACCATGGAAATACACTTATCAATTTACTATATGAATAAAAATGATTTGCTGATATTATCATTAATAATATGCAAATTAATTTTAAAAAAGAATCTGCATAAATTTTTTTAAAAATCATCCTATAAACAAGGTATACTCCTATCAATAATAAAACTACATTTGCAAACAATAAATAATCTGAAAATTTTTCAAAAAATATTCCAAGAAAAGTACAAAAAACTAAAGTAACAAAAATATGTAGAATTAAACTTGCATTCCTTTTTATAAACTCATGAATTGAAGACATAACATCCCTCCTAAAAATAAAAATAATTTTAAATCTTACGTAGAAAAAAAATATAAAAGTCAAAGCGGATATTTGCAATGCCCTACGCTACTTGTACATACCTCATAACTGCTATCTCAGTTTTTCAGTGATAGCTTTTACTAAAATAAGCAAGTCAACACCTATTTCTCTATAACATTAAAATAAGGTATTTCCTTGATAAAGTTAAAGAATATTTACACCTAGATAAGTAATTGTAAATATTTTATAAAAAATTATATATTATTATAAAATACAAGTCAATTAAAATTAATACACTTTTTATGTTTGATTATAATTTACTACATATTTTAATTATTAATATAATTAATTATATGAATTTAACAATTGAAACTCAAAAAAGGTTAAGATAAAAGATACTATTATTAAAAAATAAGCTCAACGAAAACTAAATCAATATAATAAACAATAAAAATGGGACTGCCGCAAAATGAATTTCTCATTTTACGGTAATCCCACCATTGAACACTATTGCATTTTATCACTTTATTAGTCAACAGAAATAATTTCTTTTTTATTATATGAACCACAAGATTTGCAAACTCTGTGAGGCATCATCAAAGCACCGCACTTACTGCACTTAACAAGATTTGGAACGCTCATCTTCCAGTTTGCTCTTCTCTTGTCTCTTCTAGCCTTAGAAGATTTATTCTTTGGACAAATTGACATATAGCTACACCTCCTTAAAATCGTTTAAAATATCCTTGAAAACAGACATTCTTGGGTCTAAAACAGACCTGTCACAACCACATTCGGCTATGTTAAGGTTTGCACCGCAAACAAGACATAGTCCTTTGCAGTCTTCCTTACACAAAATTTTTCTAGGCATGGACAGCAATATTTCACTAAAAACAAGTTTGTCCACGTCGAGGTTGTATCCATCAATATAGTCTTTTTCTTCACTCTCTTCATCCTCCGATGCCTCTGCCATATCAACGGATTCATCAATTACAAAATCGACATCTGTATCGACAGGTTCCAGACATCTATCACAAGGAATACGAAGCCTCACAAACGATTTGGCACTGATATGAAACTTCCCTTTACCTACCTTTGTAAGGCATAATTCAAAAGGTTCTTTTTTTACAATATCATAACTTGAAACACCATTATTGATAGTGTTCATCTCCAGTTCAACCTGCTGTGAAATCAAATCCCTTGTGCCGAATAGAAGTTCTCTAAAATCAATTAGCATAATTGTCTCCAATTCACACTTTTCCTATTATACGCACCTATATGTTATTTGTCAATAAAAATTTTACATATTATAGGTTATAGCAATTTTATTCTATATTGCCAAAAGTAATAACATGCTTGCTGCCGTTTTTAATGAACGTTTACTGAACGAGTGCTAATGTTTCTCTTGCAATAGCAAGCTCTTCATTGGTTGGAATCACACAAAGTTTTACCTTAGAATCTGGTGTTGATATAATTCCGCACTCTCCGCACGCTTTCTTGCTTGCTTCCTCGTCCAGACAAACGCCAAGATAACCAAGATACTGTGCAATCATTGGTCTTAACCATGCCGCATTTTCACCAACACCCGCTGTAAATGTAATGGCATCCACACCGTTCATCGCTGCTGTATATGCACCGATATATTTTGCAACTCTATAAGCATATGCTTCCAGTGTAACTTTAGCTACTTCATTTCCCCCATCTGCTGCTGCCTCTAAGTCTCTAAAATCACTTGAAATTCCGCCTGACATGCCAAGTACGCCTGATTTTTTATTTAAGATAGTAAGCATTTCACTGATTGAAAGATTTTCATGGTTGCAAAGATATTCCAAAATAGCAGGGTCTAAATCACCGGAACGCGTACCCATAATAAGACCTTCCAACGGTGTAAGTCCCATTGATGTATCAACACATTTGCCTCCAACTGACGCAGAAATGGATGCACCATTTCCAAGATGGCATACAATTACCTTAGCTGTTTTAGGGTCAAGGTTTGCAAATTTAATGGTCTCTTTTGATACAAAGCTGTGGCTTGTACCATGAAAACCATATCTTCTGACACCATATTTTTCATAATATTCACGAGGAATTGCATAAAGGTACGCTTTTGGTGGCATTGTACCGCCAAAGGCTGTATCCCAGACAGCAACATTTATCTTGCCAGGCATAGCTGCCTCAATTGCCTCAATACCAATTAAGTTTGCCGGATTATGCAAAGGACCTAAATCAAAACATTCTCTTACAACTTTTTTTACATCCTCTGTCACAATACAAGACTCAATATATTTTTCACCGGCATGAAGAACACGATGTCCCACTGCTGTAATTTCATCAGTACTCTTAATAACGCCATGCTCACTGTCAATCAAAGCATCAAGAACAAGCTTTACTGCAATATTATGGTCTTTCATCGGTGTCTCAACAACATACTTGTCCTTTCCTGTTGGTTTATGTGTAAGAACAGAACCCTCAATGCCAATTCGCTCTACAAGACCTTTTGCAATGACGCTCTCATCGTCCATATTAATAAGCTGATATTTTAATGATGAACTTCCGCAGTTTAATACTAAAATATTCATTATATAATCCCCATTTCTATGTTATTTTAAAATCATATCTATTTGACACAAATACAAATATGTGTATACTATTTGATTTCACAATATTCATTTATATACTTCAATTAGTCAATATCATATATTAACTAATATTATATATTTGTTAATATCTTATTTGACTATTAACTATGAAAATAACTTTTTTACAATCATTTTTTACTTAGAAGCATCTTGTGCCTGAACAGCAGTCATTGCTACAACACCTACAATATCTTCTGCAAAACAACCTCTTGAAAGGTCGTTGACTGGCATAGAAAGTCCTTGAAGAACAGGACCATAAGCGCCTGCCTTCGCAAGTCTTTGAACCAATTTATAGCCGATATTTCCAGCTTCCAGCGATGGAAATACCAATGTATTTGCTTTTCCAGCAACTTCACTGTCTGGAGCTTTCAATGCAGCTACTTCTGGGACAAGTGCCGCATCTAATTGAAGCTCACCGTCAACGGCTATATCTGGATATTTTTCTTTTGCAATCTTAACGGCATCGGCTACCATTGTAACTCGGTCATGTTTTGCACTACCATATGATGAGAAAGATAACATGGCAACTTTTGATTTTGCACCTACAAAGCTTTCAAATGAACCTGCTGATAATGCAGCCACCTCTGCAAGCTTTTCTGAGTCAAGGTCTGGATTAACCGCACAGTCTGCAAATACAAACAATCCATTCTCGCCAAGCTCGCAATCTGGAACTTCCATAAGGAAAAAGCCTGATACACTGCTGATTCCTGGCTTTGTCTTTAACAACTGAAGTGCTGGACGAATGGTATTTCCAGTAGAATGACATGCACCTGAAACGGCGCCGTCTGCATCACCGCACTTGCACATTAAACATGCGTAATACATATAATCTTTTTCCATTGTCTCTTTTGCTGATTCAGGAGTTACGCCCTTTTTGCCTCTCAACTCAACAAATTTATCAATATACTTTTGCTTATTTGGGTCATTAAATGGGTCAACAATCGTTGCTCCCGTAATATCATATCCCTTACTATTTTCTTCAATCTCTTCTTTTGTACCAATAATAATAAGATTTGCGATACCTTCTTTTAATATTTTTTCTGCGGCAGCAAAGGTTCTTTTATCCATTGATTCTGGTAATACAATCATTTTTTTATCTGCCTTTGCTCTCTCATAAATTGTGTCAATAAATGCCATATGAATTGTTGCCTCCTTAAATAATTAATATAATACATATGAATAAATTATATACCTTTTTTTTTGGTAAAACAAGGATAAATGTATTGTAATTCAATGATTCCTTCTATTATGTTCTCCTTGTGCTTTTTATATATTTTAAGTATACTTGTATCTATAATTTCCACATTATAAGCAACTAAATATTGGGTATTTAACATTATATTTTAACCGTTTATTCTTGATACAAAAGACTTCACTTAAAACTTGTGATACAATACTTATAATTCATTATTTATTTGATATCATACTAGCACTTTGTGTCTGTGTGCTGCTTGACACAAAGTTACCAAAAAAATAAACCATTCTTATGCAAAAAGCAGCACAGAATGGAGGATTTTTATGAAAGCACTTGGCATCATCTGTGAATACAATCCGCTGCACAGCGGTCATATTTACCATATACAAGAAGCACTGCGCATATCTAACACAGACTGTATCATTGCTGTAATGAGCGGGGATTATGTACAGCGCGGAGAACCAGCTATATTGGACAAATATACAAGAACCCAAATTGCTTTAGATTGTGGGATTGATTTTGTTGTAGAACTTCCTACCTACTATGCACTTTCCAGTGCAGAATGTTTTGCCGAAGGTGCTTTATCCATATGTCATGCACTCCATGTAGAGCACATCTGTTTTGGCAGTGAATGTAACCATATTGATAAGCTTCAAACAATAGCATCCTTTTTAACAAATGATTCGACGGCTTATAAAAATACACTCAAAACCTATCTAGCACTTGGCAATTCCTTTGCCAAGTCAAGAAGTATGGCTGTCACAGATATTTTAGGGGAAGATTACGGCAAAATACTAGAAGAACCCAATAATATTTTAGGCATGGAATATATCAAAGCGATTCTAAAAAACAACTTTGATATAAAACCACTCACCATTATGAGAGCTGGCAACGGATATCATAATAATTCAGATAAAGGATTGTATTTAAGTGCATCTGGCATACGTGAAGCACTTAAAAAAAAGACGCCTATTGATTCTTATATTCCTGCATCAACGCTTCAATCCATAGAGACCTACAAAAATCAATCAAAAGACAAGAATTTTATTCATGCAGATGATTTTTCTTCGCTTTTATGGTTTCAATTAAGCAATATACTATTTGAAGCTGAAAGCAGGCAATATCAATCTGCAAAAGAGCTTGCTTTGCCAGTCAAAAATCATTTTATACAACATATGATGCGATTTATTGATGTCACACCAGAATTGGCAGCTTCTATTTATAACCATACAATAAAATGGCACATGGGAAGCTGTAACTATTCTTTTTCAAGCTTTGCAGAGAGCATCAAGACAAAAAATTATGCTTTATCCCGAATCAAACGTATCTTATTTCGGATTATTCTTGGTTTTGACAAAGAAAAAAGTACACTGTATAACACGCTTCCCTATATTAAAATTTTAGGATTCAATCAAAAGGGAAGGGCTTATTTAAAATCGGTCAAAAAGTCTGTATCTATCCCAATTGTGACAAAGACTGCCGATTACAAAGATTTGTTATTTATGGATATTCATGCTGCAAATATCTACAATGATGTCTATAAAATGCAGCATGATATTTCGATATTAAATGATTATATACAACCTGGCAATATGTCCTCTCGGCTTTTTAGAAAGGAGAACACTTAATTTTTAAAACTATGAATCGGTGCTGGAATACGCCCCGTTCTATTAACAAACGCCGAACAGTCAAATGCGTTGACTGGCATAATTGGCGCATAGCCAAGCAAGCCGCCAAATTCAACAATATCGCCGACCTTTTTGCCGACAACTGGAATAACGCGAACGGCTGTTGTTTTTTGATTTACCATGCCAATTGCCGCCTCATCTGCAATGATGCCCGATATGGTAGACGCTTTGGTATCGCCAGGTATGGCTATCATATCCAAACCAACAGAACAAACACAAGTCATTGCCTCTAATTTTTCAATGGTTAAAGAACCTGCATTTACGGCATCAATCATGCCTTGGTCTTCACTGACAGGTATAAACGCTCCGCTTAAACCGCCCACATACGATGAAGCCATCACACCGCCTTTTTTCACTTGGTCGTTAAGCATTGCTAAAGCCGCTGTTGTTCCTGGCGCACCAGCCTGCTCAAGACCAATTTCTTTTAGTATATCCGCTACGCTATCGCCCACCGCCGGCGTTGGCGCAAGCGATAAATCAATAATGCCAAATGGAATGCCAAGTCTTTGTGACGCTTCCTGTGCAACGAGCTGCCCTACTCTTGTAATTTTAAACGCTGTTTTTTTGATGGTCTCACATAGCACTTCAAAACTTTCTCCGCGTACTTTTTCCAGTGCATATTTTACAACACCTGGTCCGCTGACACCGACATTGATAATGGCATCGTCTTCTGATACGCCGTGAAATGCTCCTGCCATAAACGGATTATCGTCGGGTGCATTACATAAAACAACAAGCTTTGCACAGCCAATCGAATCTCTCTCTTTTGTCTGTATGGCAGTCTGTTTTATAATTGTTCCCATCAGTCTTACGGCATCCATATTGATACCTGTTTTCGTTGAACCTACATTGACTGAACTGCATACAAAATCCGTACATGCCAACGCTTCTGGAATCGACTCAATAAGAAATTTATCACTCGCTGTCATTCCCTTAGAAACAATGGCTGAATAACCGCCAATAAAATTGATGCCAACTTGTTTTGCTGCCCTGTCTAATGTCTTAGCAATCGTCACATAATCCTCTGGCGATTTACATGCAGCAGCTCCAACAAGAGAAATTGGTGTTATAGAAATTCTTTTATTGACAATGGGAACGCCAAATTCTTTGGCGATTTCTTCACCTGTACGAACCAAATCTTTTGCCAATGTAGTAATTTTACGAAATATTTTTTCATTGACTTCTAAAAGATTGTCGCTGGCGCAATCCAACAAATTGATGCCCATCGTTATGGTTCGTACATCAAGGTTTTCTTGTTCTACCATCTTATTGGTTTCATTTACTTCAAAAATATTAATCATGTCAATCCTCGCTTCTATACCACACTTTTTATATTCGATGCATCATATCAAATATTTCTTCTCTCTGGCACTTAATTAAAACGCCTATACTCTCTCCAATTTTATCAAGGTCATTGATAACATCTTCATATGTTTTATTAGAATCTGCTACATCGACTATCATCATCATATTAAAATATCCGGATACAATGGTCTGTGATATATCAAGAATATTAATTTTTGTCTCTGCAAGATATGTACACACCTTTGCAATAATACCAACTGTATCTTTTCCTACCACTGTAATAACACACTTTTTCATACCAATCCTCATTTCTTATATTAACAACCATTATCACACTTCCACCATGCAGGAAGGTGTTGTTCTTGAAGCAACCAATATATTAAAATCATTTGATTTATAATCGCTTGCACTTAAATCAATCTCACATTTTACCGTCTCAAAAGCCAATTTATCATAATTGTTTTCTTTGCTTAAATGTCCCAGTATAATATTGCTGATATCCTTGTTCAGTAGTGTATCTATCAGCCTTCCGCACAATTCATTGGACAGATGCCCTTTGTTGCCTAAAATGCGCTGCTTTAAATAATAAGGATAACTGCCAACCTGAAGCAAATTAACATCGTGGTTAGCCTCAACTAATATCGAATGACAGCCTTTCATATGTTGAACAATATAATCATCATAGCAGCCTAAATCCGTAACAACGCCTACTTTTTTATCATTGCATTGAACCGTGTATGCAACAGGCTCTTTTGCATCATGTGACACTGTAAAAGGATGCACACACAAATCGCCAACTATATATTCCTTATCCGCTGCAACCGTGTGCAATAATGATTTATCCACTTCCCCCATTCCACCTAAACGACCAATACCTTCCTTTGTCCCATTGGTGCAATATATTGGGATTTCATCCTTTCTTGAAATCACACCAATACCTTTTACATGGTCTGAATGCTCATGCGTCACAAAAATGGCTGAAATTTCTGAAAGCTTAATATTGACCTTCGCTAACCCTTCCATCACTCGTTTTCTGGTAATACCTGCGTCAATTAATATATGGGTATTTTCTGAACCAATATATATACAATTTCCACTGCTTCCGCTAGCAAGCGTCATCATTCTCATATCTGTAACTATATCCTTTCTGCTCTTATGGTTCCCAGTATAAGTCCACGACATCACCGTCATGCAATGGCGCCATATATTCGCTTACAGCACCATTTAACTTTAACACAACAGCACTTCCATGTGGTTTTGTCAAATCAAACTCATAAAAATCAAACAAATCCACCAGCACATAAGAAGCTTTCCCTTTAAGTGTAACAGGCTGATTATTGATAAGGATTACAATATTTTTAGAAATTGATGACTTATTAACATCAGCATTATTATGAATTGTATTATTATCATAAACCAGATTTTTTGTCACATTATTATCAGCAACAAAATGGTTATCCATAGCTTCATTATTATCCGACATAAAAGTATCATTGCTGCCATCAGCATACGATTTATTATCACCATTATTACTATATTGCGCAATCATTTTTTCTGCCATCTCAGGCGTAAATACTTGCTCATCGGTCTTTTTTGATTTCTTTTCATAATATGTATCGTCTTCTGGCAAATCATTATAAGAGATTGTATTGTCATGCTCGCTGGTCTTTACTGTAAAGTTTTCATATACCTTTGTATTTTTATCAGCGCGCTCATTATTGACATAAATATCTAAATTAGCAATGTCTAAATCAAGAAATGTAAATAATTGTTCTATTGTGTAATAGTTTTCCATAATAATTGTATCGCCGCTAACAATCTCATAATATTCTGATTTTAATTCACCGTTGACATAGGCAAATCGCGGACATAAAATATTTTTATCATTGACATTAAACGATACCGTTGCCTTAAATTCATCTAACTGACCTATCGTTATATGAGCGGCTTCACCAATAGTCGATTCTGTTACCTGAATAATATCATTTTGTTCAATGGATGTATTTAAGTTTGCCGCTTTTCCATTGAGCGTTACAATGGCGCCCTCACCTGGTAAGCCTCTTACAAGCCTTGTCTTTCCATTGATGGTAAATGTAATTTCAGCTCCGCGTCTTGGAAATAATTTTTCATTTGGAAATCCAACCTGCATAACGGCATCCACAACCGTTAAATGATTGTTATCATACATCTTGATACGCTCATTATTGACTGTGACAAACACAAAACTATTTTTTTGCAGGTAATAATTCGTACAGATTCCAACAGGGGTAACATATAAAGAATCTTTTTTAAAATCGTCCACCCTAAAATTAATATTAGTTAAGACTTCTTCTCCTCTTACTGCAACACGCTCACTGGCAATACCTAAATGTTTGGCAATCAAATTGGTGTACTCTGGCATCTTGCCGCCGCCGCCCACAACAAATACGGCATTGACCGATTTGCCACCATTTAATTTTTTAATTTCTTCAGCCGTTGCCTTTGCCATTCTATTGATTACAGAATGAATGGATTTATGTACGTCTTCTGATTTAACTTCTTGTTTCAATCCCATAATATCCTGAAACGTTATTGTTTCATCTTTTTTATCACTGACCGATATTTTCATTTTTTCTGCTGTATTAAAATCCACTAGATATGTTTTTGCAATGACTTCTGTTATCTCGTCTCCTGCAAGCGGAATCATTCCATATGCCATAATGCTGCCATCTTTTGTGATACATATATCCGAAGTACCAGCTCCCACATCAATCAAGCCAATATTAAGCAGTCGATACTGTTCTGGAATCGCCACATTCATTGCCGCAATCGGCTCTAATGTAAGACTTGCCACATGAAGCCCCGCATATTCTACTGCTTCATATAATCCATCAACCACTTCTTCCGGCAGAAAGGTGGCAATCAACTCCACACCAATTTTATTTGCCTTATGACCTTCAAGATTACTGATATCAAATGTATTTAATTTATAATTAACAGGAGTACTTCCTACACAATAAAATTTAACCTCATCATTATTTCCATTAATCTGTGCATGAGCGGTCTCAATTGCCAACAGATTTAACGAGTATATATGTTCTTGGTTTACTCTGGTTTCTTCTTCAAATTTATACTCTGCTGAGGCATTAATCGTTTTTAAAACACGTCCGGCAGCAGCAATACATACATCGGTCAACGAAAAATCAAGCTGATTTTCAAGGCTTACCTTTACTTTGCGAATGGTATCGCCAACCTTATATATATCATGTATCTGTCCATCTATCATTGCCCTTGTATCATGCTCTTTTTGTGCCATCGCTACAACATTAAATATATTATGTTCAAGATACCCTACAACTCCAACAATACTCCTTGTTCCAATATCCAAACCGAATACAAGATTATTTTTAATTGTAGTCAATTCTGCCATATTTCCCTCCATATTGGAGCAACTTGGTTGCAAAAATATTGCATAAAAAATCTGCATATGCAGCTTTTCATCTGCAATTAAGGCTATTTGAAGCTCCGATACAAATAGCCAACACTGTTTTGACTATTAATAATACCATATTTACAGCAATTTAACAAGCTGTTGCCTCACATCATCACATGTTTTATCATTGTCAATCACAACATCACATTTATTTTGAAATTCCTGCTGTGTAAGCTGACTTTTCATAATCGACTCAATTTTATCCTGTGAATAACTGCGGCTTAATTTCAACCGTTGAATCCGCTGTTCTTTTGGCGCATATATATACCAAGTCTCATCACAAAACACTTCATAATGGTCATCATACAATAAGGCAGACTCAATAAAGACATAATCATATTCGGCTATGCGCAACTGATTGATTGTATTGATTACTTCTTGTTTTACCAAAGGATGAATAATACTGTTTAACACCATTCTCTTGTTTGGATTGTTAAATATAATCTCTGCAAGTTTCCCGCGATGAATCGTTTTATCTTCATTGACTATGGATTCTCCAAACAGCTCAACCACTTGAATATACGCTTTTTGCTCTGGCTGCAATAAATTTCTGGAAATTTCATCGGTCATTAAAATAACAAATTTCATATCTTTTTTTTGACTTAAATATTCTTTTATCAAGTTAATAACGGTGGTTTTTCCACATCCAACACCGCCTGTTATACCAATTACTTTCATTTGTTCCTCACTAAACTATTTTTAATGTGCTTCCAGCCAATTCTTTCCCTGTTTCATATCAATTTCCAATAAAACGTTTAGATGCGCCGCATTTTCCATCGCCTCTTGTATAATGCCCTGAACTTCATTTAACTCATCAATATAGGTCTCAACAAGCAGTTCATCATGTACTTGAAGAATCAATCGTGACTTTAAGTGATGTTCCTTTAATGCCGAATATACATTTATCATAGCCAGTTTGATAATATCTGCCGCTGTTCCTTGAATTGGTGAATTCATCGCTACTCGCTCTCCAAAAGAACGCTGTACAAAATTGCTTGATTTCAATTCTGGAATAGGACGTCTTCTGTTAAACATCGTAAGTGAATATCCTTTTTCTTTTGCATCTTCAACTAATGAATCAATAAATCCTTTGATATCTGGATAGGTCTTAAAATACTGTTCAATATATTCGGCAGCTTCCTTTTTTGATATACTTAAATCTTGACTTAAACCAAACGAGCTTATCCCATAAATAATGCCAAAATTAACTGCCTTTGCATTGCGCCTCTGTAAATCGGTCACTTCCTCAAACGGCACGCCAAATACTTGCGAAGCGGTGATGCGGTGAATATCCTCCGCCATATTATAAGCTTCAATTAACTTTTTGTCACCGGACATATGCGCTAAAATACGAAGTTCTATCTGTGAGTAATCGGCATCGAGAAAAACACAGTTTTCTTTTGGTATAAATACTTTTCTTATCTGCTTTCCCAATTCCATTCGTATTGGAATATTTTGCAGATTGGGGTCTGTACTGCTTATTCTGCCTGTCGATGTAATTGTTTGATTAAACTTGCCATGTATTCGTTCATCACTGCCAATATATTGTGCCAAACCATCTGCATATGTTGATTTAAGCTTTGTAAGCTGTCTGTACTCTAATATTTTTTCAACAATTGGATAATCCACCGCCAATTTTTCCAAGACGTCCGCCGCTGTGGAATAGCCGCTCTTGTTCTTTTTGCTGTGAGGCATATTTAATTTTTCAAACAAAATAACGCCCAATTGTTTTGGAGAATTAATATTAAATTCTTCTCCTGCTTCCTTATAAATTTCATTTTCAATAACACTGATACGTTCTGCCAATTTATCACCATATATTTTTAACGCTATTCTATCTACTAAAATGCCTTCTTTTTCCATCGAAAAAAGAACATAGAGCAATGGCATCTCAATCTTGTTAAATAAATCATACATGGATTCTTTTATCAACGTATTTTTTATACTATCCCAAGCAAAAAGTGATATATAACTGCCTATGGCGCCATACTTTGCCAAGCCGTCTATATTTATCATAAACGCCTCGCTAAACGTCATTTTGCCAAAAATTTCGGAGCGGGAAGAAACGGTCATATGGCAGTAATCCAGCGCTAATTTATCGACTTCATAGCCATCATTATTGGGATTGATAAGATATGCTCCTAAACCAATATCAACAAAAGCTTCCTCACAGATTTCCATTTTGTCAAATACATTTAAGACATCCTTTAAATTAATGGTAATCAATTTGCCGCTCGTCTCAGACAAACAACATGTTGAAAGTTTTGCAAATTGATGTACAATATAATCCTCACGAACAATACCTTTCAAGGCAAAATAAACGGCATCCTGATTCAAGCAAAGAGAAAAACCATATAAAATGCCCTCTTCATATAAGAGATAAAAGCCTACATTTTGATTTGATGCAATTGTCTCTTTTGCTTTTTTAAATATATCATCAGCCATCGATTGATTCTCAATATGAATAATATGATTGTAAAATAAAGGCTCTTTTGTCTTTATAGTAGCTATATTTTTATCAAAATTTTTTAGCAACGATTTAAAATTAAAACGTTTGAGCAGCTCATAAGCCTTTTCATTCCATATGTCGTTTAAAACAGCGTCATCCACTTTATACGTGATTGGAACATGCGTGTTAATCTCCGCTAAAAATCGGCTTAGTTTGACTTGTTCAATATGTTCTTGAATTGCTTTTTTAGCTTTAGGCGGTTTTAATTCTTCAATATGTTCAATGACATTATCCAATGTATGATAAGCTGCAATCAGTGCAGAGGCAGTCTTTGGACCAACTCCGGGTGCGCCTGGTATATTATCCGAAGAATCCCCCATCAATGCTTTCATATCAATAAATTCAGAAGGCGTAACACCATACAATTCATATACATCTTTTGGAAGATAATCTTCTACTTCGGTCACTTTATTTTTTGTTTTTGGAATTCTTATTTTCACATGGTCTTTTGCCAATTGAAGCAAATCTCTATCACCTGATATAATCGTTACATCCATTCCCTTAGCTTCACATTGGGCTGCAATCGTTCCTAAAATATCATCGGCTTCATATCCTTCCAATTCAACAGTACAGATATTCATAGCCTTTAATATATCTTTTATCAATGGCACTTGTTGACTTAACTCGTCCGCCATTGGCTTTCTTGTTCCCTTGTAATCTGCATATGCCTTATGTCTAAATGTCGGCGCACTGACATCAAATGCGACCGTCAAATACTCTGGCTGTTCTTCCTCCAAAAATTTAAACATAATATTGAGAAATCCAAACATGGCATTGGTATGAATCCCCTCAAAATTTGTTAAATCAGGCACACCATAAAAGGCTCTGTTTAAAATACTGTGTCCATCAATCAGCATTATTTTAGACATTGTTTACCACCCCTTAAAAAAATAAAATAATTGTAATAACCACTATTGTTAATATCATAATAATTTCTACGGAAAACAGACATAGTTTCATAAAATTATTCATGCTTTTTATATCCTTAATATCTTGTCTTGCATCGTTTAGTTTATTTTCAACAACGCCCTTAAAATCCAACACATCAATATAAGGCTTGTACTTTATATTATCAGAATTGATAGTCGTATCATTAAGACCATACTCTATTAGATAGTATATCTCAAATTCTTCTCTGCAATCTTTACAATTATCAAGATGTTCAACAAATAGTTCCCTGCTTTTTAACGGCAATTTGTCGTTCTCAAAAGCATGAATTAAATTTTGAAAATATTTACACTCGGACATTCTATCTCCCATTCTTGTTTTGTCTTCATATTAAACCAACCGCTTATATGAACAAAAAGCTTTATCTTTAATGGCTTCTGCCATTTTAAGATAAAGCTTTCAATAATTCTTGCAAGTTTATATAACAAACTTATAATTTAATGCGGATGGCGGGACTTGAACCCGCACGATGTCACCACCGGCAGATTTTGAGTCTGCTGCGTCTGCCATTCCGCCACATCCGCACGACTATGATACTATACCATAGTCATCCAAATATTGCAAGCATTTTTATGTATTTTTTTAATTTTTTTTAACCACATAGCTATGTATTATTAAAAACAAAAAATATATAACAGGATAATTGTTAAAAACACTTGTACATTAAACGATATACTTTTACCAATCATAAAAGGAAAAAACTACATGTTACATATATTTGTATAAATCCTCATATTTTCTTGCCGAATTGGACCAAGAAAAATCTTTTTTCATTGCTCTGTCAACAATTTTATTCCACTCACGCTTGTTATTATAATATACACTCTTTGCATAATTGATAATACCTAACATCTCATGGGCATTGTAGTTAGAAAATGAAAATCCTGTTCCTGTGCTCTCATATTCATTGTATGGCTCAACGGTATCTTTTAATCCACCTGTCTCACGGACAATTGGAACAGTTCCATATCGTAAGCTCATCAACTGGCTTAATCCGCAAGGCTCAAATAAAGATGGCATAAGAAATGCATCACAAGCTGCGTAAATCTTATGAGACAATTCGTCAGAATAATAGATATTGGCAGAAACCCTATCATTATATTTCCAGTCAAAATGTCTAAACATATTTTCATATTTTTCTTCACCTGTGCCAAGTACAACTAATTGCACATCATCACAGCATATTTGGTCCATCACATAGGCAATCAAATCAAATCCTTTTTGGTCTGTAAGACGTGAGACAATACCAATCATAAACTTATTTTTATCCTCTGTAAGACCAAGCTGTTTTTGCAAACCTACTTTATTCTTCCACTTTTCTTTGCGGAATGTCACTTGATTATATTTTGCAAATATCATATTGTCTGTCTCTGGATTGTATAAATCATAATCAATACCATTGACAATGCCGCTAAGACAATTGGCTCTGGCATTCATCAGTCCATCTAAATGTTCTCCATAAAATGGCGTCTTAATTTCTTCTGCATAGGTTGAACTTACCGTTGTAACGCGGTCAGCATACACAATACCGCCTTTTAGATAATTGGCGTCGTCAAATGCTTCCAATTTATCCGGCGTAAAGAAATAATCTGGCAATCCTGTTATATCTTTTACCTTTTTCAAATTCCAGATACCTTGAAATTTTAAGTTGTGAATAGTCATTACTGATTTGATGCCCCTATAAAATTCACCTTCTGAAAAACGCTCTTTAAGATATACAGGTATCAATCCTGTCTGCCAATCATGGCAGTGAATAATATCTGGTCTAAATCCCAATACAGGGATAGCAGACAAAGCTGCTTTGCTAAAAAAGGCAAACTTTTCAATATCTTCATGAATCCAGCTATAAGGTTTTGAACCAGAAAAATAAAATTCATTATCAATAAAATAAAAAATAACGCCGTTATATTCCAGTTCAAATACACCCACATACTGTGAACGCCAAGCGAGGTCAATATAAAAGTGGGTTTTGTAAATCATTTTTTCTCTGTATTCCCAAGGTATACTAATATACTTTGGAATCATAACCCTCACATCATACTCTTCTTTGTTAAAATACTTAGGCAGTGAGCCTACAACATCCGCTAATCCTCCAGTTTTAATAAACGGAACCGCTTCCGATGCAATAAATAACACGTTCTTCATAATTTCCTCCAATCAGCTTTAAAAGCATTATATTAAAATCTTCTTACCAATATCTTCTTACGCCCGTAATTGGCATAATATTAACAGAAGTTTCACAAACTGTTTTTCCTGGCACAGGAGCATGTACGATTCTTCCATTACCAACATAAAGTGCAACATGTCCTGCATAACATATAATATCACCTGGCTGCGCTTCTGACATAGAAACGGCCACACCGCCGTAAGACTGTGCTGAAGACGACCTTGATAAAGATACACCAAATTGTCCAAATAAGTAAGAGGTAAATCCAGAACAATCAAATCCAGAAGGACTTGACCCCCCTGATACATAAGGAACACCAATATAATTATATGCTGCCGCAACAACTTGACTTGCCAAAGCTGAATTGTTGTTTGCCGCTGCGGTAGGTGCTGTCACGTTTGCTGTTTGTTGTGATGAAGCTGATGAAGCAACAATTGTTCGTGCTGCCTTTTCTTGAGCATTTTTGAGTTTTGTAGTCAACTCTTCAAGAGAATCTTTTGATTCTGAAATGGATGTGTATAACACAGCCTGTTGCTGTGTCAATTCATCGGTCATGGCTGTTAATTCATTTTTATCCTTCTCAAGACCATTCTTTAGCTCTTTAATATTGGCGGCTGTATTAGACATCTCTTCTAGTTTATTTCTATCATAGCTATAAACTTGCTGGACATATTCTGTCTTATTTAAAACTTCACTCATGGATTCAGAAGTTAAAAAAACCTCAGAAAGCGATTTTGATTGGTCTTCATACATGTACTTAATTCTTAATTTCATATCTTTGTACTGAAGACTTAATTTTTCTTCCGCTTCTGATAATTCTTTTTCGGCATCTTCAATCTCACTGTTTTTTTGAGCTAATGCAAGTTCCATCTCATCTATACGAACTAGAATATATGCCAATTCGTCTTCATAATTATCAAGCTCTTGTTGTTTTTGGTCTTTCTGATTCTGTAAATCAGTAACTTCATCTGCTAGTACCGTAGTGCCCATAATAGCCGTTATCAATGAAACAGCTACTAAGGATTTAAAAATTCTCTTATACATAGTTCTCCTTATGCTGCCTTTCGTGTATTATAATTGGCAGCGGTATTTTATTTCATTTAATACACGCCACTATTATATAATTATTTTAAATTGTATTCAAGTCTTATTTTATCTGCAATTAATGCTATAAACTCAGAATTGGTTGGTTTGCCCTTCCCATTGCTTATTGTATAGCCAAATAAATTATTTAATGTATCCGTATTTCCTCTGTTCCATGCAACTTCTATTGCATGGCGTATTGCTCTCTCCACGCGGCTTGGCGTGGACTCATACATTTTTGCAATGGTTGGATATAACACTTTCGTCACACTGTCAATAGCACTTTTATCTCTTATTGTTAAAATAATGGAATCTCTTAAATAACGATATCCTTTTATATGGGCGGGTATTCCGATATCATGAATGACTAGGGTAATATTGTTTTCTAAATCTTGTTCTGAGGGGAGAATAAAACTTTCTTCTGGAGGTTTCTTTGCTTTTGAATTTTCAACTTTTGGAATTTTCTTTTCGATTATGGACAAGTTCTTTGTTTTTTTCTCTTTATGTTTTGATTTCGCAAGTTTTTCTTCCTCAGTAGCGTATACTTTTCTAATTTTGTTTATTAAAGAACTATTATCAAAGGGTTTCATAAAATAGTATACGGCGCCTTTATTAAAGGCTTCTTCTGTTATGGACTCTTTACCTATCGAGCTGATTATAATAAATACTGGTTTATGTAAAATGGTAGCATCATCATATACGGAATTCATCACAAAAAATCCATCATAGTCGGGCATAATAATGTCAAGTAAAACGATATCAGGTTTTTGTTCTTTTATAATTCTTATGATTTGCCTTCCGTTGATGGCAGTTCCAATGATTTCCATGTCATGTTCGTCCTCAATGATTTCTTTAAGTACCATTAACATATTACAGTTATCATCTGCCACAGCAACCCTAATACTGTCCATAATCATCAATACCCTCCATATCCATTGCATTTTTTTTCATAGTTTTCAATTATATAGCAAAAAGACTGAAAGGCAATATTAGAATATCGCGACATTCGACAATTTTTGCCAAGCCCGTAACCCAGTAAACTGCTGTGCTTCCACGATTTGTATAACCCTTAAATTTGATGAAAATAATCACAAAATTTCAACGAAAATTTCCTCAAAAATATGACAAATATTATCCAATTTTTGTATGTATTCAAAACAAAAAAATATTTATAACAGAAGCAATTTTTTTGCTCAGATTTTATAAAAAATGCTTTTTTCTTATTTTCATTTTCACACTAAATAGTTTATCTCACATAAAACTATTCGTTCTTATCCAAATGGATGGTATCTTAAAATGATTTTACCAAATTTACTGTTATATGCAACACTATCAAAATTTTTTTTAATAATATTCCTATAAATGCAATTTTACAACATGTATAGAAGACTTACCGCTACAATTTGTACATTCCACTTTTTGGTTCTATTAAAACCCTAAAAAATAGCGGTATATCCCTACAAGAGATTACACCGCTTCACTTTATTGTTTTAACATATTTTCAATAAATATACCATATCCATTTGTAGGTTCATCCACTAAAACATGAGTTACGGCTCCAATAATTTTCCCATCTTGAATAATTGGACAGCCAGACATTCCCTGTACAATTCCATTTGTTAATTCCAAAAGGTCTTTTGATGTTACAATAAAGGAAAGATTCCTATTATTGTTATACATAACCTCATTAATCACTATCTCATAATCATGAAATGAACCATCATGATACATTCTAATTGCGGCGTTCCCTTTGTGTACATCTTGCTCATATCCCACAGGATACGATACAAGATTATTTAAAATATTATCTTGAGTTGTTATTTTTCCAAAAATGCCATTGGTTGAATTTTTATGAATGGTACCGATGATATTTGAATCTTTATAATCAATCGTACCAACTAATTCTCCTGGAGTACCTTTTTCCCCCTTTACAATAGAAATTATATTCGTTTTATATAATTGTCCATTTTTTATATCGAGTGTCTGATTGGAGCTTCTATCGGCTATTCCATGTCCTAAAGCCCCATAATTCATGTCGCTGTCTAAGTAAGTTATTGTTCCAATACCTTGTGCATCATCTTTAATCCATGTACCAATTTTAAAATTTCCATCTTGCGCCCGTACAGGAGTCACCTGTGTATAAACGGTTTTGTCATCCCTTATAATCTCTAAATCAATCGGGTTTCCCTCACAATTTTGAACCGCCGCGCAAAGTTGCTCTTTTTCCTTAATCGAGACACCATTGACCGATGTAATATAATCACCTGGCATAATAATATTTTGGCAAGGACATAATTTTGTATTATCCTGTGTCGTTATTTCTTCCGTCGACACCACATAAACGCCATCGGTCTCAATATATAATCCTGCCTGCATCCCACAGGCATATAAATTTTGTTCATCAACAACACTCACTTGAACAGAAGGCAACGTAAATATATCAAACAACTTTAAACTCAATTCATAATTGCCAATATCCTTTGCGCGAAACGTTACAGGTTCTTTAAATGTAATATACGTATTTTCTTTATTGTGAACCTTTCCCGTCACTGGAATCGATAAATCAAGAGTAGTCTCCTTATTACGCACTACATATATATGCCCCGGTATCGCATCATTAATATTGTTGACATACCTGACAGCTATCGTAATCATACAGGTCACAACTGCTAAGGCACATAAAAATTTTATCCATTTAGACATATGAAGAATACTCCTTTCTGATTTTCTTATATGTCTATTATCTGCAATTATTAATCGTTTAAGCTTGCTAATTTTTTCATTTCTCTTGCATTACTCACCACCGTTTCTGTCACTTGACTTCCTCCTAAAAGTCTTGCTAATTCCATGATACTTGCGTCCTCATCCAGTTGTGTAATGGATGTTGTTGTATGGTCATTAATAACATTTTTTTCTATCATAAAATGTGTGGATGCCATAGCTGCAATTTGTGGCAAATGTGTAATACATATTATCTGATGATTGACAGAAAGGCTCTTTAATTTTTTTGCAACCATCTGTGCAGTTCTTCCGCTAATTCCCGCATCAATTTCATCAAATATAAGCGTCTGTGTGTCTTCTTTTCCAGCCATAACTGTTTTTATGGCTAACATAATTCTTGAAAGCTCGCCCCCTGACGCCACTTTTGACAATGGTTTTACAGGTTCGCCAATATTTGTTGAAATCATAAATTTTACGTCATCGCAGCCATTCGATGTAAAATTTTCTTTTATGGCAAATGCTGTTTCAAATTGATTATTCAAAAAATTTAATTCTTTTAAGCCTTCACTGATATCTTTACACAATCCTTTTGCAGATTTCATACGATATTTTGTTAATTCTTTAGAAATTTCTTGAAGTTTTCCTTTTTTGTCCTCAATCATTTCCCTTAAATTATTGACAACATCATTATAATTATTCAATTCAAATAATTTTTTCTGCTGTTTATCCGCATATAAAAGAATATCTGCAATCGTTTTGCCATATTTTAATTTCAATGAATTTATCAAATCCAACCGTGATGAAATTTCTTCAAACTGCAAGGGGTCATAGACACAATTTCTTGCATAATCACTAATGGAACAGATAATATCCCCTAACATATCCTCAATATTTGCTAAATTATCAGCAATAGATTCCATATCTTTATCATATTCGGATATGACCGATATAGACTTAACAGCTTGTCCTAACATATCAGACACGTTTGCTTCACCCTCTGTAAGAATTAAATTCGTTCGTGATAATTCTTCAATAATATTGCGTGAATTGCTCATTTTTTTATACTCAGCTTCCAATTCTTCATCTTCGCCTTCAACAAGATTTGCTGATGTTATCTGTTCTACTTCATATTCAAGAAATGAAATTTCACGCCTTCTTGATTCCTCATCCATATCCATATGTTCCAACTTATCACATAAATCACGATATTCTTTATATAATGATATATATTTTATTTTGATATCCTCTATATCCTCCGCTCCATACAAATCAATCATATCAATGTGAGAGGACTCTTTTAAGAGGAGTCTGTTATCATGCTGTCCATGAATATCAATCAAAACAGAAGCAATTTTTTTTACTTGGGACGGCGTACAAGTCATACCATTCACTTTGATAGGCGAGCGCGTTTTCGTTATTTTTCTTGATATAATTACTTCTCCCTCTTCAATGTCTGCAATATCCATCTCTTTTAACTGATTTATTTTATCTGCATCATCCACTATAAAAATAAGTTCTGTCAACGCATATTCGGCATCTTTTCTAATGATATCCGCAGAAACTTTTCCACCTAATGCAATATTAATAGACCCAAGAATAATGGATTTTCCTGCTCCTGTCTCACCAGTCATTATATTAAGACCTTCGTTTAACTCAATCTGCTCTTCCTCAATTAAAGCCAGATTTTTAACATGTAAACTGCTAAGCATTCTATCTCCTTTAGTTTTATATACTAGACATTTATCAATCTGCTAATATATTTTTTATCATTTTCATAACCTTTTTTGTGTCTTCTACCGAACGGACAGCACACATAATTGTATCGTCGCCAGCTATGGTGCCTACAATCTCATACATATTTAATCCGTCAATAGCCGCACAAACCGCCATTGCCATACCAGATATGGTCTTTATCACAAGAATATTTTGTGCCATATCCATTGATATAAACCCCTCTTTTATAATTCTTGTATATTTATCAAAATCAGCAGATTTTGCGTCCTGCCAAGATACCACATAACGCATAACACCCTGTACCAATGTTTTGGTAAGATTTAATTTTCGTATATCCCTTGACACTGTTGCCTGAGTAACACAAAACCCAGCATCATTTAAAGCTTTTGCCAATTCTTCCTGTGTTGATATAACATTTTTTTGAATTAAATCTATTATCATACTATGTCTATCTGATTTCATATTTAGCCTCCATGCCGCGATTTAATGCAGCTAATAGATTGAAAATTCAAATTTTCAATCTTATTTTCTACATTAGCTTTTCTCGAACACGCTTTAAAAAGCTATCTTTATTTGTTTTTATAAATCTGGACATTCGTTTTGATTTTGTAATTTCTATTATATCATCTGTTCTTACATTAAAAAATTGTTCTCCGTCAAAAGTAACAATTCGCTCCTCAGAAAGTTTTTTATTATCGGTTATTTTAATTGAAATAACATCATTACAGTCAAATATAATACTTCGCTTATTTAATGTATGCGGACATATCGGCGTTACCATAATCAATTTTGCATTGGGCTGTAATATTGGTCCGCCAGCAGACAAACTGTAAGCAGTGGAGCCTGTTGCAGTGGCAATAATCACACCATCCGCCAAATAAGAACTCAAAAATTGACCATTTACAGAAATATCAAAATCAATGACTCTCAAATTCCCGCATCGATTGATAACAACATCATTGAGCGCCATATTTTCATATATCAATTGATTGTCTCGGTAAATTTTCCCCTCTATCATCATTCGTTTGTCCACAATATAATCATTATTTATCACACTGTCAATTGCTAATTTATATGTATCCATATCTGCATCGGTAAGAAATCCTAATGTTCCTATATTGATTCCAAGTAAAGGAATTTCACCGCTATTCAAATCTCTTGCGGCTTTAAGCAGCGTCCCATCGCCCCCAAGAACAATAATGCACTCACAATCTTTTGGTGTATCCAAAATAACACCTTGATGATGGATAATATAATTGCTTATTTCATTTAATGCTGCCCTTTGAGGGTCTTTAATAGAATTAGAAATTATATAAAATTTATTCAAGCTTGTCCTTTCATGCCATAGGCATAACCGTTTATTTATTTAATATACGATGTGCCGATAAAACAACTTGTTCGGCTTCAAATGGTATTTGTTCATAAATACCATCCATATGATTTATAAGGTGCAATAAATATTCTATATTTCCCTCTGGTCCTTTGACTGGAGAAAAATCAAGATTGACTGCTTCAAAACCAATGGAAATAGCATAGTTTATAACTTTATCAATCACTTCAAGGTGGATGGAAGGCTCTTTTACCACGCCATGTTTGCCAACCTTTTCACGTCCTGCCTCAAATTGCGGCTTAATTAGACAGACGATATTTCCTGTTTCGGAGATAAGATTTTTAACAGATTTTAAAACTTTTGTCAATGATATAAACGAAACATCTACGCTCACAAAATCAATAACATCTTGTATATTTTCTGGCATAACATAACGTATATTGGTTTTTTCCATACAAACTACTCTTGAATCATTGCGAAGTTTCCAATCGAGCTGTCCAAAGCCGACATCGACCGCATAGACTTTAACAGCCCCATTTTGAAGCATACAATCGGTAAAACCGCCTGTGGATGAGCCAACATCCATACATATTTTTCCGCTTAAAGACACATCAAAATTTTTTATTGCCTTCTCTAATTTTAAGCCTCCTCTGCTCACGTATGGAAGGGTATTGCCTCGTACCTCAATCGTGGCTTTCTCCTCAAATTTTGAACCCGACTTGTCCTCTTTTTGTCCATTGACATACACGCACCCTGACATAATAATTGCTTTTGCTTTTTCTCTTGAGGGAGCTAATCCTTTGTCAACCAGCAAAATATCCAATCGTTCTTTTGCCATAACCATGCCTTTCTTTTAATCTGTAAATTTCATTACTCTGCTGCTGATAACACCTTATCCTATTTCATCAAAAAATTAAAAAAATTGTTCATTAATAATTACAAATTTTTGTAACTATTAATTCTTATAATTATAAGTCTTTATAGTTATAAATTTTTGCAACTATAAATTTTTATAAAAAGAAGTCACGCGCTCTATCAAACTATTGACATCAATACCTGCTTCTGCTTTTAAGATAGACACATTTCCATGTTCCACATAATCGTCTGGCAGCGCAATATTAAGCACATTCATATGAAGCTGTGACTCGCTGATATATTGGCATACACTCTCGCCAAAACCGCCTTTTATAACATTTTCTTCCAATGTGACAATCAACTGATGGGTGTGTTTTAATTTATAGAATAACATGACGTCCAACGGCTTAATAAACCGTGCATTAATTAATGTTACATAATACCCTTTTTCTTTTAATTTTTCACGCAAATCATATGCGGTTTCAACCATTGAACCAACAGCAATAAGTGCAATATCTTTCTCCCAAAACATGATTTCTGATTTCGCATAGGCTATTGGCTGCTTAAATTCTTGAAACCTTACACAAGCTTCCCCTCTTGGATATCGTATCGCAAACGGACCATCATATTCATTGACTGCATAGTGTAAAACACGTTCTAATTCCCACGCATTTTTAGGAGCAAATATGGTCATATTTGGAATGCTTTTTAAAAAAGATAAATCAAATATCCCCTGATGCGTCTCGCCGTCACTCCCAACCAAACCAGCTCGGTCTATTGCAAATACAACATGAAGCTGTTGTATACACACATCATGCAGTATTTGGTCATAGGCTCTCTGTAAAAAAGATGAATATACAGCAAATACGGGAATCATACCGCCTGCTGACAAACCTGCACAAAATGTCACTGCATGTTCTTCTGCAATCCCCACATCCATAAAACGTTCGGGAAACCATCTTGAAAATTTTTCAAGCCCTGTTCCTTCAGGCATAGCAGCTGTAACAGCAACCACCTTGTTATTTTGTTTTGCAATAGAACATATTGCTTTAGAAAACACTTTAGAATACGAATCATTCTTTGATGATGATTTTACAATTCCTGTCTTTATATCAAATGGTGCAATTCCATGAAACTTGCTCGGATTGCGCTCTGCTGGCTTATAGCCATGTCCTTTTTGCGTAACCACATGAACAAGAACAGGTCCGCCCACACGTTTTGCAACATGCAAAATTTTTATTAGCTTATGAATATCATGCCCATTCACAGGTCCTAAATAATTTAGCCCCATTGCCTCAAACATTTGTCCTGGAAACAAAATCTGTTTTAGACTGCTCTTTTTCTTTTTTATAGAATCTACCAGTTTATTTCCTCTTGGAAGTTTGTACAATGTATTGGCAACGCCTTCTTTTAAATCATAATAGGAATCCGATGAACGAATATTGTCTAACATCTTAGAAACGCCGCCGACATTTTTTGATATGGACATGGTGTTATCATTTAATATAATAATAAAATTCGTATTTAACCTAGCTGCATTATTCATTGCCTCATATGCCATACCGCCTGTCAATGCACCGTCTCCAATAACCGAAATAACATTGTAATACTCTTTTTTTATATCTCTTGCATACACATACCCAAGCCCTGCTGAAATCGAAGTTGAACTATGCCCCGTATCAAAAGCATCATAATGGCTCTCATTTCTTTTTGGAAATCCACTCATGCCGCCAAATTTACGAAGTCCGTCAAATCCTGCTTTTCTTCCCGTTAAAATCTTATGCGTGTAAGACTGGTGTCCCACATCCCAAATCAACTTGTCCTGCGGAAGATTAAATACAAGATGGAGTGCTATGGTCAATTCAACAACACCAAGATTTGAAGCAAGATGCCCTCCTGTTTTACTGATGGTCTGAATTAAAAATTCTCGTATCTCTTCTGCAAGCTGATTATATTCAATTGGGTCAAGCTTCTTTATATCGTTTGGTTTGTTAATTTTTTCAAGAATCATAATCTTAATTTATCCTATTTATCAACTTATTAATCAGTTCTACTAAAAATATATTGTCACCAATGTTTCTTACAATATCCTCTGCTTTTTTTGACATTTTTATGACATCTTCATTTGCTTTTTTCATGCCATAAAGTGTAACATATGTTGTTTTTTTATTGCGCTCATCACTGAAAACAGGCTTTCCAAACTGCTCTTTTGTGCTTGTAATATCCAAAATATCATCTTTAATTTGAAACGCTACACCCACTAAATTGCCTGCCTTCTCAAGCTGTTTTACTATATCGTCACAAGCTCCTGCAAGCACGCCGCCCGCCATAAAAGCCGCTTCTATCAAAGCGCCTGTCTTGCAGTTAAAGATAAATTCCAAATCATTTTGACTAACTGGTTTATCCGTCAACCATACATCGACAGATTGTCCTCCCACCATGCCGTATATACCCGCTTTTTGCGCAATAATACTGCCTGCTTTTGCATTTTTTTCCATATCTTTTGAATGGAGTATTGCATTCATCATCACTTCATAAGCGTAATTTAACAAACCATCTCCAGCAAGAATGCCAAAATCTTCACCAAATTTTTTGTGAGTGGTAAGATTGCCTCTTCGATAATCATCATTATCCATTGCCGGCAAATCATCATGCACCAAAGAATAGGTGTGTATATACTCCAACGCTGCCATATAAGGATAGACTTCTTTTTCATTTTGCCCGTTGCACAGCTTGTATGTCTCAAGCATAAGCAGTGGTCTTACTCGTTTACCGCCAACGCGAACACTATAATTTATCGCTTCCAGCAAAAGCTTTTGTTCCCCTTGCACCGCTGGAAGATTATCTATTATAATATTATTTATTTTATCTACTTTATCTTTTAATTCTTCATTAAACCCCATATTTATTTTCCCTTATATTTTTAGTTAAGCGGATATTCGCAATCCGCTATGCTGCTTGATGAAGTTAAAATTGCTGCAAAACGCACCTTTAAAATTATCCGATAAGTTACAATGATGTCTCTTCTTCATCCAAAACAACAATTTGCTTTTCCACTTTATCCATCTGTATATTACATTTTTCGACTAATTTCACACCGTCTTTATATAATTTCAACGCTTCATTCATAGGCAAATCGCCACCTTCTAATTTTTGTACAATATCATCAAGCAATTGAAAAGACTCTTCTATATCAAAACCTTTAGCCACTGTTCCCTCCATTCTCTGTGATTTTATGAATCGTAGCTGTAAAATAACCATCTTTAACATAAATATTGACACAATCCGAGACTTTTATATCTTTTACAGATTTTACCATCGTTCCCTCTGTGGTTTCTGTATAAGAATATCCTTGTCCCAATTTTTCCAAAGGCGAAACACCCTGCAACCGAAAAGCATAAAGCTCTAGCTGATGTCTTTTTTTTGCGAGGTACGAAGTGATAAGCCTATCCAGTTGTTCTCGAATTAGACACAAATAATGTCTTTTTTCATCAACCATTGCCTGTGGATTTAAATATTTCAACTTGGTTGATATGGCTTCAAGACGGGTATAATATTTTTCTATTCTTTGATACATGGCATTTTTTAACGCATCCAAATATCTCTGTAAATCTGCTTCTACCACACGAATATCACTTACTGCCAACTCAGCCGCAGCAGATGGCGTAGGCGCTCTTAAATCTGCTACAAAATCAGCTATTGTAAAATCCGTCTCATGCCCAACAGCAGAAATAATTGGCGTCTTGGAATTAAAGATTGCCTCTGCAACTATTTCTTCATTAAATGCCCATAAATCTTCTATTGAACCGCCGCCTCGTCCTATTATAATAACATCCAATTCCATCAAATCTAATTTTTGTATTCCTTTTACAATACTTTTAGCCGCTCCACTCCCCTGAACAAGCGCAGGATAAAGAATCAATGAAACATATGGATTACGCCTGTGAGAAATATTGATAATATCCTGAATCGCCGCTCCGCTCGAAGCTGTCACAATACCAACTTTACCTGAATACTTAGGGATAGGACGTTTATATTGCGGGCTAAAATATCCCATCTGCTCAAACTGTACTTTTAACGCTTCAAACTGTCTATATAATTCCCCTATACCATTCATCTCTATACGATTTGCATAAAGCTGATACTTTCCATCACGCTCAAATATATCAATTCGCCCATGTACCATTACTTTCATGCCATCTTTGAGCTGTATATTTAAATTTTTCACCTGACTAGCATACATAATGGCAGGCAACGTTCCATTTGCATCTTTTAGCGTAAAAAATAAATGTCCAGAAGGGTGATATTTACAGTTTGATAATTCTCCGGTAACTGAAACTTTATTTAACACAAAATCTTGAAGAAACATATTTTTAATATATTTATTTATCTGTGAAACCGTAAAGGAACCTGCCATATAAAAAACCTCTACTACTTTATAAACTTTGCCAGCACGCCATTGATAAATGAAGAAGCGCTGTCCGCGCCATATTTTTTAGCTAGTTCAACCGCTTCATTGATGGCAACGCCATTTGGAATATCATCATCATATTTAATCTCAAAGATGGCAAGTCTCATAATCGTAAGCTCTGCCTTGCCAAGTCTGCTGGTTGGCCACCCATTTGAGGTTTCATTTATCATATTATCAATTTCTTCTATTTTAGAAATAATCGCTCTTGATTTTTTTGTAATATAATCTAAATCTTTTTTTGATATCGCGCCAATATTATCTATATAAAGAGCAATATGTTCCTCTAGTTCCTCTGCCTTATGAAACTCTACTCCAAATAAAATAATAAAGATATGTTCTCTTATCTGTGTTCTTGTCATGGATTACAACCTTTCTGCACATGTGTAAAATCGCCAGACCGAGAAACCTCAGTCTGGCGCTAGCTACAATGCAATATATTTTTGTAAGAGCAACAAAGTCCAATTATTTGACTTTTCAATATTTAATCTTATGCTACTTACTCAGCTTCAATGTTCACGCCGGCAATCTTAATATTAACAGATGTCACTTCAAAACCTGTCATTGTCTCAATTGCTGATTTTACTTTTTCCTGCACATTGGCAGAAACTTTAGGAATCTCAAAACCATATTTGATATTCAATGCTAAATCAACGGCAACGGTTCTATCATTGACGTACACCTTAACGCCTTTTGATAAATTTTTCATTCCTAACTTGCTGACAAGCTCATTGGTTATATTGCCAGCCATTGATTCAACACCATCTACTTCAGTGGCAGCTAATCCTGCAATAATAGCAACAACTTCATCTGCGACACGAACCTCACCAATATTAACTCTCTCGTGTATAGAGTAACTATTTCCTTTGCTTTCAAAATCTTTAGTCATTGCGGACCTCCTGCGTCATATTTCACACGCATGGCTGCAACCAGACAATTTTAGAGCCATTCGCGTTAATGAATATATTATAATCGATTTTTTTAGTTATTGCAAACATTTATTGTAATCTTATCCGCAGTTACTCCTGTTTTTCTTTTAATAATATCTTCTATCTGCGCTCTTTGCGTATCGGATATACCAGCAGCGTTAATGACAACATCCACTTCTCCATCCTGTATAGACACAACGGAATTTCCTAATCCTTTGGCTTCAAGAAGCAGCTCTGCTGCTGTTTCTTTCTGTGAATTTTCACTAATTTGCGTTATCTGTGCAACTGCGTCTGCCTTTGCTGCTTCATTTAACTCTGTACTGTTAATAATATCTAACAGCATCTCTTTATTTTTTGCCCTCATTTGCTCACGGTTTAACTTTGCTTCGGATATAACCGATGTCGCAACAACAGGTTTTTCACTTGTCACATCACCATTGACGCTGATTGTATCTGAATTTCCTGAATTTTCATTATTTTCACCGTCCGACTTTTCTCCATCTGTCACGTTATCGCCTGCTGTGAGAACAACTGTTCCAGGTTCTTCTAGGGATTCTGATGTAACAGGGGCATCTTCTTTTTTATTTTTAATTGATATAATATCGCCAAGACTTCCTGTATAATTAATATATCCTGCAACGGCAATCATAATTGCCAACGCTGTTATGATAATTTGATTTTTTTTAATTTTTTTCAATGACTACTCCATTTCTGCGCAACAAACGCTTATTGTTATACCATTTTTAATACTTTAATCTTATGGGCTGGTATTCCAAGCAAAGCTTCAATAGCAGATGTAATACTGGCTGACACCGTTCCGTTACCACCTCCTCCTGCAACTACTATCACCCCCTCAATTGACTCGTCTTCATTAATTTTGACCATTACATTAACCTCGCCAACACCTTCAACTTTTGATAAAATATTTTTCAATTTTTGTTCAATAAATGTGCTGTACGATGTAATATCAGAATTGTAATCCTTCAGCCAGTTCGTATACATATCATTATTTGTATCTTGTAAACCGACGAAGGAATTGTTATTTTTCGATTCATCTTTTACGGGTATTGCGATAACCATTAATAAAATCCCTATTAATAATACTATTAATATTTTTTCCTTGCCCTTTTTATTCAATATTTTTTCTATGAAATCATTTTTATTATTCATAAAAGTCCCCCATTCTTGCTCAGCCTATGAATTTATGTAATTTTCACATGAATACTATCCTTATCCATTTCATAAGTTACACAAATTGTTTCTATAAGCGCCAAAAGCTCCTCACTGTACTGTTTGGCGCCGCCTTGATAGACAATGCGTCCCTCGTTTTTTTCATAGCATGAATTTTTCCCATCCGCAACCGTTAGGGCAATCGTTTCTATACTTCCATACGTTTTGCTTTTTTCATCCATATCCAAAACAATTTTACAGTCTACTGGATTCAAGCCTTCCTCTAAAACCAACTCATTAATATACTTGGAATTAACATCTATGTAATTTTGTATGTAATAGGACTGGTCTTCCCCCTGCATATTTCCTATCATGGTTTGATAATCATACTTTTGTCCAATTTTTTCAAAGATATTGATATAATTTTTTATATTACTTTTATTATTAAAAAATGACAATATGGGCGAAATACATACCATCGTTAATATTACCCCGCAAATTAATCGCACATATTTATCATATTTTTTATCGGGCAATAAATGCAGTATTAATTCTGTCATAATACCTGTGACAAATATCCGTTTTACCCATTCCATAAAAACCCTCGTTTCTGTGCTGCTTTTTATATGAACAGCTCAATTTTTTAATCCTTTTGTGCCTAACAATCACAGACAACAATCATAACAATTGCATATGACGTCATTATGGCTTTAATAAACATATCATAATAGCCGTCACCATAATAAACAAACTACATTGAACGGTGACAATCAAACACAACAACCCTAATATATTTCCAGATGTATCTATAATTGAAATAAATTGCTTGTCTGCCAATGGTTCAATTACAGCCGCCAATATTTTTAACATACAAGTAATGGATATCAACTGAAGAAGCGGTGCGCTGACGGTTATGATAAGAACAAGGATTCCAGCTATGCCCACTGCATTTTTTATAACATTTCCTGCTGATACCACCGTCTGAGAAACCGCTTCTATTGAATCGCCAACCGCTGGAATTAATTTGGCGGATTTATAAAACAAATTTTTCTTAACTGCATCTGTCGATTGACCTAAAATGGTCTTGACACAACTCAAACCTGAAAATACCGTCAATGCCAATTTACAGCAAAATTTTACAGCCCGCGTCAAAAGTTCTCCCAATTTTGTAAATCGTCCGCCCTCTGTAAGTATATTTACCATTGATATCATATAAGTAGCTCTCACCACATTAATTAAAATATCTTTAAATAAAACATTGACTGCCGTAACCATCATAACTACTACTTCATAATAAATGCCGCTGCTGATACTGCCTGTAACTGCCGCAATCAGCGGCAGTAAAACAGGAATAATCGCCATATACAAATTAACGGTCGAATCAATTGCTTTGTAACTGATTGATACAGCGGACTTAAAAATAGAATAGATGGTAATTATCATTATGGCATACACGATAAAAAGTGAGATATCGCTTACCTGTTTATTGTTGTTATCAGGTAAAAGAATCTTTAGTGAAGCTGAAAAAACAGCAAGAAATAAGATATTTAATATATAGGATTGATTGCTTATAATTTCATTAAAAATGGATTGGATAGCCTGTCTTATCAATCCTTGCGCCTCAAAATCATTATTGCATATATCCTTTACAATGTTTTTAAATGAAAATCCATTGTAATTACTATTTTCAAGTATGCGGTCAATCTCTGAAAAGTCTAAATCCTCAATTTCTGTTGTTGCAGCGCTTACGGTCATTAGGGTCATATCAAAAAGACTACATATCACAGGAAAACTGATTGCCGCTATTGTAATTTTGCAAAACAGCTCAATCTGCCCTGCAAGCGCATTGTATCCGCTGTCTTTGCATAAATCCGACGCAAACTGCGTCACATAGGTAATACCAATAATTTTAATTAAAAGCGCTATGTAATCCTGTCCATAATTTACAATTGCCTGCATTCTTGTGAGCTGTGCAATAATTCCGGATATACGCCCTGATAAAATATAGATAACCAGCACGGAAAAAGTCATAATAAGAACGATATGCAACTGACTTCCTGCACTTTTTAAAATGGAAATCAGATAGACAACACTGATTGCCAATGCCGCAATTTTAATAATTTCTATCAAAATTCCACCTGCCTTACTGTCTTAAAACTGAACAATTTTGTCTTGTTATGCTATAATTGAAACATTTTTTTCATCGTTTCAAACAGCTCAACAATATATGGGACAATCCAGTATAATACCAATAACAGCCCTGCAAGGCTTGTAAGAAAGGCATGTTCTTCTCTTCCGCTATGCTTTAGCACTTGACTTAACACCGACACAAGTATACCCACCGCCGCTATTTTAAATATAATACTCACTTCCATCTCAAGCCTCCAATCCGTATTATAATAAAAGTATCACAATAATTATCCCTGCTGCTATTGAGGTACATTGATAAATTCTGCATTTGTTATTAACACCTGATTTGGCTTCAGCAATAATATCATTTAAACGACAGCAAATATTTTCTATATGTTTAATCTGCATATCTTTATCCAGATGCAACGGCAATTCGCCAACTTCACATAAAACTTCACAGTCACTTTCCGTCAAATAAATTTCTTTTACATAGGTATAAATAAGCCTTTTCCACAATTCAGAAAAAACAATAAATTCGTCTTTATTTAAATCAATGGAAAGCCTTTGATAAAAATTTTTCAAATAATCGTTATGGCTTCCTCTTGCAATATTCATACATGCAGCAGGAAGGCTTGTCATTCCATAACGTATATCTCCCGATAAAATATAAAGCGAAGAGACCATTGCACATAATCGCTTAATTCTTGTCTTAGCCACATAGCTAAGACAAATTCCGGCTGTCACTGCCGTCAATAAAATAATAACTGCTCCAACTATTCTAATAATCATTTATGTATTCACCATACTTTCTATTGTTCCCACACCTTTTTTCCCAGACAAAACAATGATCTTTGTAAACCCATTGTGTCCTATCATTTCTTTAAGCTCTTTTCTGTTACAGCAATCCTGCAAATCATACCCATGTACTGTTGCAATCACTTTACACCCACAGTGAATTACTTGTTTTACGGCTTCGATATCCTGCACGCCTCCCAACTCATCAATAGCAATGACTTCTGGTGACATCGCCCTTAATGCCAGTATCATACCTTCACTTTTTGGAGCAAGGTCTAAAACATCGGTTCTTTGTCCCACATCATTTTGTGGAATCCCCTCAAAACTTGCTGCTATTTCTGAACGTTCATCAATCAATGCCACTTTTCTTGGCATACAGTCTATTCCATTTGAAATATTCCTTATAATATCTCGAAGCAACGTTGTTTTTCCACAGTTCGGCGGAGAGATAATCAGTGTGTTATGCACGCTGCCATCACATATAAAAGGTATCATATTCCTTGCACAGCCAAGCACTTGATGCGCCACCCTTATATTGACAAATGTTATATTCTTCTGTCCTGAAATCGTACCATTTTCAACAATTGCCTGCCCCATAACACCGACTCGGTGTCCGCCCTTCACGGTGACAAATCCCATCCGAATGCTATCCTGATAGGCATATATTGAATATTTTGTTATCATTTGCAGACAGTAATTAATATCTTCTGACGTAATATGAATATTTCCAATAATATACTCTTTTCCATATTCATATTTTATTATCACGCTCTGATTGATTCTCAAATGTATTTCTGTCAGCTTGCTGTAAGCAAGACCGTTTCGCTTAATAACATCGTTCACTTCACATTTTACTCTCTCTGGTAATATACGTAATATTTGTGCAATATTGTCCATAAAAAAACGGCTTGTTTCTATTGTTTTTCACAATATATGAACAAGCCGTTTTTTTTATTCCAATATAAAATTTTTCACATATATTTTACTCAATTGATTTTAATGACTCAACCATCTTAACACGCCTTAACTTTCCATACATCGCCATATTGACAATCATTGAAAATACAATAGTCAACACAACAGAATATATAAAACTTAAAGGTTTAACTGCATTGCCAAACATAATATTATCCATCTCAACCGTTGTCATAATATAATTATGCAGCGCCATCCCTAACACTAATCCAACCAAAGCGCCAATGATGGATATTAATATATTCTCTCTATATACATAGGATGCAACTTCTAAATCATAGAACCCAAGCACTTTAATCGTAGCAATTTCTCGGATTCTCTCGGATATATTCACATTGGTAAGATTGTATAACACAATAAAAGATAAGATAGCAGCCGACAATATCAATACATAGGTTACTAAATTCATCGTCTGAATCATATTTTCAAATTTTGTGATATTTGCCGTTGAAAATGTAATACTGTCCACATCTTCCATTGCCAGATAATCGCTTCCTATCTGACTTTCCAGTTCCTCATTAGAATCGAAAACATTTGCAATAATGCAGTTATTGTTATAATCATCTCCTGTCACTTCTTGATAATACTCTTTTGTTATATATATGCTATTAAATGTATACATTTCCACAATATGAGAAATTTTCATTGGTATGCGTTTTTCGTCCTCATCTGTAACATAAATTGTATCCCCTTCTTTTGCGCCCAAATCTTTGGCAAGTTTTTCTGTTATACATATTCCGCCATTATCAAGATGATATGTGGTATTGGTATTGCGCTTTCTCAACAGTATAAATTTTTCAAAAGCAGAAACATCATCAATCACATTCATATTGATATTTTCTTTTTCAACAAAATTTTTATTATTCAACTGTTCCAAATTGCTTACTTTGGCTGTATAACTGTACTGTGCCAAATATTCATTAATTCTGGTATCCTTTTTTACAGCATCGTATATAGAATCATCACTATACATAATCGTTAAATTATACTTTAAGATTTCCTCATACTGTTTTACAATAAGCGTGGAAATACTATCCTTAATTCCAAATCCCGCATACATCAGCGCACAGCCGCCTGCTACTCCGACAACAGTCATAAAAAAGCGTTTCTTATATCGAAAAAGATTTCTTGCTGTAACCTTGCTTGAAAAGGACATATGCTTCCATAAAAACCCAATATGTTCAAGAACTATCTTTTTTCCTTTTTTTGGCGCCTTTGGACGCATAAGCTGTGACGGAACTTCGGACAATTCACTATAACAAGCATATATCGTCGCAAGCACAATCACCGCTATCATTGAAAGAATCGCTACCAAAGATAAAATATAATGGTCTCCATACTGTATGCCTGGCATATAATAAATGATATTCCAGCAATTATAAATAATATATGGAAACAGCTTTAGTCCAGCAATACACCCTATTACACCGCCAAGTGCCGAAGCTGTAAAGGAATAGATAATATATTTCATCGCAATGGTATTTTTAGAATAGCCCAACGCCTTATATGTTCCTATCAATTCACGCTGTTCATCAACCATTCTTGTCATTGTTGTAAGACAAACTAACGCTGCTACTAAAATAAAAAATATGGGGAATACAATTGCTATTTTATTCATTCTGTCAGCGCTTGACTGATACTCCCTAAAAGAGTAATTAGAATCACGGTCTAGCACATACCACTCCCAATCCTTGCTGGATTCTTTTAAATCCTTTTTCAAATCATCAAAATATTCATCAATTTCACTGGTATCAAAATTTTTAATACTCTCCTCAACAGCGCTTTCTATCATGGATTCAACCATACTAGACACATCGATACCTGGATAAAAAGCCTGATATCTTCCTGTAATTTCTTCCTCCACTCTCTTGCGTATGGTCTGATGCGCCTCGTCTAGTGCCTCGTCTTTTTTTCTGTCAATCTCTTTAAGATTATCGTTCACTCTTAACTCAACTGCCGAATCATGTATATTTTCAATCTTTTCTTTTACAATACCCACACAGTCAAAATATTCGTCCAAATAAGTATTATAGGATTTTGCACCATCAACCGTTGCAAAAATTTCCGTATAATATTCTTCTACAAAATCGCCGTTTGGAATCATCATTGCAAAATTTACTTTGCCGCTGCCAATATCGCTTTGTCCAATATCATAACTCACATAGTAAGGTGTATAGACAATACCCACAATCTCAAACTCTGTCACCTTTAATGTATCCAAAATATCTTTATCTTTGTCGGCTGAAACCGTTAATTTATCACCAATATGAATACTATCCTCATAAAAATCAGAAAATCGTATTACACACTCCCCTGACTTTTGAGGCAGTCTGCCTTCTTTTATTCGCAGCTGATTAATATAATCCTTATTGTCACTGTTTAAATTATCATCTGGTACGGTCATAACACGCACTGTATTTTGTGTGCCATCTATATTGGATATAACATCGGTCGTATGTGTTGCAAAAAATCCATCAATGCCATCAACCTCTTTTATCTTTTGAACCTCATCTTCCGTAAAGCCAACATTAGAAACAATCCTTAAGTCATACAAATTATAATCATCATAATACATATCCGAAGAATACTTCATATCACCCGAAGAAGCGGTAACACCCGCAAAAAAAGCTACACCTACAATCGTAATCGCAAATATAGCAAAAAATCGTCCCAGCGACGACTTAATCTCTCTCAATGTATCCTTTAACATATAGTTGTTACTAAAAACTTATAAAAAGCTTATATCATCATTGCTCTTTACAATGTTACTTGTTTTTTTGTAACCTCCTCCTTTCTTAATTTATTGTATACTTTTCATATACAGCGCTGTAACTTGCACTTTTCTTTTTTGCCACATTGGTTAAAAATGCGACTTTCCTGTTTAAAAAAGACCGTAAAATGACAATAAAATTGTACATAAACAGAAAAGTAACCCGTTTGCTTTGCAAACTCTTCCTGTCCACAGCAAGTTTGTATTTACAAAACTTTCATGCCTATAACCAGTTTGCTTTGCAAACTGGTGCGAAAATAAAAATTCATAACATGAATTTTTATTTTCGTTTTTACCATTCAATCTCCTCAACAGGCGTTGGATTATCATTGACCGATATATCGCTAATCGCGCCATTTTTTACTTTAATCACTTTATTTCCCATCGGTGTTAATGCCATATTGTGCGTAATTACAACCACTGTAACCCCATTGTTAATACACATATTTTGCAAAAGCTTTAATACCGATTTTCCCGTTTGATAATCAAGCGCACCTGTTGGTTCATCACACAAAAGCAATTTGGGATTTTTTGCCAATGCTCTTGCAATCGCTACACGCTGCTGCTCTCCGCCAGATAACTGCGACGGAAAGTTGTTCATTCGATGCTCCAATCCAACGGACACAATCGTTTCTTCTATATTTAGAGGATTTTTACAGATTTGCGTGGCAAGCTCAACATTTTCCTTGACGGTAAGATTTTGAACTAAATTGTAAAATTGAAAAACAAAACCTATATCATATCTTCTATAAGTTGTCAATTTTTTGGCATTAAACTTGTCCACCCGCTGTGAATCAACAATAATTTTTCCGGTTGTTGAAGAGTCCATTCCTCCAAGTAAGTTTAATATCGTACTTTTTCCAGCTCCGCTTGGTCCTGCTATAACAGCAAAGTCCCCTTTATCAATCGAAAAACTAGCTCCGTTTAGCGCTTTGATTTTCACATCACCCATCTTGTATATTTTATGCACATTTTCAAATTCAATATAACTCATAAAATCCTATCCTCTCAAATAAACATATTATAAGCATTATATCATAGCAAGTAAAAATAAAATATGAAATATTTGAAAAAAAATGTTAGTTTAATATTAAAAATTGTTACATTGATACTGATTTTTAATTTCGTTTTCTGCACTACACACGCATATGCCGACAATGAAAAAATCGATTTATTTGCAAAATATGCTGCGCTTTTAGATGGTGAATCGGGGCGCGTGCTATATGGAAAAGATGAAAATACCCCTGTTCCTATGGCTAGTACCACAAAAATTATGACTTGTATTATTGCTCTGGAATATGCCGATTTAGATTTAATTTGTGAAACTTCAGCATATGCAGCTTCCATGCCTGACGTCAAATTAAATGTCAATAAAAAAGATTACTTTAAACTAGAAGATTTACTGTACTCTTTGATGTTAAAATCGCACAATGACGCGGCTGTCGTTATCGCAGAAAATGTAGCACAGCATTTTCTGCGCTCCAATCCTGAGGAATTTCCAGTCGAGGCAGGCACTCTTGCAGACAGACATATCAATGAATTGACAAAAGAAGATTCCAAAAAATTGGTTCATGTATTTGCCGCCTTAATGAATAAAAAAGCCGCCAGTCTTGGTTGTGAACATACATATTTTATAACGCCAAACGGTCTTGACGCCAGCGATGAACAGGGGGTGCATTCTACCACAGCAAGAGATTTAGCGGTTATTATGTCATATTGTATCAACAACAGTAAATTTCTTGATATTACCCAGACACAATCACACTCTTTTTCTTCTTACAATAAAGAACAATCTGTTCTTAGAAGTTTCTCCGTAGGCAACGCCAACGCTTTTTTGTCCATGTATACCAATATTATCTCTGGAAAAACAGGATTTACATGCGATGCAGGATATTGTTATGTATGTGCATACAAAGATGATAATCGCACATTTATTGTAGCATTACTGGCTTGTGGCTGGCCAAATAATAAAACTTACAAATGGAAAGATTCAAAAAAATTATTGGACTATGGACGAGAAAAATACAATATCCAAACAATATATGATAAAGATTCTCCCCTAGAGTCCTTGTCTGTGTGGGATGGATTAAAATACCATGAATTTATGCCCTACGCAGACATCAATGAAAATTTACAGCTTCTTTTGTCAGATAAAGACAATGTTAATGTTACCATCAATTATAATGACGTTCAATTGCCCATATCTAAAAATGATATTGTTGGTAATATAAAAATTTATATCAATGATAAAATATGGAATATTATTGATATTAAATCGGATACAGATATTAAAAAATTAGAATTTATAGACTATTTTACAGAAATTTTAAATACGTTTCTTGGATAAATAAAAGGAAATAGCAAACCATCCCCATTACGCTCGTTTTTACAAATATGTCATTTTGCTTTAAGCAGACAAAGGACAGTACCTTAAAATCGTTGAGTTTTTCATCTGCCTGTTGCAAACTGTAAACCTCATAATAGGTACGTTCCTTTTCTGCTATCGCCTTGCAATAATTGAGATAATACCGCTCTCTGTAAGGAAAACAGGTTTTATTGCCACAAACTGGTCAAAGTATCCATTCTGTTTTCAAATCTGTATTCCTTTTTCTTCCATTGATTTTATTATTTTACAGGCATATAAATATCAAGGTATTCGAGTACCTTCCGCATATATTCCGCATACATCTTACTGTCATTTTGTAAGCCGTGTCCCGAATGCTTCATCTCGAAATATTGATAGTCTATGCCATTATTTTCCATTGTCTGCTTCAATTTAAGGGAGGCTCTGAATGGCTGTACCCTATCCCATGAACCATATGCCACAACAGTAGGGACTGAATTTTCATTTATCCACATTTCAGCGGAAATATTTTTCACTAACTCTTTATATTCACCAGTTTTAAACATATCGTTTGTAATTTTATTTCCCGACATTACATAAAATAAATCAGCAATACCCTGATAATCCCCGTTTTGGTCAAATGGGATAGGCTTATTAGGATTTGCCCCCATGTTAATCCAATCTTCCACATAAAAACAAGAGGGTCCGACTGCCCCAAATGTCATTTTTACTGGCACAGGAGATTTATCTGCATCACGATAGGCATATATCATTGCCAGAGCATGACCTGCCGAGCCGCCGCCGATTGACATTTCATTAATATGATAGCCAAGCTTTTCTGCTTCCGCAATCACATAGGGCATACTCTCTCTGATTTCCACTGACTGCTTATACACGTTTGCATCGGGATTTTTCTCACTAAACAAAGTATAATTGATGCCTGCTGTCACATATCCCTTAGAGCAGAACCATTCAAGTATCTCGACATCGCCCGATTTATCCCCACCTGTAAAACCACCTGCATGGAGATATACAATCAAACCATAACTTTTCCTAGAATTGTCTGCTGGAACATAAAGGTCAAATTTGTTCGCTTCGCCGCTGCCATAAGAAATATCCGTATGTACCATACCAACCGAATCATTCCAGTCAACTGAAAATTCTTTGCTAAACGGATTATATTTCATCTTAAATGCGACCGCCCCACTAAAAGCAATGATAAACGTAAAAACATAGATAAATCCCCACATAACTCTGCCTTTCTTTTTTATTTTCTTTTTTTTGCTCATAGAAAATTCCCTCCAAACATAGTGCCGCCAAGCAGAAGGTTCATAACCGCTCTTACGGCGAGCCTCCCTAAAATTACTGCTACGACAACAATGATGCATAAAATAAAAATACGTTTTTGTGTAAGTGTCATGTTATCTTTCCTTTCTGCCCACTTGATTTTTTAATTATAGTGTGCTACTATTCTTTAAAACATTTGTATCGTCGATATAATTGTATCAGCGTTTTCTTTAATGTCAATAGGAGGAGAAAAAATGAAACAAAACAGGGAAATTGTATCACCGATGAGCAATGAAGGAAGAAATATTTATGTGATAGAGCATATTACGGAATCTCTCCTAACACTATTGAAAGATAAAGCGATTGAAGATATTTCTATCAGCGAATTATGCGACAATGCAGGCATTGGACGGGCTTCTTTTTATCGCAATTACAACAGCAAGGAAGATATTTTAAGGGCATATATCAATAAACTATTTAACGGATGGAAAAGCGATTGGGAGAAAAATAACAGCATTCCCCTCAGTTTGGCTATTGGAATGATTTTTGAACATTTTGAACAACATAGAGCCTTTTACCATCTCTTAAATGAACGGCATCTTATTTATTTGTTAAAAGATGTCATTTTAGAGACTATGGAATTAAAACCAGATTTGCCAAAAGGCGAAGCTTATGCAAAAGCATTTGTAGCATACAGTCTGTATGGCTGGATTGAGGTATGGTTTCAAAGGGGAATGCAGGAATCCGCAGAAGAAATGAAGCAGTTATTCCAAAATCAAGGGCTATAATCGGCAGATATGAATACCATCACAGAAGGAAACAGTCTTTCAAAAAACTGTTTCCTTCTGCTTTCTTTTTGTTGCAACCCTTTTTTATTTTTCACCTTAAAATAATAGAATCAATCAACCCATAATGCAATGCTTCCTCTGCACTCATAAAGTTATCTCTGTCTGTATCTTTTTCTATTTCCTCAATCGTATGTCCTGTATTGTGCGCTAAAATCTGATTTAATCGGCGTTTACTTTTTTGCATATAATCCGACATAATCTTTATATCACTTGCAGGTCCCTTAATACCTCCACTGATAGCCGGCTGATGTATCATTATTTCAGCATTGGGCAGAGCAAACCGTTTTCCATGCGTGCCGCCCGCCAACAAAAAAGCCCCAAAACTTGCCGCAAGTCCCACACAAATTGTTGAGACATCACATTGAATATATTGCATGGTATCATAAATTGCAAATCCAGCTGTTACCGAACCACCTGGACTATGAATATAAAATTGAATATCCTTATTGGGGTCTTGTGATTCTAAAAAAAGCATTTGTGCAATAATTAAATTGGCGCAATCATTGCTTACTTCCTCCCCTAAAAACACAATTCGATCCGACAGCAAACGAGAAAAAATATCATAACTTCTCTCCCCTCGACTAGTCTGTTCAATAACATAAGGAATGGTACTCATGCCGCCCTCCTTTCCATTCTTTTTGTAAACAAATAAATTGTATTAGAATAAACAAGCCCACCCATTGAAATTTGTTGTTGTTTGGGAACAAAAATGCCCCTATTTCTATAAATCTTTGGCGGGTACAAATAAATTTGTTTAAAAGCCAATGAAAACGCTTGCTGTGAATGATACCCTGCTTCATAGGCAATCTGCACAATTGGCATGTCAGTCTTTACCAACTTTTCTGCCGCTACTGTAAGTCTGCGAATCTGCACATATTTATGTATTGTCATATTTGTTTCTTCTGTAAACATTCGATTTAGATGAAATTTAGAATACCCTATTGTTTTTGCAATATTATCTAAGTCTATCTCTTGCTCAAGATTATTTTCAATATAATCAATGACTTTTTTTATAATCTCTTTTTTAAACTTCAAATGCACACCTCCTCATTCTGTTTTATTCATTACTATTTTTATTATAACAAAGTATATTTTTGCTGTCTTAATAAAAAATGCTGTTTCAAAGAATATTGCGTTTTTACCCTATATCTGCTATTCTTAATACGATAAATATTCGTAATCCTTTTTGCTGTTTATCTATGTTTTTATGGTCACTTGGCAGCATTTTGGATAAAATATATTTTTATAATATTAAAATTAAATTTATATTAATAAAATACAGGAGAAAACTACAATGAATATGATATATAAAACGTTTCCCGGCGGAAAACACAAAGTCTTAACATTAAGTTATGATGACGGAAAAGTAGAAGACCGCCGTCTTGTAAAAATATTGAATCAATATAATATCAAAGCAACTTTTAATCTTAATTCTGGTCTTACCTATATGGATAACAGGATTCCAGAACAAGAATGGACCGAACTGTACAAAGGACATGAAGTCGCGGTTCACACTTGTACACACCCAACACTTGCACGATGCTCTGATTTAGAAATCATCAGTCAAATTCTTGATGATAAAAAAAATCTAGAACACGTTATGGGTTATCCTATACGAGGATTGGCTTATCCAAATGGTTCTTATGACGAGCGTTGTATTCATATTGCAAAAACGCTTGGCATCGAATACGCCCGAATTGTCAACGACAAATACGTTGATGTATGCAGTGCCACGACCTATGCAAATGAGGCAGAAGGACCTATTCTTATAGGCGACGCCAATGGTTTTGATTTGCCAAACGACTATATGCGCTGGTGTCCTACCTGTCACCATAATCATCACTTACTACAATTTGGACAAAAATTTCTCAATTTAAAAAAGACACAATATTTGTATATGATGTATGTATGGGGACATAGTTTTGAATTTGAGCGAAATCACAATTGGAATATTATCGAAGAATTTTGTGAATTGATGGCTAACCAAGATGATATTTGGTATGCTACCAATATTGATATTGTACATTACAATCAAATATATGATAACCTTAAATTTGCTGCTGATAACAGTTTTGTCTATAATCCAAGCGCTTCTTCAGCGTGGGTTCAATTAAATGACAGCGATATTATTGAAATAAAAGGAGGAGAACTGTATCGATTTTAAAATTTTATATATCTGCCAACATCAATAATTTATGAAACTTTTTATCGCAGGAGGAATAGTGTGAAAAATAATGCTGATACACTTATTTTCCACACACCTATTTGTGCCGAAACACAAATAGTACTTGATGTGACAATAGAAATCGCCTTTGCAACTGCTTTAGCAGTTTTTTCTATTGCACAATTCCTACGCTACGCTTCGGAATGGAGGAATTTTATGAAATTTTTAACAAATCGAAAACTTGCCACTCGTATTAGTATTATTACTACGATGATTACTTTTATAGGAATGTTGTTGCTTTGGTTTATTGTTTCTAATCGTGTCTCTTCTATGGTTAAAAATGATATAACCAATCAAATGACCGATGCTGTGGATTCTAGAGCCGCTATTATTAATGATTATGTAACTTCCGCAGAAGAATATATGATGGCTTTTGCTTTAAGCAGTGAAGTTCGAGAGCTTCTTGCAAACCCAGAAGACCCTGAACTATTACAAAAAGGACAGCAATATACAGAAGGTTTTGCCAAGATTAAAGGTATTTTTGAAGGTTTATATATTGGCACCCCCTCTACCTATATCTTAACACACACGTCTTCTAGCGCTATTGGAATGACTACCCGTACAGGGGAATCCTTAGATGTATTTCGCAATACGATTTTAGCTCAGCCGCAATTAACAAATCTGGGAATTATGGAATCTCCAGGAACAGGCAGTATGATTATTTCTATGTACTATCCCATTTTTGAAGAACAAACCTGTATTGGTTATGTAGGCGCTGGTGTTTATGCTAATCAGTTGATGGATGCATTGTTAGATTTAGATATTGAAGGCTTGCCAAACAGTGAGTATGTATTTTTAAATGTAGAGACTGCTACCTATTTATATCACCAAGATGAATCTTTGCTCAATACACAGACAACGGATATAGGTTATCAGGAGATTCTAAAACAAATTAAAATGGATGGCAATACACAGGCAGGTACATATTCTTATCAAGACGAAAATGGTGTTGACCAACTGGTTGTATACAAATATTTAGAAGATAGAGACTGGGTTTTTATGGTTCGTGACAATGTGGCAGAAGTCTATGAAAAGGTAGAAACTGTACGTGTTTCCGTAGGTATTTTATGCGCTGGCGTAGCTGTTGTTATTATTCTTGCAACCTTATTGATTTTATATCGTGAAGGCAGGGAACTGATGGTTATGGAACGCGCTATCCGACGACTTGGCAATTTGGAACTTTCTGCGGACATTGAATTAAAATCATTTTATGGTCGAAAAGATGAAATTGGTATGATTGCACAGACCATCCACCATGTCTGTGACTGCCTGAGAAAAACCATTGATGATATTGGTCGAATTTTAGGTGAAATGGCAAACGGTAATATTGCCGTAGATGTTGAACAAAATGAAGCTTATTATGTTGGTGATTTTAAAGTTTTAGCGGAAAGTCTAAAAAATATTCGTACACATTTAATAAATGTAATACGTGATATTACCCATATCGCCCAACAAGTAGACCATAGCGCCAATAAGGTATCTCATGGAGCACAAGAATTATCCGATGGAGCTATACAACAAAATCTTTCGATTGACGAACTGATATCCAATGTCGCTGAAATTACTGCCCAAATTCAAAACAGCACTATTCGTTGCAGCAATGCAAGTGATTTAGTTGATAAGGCTACGGGGTACACTTCAGAAGCCGACACAAAAATGGAACAATTAATTATTGCCACAAAAAATATTGACCAATCTTCAGCACAAATTGGCAGTATTGTAAAAACCATTGAAGATATCGCTTTTCAGACGAATATCCTTGCATTAAATGCTTCTGTTGAAGCTTCGCGGGCTGGCGAAGCTGGAAAAGGATTTTCGGTTGTATCTGGTGAAGTCCGAAATCTTGCAACAAAATCTGCTGAAGCTGCAAGAAACACAGGTGAATTGATTGGTCGTTCTATCCAAGATGTAAAAACAGGTACAGAATCTTCAAGTGTCGCGATGTCTGCCATGCAAGTTATTAGTGAATGTATCCAATCTATTAAAGTACTGATGGATGAAATTTCACTTGCCAGTGTTCAGCAATCAGAAATGATTACTTCCATAGAGACTCGAATTAAAGAAGTTTCTAAGGTTATTGAAAATAACTCCTCTGCTGCTGTGGACAGCGCAATTATTTCTAACGAACTGTCTGAACAGGCAAAAACACTGAATCATCTAATTAATCAATTTCGCATTAAATAAAGGAAGTCCCCCACTTATGCCTTTGCAGCATTGAAGTGGGGGACTTCCTTAATGAGGTTAAAATTCTTTTTGCAACAGCCTCTTGATTGTTCTAATATATATTAACCTTATATAGGGTTATTCTATTATTGCTTTACCAGCAACAACTTTTTATTTATAAATATATCCTTTTTTATTTATTATTTCTTATCGCTTTAATTGCATTGGACAATTTAATTGGATTGCCATATCGCAATGTTCCCATTCTATAAATTGCTGCTCCAAGAAAACCAACGCCCACAATACTTGCTGCTAAAATAACAAATGAAAGCACTACTTCCCACATGGCAACATTGCCCATCGCAACTCTTGCAAACATAGCGCTATAAGAACTAATTGGAAGCCATGAAGCCACTTTCATAACAATGCCGTCAATATTGCTAAGCTGCACTAATACAGCAAAATAAACAATCATAATAATCATCTGAATACCGCCTGCACTCTTGTTAATATCTTCCGTCTTAGAGACAAGCGCACCGACAGCTCCATAGATAAAGGTATAAAATAAAAATCCTCCAAGTCCAAAAAATGCAAAAGTAATAAGCACTTCTGAAGGTATATCAAGCACAAAATCTAAAATGCCATTCCATGCATCACGGTTAATCTGATACGATATTATTGTAGCGCCCAATATAAGTGCAGTCTGAAATAATGCTGCAACAGCGCCTGCAAATACTTTGCCAAAAAACAACACATTCGTGTTTGACGATGTAACTAACACTTCAATGGTTCGGTTGCTCTTTTCTTGAGTAACTGATGTTGCAACCATTACACCATATAAAATAATAATCATAAAGATAAAGATAATTAAAATATAGCAATACATATAATTATTGCTCATATCTTTTCCTAACACATTTTTATTACTCTTAATTTCCGGGTAAAAATATGGTATTGATTGTTCATAATTTAAGCCATTATCCTGACAAAATTTCATCTGATTTACTGTTGTTAAAAGATTGTTAAAAATATCACAATTGCTGTCATACATGCTGCTGTTATTCACATAATACTCATACTCTGTCAATGAATTGACAACAAATCCAATGGTGTCATCGCTACTTTTTACAGCTTCCTCAATATCTTCTTTTGAAGTCTTTGTCTGGACATTATAATTGTAAAAAGCATTTTTAACGAAGGATAAATCACCAAATACACCACTCTTATCATATATCAGCAAATTTCCTGTATCTTCACTGCTTTGATTGGAATCCTCATTTCCTTCCACATCTCCCACAGAATCTTGCGATGAAGACGTTGAGCTGCCACCTAACATACTAGACATATCAATCACTCTTGGCAAAAACATAATTGCAGCAAGCAAAAGAGCTATGACTATCGTTGAAACCATATAGGATTTATTTTGTATGTAATTTTTAAGCTCATACATAAAAACGACTGAAAATTTCTTCATTAAACTGCACCTCCTGTCATTTTTGTTTCCTTTGTATCATTTTCCTCATCGCCTACTGTTGCAACAAAGATATCATTTAAACTTGGCTTATACGTCTCAAAATGTTCTATCTCAATATTGCATTCAAGAATTTGAGATAATAATTCTTTTCTGGATATATCTTTTACACATTTTATAATGATATCTTCTTTTGTTCTGCCTGTTGGAACAATAATATCAGACAATCTTGTATGAATCATTTGCTCTAATTTATCTAAATTGCCATCCATTGGAGATAAAACAAGCTGCTTTTCACCAAACTTTTTCTTTATCTCAATCAAATTTCCAGACAAAACAATATTTCCGTTGTCAATAATAGCAATATCCCTACAAAAATTTTCAACATAACTCATCTGATGGCTTGAAAAAATAACCAACTTATCACTGTCAATCAGTTCCTGCACAACATCTTGAAGAATTTTTGAATTGACAGGGTCAAGACCGCTAAAAGGCTCATCAAGAATAACAATATCTGGGTCGCACACTAACGTTGACGCCAATTGAACTTTTTGTGCATTACCCTTTGAGAGCGTCTCAAGTTTTCTATTTTCATATTGGTCTACTTCAAGTCGCCTTAACCATTTTTTTGAATTATTAATTGCTACGGATTTGCTTATACCGCGAAGCCTCCCTAAATATACAAGCTGTTCAATAACCGTTTTTTTCGGATATAATCCTCTTTCTTCCGGCAAATAACCAATTAAATGCTCTTTTTGTGTGAATTTTTTTCCATCTAACAGCAATTCTCCAGAATCCGCATGGAACACATCCATGATAACTCGTATTGTCGTTGTCTTACCTGCGCCATTTCGACCAAGCAATCCCAATGCTTTTCCATTGGACACCTCAAACGAAATATCATGCAAAACTTCTGTATCACCAAATGTCTTTTTAATATTCTTTACTTCAAGTCTCATTGTAATTCGTTCAATACTCCTTTCTCTTTCTTTTACCATAATAAAACAATAGCGTTGCTTTTTGCAAGCCATTATTAATATTAAACAATTACTTTCCATTTGTAAAGTAAAGTTATTTTTTTATTGCATAAAAATAAGGGAGGGATTTTGTTATACCCCCCCCCTTAAAAATTTCATATTTTAAAAACTTTTTTAAAATGCCTATTATTCTGGCTGCTTGCCAATATATGCAAGGATACCGCCATCAACATAAAGGATATGTCCATTGACCGCATCCGATGCCTCTGAAGCAAGGAATACAGCTGGACCTGCTAATTCTTCTGGCTTTAACCATCTCTCAGCTGGAGTCTTAGCAACAATGAAAGAATCAAATGGATGTCTTGAACCGTCTGGCTGACGCTCTCTAAGTGGAGCTGTTTGAGGTGTCTCAATATAACCTGGTCCAATACCATTACATTGAATATTATATTTGCCATATTCTGAACAAATATTTCTTGTAAGCATCTTCAAACCGCCCTTTGCTGCTGCATATGCAGAAACTGTCTCACGTCCAAGTTCAGACATCATTGAACAGATATTAATAATCTTACCATGACCTCTTTCAATCATTGAAGGAATAACAGCCTTTGATACGATAAATGGCGCATTCAAGTCAACATCAATAACTTGTCTAAATTCTTCTGCTGTCATATCACACATAGGAATCCTCTTAATAATACCAGCATTGTTGACAAGAATATCAATAGGACCTACTTCTTTCGTGATAGTCTCTACCATAGCATTAACGCCAGCCTCGTCGCATACATTACATACATAACCATGTGCGTCAATACCAGCCTCCTTATAAGCAGCTATACCCTTATCTACCAATTCTTGCTTAATATCGTTGAAAACGATTGTTGCACCAGCTTTAGCCATTCCAGATGCGATTGCGAAACCGATACCATAAGAAGCACCCGTAACTAAAGCAATTTTACCTTCAAGTGAAAAATTTACTGACATGTTTACCTCTCCTTTTTATAAATTTTTGAACCTCTCATCACAAAATATAAAACGATGAAATTCTTATTTGATATTCTCTCCAAACTTGTTCCATTGGACTGTTGGAAAAGAGCAAGCAATTTGCATATAAAAACAATTTCCTGCACTATCTTTAAGCATTTTTTATAACTTTGGACGTTCTAACCCTAATGTTAATTTATGAGCAGATTAAGGCTACTATAAATGTCTTAATCTTTCATTTTCTTATTTATATGCTGCTTTTTACACCAATAACTAAAAGTCCTTATGGTTTGCAGCAGACACCAATACAAAAAGATTTTTTTATCTTAAATCTTTCATATCTACATCGTCCATATCATCAAAATCTTGATTTTCACCAACCATACCCCATATAAAGGTATATGCGTGTGTTGCTGAAGCAGAGTGAATAGACCAGCTTGGTGAGATAACAGCCTCCTCATTTCTCATAACAATATGACGTGTCTGTGTTGGCTCACCCATATAATGGAACACGACGGCATCTTCTGGTACTTCAAAGTACAGATATACTTCCATTCTTCGGTCATGTGTATGACATGGCATCGTATTCCAAACACTGCCTGGTTCCAGACAAGTCATACCCATCTCAAGCTGACAGCTCTCTACTTGTCCTGGTAATATATATTTGTTAATGGTTCGATGGTTTGCACTCTCAAGACAGCCAAGCTCTTTTTTATTTTCTGGCAAAATATCTTTGTCTGGGTCAATAAATACGGTTGGATAAGTCATATGAGCAGGCGCGCTGTTAAAATAAAACTTCGCTGGATTGGCTGCGTCGTCACTTGAAAACTTGATATCCTTTGCTCCCATACCTATATACATTCCATCTTTATACTTAAACTTGTACTCTGTTCCGTCCACTGTAACCGTTCCATTACCGCCAATATTGATAATGCCCATCTCTCGTCTCTCAAGAAAATAATTTGCTCGAAGCTCAGCGCCTGCCTCCAATGTAAGCGTCTTGTCCGCTGGTGTGGCAGAACCTACTATAATTCTGTCAATCTGGCTGTATATTGTCTTAATCTCATTTACTACAAATAAATCTTGTATAAGAAAATCATGTCTTAATCGGTCTGTGTCATAATTTTTTACATCTACTGGATTTGCTCCTGGTCTTACTTCCATAGTACTCTCCTTGTTTTTATTATTGCCCAATGGCTAACTATACTAGTTATACCATAATTTACAAATTAATTCAACAGTTAGTTAAAAGGTTAAATAACGATTCCTTTTATTAATGGAGTTTTTTCTACTTTCTTATCTGAAAAAGAGAAGGCTTCTTTTAATATTGGATTGACCTGCTCTGCCAACATCTCTTGATTCGCAAACATCACACCTAATGATTCCCCTTGTGAAACGTAATCTCCCACCTTTTTGCGAAGTACAAAGCCAACTGAAAAATCAATTGCAGACTCTTTTGTCTGCCGTCCGCCGCCAAGCAGCATAACCGCTTTTCCAATATCATCCGATTTAATATGACTAATATATCCCGATTTATCCGATACGATATTTTTTATAATACTTGCATGAATCAGGCTTTGTGGCGATTCCAGCACGCGCGTATCTCCACCTTGCGCCTTTACAAATTCACAAAATTTTTTATAGGCAGTCTGATTTGTTATCGTATCTTTCAATAAATTTTCCGCCTCCGATAAACACTCTGTTATACCTGCCGAAACCACCATATGAGAGCCTAATGCCACACATAACTCCAGTAAGTCTTTTGGTCCGTTTCCCTTTAAAGTATCAATCGCTTCAATCACTTCAAGCGCATTGCCAACCGCAAGACCTAACGGCTGGTCCATCTCTGAAATAACGGCGGATACTTTTCTGCCTGCTCCTGTTCCAATCCGCACCATCTCTCTAGCCAATTCATAAGCTTTTTGTTCTGTCTTCATAAATGCACCACTGCCCACCTTGACATCAAGTACAATAATATCGGCACCTGAAGCCAGTTTTTTGCTCATAATACTGCTCGTTATCAGCGCAATATTATCCACCGTCGCTGTCACATCTCTTAAAGCGTACATTTTTTTGTCAGCAGGAGCTAAATTACCTGTCTGTCCTGTGACTGCAATTCCAATTTCAGATACGTTTTTCATAAATGTTTGTACATCCAATGAAGTACTAAATCCGGGTATGCTTTCCAATTTATCAATCGTACCGCCCGTATAGCCTAGTCCTCTGCCGCTCATCTTTGCCGTTTTTACGCCCACTGCTGCCACCATAGGACCTAACACCAACGTCGTTTTATCACCAACGCCTCCTGTGGAATGTTTATCTGCCTTGATTCCTTGAATGGATGACAAATCAAGAATATCGCCGCTCTTAGCCATTTCTAATGTCAAGTTTAAAGTCTCCTCATAATTCATATGTTGGTAATAAATTGCCATCAATAAGGCAGACACCTGATAATCTGGTATTGTTCCATCTGTAAAACCTTTAACAAAATATTCAATTTCTTCTTTTGTGAGTGTTCCTCCATCTCTTTTTTTGAGGATGATGTCATACATTCTCATAGAAGTCCTCCTATCATTGCTCTGTTTACAAATAACCATTTACCATATTGTTCCTATAATTATTATAACATTAACTCAACCTATTTGTATATTATCATCTTTACATTTTTTATAGATTGTGTTAAAGTTCAGCCATGCTATAATCATACGCAAAAGTAACACAGAAAAGAGGATTACCATGAGTTTTGAATTTATAAGAAAATTACCAACCCCTTCAGAAATTAAGGAACAATACCCTGTGCCGAAACATATTGCTCAGTTAAAGGCAGAGCGCGACAATGACATTGCCGATGTTATCACTGGAAAATCCAATAAATTTTTAGCAATTATTGGACCTTGTTCTGCCGACAATGAAGATGCTGTTTTAGATTATACGCTTCGATTGAAAAAAGTACAGGAAAAAGTACAAGATAAAATTATTATTATACCAAGAGTATACACCAATAAACCACGTACAACTGGAATGGGCTACAAGGGAATGCTTCATCAGCCAAACCCTGAAAAGAAACCTGATTTATTAGCAGGTCTGATTGCTATCCGAAAAATGCACATCCGTGTGATGGAAGAAACTGAATTAATGCCTGCCGATGAGATGCTCTACCCTGAAAATTACTGGTTTTTATCCGATGTTCTTTCTTACATTGCCGTTGGCGCACGCTCTGTCGAAGACCAACAGCATCGACTTACAATCAGCGGCGTTGATGTGCCTGCTGGCATGAAAAATCCCACAAGCGGGGATTTTAGCGTTATGCTTAATTCTGTTATTGCCGCACAGGCAAAACAAACTTTTATCTATCGTAACTGGGAGGTTTCAACCAACGGAAATCCATTGACACATACCGTCCTTCGCGGCGCGGTCAACAAACATGGACAAAATATACCAAACTACCATTATGAAGACTTAATACGTCTTGTTGATATGTATCATTCAACAGACCTTGTCAACCCAGCTTGTGTTATTGACACCAATCATTCTAATTCTGGAAAAATGTATCTGGAACAAATACGAATCACCAAAGAAATTTTACACAGTATGAGACATTCTAGCGAGGTAAACAGTCTTGTTAAAGGTGTTATGATTGAAAGCTATATTGAATCTGGCTGTCAAAAAGTCGGCGAGGGAGTTTATGGAAAATCCATCACAGACCCATGCTTAGGCTGGAATGAATCGGAAAAATTATTATATGATATTGCAGAGCTGTTATAAAACTATATTAAAATTATCAGGCAAGTTTTTTCTTCTTAAACAGAAGATAAACTTGCCTGCTATTTGATTTATCAATTTTACACATCATACAATATTTATACACTTGCTACATAAACATATAATATACTCCTTATGATTTTAAAAATGCAACCAATGGCATAATATACAACTTTGAAGAAATATCATAAGATGTTCCAATAATATCAGCAAGCTGTTGTTCCTTCTCGCTTTTATTTTTCTTCTTTTTCATCATTCTGCAAAATACCTTCATCATCATCTTATCAAAAAAAGACATCTTCTCATAGCGCAAACCACTCTGCATATAAAAATGCGGAATATTTTGTAATTCTTCAGAAGAAAAATTATTCTTCCACATTTCATCGATGGTCTCTTTTTCTTCATTAGGCATAGCGCCTGTTGCAAAAACAATAAACTGTGAAGCTTTGCTCTGCGCAAATAATTGCTTTGCTTTTTTTAGTTCGTCAACCATCCCTGCGTGCATTCTGCTGCCAAAAACAACAATATCAACTTCCGACATCATCTGTGCTGTAACCTTCTTTAAATCTATCAATAAACAATCCATCTCTTGCGCTATCATTTCTGCATATTCTTTTGTAAATCCTGTTACACTCTTATATACAATTATTATCTTTTTACTCATTTTCAACCTTGACCTCGTTTTTGTACTACTTATCACCCATTTTACTTCAACGCTGCTTTTAAAAATACTTCATAGGCTTGTTCTTGCTGTAAATAAATTTCATCAGCCGATATTCCTGGTGTAGTTACTGAAAAAATGGTGCCAATTCCTATGGTATAAATCAACATATTTAAATGTAACTTTTTTGCTTGTTCTACACTAATCTTTAACTCTTCTGCAATTTTTTGCGCTACTTGCGGATTGGTTTCGGATTGATATAATTCCTCCAGAGAAGAAACATTTTTTCGTTCTTGAAAGATAAAAAGTTTAAAAATATGCGGTTCATTTTTTGCAATCTGTATATATGCCCTTCCTGTGCTGCGAAATAAATCTTTTTTATCAATATGAGCTGCTACATATTCTTGTACAAACTGTTTTGCCTGCTTGGCAACATCATTTCTTAATCCATCCATATTATTGCAATAACTGTAAATAGGCTGTACTGAGCAATTCAGTTTTTGGGCAATATTTTTTACTATAACCTGCTCCATACCACCTACTCTTGCTAATTCAAAAGCAGCTTGAACAACCATTTCTTTTGTTATTTTTTGTTTTGGCATGTTGACCCTCCACATAATCTATTTATATAAACATTTTATATAAATAGATTATATTAAAAACAGTCCTTGTTGTCAATAAAAAAAAGCTGCATATAAAAAGCTGACAAGATTTTATCCTTGTCAGCCTTACTTTTATTTCTCAATTGTTCTTGTTTAAAATTAGTTGTTGTTTCACATAAACTGCATAACCTTAGCTTCAAGTTCCTTTAATTCATCAAGTGATAATGCAGGAACGCAATCTGCAATCTCCTCAAGGGACATTTTACCTTTCTTAATCAATCGTTCTGCGGTTTCTTTTGCACTTTCTTTCTCTGTTTCTTTTGCTGTATTTTCCTTAACATCTTTTATATAAGCCTTTAAAATTTGCTCATCATCAAATAACGTCATCATAATATCCACCACTTCCTGTTCTTTATTTTCAAGATATTCTTTTAATATATTTCTATCCTTGCAAATATTAATTGTTTCTGTTATTGCTTGTTTTGTATTTCCATATAATTTTCTCTGTTTATCATATACTTTAGAAAAAATTATATACTGTCCAATGATATCCTTTTCGTTTTCTTGATATAAAACTTTTACATCTACATCAATAGCAATCTTTGCTCCTTTAAAAAATGCTTTTGAAAGTGATATTTTATCTGGAATATTTTTCCTATCCCCTGTAAATATAACATATAATTCTGGTATTGGCATATTTACCTTTTTGCTTCCATATAAATTTTGATTAGTACGTTTAAAATAATCATGATAAGTCTGTACCAAATACATCAATGCACGAATAATGATATTATATGTCCAGGTTGACTGACTTTCCACTAATATCATAAGTCGATTGCCAACAGAAAAGCCTAAATCATTATAATCTGCATCAATCAATATATGTTTAATTGTAATATCTTCAATTTCATCTTCTGTTACATTGCAATCTTCAGGATGAAGTGCTTTATATAATTGAAGCAGATATTTTTTATCCTGAAACAAATTTGTAAATACACTATCTTTTATCTTGCGCTTTGGTATATTTTCCACTATTATATCACCTCACTTATAATTGTTTCAACAAAAATCATTATACAAACTCTTCCTGTCACATTTTAATTATATCAAAAATTTATTTTATTTACAATAAAAATTTAATAAAATTTTATCTCTGCAATTCTATATAAATTGGTGATAAGAAGTTAAGTGGATATTCGCAATCCACTACGCTACTTGCTTAACCCCCCCTAGCCCCTATCGCAACGCAAGTCCACCCTCCCCAACTTATGCCTTCGCAACATTGAAGTGGGGACATCCTCGATAAGGTTAAAAAAATCGGCAGAGTTTCCCCTGCCGATAGTCCAAATATCCTTTTACACAAACGAACACAAGCTATAAACCCATTTTATAATAAACGGATTTATCATGGTTTCCATATATATTCCCACAGCTACCAACACAACAATAACAGCCAAGTTGCTAACCATTTGTCTATAATCTCTTCTATACTGATTTAACATTTTAACAAGTACTACAAATGCCAAAACATATGCTATCCATTGTGGAAATATGGAGGCAACATAAATAAGTACCCCAACAATGCCATAGGAATATGCACAACAGCTTATAATAATTCCGCTTGTAATGCCCATAAAAGCAATAGCAATTCTAATCCATACATTGTAGTAGCGCGTCATACAGCCACACATTAAAAAAATAATCAGCTTTATTCTGGAAAATGCCACATGTCTAAAAAGCAATTCATTATTGATACTGACGGTTTGAAACATGGACATGTAATCTTCTGCAAAAAATGTAATGCTATCTTTTGTTAAAAATGCAGCATCTATGGAAGCACCTACATTAAATAGTATTGTTCCAATCAACATGCCAATAAATAACAATACAACAAATCTATATCGTGATAAAACATTGGATATATACAACAAAACACCTTTTTCTGTAATGATTTACTTCATTTTATGTACATACTTACAGATATATGCTAAAACTGCTGAAATGGTTTTTGAGTCCATAATAACACCTGTATATATCATATGCTGCAATTCTTCTACTGTATATGCTTCAACATCAATATCTTCTCCCGCATCTAAGTGCTGCTCACTTTTCACTAAATCTTTTGCAACATAAATATCCACAATTTCATTGCAATAAGCAATGGCAGTAACAATATTTATCAAAGATTCAACAGTACTACTTTTATATCCTGTCTCTTCTTCTAGCTCTCTCTTTGCTGCCGTCATTGTAGACTCATTGGGTTCTACTCCACCAGCAGGGATTTCCAATGTATATCTATCCAGTGAATTTCTAAACTGGCGAACTAATATAATCCGCCCGTCAGGCAATACGGGAACAACAGCAGCAGCACTTTTATGGTCAATATGGTCCCACTGTTCTATATTTCCATTAGGAAGCTTGATACTATCCGCATAGATATTTAATATAGACCCCTTATATTTTAATTCTCTTCCTACTCGTTTTATATGATTCATACAACTTCCTATCTCTACACCATTTCACACCTAATTTTATTTACAACCTGATATATTCTATTGATTTTTTGGATTACAAGCAGCATAACAGGCATCGGTTGCTTTGATAAGAGCATTTCTAAATCCATACTCTTCTAAAGCAGCGACACCTTTAATTGTTGTTCCTCCTGGTGAACAGACATCATCTTTTAACTTTCCGGGATGTTCCATTGTCTCAAGAACCATTTTGGCAGAACCCATTACCGTCTGTGCAACCAGCTTATAGGCTTCTTGTCTTGGAATGCCATATTTGACAACACTGTCTGCTAACGCTTCAATAAACATATACACATAAGCTGGAGAACTGCCGCTTGCACATACAACAGAACTCATTAAATTTTCAGAAACCGTAACAACCTTGCCAAATGAATTAAAAAATTGTTCCAACAAATCGCGTTCCTCAAATGAAAATTCTTTTATATCATAACTAATTCCAGTCATGCCTTCTCCAATTAATGCAGGTGTATTTGGCATAGCTCTAACAATCCTTATATCGCGTCCCAATTTTACTTTGATATAATCCGTCGATATATTAGGCGCCAATGAAATAATAATCGTCTCATCTGTAACAATATCGTGAATGTTTTTAAGAACAACATCATACACTTGAGGTTTTACAGCAAGAATAAGCATTTTACAATTATTGGCACATTCTGCATTGCTCTCTGCATATTGGACACCTGTCTCTTTGCTTACTTGTTCTCTTCGCTCGCTGCTTGGACAAGTAAACATAAAATCCTTTGCATGAAATGCCTTGACTGCGCTTTTTAACATGGCATACCCCATGTTTCCCATTCCTATAAATCCAAATTTAAACATACGCACTCACCTGATTATCTCGTCTCTAATATTTTTTCAATGCTTACCAATTTTACGCAAATAGCAAAGATTTTAGCAGCCTCTAACATCTCTTCAATTGATGGAAAAGAAGGGGCAATTCTTATATTGCTATCCTTGACATCCTTTCCATATGGAAATGTTGCGCCAGCGTTGGTTAATATCACACCAGCCTCTTTACACTTGGCAACGATGGCTTTTGCACAACCTTCCATCGCATCAAAAGATATAAAATAACCTCCTCTAGGCGTATCCCATGAGCCGATTCCTAAACCAGACAATTCCTCTTCAAGCACCTTAATTGTTGCCTCAAATTTAGGTCTTATCAAAGCTGCCTGCTTCATCATATGCGCATTTAAACCATTCAAATCCTTAAAATATCGCACATGTCTTAATTGATTAATCTTATCATAACCAATGGTCTGCACGGTAAGATTCTTTTTAATATCCTCTAAATTATTCTTTGAGGCTGCCAATGCAGCTATTCCGCCTCCTGCAAAACACACTTTAGAAGTTGAGGCAAACTCAAATACTATATCGGCATTTCCTGCTTTTTCACATTCGGATAAAATATCTAAAATTTTATCTTGTCTATCTTCATACAAATGGTGGATTGCATACGCATTATCCCAAAAAATTCTAAAATCTTTAGCGGCTGGTTTTAAGTTTGCAAATCGTTTCACCGTCTCATCCGAATACGTATAACCCTGCGGATTTGAATATTTTGGCACACACCATATTCCTTTTACGCACGCATCATTTTGAACATACTGTTCTACCAAATCCATATCTGGACCATCCTGCGTCATTGGAATATTAATCATTTCTATTCCAAAAATTTCTGTAATTGCAAAATGTCTGTCATATCCTGGAACTGGACAAAGAAATTTTACTTTATCCAGCTTACACCAAGCTGGATTGCCTAAATACCCCTGCGAATATCCTCTTGATATCTGGTCATACATAACGCTTAGACTTGAATTACCATAAACAATCACATGTTCAGGTGTTGTATCTATCATATCTGCCATCAATTTTTTAGCTTCTGGCAAACCGTCAAGCAAACCATAATTTCGACAGTCTGTACCATCTTCTGCCATCATATCAGACGAACTGTTCACAACATCTAACATATCCATTGAAACATCAAGTTGAGCTGTGGCAGGCTTACCCCTTGCCATATTAAGATTTAAGCCTTTTGACTTAGACTCTTTATACTGTTCACTTATTTTCTTTTTTAACTCCTGCAACTCTTCCGTACTCATCTGGCTATATTGCATATCATAATCCTCCTGTTTGTATCCTTCTTTTCTCATTTTCTAACCTGTATATTTTAAATAAAAAACAACTATCCATCACAGAATGCTGTTCTTATATACCTCTATGACATTGAAGTGAGGAACTTCCTTGATGAAGTTAAAATATACATAATATATAAACCTGAAATATTATACTCCTTTCATTTTTATTTTGCAATACTAAAAAAGACTTGCAAATGTGTATAACACAACTTGCAAGTCCCTATGAACTCTAATTATTCTACTTGGCGTAATCGACAACTCTCGACTCACGAATAACACTAATCTTAATCTGTCCTGGATATTCCATCTGGTCTTCAATCTGTTTAGAAATATCCCTTGCCATAAGTATCATATCTGAATCACTGACAACTTCAGGAACAACCATAACTCGAATCTCTCTACCCGCCTGAATGGCAAATGATTTTTCAACTCCTTTAAAGGAGTTTGTAATATCTTCTAATTGTTTAAGTCTGTTTGTATATGTTTCTAATGTTTCCCTTCTTGCACCTGGTCTTGCTGCTGATATTGTATCAGCGGCTTGTACAAGACATGCAATAAGCGACTCTGGCTCAACATCTCCATGATGAGCCTCAACTGCGTTAATAACAACAGGTGATTCTTTATATCTTCGACATAAATCAACACCTATCTGTACATGTGTACCTTCCATTTCTCTGTCAATGGACTTGCCAATATCATGTAACAATCCTGCTCTTTTGGCAGTCTTGACATCACAGCCCACCTCTTCAGCCAGCAATCCTGCTAACTGAGCAACTTCAATGGAATGTTTCAAGACGTTTTGACCATAGCTTGTCCTAAAATACATTCTGCCAAGAAGCTTCACTAACTCTGGATGAATACCATGTACGCCAACTTCAAGAGTAGCTGCTTCGCCTTCTTCCTTAATAACCGTCTCCACTTCCCTTTGAGCCTTTTCAACCATCTCTTCGATTCTGGCAGGATGAATACGTCCATCAAGAATAAGCTTTTCAAGGGCAATTCTGGCAACTTCTCTTCTAACTGGGTCAAATCCAGATAAAACAACAGCATCTGGTGTATCATCAATAATCAATTCGACACCTGTAAGCGTCTCTAATGTACGAATATTACGACCTTCTCTGCCTATAATTCTACCTTTCATCTCATCATTTGGAAGCTGTACCACAGAAATCGTCATTTCTGCAACATGGTCAGCCGAACACCTTTGAATAGCAGAGACAATACAGTCTCTCGCCTTCTTTTCAGCTTCCTCTTTGGCTCTACTCTCATAGGCCTTAATCATAACAGCAGTTTCATGTTTTACTTCATCTTCAACAGTCTTTAATAGATATTCCTTTGCCTGTTCGGAGGTTAATCCTGAGATTCTTTCGAGTTCCTGTTGTCTCTTCTGTTCAAGTTCATCAACTTCTTGCTTTCTTTTACCAAGCTCTTCCTCTTTCCTGGTAAGATTGGTGTCGCGTTTTTCAACAGCCTCTATCTTCTTGTCAAGTGATTCTTCTTTAGAAAGCACACGTCTTTCATACTTTTGTAATTCAGCACGTCTTTCTTTCGTTTCCTTGTCAAGCTCATTCTTTGTCCTTAAAGATTCTTCCTTAATTTCTAACAAAGATTCTTTTTTCTTTGCTTCAGCCGTTTTTAATGCTTCATCTATTATTTCTCTTGCCTTATCTTTAGCGTTGCCAACAGTCGTTTCATAAGACTTTTTCTGGGCATTGGATGCAATAAGCCAAGTAATAGGTGCGACTATAATCAATGTAGCAATTATAGCGATAACAACTAGCACAGGAGCACCTCCTTATTTAGTTTTCATTGTACAAAACATACAATGCTCTAATTTTATACTGAATTTCATACATTGTCAAGAAATACATCAATAGCCTTACGAATTGTATCCATGCTAAATCCCTTCCTATACATGTATGCCATCATCTTTTGTTTTTGTTTATAATCTAATTCTTCCATAGGAATATTTCCATATTTCTTTTTGAGCATACTTAAAATAAGACTCTCTTCACATTCCGACGAATCGCCATAATAAGCTTCTAATGCACTCTCAATAATATCAGAATCAATCCCTTTTTCTTTTAACAACTGTTCTATCTGTTTTCTGCTCTTTTTACTCGCTTTAAATGCTATATAATTTTCTACATAACGCTTATCATTGATATATCCATAACGCTCTACATATGTTAGTGCATCATCAATACTTTTCTTTGGATAATAGGACAACTCTAATTTATTTATCAGTTCTTTTTGGGTATAATCTTTCGTTTTTAAGAGATTCATTGCTCGAACCGTAGCTCTTTTTGATAACATCTGAACAATATCACTATAATTTTGTTCTGAAATCGCCTCATTTTCTTTTACGTTATATGTTTTTAATTCTTTATTATAAAGCGCAAAAGCTGGTTCATAATTAATATAAACCAGCTTTTTTTTATTGGAATAAGAATGCTTTATATCCGCAATAGAAGTAACAATATAATCCATACTTGCCCTTATTCTTCCTTTGCCTTAGCCGACCTTTTCTTTGCTGTCTTTGCATCACCTTCATCTTCTGATGCTGGAAGTGCGGTATCTTGTGAAGGGTCTTCCTTTTTTTCTTCTTTATTAAAGTAATGTTCACGAACTTTACTATCTATCTCATTATAAATGTCTCTATGTTCCATCAAAAATTGCTTAGCATTTTCTCTGCCTTGTCCAATTTTTTCTCCATTATATGAAAACCATGCTCCGCTTTTTTGTACAATTCCAACATTGACGCCCAAATCAAGAACATCGCCCTCACTGGAAATTCCCTTTCCAAACATAATATCAAATTCTGCTTCTTTAAATGGAGGAGCAATCTTGTTTTTAACCACCTTCACCCTTGTTCGATTGCCTATCACTTCGCCGCCTTGCTTTAATGTCTCAATTCTTCTTACATCCATACGAACAGATGCATAAAACTTTAAAGCACGTCCGCCAGTCGTTGTCTCTGGATTGCCAAACATAACGCCAACCTTTTCTCGAAGCTGATTGATAAAAATTACGATACAGTCATTTTTGCTGACAACAGGCGTCAACTTTCTTAAAGCCTGAGACATCAATCTTGCCTGAAGTCCAACATGAGAGTCCCCCATATCTCCATCAATTTCAGCTTTTGGCACAAGAGCTGCAACGGAATCCACAATAATAATATCCACAGCACCTGAACGTACCATTGTCTCTGTAATTTCTAATGCCTGTTCTCCGCTGTCTGGCTGTGATATATATAAATTATCAATATCAACCCCTATATTTTTAGCATATACAGGGTCTAGGGCATGTTCTGCATCAATAAATCCAGCAATGCCTCCCTGTCTTTGAACCTCTGCTACCATATGAAGTGCTACGGTTGTCTTACCACTCGATTCTGGACCATATATTTCAACAACACGTCCTCTTGGAACACCACCAAGACCTAATGCGACATCTAAGCTCAATGAACCTGTTGGAATCGTCTCTACATTAAAATTGACATTGGATTCTCCCAGCTTCATAACAGAGCCTTTTCCAAACTGCTTCTCTATATTGGCAAGAGCCGCATCCAACGCTTTTAATTTCTCATCACTAATCATTTTTAACCTCATTTCTGCGCTGCTTTTTATAGTTTAATAAAGGATTACTCTTACAATAATCTTAAAACAATCTTGTACCCAACAACGCACAAATGCAAGATTGATAATACTATTTAATTTTTTAATATTGCATTTCATAAATATTTATGAACATCTGTTCGTTTCTTATCATACAACAATAGAAATAAAATGTCAATAGAAAAACGAATATTTGTTCGCATTTCTAACAACCATCCATCTCTCAGGCATCGTTAAGCGGATATTCGCAATCCACTACGCTGCTTGCTCATAACCTCTAGCTACTATTGTAGCTTTTCAGTGGGAGCTTATACTCCCACTGAAACAAGCAAGTCCCTCCCACTTATGCCTTTGCAGCATTGAAGTGGGGGACTTCCTTGATAAGGTTAAATACTTATAATATAATAATACCACGTTCTATATACATTATCAATACTTTATTTACAAATCGTATCAAGAATAATAGAAAATGCGGCTTCTACTGCTTGATTTCTTATCGATGCACGGTCTCCCAAAAAATGAAACGCATACGCAGCACTATGATGTTTATAATAACAGCCAATATAAACTAACCCCACAGGTTTATTGTCCTCCATATCCGGACCAGCCACACCCGTAATAGATACTGCAATATCCGCCCCTGATATTTTTGCACACCCCTCTGCCATCTCTATGGCAGTCTGACTGCTTACTGCATAATAGGTCTGCAACGTCTCTTTGCGAACGCCTAACATATGAATTTTGGCATTGTCACAATATGTTATATACCCTTCTTTAAAAATGCTTGATGCTCCTGCAACATTGACAATACAAGAAGACAGCAGCCCGCCTGTGCAGGATTCTGCTGTACTTATCACTAAATTTCTTTTCTTTAATTCTTCGACTACTTTATATTCGATTGGTGTATCATTTAATTCTTTATTCATATTGATTGCACACTCAACACATTTTCTTTATTTTATATATTTTTAATAAATAGTTTACATCAATCAATACTGTTGAGTATGCTCCTCCCTATTTATCTATTTTAAATGACAAAATCCATTTTATACATTATTGGTGCTTTTCATAAGTACTTTATAATTTTTATATATGTAATCAAATAAAGAAATAATTGTTAAAATTAATGCGGCATACACAAAAAAGTTGTTTATTATATACATATAAGGCATATCCAAATCCACAATCAATAATACAATCATTATCATCTGACAGGTGGTTTTAAGCTTTCCCCAATAACTAGCGGCTATCACAATACCATTATCAGCAGCCAACACGCGTAGTCCATTCATAATAAAATCTCTTGAAATAATGATAATAACAATCCAACCTGCAAGTTTTTCTATATCAACAAGCGCTATCAATGCCGAACAAACTAAAAGTTTATCAGCCAAAGGGTCCATAAACTTGCCAAAATTCGTCACAAGATTATATTTACGAGCAATCTTTCCATCTAATAAATCCGTAAGACTGGCTGCTATAAATAATAATGCTGCAATATATAAGTTTATATTATCCCCAATATCGACATATAAAAATAAAACAAAAAGTGGTATTATCACAATTCTAAGTATTGTCAGTTTATTGGGCAGATTCATATCCTCTAACCTCCATTTTACACAATTATTCATGAACCAGGCTTCCCATCAAATCATATTCATATGCACTTTCAATCTTCACTTTAACCATGTCGCCTGACAACAGATTTTCATCGGTATGAATAAACACATATCCATCTACGTTTGGTGCATCTTTGTAAGAACGAGCCACATAGACATCATCATCTATCATCTTTCCTTCCACCATACAAGAAAGAATACTGCCAATAAGCTGTGATGATTTGTCTAAAGAAATTTCTTGCTGCAACATCATAATTTCATCTCGGCGTTTTTCTTTAACAGACTCACTAATTTGATTTTTCATCTTGGCGGCAGGTGTATCTTCCTCAGCAGAATACGTAAAAACACCCAGTCTATCAAATTCCATCTCATTGACAAAATCAAGCAGTTCTTCATGTTCTTCCTTTGTCTCTCCCGGAAATCCCGTAATCAATGTTGTTCTCAATGCTATATCTGGAATCTCCTCCCGAAGTTGGTTAATAACAGTAATCAATTCTTGTTTTGAAGTACGTCTCCCCATCTTTTTTAAAATGGTATCACTGGCATGTTGTATTGGCATATCTAAATATTTCACTACTTTAGATATATTTTTAATAGCAGCAATCAATTCTTTGTCAATCTCTTCTGGATAACAATATAATATTCTAATCCATTCTATTCCATCAATTTCAGAAAGTTTATACAATAATTTCGACAAAGACTTTTTTCCATATAAATCAACGCCATACATGGTTGTTTCCTGAGCTACAAGTATCAGTTCCTTAACGCCATTTTGAGAAAGCATCCATGCTTCTTTGATAAGATATTCCATGCTATAACTTCTATAACATCCTCTAATCTTAGGAATAATACAGTATGTGCAGTGTTTGTCACAGCCTTCCGCAATTTTTAAATATTCATAATACCCGCCTGTTGTAATAATTCTATCACTAGATACCTCAACAAGTCTATTAACATTTTCTAAAACATTGTTTTTATTAAATGAAACGTCCTCTTTTGATAATGGGCTGTCAACAGGCAACTTTGATAAAATCACTTCTGCAATCTTATCATAACTTGATGTTCCAATAATAGCGTCCACTTCTGGTATTTCTTTGATAATTTCATCTTGATACCGCTGTGCCAGACAGCCCGAAACAATCAGTAATTTGCAACAGGCATCTTGTTTATGTTCTGCCATCTCTATAATGGTATTGATGCTTTCCTGCTTAGCATCATGAATAAAACAACACGTATTAACAACAATAATTTCCGCTTCCATCTCATCATCTGTAAATTCAAAACCTTTATCTTTCAGTATACCAAGCATATATTCTGTATCGACAAGATTTTTATCGCACCCCAGCGAAATAAACATTATTTTCAAAATATATTCCTCCACATATTTTTGTACATTAAACAATCCATTATATTGTTAAAAAATGAGACTATCGCATTAAGAAAAATCACGGCAAAATGTATATACATTTTGTGTTTTATTACTTAGTGCGACAGCCCCATCATTGTACCTACGCGGTATTATCAATAATCCCGAAAGTTAAACGGATATTCGAATCCGCTACGCTACTTGCTCATAACCTCATAGCTACTATCGTAGCTTTTCAGTGGGAGCTTATACTCCCACTGAAACAAGCAAGTTCCCACCTCCACTTATGCCTTTGCAGCATTGAAGTGGGAGACTTCCTTGATGAGGTTAAATATTTTCTAAACCATTTCCAACAATTTTAATCTTACCTTCATGGAGTTCTCTGACAGCAACTAACAATGGCTTAATACCTGAGGCATTATCAATCAATTCCTGTCCTAGTGCAATTTTTCTCTTATCTTCAGCCGTCTTTTTAGGTTCTCCGTCTTTGCTATCTTTTTCTGCTAATTTAAGCTTATCATATTTTTCCTCGAGATATCTCGCATCAATAATCTGTTTTGCTCTTGCAGCAGTCGCTTTTACAATTGAATAACGACTTTGTACAATTGGCTGTTCTCCCTCCTCAACCTCACTATTAACAACTTCCATTAACTCGGAATATGATGGATGTAACATATAAAATTATTCTCCCTTCAATATATTCTTCAAATCATTTTTTATAACCTTAATAAATGGTAAATTTGCTGAAATTTTGCAGCGTTCCATAACGGCACTGTTATCATTTGCAATGTCATTTATTGTGTCAACACAGTTTTCTATTGTATCATTAACCACAACATAATCATATTTTTCTACATCGTCAGCTTCATCAACAGCTCTCGTCAATCGTTCGCGAATGACATCGGTCGCCTCTGTACCTCGAAACGTAAGTCTATCACATAATTCTTTTGCATTTGGAGGCACAATAAATATCATCACGGCATCCGAATAAATTTTTTTGACATTACAAGCTCCAACAACCTCGATTTCAAGAATCACATTATTGCCTTTAGAAAGCTGTTGTTCTACATATGCTTTTGGTGTTCCGTAATAATTATTGACATACTGCGCATATTCTAAAAACTCATTTTTATCAATCATGGTCTTAAACTCATCGACTGTTTTAAAAAAATAAGACTTGCCGTCAATCTCTCCCTCACGAGGCTTTCTTGTCGTCGCTGACACCGATATGGCATAATTTTTATACATATCAAGCAATCCCTTGACTACGGTTCCTTTTCCAACTCCAGAAAAGCCTGAAATAATCAGTAATTTTCCACGTTTATCCATTGTTTCATCAGTCCTTCTTTCTGACTTGTACATTTTCATATTACAAGTAATTATATCGAATTAAACACAAACAATCAAGCACAAACTACAATAAAACGCGTCAAGCAAATACCATAACTTGACTGCATTTCTTATTCAATATTTTGTATCTGCTCTCTTACCTTTTCAATCTCTGTCTTTAATTCAATCGCATGGTTGGAAATATCAATATCATTGGCTTTTGACAATATTGTATTTGCTTCTCTGTTCATCTCCTGTGCGATAAAATCCATCTTTCGACCTATTCCGCCGTCCTCATTTAAACAACCTTTGGCATGTGCAATATGGCTTTCCAACCGAACGGTCTCCTCATCAACACATATCTTATCGGCATAGATAATCACTTCTGTGGCAATTCTGCTCTCGTCAATATGTGTATCACTAAGCAGTTCTTTTACTTTATTTTCAAGTTTGCTTCGGTACTCTTTCATAATCTGAGGGCTTCGTTCCTTTATGTAGTCAACAATCACCTGCATATGGTCAAGCTTTCCAATTAAGTCGTTCTTTAGATTATTTCCCTCTGATATTCTTGTATCAACAAGCTGTTTACATGCGCTTTCAACTGCATTTTTAATAAAATTCCACAATGCTTCCTCATCAATGGAAGCTTCCTCCATCGTAATCACCTCTGGATACCTTGATAAGGCGCCTACGGTTACATCATTTACTTTCTGAAACTGCTGTGAAATTTCATCAAATATTCGCATATATTCTTTTGCCAAATCACTGTTGTATTTTAAGCTCACTTGATTTTCTGTCAAATCCTCGTAGATAATAAATATATCTATTTTTCCTCTGCTGATATATTTCTTTAACACATCGCGAATCCTTCCCTCAAACACATTGAGCTTTTTGGGCATCTTAATACTGGTTTCCAAATAGCGATGATTCACCGATTTAATCTCTATAATAATTTTTTTCTGCCCCTCAATACATTCACATCGACCAAAGCCTGTCATACTTTTTATCATATTGCCTTCCATTCTGAAACGTTTTATATAAAAATAACTTTATCGAATTTGCAACGCTTCTACACTTACTCTTTATAATCCTTTACAAAGTTATATATTTTCAATATATTTTAAATATTATAAGAAATTATTTTACACCTTATATTTAAGCAGTATATCAATATTTTGTATAAAGTACAAGACATATTCTAAAATTTATGCTAAAATAAGCTACAATTAATTGCAGCTTTATGTCTGATGGAGGTACTTATGGCACTTGACGGAATTGTAATTGCTAATATTGCAAAAGAATTAAAGGATGTGCTGCTTGGCAGCAGAATATATAAAATTGCACAGCCTGAAACGGATGAATTATTGATAACATTTAAGACAAAAGAAGGTCAGTATCGATTGACTTTATCTGCCAATGCCAGCCTGCCGTTGGTATGTCTTACAAAGCACAATAAACCAAGCCCTATGACGGCGCCTAATTTTTGTATGCTTTTAAGAAAGCATCTAAACAATGGACGTGTATTATCAATAACGCAGCCTGGATTAGAACGAATCCTTGATATGGAAGTCGAACATCTCAATGAAATGGGTGATTTGTGCAGCAAACATTTAATTGTTGAACTGATGGGAAAACATAGCAACATTATATTTTGTGACAATGATATTATTCTTGACAGTATAAAACATGTATCTGCACAGATGAGCTCTGTGCGTGAAGTGCTGCCGGGCAAACCCTATTTTATCCCCAATACAACGGATAAATTAAATCCTCTTGAAGCCGATTTGCAATCATTTTGTACGATATTAAAGACATCACCAAACAGCATTTTTAAAACGCTCTATCAAAAATATACGGGCATCAGTCCTCTTGTCTCACAACAGATATGTTATGATGCTGCTGTCAATCCAGAACATTCTGCAAATACGCTTGATGAAAAAGAACAAATCCATCTGTTTCATCTATTTTCCCATGTAATGGACTGTGTAAAATCCAATCAATATACACCCAATATATGTTTTGAAAACGATGCGCCAAAAGACTTTGCCTCTATTCCATTAAGTATGTTTGATAAAACGGTATCATATCATTCTATCAGTGAACTGATTGTTGATTTTTATTCTAAAAAAGAGACCATTACTAGAATACGCCAAAAGTCGTCAGATTTGAGAAGAATTGTATCCAACGCTCTTGAGCGCTCCTACAAAAAACAAAACATTCAGGAAAAACAGATAAAAGATACCAAAAAGCGTGATAAATTTAAAGTTTATGGGGAATTGATTAACACTTACGGATATCATATCCCTGAGGGAAGTACATCGTTTAAAGCCCTCAACTATTACACCAACGAAGAAATTGAAATTCCGCTTGATGCTACCTTGAGCGCTAAAGAAAATGCGATTCAATACTTTAATAAATACAATAAATTAAAGCGAACCTATGAAGCAGGAAGCAAACAGTTACAAGACACTAAAAATGAAATCATACACTTAGAGTCTATTGCTACTTCTCTTGATATCGCCACATCGGAAGAAGACCTCATTCAATTAAAGCAAGAATTGATGGACTCTGGTTATATTCATAAAAAAACAAATAACAAGAAAAAAGAAAAAATAACAAGTAAACCATTTCATTATATTTCTTCGGATGGTTTTGATATTTATGTTGGAAAAAATAATTATCAAAATGATGAACTAACGTTTAAATTTGCCAAAAATGACGACTGGTGGTTTCACGCAAAACAAATGGCAGGTTCGCATGTTATCTTAAAATCGGAAGGAAAAGAAATTCCTGACAAGACCTTTGAGGAAGCAGCCGCTTTAGCCGCCTACTACTCAAAAGGACAAAATCAGGAAAAAGTCGAAGTTGATTATGTTTTAAAAAAAGAAGTTAAAAAACCTGCTGCCGCAAAACCTGGATTTGTGGTCTATTACACCAACTTTTCAATGGTTGCCAGCACGGATATTCGATGTATAAAAGAAGCTGATTAACGCAACCAAATCGGCTGCTGCACAACCTGCAAATATTGCAGAAAGACTAATAAAATGAAGTCCTATAATAGCTAAAATGCTGATAACAAAATGTATACTGAGTGTTATCAGTATTTTTTTATGACTGTAATCATCTTTTAAACATACTGCTGTCAATATACTGACAAACACAACATCAAGCGCATACATAATCATATAGACCACATTGGAAGCGTCCACCATATCACAAATATGTTCATCAAAAGATAAATAGCCAAACAATCGAGGCGGATTTACCATAATAAAAACAATCTGTACAACATACGCCAACCCAAAAACAATGCCTATAATTGTTTTATCAATCTGAAATTTGCGGATAAATCGATTGACAAATACAATCAAAACAGCAGAGATTAATACAACGCCTATTAATTTTATATGAAATAATGGCATACCATCAAAATAATGTTCTGTCAAAATCGTATACACTTGTCCATCTTGTTCCTGAATGTTTGTGACGGATTCCAATAATATATTTTTTACTATTTCCATAAAAATACAGCCATAAAATACAGGAAGCATAGCAATCAGCCCTGTATGTTTATAGGAACTGTTATAGGAATACATCTTTTTCACATTGCTGCTCTTAATAATTAAAATAGCTAAAATACCAATAGCAATAAGAACAATTCCCATAATTACAACTTTTATATGAAGTATTCTGTCCCCATCAGCATAATTGCCCGTTTCATGCAGATAGATATAAGATGCCGCCTTATGTAATAAAACATTATTTTCTAATATATATACCAATATAATATAAACACCTGTTACAATACTGCTGACAGCGCCGCATAAAGCGATAGAAGAAACGCCTTTTAATTTTAGTAATAAGCCTATTGCACCGATAATAGTTGTATAGAGTGTCAAATCAAATAAAAAGGTATAAATCGTATTTGCTCCATTAAAAAATGCAGCATTATAAGCGGAACCCGCCATATGACTGTATTCATTATTATTTATCATATCTATATAATACTGAAACAATCCTGACTGTGCGCCCAATAATAAAATTAATGCCAGCGCAGCAAGCAACACTGCTGCGCTTGTTATTCTTATAATGATAATATCTTCTTTTTTCATAAATATTCCTATTTTTTCACAGTAACCTTTTTAAAACTTTTTTTACCTTTTTTAACAACAACCCCATCTTTAAAAAGCTCTAAAGGAAACGTTTCTTCTATTGAATTTACTCGCTCTCCATTAATACTGACGCCGCCTTGTTCTATTGCTCTTCTAGCTTCTGAACGTGAAGAAACCAAGCCCGCTAAATGTACAATGGATATAATATCAATATTGCCTTCTTTAAATACATCCAAATCAATCTCAACGGACGGCATATTTTCTGAATCGCCTCCCGTAAAAATGGATTTTGCAGTCTGCTCTGCTTTTTTTGCTTCCTCCTCACTGTGAACCAGTTTTGTAAGCTCATACGCCAGTATCTCTTTTGCCTTATTAAGCTGTGCGCCTTCCCAATCGTTCATGGCTTCGATTTCTTCTATTGGCAAAAATGTAAGCAAACGAATACATTTAAGCACATCGGCATCATCTACATTTCTCCAATATTGATAAAATTCATAAGGCGTCGTTTTTTCTGGGTCAAGCCACACTGCTCCTTTTTGTGTCTTTCCCATTTTTTTGCCTTCTGAATTTAACAATAATGTAATGGTCATTGCACTGGCATCTTTGCCTAACTTTCTTCGGATAAGCTCTGTTCCGCCAAGCATATTGCTCCATTGGTCATCGCCGCCAAATTGAAGCGTACAGCCATATTTTTGATACAGCATCAAGAAATCATAAGACTGCATAATCATATAGTTAAACTCTAAAAAGCTTAATCCTTTTTCCATTCTCTGCTTATAACATTCTGCCCTTAACATATTATTGACTGAAAAACAAGCGCCAACTTCCCTTAACAATTCAACATAATTAAGCTTTAAAAGCCAATCTGCATTATTCACAATAATAGCCTTTCCGGCTGAAAAATCAATAAATTTTTCCATTTGCTTTTTAAAACAGTCCACATTGTGTTGTATCATTTCAGGCGTCATCATCTGACGCATATCCGTTCTGCCAGAAGGGTCGCCAATCATCGCCGTACCGCCTCCAATAAGCACGATAGGCTTATTGCCTGCCATCTGAAGTCGTTTCATCAAACACAATGCCATAAAGTGTCCAACATGAAGACTATCTGCCGTAGGGTCAAAACCAATATAAAACGTTGCCTTTCCATTATTGATTAAATCTTTAATTACGTCCTCGTCTGTAACCTGAGCAATTAAACCTCTGGCTATCAGTTCATCATATACTTTCATTTTTATCCTTTCCCTTCTCTTTCTCATGCCGTAAATATACGTTCAATTTATATAACAACTTTTCGCCTCTTATCACACATCATACATATGAATATGGCTATAAATCCACCTGTTGCATCAATAAGCACATCAATAATCGAAGCACTTCTGCCCGAAATAAATAACTGGTGCAGTTCATCGGTACAAGCATATGCAACAACAATCAAAAAGGCTGCATATTTTGTCCAACGCCACTTTATTCCATCAACGGCAAGTGCAATATATACACTTAACGCAAAAAGCGCGTACTCTGTCATATGTGCAATTTTTCTCACAGGGGTTTGCATCTGCTCAATCGCATGTTCTCTTCCAATATATTTTATATCAATCAAGTGCAGCGCATCCGCTCCATCTACCAGCACCTCTGCTACTTTATAGCTTAATCCTTTGGATTGTTCCCCATTTTGACCTGAAAATCCAAATATGATAAAGGCTACTATCACTGCTGGAATCCATATCAATATTTTTTTTGCTTTATCCATTACTTTCTCCAAAGGTTAAATCGTAACGACTCTCATAGTATTTGTCAGACCTCTCTTTGAAGTTGGCGCTGAATTAGTGGCAATACCTGCCGATACAATAACAACATCCCCCTCACCGATATATCCTGCATTTTCTGCAACCTCAATCGCATGGTCTACAATTTTGTCCGTCGATTTTTCAACGGCTGTCTTTAAAGGTTTTACGCCCCAATATATCTGCATCTTGCGAAGTACATTCTCATATGGTGAACAGCCGATAATCAATGCTTCTGGTTTTAACTTTGAAGTCAATCTTGCTGTAAAACCAGAAATTGTTGGACATACAATTGCTTTGGCATTTAAAATATCGGCCGTCTGTACGGATGCATTGGCAACAGCGCTTGAAATACTCCTTTTGGTATGCACTTGCGTATTGTCAATTCTTCTGCTCACACAGTCTTTTTCTGTGGACTCAGCAATCTTAGCCATCATCTTTAACGCTTCAAGCGGATATTTTCCATTGGCAGTCTCACCCGATAACATAACAACATCGGTACCGTCATATATAGCGTTGGCAACGTCTGTCACTTCTGCTCTTGTAGGACGCGGATTGCGAATCATGGAATCTAACATCTGTGTTGCTGTAATAACAGGCTTGTAGGCTTCATTGCATTTTCTAATAATATCCTTTTGAATACGTGGAACTTCCTCTGATGGAATCTCAACACCCATATCACCTCTTGCAATCATAATGCCGTCAGACACACGGATAATTTCATCAATATTACGAATCCCCTCCGCATTCTCAATCTTTGCAATTACTGGAATATCGGCATCATGCGACCACAAAATTTCTTTTATCTCCTGAATACATGCTGCATTGCGCACAAATGAAGCCGCAATAAAATCAAATCCCTGCTCGATTCCAAACAAAATATCTTCTTTATCTTTTTCAGTAATACCAGGCAGACGAATACTGACATTCGGCACATTAACTCCTTTTGTAGAGCCAAGCTCTCCGCCATTGACAACAATACATTCAATATCGGTATCTTCAACAATCTTTGTCACTTTTAATTCAATCAAGCCATCATCAATTAATATAAGATTCCCCTCTGCAATATCCTTAGGCAGTCCAGCATATGTGATATGGTTGATATTTTCATCACTCTCCACCTCTCTTGTTGTCAATATATATTTTTGCCCTTCATTCAGTGTAATCTTTTTGCCATCCTTAATAACACCTGTTCTAATCTCTGGACCCTTTGTGTCAAGCAATGTCGCAATAGGAATATTTAACTCGCTTCTCACACTGTCAACAAGTTTGAATCGTCCTCCCTGTTCTTCTTGATTTCCATGAGAAAAATTAAATCTTGCTATATCCATACCAGCAAGCGCAAGCTGTTTAATCAGCTCTCGGTCATTTGTATTAGGACCCATTGTACATATAATCTTTGTTTTCTTCATTAAACTATCCTCCATTATAAAAATATTGATTATTTATTTCACATGAATATGCGTATAAAGATGTTCATTACAATATTCTTTTCCGCCTACACATTTAGAACAATATCGAAAAACTAGACTGTCATCATCTAATTCTGTTCTTTTGCAGACAGCACACTGATGTTTTGCACCGCCCCTGTTTATATAAGGCTTATTGGCGCTCTCCCACGTTGATTTTTCACTGTTGGCATTGTAAAATTTTTCATTAAAACTTGGGCGCTGTTGATTCTTTTGTGCTTTCCTTGCCGTTTTTTGCATTTTTTGATAATTGCGCTGCGTTGCTGTTCTAGCAGGCTTTTTAAATGTAATCAGCAAAAAAACAAGAAAATTTAACATGGATACCAGCGCACAGGTTGCATTGACATAACAATAATATACACTACCCGCTAAAAGCCCCATATTATATAATCCATACCAGACAGTCTCTGGCAGTATTGTCACCATAAAGCCGCCGACAATCGTAATCCCAAAAATAATGCCGTCTAAAATACCCAGCCATTTCATCTTGATAGGCAATACAAAAAATAATAATACCTGTGTATCAGACTGTTCTACCGCAAACGCCATAAAAAGCGCTAAATTAATATAATAGGTAGACATTGAAAAGGACTGTCCAAAAATAAAATATATGATAAACGCTGCAATAATATGCAGGATTACCCCGCTAAAATAATAGACATTAAATCGAAAAGCCCCCCATATTCGCTCAAGCACTGTACCAATCATATAATAGAAATACAAGGTAAACAAAATAAAAATCAAACTGTATGATGGAGGCTGTAACATAAATGTAAGCAGTCTCCATACCTGCCCCCTTAGTATCATTTCCACATCAAGACTTAAATACGCACTATATACATCTGGAAAAAACATAGCCACCGCAAATCCAAGTACATAGATACCTATGATATAATACATCAGATTGTGTATGGCATATTTACCAAATCTGCGTTCTAATTTATCAAACCATTTCATTAAATTAATTATCCTTTCTTTATTTTTTTACACCATGATGAAACGATGTTTTTACTCATTTATTTTTCACTTAATTCTATAATTTACCGCTATAAAAATTGAAGTAATTAGTTTAAAGTATAAAGAAGTGCATGTTTTTTGTCAACAATTACATGACAGAACTGTTTGTTTAAACTAATGTTGAAAAAAAATTTTATTCGTAATATAATATCCCTATTACGGTTTCGACCTTTTTCGACAGGAACTAGAGATTTTAAAAGGAGGCAGCCTTTGGCTAAGATATATGAATTCATTTAAGTTAGGTATTGATATTGGTTCTACTACTGTTAAGATTGCCTTAATTGATAATCAAGACAACGTAGTATTCTCAGATTATGAAAGACATTTTGCAAATATACAGGAAACATTACAATTATTGCTTGAAAAGTCGGTTGAACAATTGGGAACATTTGATTGTTTTCCTGTTATTACTGGCTCTGGCGGATTAACTCTTGCAAAACATCTTGAAGTGCCTTTTACTCAAGAAGTTATTGCTGTTTCAACGACACTTCAGGCGGAAGCTCCACAATGTGATGTTGCTATTGAATTGGGTGGAGAAGATGCCAAAATTATCTACTTTACAAATGGTATCGACCAACGTATGAATGGTATCTGTGCAGGTGGTACAGGTTCTTTTATAGACCAGATGGCAACTCTTTTGCAGACCGATGCGCTCGGTCTTAATGAGTATGCCAAAAATTATCAATCTATATACCCTATTGCTGCCCGCTGCGGCGTATTTGCCAAATCCGACATCCAGCCATTAATTAATGAAGGAGCTACAAAACCCGATTTATCTGCTTCTATATTTCAGGCTGTTGTCAATCAAACGATTTCTGGTCTTGCCTGCGGCAAGCCTATTCGTGGAAACGTTGCCTTTTTAGGCGGACCGCTTCATTTCCTTTCAGAGTTAAGAAATTGTTTTATACGAACATTAAGCCTTGCTCCAGAACAGATTATTGCTCCAACGCATTCACATCTTTTTGCTGCTATCGGCGCTGCTATGAATTATAAAGAAGAGGTACATATTCCTATTTCTGCCATGATTGAAAAATTACAGGGCAAAATTAAACTAGACTTTGAAGTGGAACGTATGCAGCCGCTTTTTGAAAACCAACTCGTCTACGATGCATTTATCAATCGGCATGCACATGCCAAAGTAGAGACGGCGGACATCAAAGAATATGAAGGAAATTGCTATCTTGGAATCGATGCAGGTTCCACGACAACAAAAGTGGCATTGGTCGATGAAAACGGCAAATTATTATATTCCTTTTATTCAAGCAACAATGGTTCTCCGCTTGCTACGACCATCAAATCACTAAAGGAAATTTATTCTCTGTTGCCTTCTAACGCCAAAATTGTTCATTCCTGCTCTACTGGATATGGTGAAGCTTTAATTAAGGCAGCGTTGATGATTGATGAGGGAGAAGTTGAGACCGTTTCTCATTTTTATGCTGCTGCCTTTTTTGACCCCGATGTAGATTGCATTATTGATATTGGCGGTCAAGATATGAAATGCATCAAGATTAAAAATCAGACCGTTGATTCTGTTTTACTAAATGAAGCTTGTTCTTCTGGCTGTGGTTCCTTTATTGAAACCTTTGCAAAATCGTTAAACTTTACCGTTCAAGAATTTGCAAAAGAAGCATTGTTTGCCTCTAATCCAATTGATTTAGGAACACGCTGTACGGTATTTATGAATTCTAAAGTAAAACAGGCACAAAAAGAAGGGGCAGAAGTTGCCGATATTTCTGCCGGACTTGCATATTCTGTTATTAAAAATGCACTGTACAAAGTTATAAAAATTTCAGAACCAAAAGATTTAGGTACACATATTGTTGTTCAAGGCGGAACATTCTACAATAATGCTGTGCTTAGAAGTTTTGAAAAAATAACGGGTGTCCATGCTATAAGACCTGATATTGCAGGTATTATGGGAGCATTTGGCGCCGCCCTTATCGCCCGTGAGCGCTATGATGGCATATCGGAATCGTCTATGCTTGGCATTGATAAAATCAATGCTTTAACCTTTGACACAACAATTGCACGATGTAAAGGCTGTACAAACAACTGTCATCTTACCATCAATAAGTTTTCTGGAGGCAGACAGTTTATTACTGGCAATCGCTGCGAACGAGGTCTTGGCAAAGAAAAAAGTACCAAAAAACTTCCAAACTTATTTGATTATAAACTGCACCGACTATTTGACTATGAACCATTGGAAGCACATGAAGCTACAAGAGGCATTGTTGGTATACCTCGCGTCCTTAATATGTATGAAAATTATCCTTTTTGGTTTACATTTTTTACAAAATTAGGATATCGTGTTTTGCTGTCGCCGCAATCCAATCGAAAAATATATGAACTGGGCATTGAATCCATACCTTCGGAATCGGAATGTTACCCTGCCAAACTTGCACATGGTCATATATCATGGCTTATTAAACAGGGCGTTCAATTTATATTTTATCCTTGTGTTCCTTATGAACATAAGGAGATTGACAAGGCAAATAATCACTACAACTGCCCTATTGTGACATCGTATGCTGAAAATATTAAAAATAATGTAGAAGAATTAAAAACGCACCATATTGATTTTAGAAATCCATTTTTATCCTTTGAAAATGCTAGTATTCTATCCAAACGACTGATTGAAGAATTTTCAGATATTCCTTCAAAAGAGGTTAAAAATGCAGTTATATACGCTTGGAATGAGTTGATTCAATTTCGACTTGACGTCCAAAAAAAAGGCGAGGAAGTCCTTTCCTATCTTGATGAACATGGAAAGCGAGGCATCGTCTTAGCTGGACGACCATACCATGTAGACCCTGAAATTAATCATGGTATCCCGGAATTAATCAATTCTTATGGAATTGCTGTACTTACAGAGGATGCTGTATCCCATTTAGGGACAGTGGAGCGACCTTTGATTGTAATGGACCAATGGATGTATCATTCAAGACTCTATGCGGCGGCAAGTTTTGTTAAGACAAAGGAAAATCTGGATTTAATTCAGCTTAATTCCTTTGGCTGTGGTCTTGATGCCGTAACAACCGATGCGGTTAATGATATTTTAGTAAAAGCGGGCAAGATTTATACCGTTTTAAAAATTGATGAAGTCAATAATCTTGGCGCCGCAAGAATACGAGTACGCTCGTTAATCGCCGCATTAAAAGTGCGTGACAAACATCACTTAAAGAGAACGATTACCAGTTCTGCTTATGAACGTGTTGAATTTACACCGGAAATGCGAAAAAATTATACGATATTGTGTCCTCAAATGTCACCGATTCATTTTGATTTATTAGAACCAGCACTCAATTCATGTGGATATAATTTTGAAGTCCTTGACAATGATAATAAGTCGTCTGTTGATGTCGGTTTAAAATATGTCAACAATGATGCCTGCTATCCTTCGCTTATGGTTGTTGGACAGATTATGAATGCCGTTTTATCTGGAAAATATGACTTACATAGAACCGCCATTATTATCACACAAACGGGAGGTGGATGCAGAGCTTCCAACTATATCGGCTTTATACGTAGAGCGCTTGGAAAAGCTGGTTTATCTTATATTCCTGTCATTTCTTTAAGCGCACAAGGACTTGAATCCAACTCTGGATTTAAGTATGACTTAACGATGCTAAAAAAAGCAATGATGGCAATTGAATATGGTGATATTTTTATGAATGTCGTATACCGAACAAGACCTTATGAAAAAGTTGCTGGTTCTGTCAATGCACTTCATGAAAAATGGAAAGATATCATTATCAAACAACTGCAAGAAAATAAAGTATCCATGAGTGAATTTAATAAAAATTGCCAAGCTATTGTAAATGACTTTGACTCGATTGAACTTTTAGATATTAAAAAACCACGTGTGGGCATTGTTGGTGAAATTCTTGTTAAATTTCTTCCATCTGCCAATAATTATATTGTCGATTTATTGGAATCGGAAGGTGCGGAAGCAGTTGTTCCTGATTTAATGGGATTTCTTTTGTATTGTGCAGAAAATGCCAACTTTAAAAAGAAGTATCTTGGCGCTTCCAAAAAATCCGCATTTGTCAACAATTCCATTATAAAAATTATTGAGTGGTTTAGAAAAGCAGGAAACAATGCACTGAAAAACAGCAAGCGATTTACGCCTCCATCCAATATTAAGGAAACAGCAGACTTGGCAAAAGATTTGGTTTCACTGGGCAATCAAACAGGTGAAGGCTGGCTTCTTACTGGAGAAATGATTGAACTTATGCACAATGGTGTCAACAATATTGTATGCTGTCAGCCATTTGCCTGCCTTCCAAATCATATTGTAGGAAAAGGCGTTATTAAAGAGCTTAGAACAACATTTCCAGAATCCAATATTATTGCTGTGGATTATGACCCTGGCGCTTCTGAAGTCAATCAGTTAAACCGAATTAAATTAATGCTGGCAACAGCAAATAAAAATCTTGAAAAAATAATGTAATAAGATTATAATAAGACTAGCTTAAGAAAGGTCGGTGACATTATGTTTTTATTATTTATTGGTCCAATCATTGGCGTTGCCATTTCTATTATAGCAACTGTTGTTATTGTATCATCTGTCGGCGCAATTGCTGGCGACGAATTGGAAGAGGAAGAATAAATATAGGGACGGCACGCTTGCGTGTCGTTTTTATATTTTAGTAACGTTGTTCCAAACAACACATAGACGTCAATTGCAATATAAAAATCTATTTTTTTAACAAATTACTTATAACAATAATAAATTATAATCTTATTGAGGATAAACATGTACTTTAAAGATTTAACAACATATAAATATATGGATAAAGAAGAAACTCTTAATATTGGCTGGTTAAAGAAAGGACATTTTTTCAAGACAGGTGATGTCCCTGAAGAATTTATAGAAAAACTTTGGCATTACTTAAGATATCCTGTACAAGTATGCAGAGGATTTCACACATGCGACTTTTGTAAAAATGCAAAAACAGGTGTGCCAACAGTTACGTTTAAGGGTGAAACGCGAAATGTTGGCTACTATGAAATTCGTGTCTGGGGACAAGATGAAAAAGTATATGCCGCTCCCAGCTTAATTATTCACTATATTTTACAACATCATTACAAACCGCCGCAAGAATTTATCGATGCTGTGATTTATTCCGATGCACATTCTAAAGAATATTACCAAAAAATTTTAACATATTCAAAAGGATATGATTTTTGGCTTGCACAGGACTGCACAAAGCTTTAAAAATTTAAAATAAAGGACAATCAATATGCCAACAAAAAAGCATGATAATACAAAAGTACATTCTTCTAAAATAAAAACGAAAACAAAAACGATTTGCTGGATTCTAATCGTATTATTCCTATCCTTTCTTTGTTATCTGCCCATGTTATTACAAAAACAAGGCTTACATATTCCTGCCGCATTGTTAAACGCCAAATATTTATTTGTTCTTACTCCATTGGCTTGTTCCATTATTGTTGAAATAAGTGAACATACACTAAAACAATGGTTTTTGGACTTATTTACAAGCAAAAAAATTTTTCACTCAATTTTAATATGTATATTATTTATTATTGTTGGATTAATGACTTCTTATATATATTCTATCACCAAAGGTAATCAACATTTATTTTATAATATATATCCATCCATTTCTTTTGTCATCATAAATGGCATTTACCTTTTTATTATGGCATTATTGGAAGAAGCAGCATGGAGAGGATTTTTTCTTAAACGAATATCCAATCAAACAACAAAAATTCATTATATACTCTGTACAGGAATCATTTGGGGACTATGGCATATTCCAATGTGGTATATCCGAAATTCATTGACTATAAAAGAAATTCTTTTTTTCTTTATATGGACTATCCTTTTATCACTTGTTATTGGTTTTGCCTATTATAACTATCAAAATATATTTATACTGGCATTTCTGCATACCATTTTCAATACTTGCTTTCTTGCTCCTGTGGAATGGAATATTATTCTGTTAATCATTATTCTTTTTATTTTTGCACTATTTACAAATTTGTTCAAAAATAAAAAATCCTCAATATAATTATTTTTTCTTTGGATGTCTGTAATCAAGTAGAAAATATTTATCCTCCCCTACTCATGCGCTAGGCGTCCGTCAGCTTGTTGACATATTTCATTTGGACGCCCATGTGCATTAATTAAAAAAACCTATACCATTTATTGGTATAGGAATCTTTTTAAAAACTGCTTATTTTTTAACTTTAAATACTTTTACAACACTTATCTATCAACTGTAAACAATACATATCTCTTTTCTTCTGCCGCTTTTTTCCAAAACGCTAAACTTTCTTGGAGATATTCCCATGTGTATTCAAAATCTTCATCATCTAACGGAAAACCATAATCGTCTTCATCAATTTTATTATAACATTCACGACATTCGGCTTTCGTTCGTTCTGGAAGTACTTTTGCTATCTCGGCTACCTGTTCTGGCGTTTTCAAAATCATAAACTCATCATCTTCTGTTTCAGGCGTTATAACTTCTCCTGAAGATTCACGCACAAGTCCATATAAAAATTCTCCGCCAAAAATCACATTGCACAGTGGTTGAAATGTATTTTCAAAATTAAGATTGCCATCCGTCAACATTCGATGCATAGCATCCCATGACTTATCTAATTCGCATGTATATTCTGGATAGTCATCAAAAAATACCTCTTCAATTTCTTCGTGCATATAATCGGAACGGTCTTGTCTTTTTACCAATCGTAATTGTTCTACTTCCTGCTCATTTAAAGCAAACAAAACAGCTAAACACCCCATAAAAATACACTCCGTTACCTGATATTTTCTATCTGCCAATCAATTTCTTCTAACCCATTATTCTTTAAAAATTCATTGGTCTTACTAAAATGCTTGCAGCCAAAAAATCCTCTATGTGCCGATAATGGACTTGGATGTGGTGCTGTCAAAACCAAATGCTTTGGATTGTTTAACATTGATTTTTTCTTTTGTGCAGGTGTTCCCCACAACATATACACAATTGGTCTGTCTTGGTCATTGACAGCCTGAATAACGGCATCGGTAAATTGTTCCCAACCTTTATCTTTATGCGAAAATGCCGCATGTGCGCGAACAGTCAACACTGTATTGAGCAATAAAACACCTTGTTTAGCCCATTTTACTAAATTGCCGTTGTCTGGCACATAACATCCGCAATCATCCTTTAATTCCTTATAAATGTTTTTAAGTGAAGGTGGAATTACTTTTTGATTTTCAGGAACGGAAAAACTTAGACCATGTGCTTGATTTTCTTCATGGTATGGGTCTTGTCCCAATATTAATACTTTTACTTCACTCAGCGGCGTTAAATGAAACGCATTAAAAATATCATCTGGTAATGGATAAACTGTGTTTGTGTTATACTCTTCTTTTACAAATTCGTATAACTCCTTGTAGTAATTTTTTTTAAATTCATCTCCAATGGCTTCAAGCCAATCATTGTCAATCATTGTCATAATTAAATCATCCTCATTGAAATATTTTTTTCTTTTAAATAGTGCTTTAAATCCATAATATCAAGCTCTTTGTAATGAAATAAGGAGGCGGCAAGAGCTGCATCCGCTTTTCCCTCAGTAAATACATCATAAAAATGTTGTTTATTGCCAGCACCACCTGATGCAATAACGGGTATTGAAACATGTTCGGCAACCATTCTAGTTAATTCAATATCATATCCTGATTTATTTCCATCACAATCCATACTTGTCAAAAGTATCTCGCCAGCTCCAAGTTTTTCTGCTTTCATTGCCCATTCAATGGCATCCATACACATATCAACTCTTCCGCCATTTTTATATACACTCCAGCCACTTCCATCATCACGTCTTTTTGCATCAATGGCTACAACAACACATTGACTTCCAAACTTATCGGCAGCTTCACTAATTAAAGTTGGATTCATAATAGCAGCCGAATTAACAGAAATCTTGTCTGCTCCTTCTCGAAGCAACGCCTTAAAATCATCAACAGACCTTATCCCGCCGCCAACCGTAAATGGAATAAATAACTTTTCGGCAACTTTTCTAACTAAATCTACCGTTGTATTTCTTCCATCACTAGAAGCAGTAATATCCAAAAACACAACTTCATCCGCTCCTGCTTTGTCATACATGGTAGCAACTTCAATAGGGTCTCCGGCATCGCGCAAATTTAAAAAGCTTGTTCCTTTTACCACTCTTCCATCTTTGCAATCCAGACATGGTATAATTCTTTTTGTAAACATATTAATCTCCCATTTTTGAACTCACAAGCTCATAAACAGCTTGATGTTGTATATGCAAATATAAATTTGTTAGTCAAACTTTTGCCAAAACAGATAAGTCTAACTCTACTTAAAAAGTAAAACTTTTGTGATAAGGTTAAACAATAACTTTATAATTTAGACATTATAAATCAGCAAAATTTGAAAGCATCTTTAATCCTACTGTACTGCTCTTTTCTAAATGGAACTGACAAGCAAATACATTATCTTTCTCAACGGAAGCATGAATATGTGTCGAATATTCTGTTGAAGCAGAAACAATATTTTCATCAGCCGCCTTCAAATAATACGAATGAACAAAATAAACATATGGCGACTTTTCAATTCCATGAAATAACCTAGCGCCTTGCTTTATATCCAATGAATTCCAGCCCATATGAGGAATTTTAAGTCCCTCCTGTGCAGGGATTTTTAAAATTTCACCTTCCAGTAAAGAAAGCCCTTCAACACCTGGTGCTTCTTCGCTTTTCTCAAAAAGAAGCTGTAATCCCAAACAAATTCCCAAAAAAGGCGTCCCCTTATGTACTGCCATCTTAATTGTATCAATCAATCCTAAATGGTCTAAATGATTCATTGCATCTCCAAACGAGCCAACACCTGGCAAAACAATCTTTTCAGCTTCTACAATTTCACTGGAATCCCTTGTCACTAGTATCTCCTGTCCTAAAGAAATAAAAGCCTTTTCAACACTTTTCAAATTGCCTGCATCGTAATCAATTATTGCTATCATTCTTTTGCCTTTCTATACTTTACTAAAGTAGCATAATATGATACAAAATCATCCTTTTTAAGCTGTACAAGTTTATTTGCATCCTCTTCTGACATATGATAGGTATCCTTAAAACATTCTAAAATCTTTTCTTTTTCAGAATCAAGATGTGATGTGATACCCAATTCCTCTGCTTCCCTGTAATATTCATTATATCGCTCAAGACCTTTTACCAAAGCATTTAAAGCTTGGTCTTTCATATCAAGCTGCATATAATTATTATAGGATTCTGTCTGTCTTTGAACAAACATAATAACAGACACTTGTCTTAATAATGGTTCATCATTCTTTCGGACAGACAATCCAGCAAGTTTTTGATATGCTTTTGCATAATTTCCCGATTCAATATAACCTTTTGCCTCACTTACATTTTTACTATAATGAAATGCAGAATTAAAAAGTATAATTAAAACAACAACACTAGCGATAAACAACACAAAAAGTATCATTGATTTTGGCTTAATCTTTAATATATCACCTGGCTTTGGCGCTGGTTTTGGTTTCTTTTCTTTCTTAGGCTTTTCCTTTTTGGGTTTTTTCTCTTTTTCAGCCTTTTCTTTTGCTTTTTCTTCCTTTGCCTTTTTAGCTTCTTCCTTTTTATCTGCTTTTTCTTTTGACTTTTCCTCTTTGAGCTTTTTCCTCTCATTTTGGTCTGCAATTTCAGCTTCTTCTTCTAGTCGTTCTTCTTCCTCACTTTTTTGCTTATACTGTTGCATTCTATATCGAATCTTTGCAAACAATCCTTTTTTTGGTGCAATATTTTCATCTAAATTATCCTTGTCACCATACATTTCATCTAATAATTGCTGATTCTCATCAATTGGCTTATTCGACTCTTCCTCCAAACCAACTACATCATTATCTACTTTCTTTTCTTGCTGAGCTTTCTTGCTTTCTTTCTTTGATTTTTTATCCTTTTTGCTCTTTTTGTCATCACTGGAATTGGTTTCTGTATTTGCCCCCTCAATAGAAGCTTTAATCTCTTCGTCAACATCTTCAAAGAAAATATTTTTAAGCGCAGCCATCAATCCTTTTTTCTTTTTTTTCTTGCCACGCTTCTTCCCTTTATTATCAATATCTTCCATAACATCTATTGGTACATCGCTTGTATTATTAACATTTTCGTTATTGACAGCATGAACGTTCTCATTGTCTGCTTTAGCAACATTTTCACTATTTTCCTTTGACTCTTTCGATTCCTTCAATTCTTTAGCAACATTATTTACATTATCGCTTAATAACTCCTCAACAGATATATCATCGGATGTAACTTGTTCAATGATAGAATCTAATTTCATACTTTCTAATCGTTCTAAATCACTCTCTGATAAATCTGGTTCACTCAAATCCAGATTCGTATCTTCCTCTTTTTGTTCTTCTTTACTTATATTATTATCATTATATGTATCAGCGTTCTCATTACTTGTAGGTGATTCGCCATTTTCCTTAGACTCCTCCTCACCAACCGAACTCAATAGATTATCCAGATAATTCTCTTCATCTGCACCAGCCATAATTTTATTTACTCCCGTTTTTGTAAAATAATATGAACAATTATAACATATTTATTTGAATTTAACAAATAACATTTCTTTCTTTCAGTACTTTCATTAATTCCTCAATAAAATTATTAACATTTATCTTATATCCATATGCCCTGTCACCAATGTTTTCAGGCAACTGATAAAACGTTTCATTAATTCTATATAATGTTGATAATTTATTAATAAAAACGATTTTTTCAAATGGCCATCTAAATATATGTGGTCTGCTAAAATCTTCACCAAGCTCAATTATTAACAACTTTTTATTTAAGGTAGCTGATAACCATTTATTATATAATGTCCACTGTTTTTCATTATCTTCCAACAGTGCATTGCACACTCTTTTTTCACCTATTGATACATCAAAAAAAAGATTATCTGTTCTTGAAGTAATAATAAAACAATCTTTTTTTTCTAAATACGCATTATAAAAATCAATTATTTTTGCATCTGGTTTACTAAGCCCTGCACCTATGCCTATCAATACTTTATCTGCATTAACAAATGATTCTGCTATTTCTTTGTATAAATCCATTATAAACTCTACTCCAGTAAAATTTAGTAAAAATATATCTTATTGTTCTTCAATAATCCAATTTTAAAAGACTATTCTATTATGTAAAATACTCCGCAGTATCTACGGAGTATCAAAATCACCTGTATCAAAAATTTTACTTTATAACTTATCCTATACTATAAAATAATTACATCAATAATTTATCAATCTCATAGACTAAGGAACCAATTTCTGGTTTTGACAACTGCACATCCGCTCCTAAAGATTCACCTTTTATACGCATCTGTTCATTAATTAAAGAAGAAAAGATAATAATTGGTATACCCTTCAAAGCATCATCTGATTTTACCAGTTTGGTTAGACGATGCCCGTCCATTAATGGCATCTCTATATCGGTAATAATACACTTTACTTCTGCAGCCGCACCTTTCTTAACATCACACATATAATCCCACGCTGTCTGCCCATTAGGACATGTTGTAAGATTGGTGTATCCCGCTTTTTTAAGTGAATCACTTATTAATGTCATCAACAATGGAGAATCTTCTGCAATAAGAATATGAGATTCATTTTTTCTTCTTCCTTCTAACGCTTCAATATCTGAAACTTTTAATCCTGTCTCAGGACTAATATCTGAAACAATCCTCTCAAAATCTAAAATAATAATTAATTGTCCATTAATCTTAACAATACCTGTTGCAATTCCACTATCAGCTGAACTTACAGTGACATCTGGTGTAATAATATCAGCCCAAGAAACTCTATGTATTCCAACAACAGCATGAACATGAAATGCAACATTTAACTTATTAAAATTGGTTATAATAAACATATCTTTCTTCACATCAGCCGAAGGCGCAACATTAATAACGCTTGCCAAATCAATAACTGTAATCATCAAATCTCTAGGCATAAAAATGCCTTCCACACTTGGATGTGAATTGGGAACTGGAGTAACAACATTAAAAGGTACAATCTCTTTTATCTTAGCAACATTAATCCCATAATGATTATTACCTACTATAAACTCAAGAACCTCCAACTCATTTGTTCCACTCTCCATCAAAATGTTCGTTTCCATAATTATACCCTCCAAATCACCATGTACGTTATAGTCTTATCTGATTATAACAAATTTTATATGGCATTTCAATGAAAATTATAAAAATAAAAAATGAACATTGCTTGTATAAACAATGTCCATCTAAATAAACAAATTAAATTAAAATCCAAACAAAAAATTGTTCCATCAAAACTGCATATTAACTATACCATACATGAAAGCCTTGTTCAAG
>CAMUHY010000004.1 GCA_947088865.1 uncultured Eubacterium sp. | reverse complement strand
ACAAAGTACATATTCCTGTCGTGAAGATTATTCAAGAACAGAAATATAACCCTTTGCATGGCATTTCCGCTGTGGAATTATGTGAAGAACACAGTTTAGATTTATTGAATGACATTGCGGGACGAATACGGGACTGTTACGCAAAGGAGCAACCTTCAACCGATGGAATTACTAATAACGCAACTGATACATTAGTAACAAAAATCCTGCTTGGTGTTTTAGGATGTGTCCCCGCCTTTGACCGCTACTATGTAAATTCAGTCAAGAAAAATCATATTTCTAAAGGTACATTTAGCAGAAATTCCATCCGAAATGTTGCTGAGTTCTACTGTGATAATCTGGAAGCATTTGAAAACCTACGGCATGAACTTAGCGAGTGTGGTATAGAATATCCTCCGATGAAGTTAATGGATATGTGTTTCTGGCAAGATGCGTATATTGATGACTTGAAAGAACACAAATGTCATTTGGATGGAAGTATTTGACTTGAAAGGATTGTTGTCATAGAGCATTCAGTATCAATGCAGATAGCAAAGCCAGACGAGCCAGTCAACGTTCAAGATGAACGGCGCTTTCAGCGTCGCCGTTGTCAGCAGCCCGTTTCACGGTCTGTGTGTAGTTCCTTGTAAACTATACTTTACAGTAGTAAAAATAATTTTACTATCTGTATTTGATTATATATTAATACCTGTTTTTAAGGATTTAGGAGCATCTTATTCTGAAATTATGGTGAATATATTTATTGCCATTTTATCCATCATTTTTATTGTTAAAAATAAGTATATGTCATTTGCTATATGTGACAAGGAGTTTTTGTGTTTATGGATGAAAAAAGGAGCCTTTTGCGGATTACAAATATTTTTAGATAATTTTATTTATGGGCTTATTGTATGTCGTATGGTAAATGCTGTTTTGGAGTCAGGAAATTATTGGATAGCAAATAATTTCATATGGGGTTGGCTCTTAGTACCTATTACTTGTTTGGCACAAATTATACAAAAAAATTCGTTGAAAAAGATTACCTTTCATCATATTTGGAAATATGTCTGTGCTATTATAGTAATATGGATTATAACCGTACCTTTTTGGCAATTTTTTGTACATAATATAATGGGCATTAATAATGATAAAGATATTTTAAATATACTATATATTTTGGTTCCATATTATATATGTTATATGGTTGCTGCTATGATTGATGCATGGTTTGTTTCTAAGGGAAAGACGATATATTTATTTATCAATTCAGTCATGGTTAATATTGTATATTATGGAATTATGTATACTTTATTTAAGATAGATACATTTACTTTAAATATATATTTTATTATTCATCTTTTTGGAGTAGGTATGGTGATACATATGTTTATTTCAATATTATTATATTTAAAAGAAATACATAATCATTTAAACAATTCTGTTTTGGGGAAAACGGTAGCGCTTAAATAGAAAGAAATTTTATTGAAATCTATTGCATAAATATATTGCAGCATTTATAATTATTGTTAATATTTTTTTGATGAATTTTGCGGTTGCCATACTTTGTATGGCACCATTTTTAAATTAGAAAAATGAAAGGAAATTTACATATAACATTGATGACAAAGAAATTTTTGAAATTTGTATTACAAAGTGTAGCTGGAATGGTTGGTGTGTCTGTTTATATACTTGCAGACACCTTTTTCATTTCAATACATTCTGGTGCAGATGGGTTGACCGTTCTGAATCTGGTGCTGCCCATCTATGGATTGATTTATGCAATTGGTGCTATGATTGGCATTGGCTCTGCAACAAGATATGCCATTAGAAAAGCGACAGGAGAGAAGAATATTGATTTTTATTTTACACATGCCTTGTTGTGGGATATCATTATTAGTATTCCATTTATTTTATTAGGCATTGTTGCTCCTGAATGGGTGCTTAAAATAATGGGAGCAAATCAAGCTATAACAGATTTAGGAATAAATTATATCCAAATTGTTTTGATAAATACACCATTTTTTATGATGAATTATGCGTTTACAGCGTTTGCAAGAAATGATAACGCTACTACAATTGCAATGATTGGTTCGCTTTCAGGAAGTGTATTTAATATTGTATTTGATTATATTTTTATGTTTCCAATGGGGTGGGGGCTTGCAGGAGCAGCTTTGGCAACCGCCTTTTCACCAGTTGTGACAATGCTTGTATGCTGCACACATTATTTGCATAAAGATATAAGAAAAATAAAAATGCGTATATTTTCATCTGCTGTTATAGATGAAAATAAAAATGATACAAGTATAAAATTTCAGAGGACAACGCCTTCTGTTTATCATTTGTTTTCATGCTGTAAACTTGGTGTTTCCGCGTTTGTAGGGGAAATCAGTTCAGCAGTCACCACAGCGGTTTTTAATATATTGATACTTGGCATAGCAGGAAATATTGGCGTTGCTGCCTATGGAGTAATAGCAAATATATCCATCGTGGCGATGTCCATATTTAATGGTATCTCACAGGGAGTACAGCCGCTTATTAGTAATAGCTATGGAAAAAATGATAAAAAGCAGATTCATCAGCTATTGAAATTAACAATTGGTTTAGGGCTGTTTGTAGAGATAATTATTATTGCAAGTGCATGGGGAGCTACGGATTTTCTTATTGCAATATTTAATAGTGAGGGAAATAATGAGCTTGTATTATATGCGTATAATGGCATGAGACTTTATTTTTTAGGCTATTTGATTGTTGGAATTAATATTATATTGATAGCATATTATTCGGCGACAGATAAAGCTTCATTAGCTTTTATTGCTTCGATTCTCAGAGGCGCAATAGCAATAACGATATGTGCCGTTGTTATGTCAAATATTTGGGGAATAAATGGGATTTGGCTGTCTTTTTTGGCGGCAGAGTTTCTTACATTGATTGTTATTATGGCGAAGATGTTTATAAAGCCAAAGAATTAGGCTAGTTATTTTCCTGATAAGTTAAAATAGTTTATTTTTAGATAGCAAGTAGATTAGAGAATAGATAAAATTAGACAATAGGTAAAAAAGGAATGGGATGTAATAATGAGCAAAAATGTAATTCACATTTATGGCGCTTCAGGTTCAGGAACAACGACATTAGCAAAGCATATTCATAATACTATGGGCTATTTTTTTATGGATACGGACGATTATTTTTGGCTGCCAACAAATCCGCCATATACAGAAAAAAGAAAAATACAGGAAAGAGTACAATTAATGAGAGAAGATATTGAAAAGTATGATAAAATTGTTATATCAGGTTCTCTTGTTCACTGGGGAAATGAGCTGATACCATTTTTTTCATTAGTTGTTCGTCTTGTAACTGATACAGATATTCATCTTGCAAGGATAAAAAAACGAGAAAAAAAGAAGTTTGGTTCTCGAATTGAAAAGGGTGGGGATATGTATCAAAACCATTTGGAATTTATTGAATGGGCGGCTAAGTATGATAGTGGTGACATAAATATGAGAAGCAAGGCGCAGCATGATGAATGGGAGAAATTATTGAAATGTGAACAGATTGTTTTGAATGGCAATGATGATTTGGATTATAATTTGCAGCAAATAAAAAATTATACAATCTTATAAGACAAGCCTTTTATTTTTAAATAAAAGTAAAGTCTGCTTGTTGAAAAAATAAAATAAAGTGGCAATAAGATTATGAACAAGTAGCAATGTGATTTGCAAATATTTGCTTGACTTGAGAAGAAAATAGGCAGAAAGGAATTTATTTATAGTGCAGTTGGAATTAAAAAGTTTGAAAAAGACTTATGGAACAGTACAGGCATTAAAAGGGATAAATTATAAATTTGAATCAGGAATTTATGGCATACTTGGAGCAAATGGTGCAGGAAAATCTACAATGATTAATTTGATTACAGATAATGTAGATAGAGATAAAGAAAATGGCGGGCAGATTCTTTATGATGGAAAAGAAATTCTTGATATGGGAAAGCATTTTAGGAAACTTGTTGGATATATGCCCCAACAGCAAGGTTTTTATGAGGATTTTTCTCCTCGTGCATTCTTAAAGTATATGGCGCAAATAAAAGGTATTCATAAAGAAAATGAAAAAGGTCAAACAGTTAGACAACAGATTGATGAATTATTGGAAATTGTCAATTTGACAACTGTGGCAAATCGAAAAATCGGAGAATTTTCGGGTGGAATGAAACAGCGTGTTTTGTTGGCGCAAGCTTTGCTTGGCAATCCTCAAATTTTGATTCTTGATGAACCGACAGCAGGACTTGACCCAAAGGAGCGAATAGGGATAAGAAATTATATTGCAAAACTTAGCAAAGATAAAATTATACTTTTTGCAACCCATGTGGTAAGCGATATTGAATGTATAGCAGACAGGGTGCTGCTTTTAAAAAAAGGAGAAATTATAGCGGAGGGAACACCAATTGATTTAATTGAATCAATGACAGGAAAAGTTGGCGAAATTACTTGTACGCTTGATGATATAAGTAAACTTCAAAAAAAATATAAGATAGGTAATATCAGACAGCGAAAGGAAGGTCTTGCTTTAAGGATTGTAGGCGACCAATTGCCTGACTATGCAATTAAGGTGAGTGATAATATAGATTTAGAAGATGTGTATTTATATTATTTTGAATAAGGTATTCGTATATTGCAAGAATAATAATAAAAAATATCATAAAATGACAATGAAATTATGAGCAAACAGTAAAGGTTATGAATATTTGCTTGACATTTACAGAATGAAATCTGTTATTCGCGAAATAGTTATTAAAAAGAAAGCTTTATTTTCCGATACATTCTTAAATATTATTTTATGGGAGGAAAAAGATATGTCTGTTGAGGGAATTGGAAATAGCTATTATAGTAAAATGGAGCAAAAGGAGTCTGTTTCGCAAAAAAATAAATCAAAAAATATAGAATTGGAAACTTTTGATTCTAATAAGAGGTATCAGTCGTTAAGTGCGATGACAAATGATTTGTTGTTGATGGAAAAGAAATGGCAAGTTCAGTATAGTGAAATGATATCAAATTCAAACGTCTCTACGATTGATGAATTAAAAAAAGAGATAAACACATTGTTTCCTGAATACAAACTTGTAACAAGGAAGCCTGATGGAGTAATGGATGGTGAAAATTTATTATATATTGATACTACAAATTTAAATAAGATGTTAAATGATTCATCTTATAGAGCAAAAATATATGCGTTGATGGAAAGAGAATTAGCCTGTACAAAAGGGTATCATTTTGGTGGAAGCGCATGGAAACTTACAGGTACTGTGTTTACATTAAGTGAGGATAATCCAAAAGAGTTGGGTATTCCTTATGCAGGGCAGTGTAAGGGAATCCAATTAAATGATTCTTATACATTTTTAAAAACAAGCAGTAAGAAACGTATTTTTTGTGATGAGAAAAATCATGATAAAATAAAAGATAAAAAAGCAAAAATGCAAAAAAATAAAGAGTTAAAAGAAAATGAGACAAAGGTTTTATGGGAAAAAGAAAAACAAGCGAAGTTAATGGAACAAATTGAGGAAAAAGTAGCAAACACAAAAGCGAGAAATAAAAAAATTTACCATGAAACAGCCTTAAAAAAGTATCAGCAAGCATACGATAAATATATGCAGTATATAGAAGAATAGATTGAAAAAACAGTGTAGAAATGGGGAGTATTGTTTATGAGAATGTATGGGTATTTAAAAGAACCATATAAATGCAATTCTACCACAACGATTTATAAAGTGATGATACATGAAATAGAAGAAATAGGGACATATATATATTATTATACAAGCAAAGATGCAATTTTTAGTTCGTATGATTCATTTATTGATGATATAGAGGAAGCATTGGAAGAATTTGAGAATGAAATTGACGAACAAGGCTGGATTAAAATTAATGACCCATTGCCATATTGTCAACACGATTGCATACTTCCCATTCGTGTGAAAGGGCGTAAAGAGGGTTGTCCTCAATGGGGACAATATGAGATATTGTCTGATGGACAGTGGATAGAATATAATCTTTGATAAAGTGTAAATATTTATATAAAGCAGAAGTAAAAGTTAAAAGTAGTAAATTGTTTCTAAAAATCAGTTACAGTATGGAGATTGAAAATGGTTATAAATAATATTCAATACGAAATAAAACAGCTAGTTTGGGAAGATATAGTAAAATTATATAATACAAATATGCAGTGTGATTTTCCTAAGGAAGAAATAAAAACATTAGAACTGTTACAGAATTTATATGATAAGGGCATCAGTAAGGTATATGGTGTATATGAAAAAGCAATATTAAAAGCATATGCTATTTTTGAAAAACCAAAAAATGATAATGTTGTACTATTAGATTATTTGGCAGTTCATAAAATGGATAGAGGAACAGGTTTAGGCGGAAGATTTGTCAAGGAATTTAAAAATATATTTTATGATGTGGATGGTATTGTGGCAGAAATAGAAGATATTAGTAAAGCTAGCAGTGAAGAACAAGAATTTATCCGAACAAGAAGAAAACAATTTTATTTAAAAAATGAATTTTATGAGACAGGGGTTTTAACTCAAGCAGATGGCGGAGTTGACTATGAGATATTATATATGCCTGTTGGGCAAAAACTTAAAAAGTTTCAAATACAAAAGGCGATGGAAAGAATGTATAGTACCTTTTTTAAAAAGGGTGACTATATAGTGCGAGGAGAATTTTAGAATGTACGAATATATAAGCTGTAACTGGAGACATAACTTTAAGGACGAACCTGTGACTTTTCTTTATGAGGTTGATTTAGATGAAGAGCGCTATGCAACAAGAATGATTGAAGTTTTTGCAGATGGACATACCAATAATTTACAAGATAAAGAGTGGAAATTTGTTACAGAGGAACCAGTGCCAACTGTAAATGATATTAATAAAGGTGAATGTGGAGAAGAATTTAGTGCTTGTATGATATCAAAAGAAGAATTTGAGGAGATTTGGATGAAGAATATTGAATAAAATTTAAAAGTTATTCTTGATAATGAGCAGAATACATGGTAAAATAGCGACAATAAAGTTGTGGCATAACGGATTTGTTTTTATAGATAGCGACAATAGCCAGTTACTTAATTTTATATAATAAGATTTTTAGCAGCTCCCCATTTACAAGGTTATGTAAGTGGGGAGTTGGTATTTTTAAGAGAAATAGAAAGGAATAATGTTATGGAAATAAAAAAATTACCTCGCAGTTTTTATAATCGAAATACGCTTGTTATAGCAGAAGAAATTTTAGGAAAGACTTTAGTTCATGTGACAAAAGAAGGCGTGACTAAGGGAAAGATAGTGGAAGTAGAGGCTTATATGGGGGCTAAGGATAAAGCTGCACATTCCTATAAGGGTCTTCCTTCTGGAAGAACAAAGATTCAGTATAAAGAAGGCGGTTATGCTTATGTTTATCTTATATATGGAATGTATATTTGTATGAATGTTGTAACCAATCTTAAGGATATTCCAGAAGTTTTGCTGATTCGAGCATTAGAGCCAGTAGAAGGAATCGAGTTGATGAAAAAGAGAAGAAAAAACGCTTCTATTAAAAATTTATGTAATGGACCAGGAAAATTAAGTCAAGCTATGGGGATTACAAAGGATAATTATGGTGAGGATTTATGTGGTGATACATTATATTTAGAAGAGGCCGCAAAAATTAAACCAGAAGAAATTGTTAAGACAAAAAGAATTAATATTGATTATGCAGAGGAAGCAAAAGACTATTTGTGGCGTTTTTTAGTGAAAGGAAACTCTTATGTTTCAAAGTAATAATGGTTAATTTACAAATTATTTTATTTTTGTTGAATAAATAGAAAAATCATGTATAATGTAAATAGAGAACAGAAATACAAAGGGGGAGTTTATTATGTTAAAGAAATGTACAGGAATAATATATAATGAGTAATAAATCAATCACTTCTTGCATTAAGTTTCTATGTTTTGTTTTAATGTGTACAATTTTTACAAGTTGTGCAGCAAAAAATACAAATAGTGTTAATATAGATGACCAGCCATATTGGAATGTATTTAATCATTATGTTACAAAAGGTGAAAAAGGATACTATTTTATTTCTCATAATTATCTATATTTTATGCAGGATAATGGCAATGGCATTGTATTGTGCAATAATGCATCATGTATACATGATAGTGAAGAATGTTTAGCATATCTTTCAATAAATTACAACAGTCAACAATTATATTATTATAATAATAAATTGTATGTTATGTATAATGATTTTAAAGAAAGCAATAGTTGTTATTTGGTTGAAATAGCAGCGGATGGTTCAGAAAGAAAAAGATTGTTTGAAATAGGAGAAGCTAGTGTTAAATATGGTTTAACATTTCATGACAATTGTGTGTATATTTATACACGACAAGGCGGTGTGTCAGGGTTTAAAGAAAATACGGCAACAATAAGAGCAAGGTCTCTTGATGGAAAAAAGGATAAAATTATTCATTCTTATACTGGTATGGGTGCAACAATATATGCTTTAAAAAGTTATGGAGATAAGATGTATTTTTTACAAGAGGAACAGATAAGAGATGAAAATAATCATTCAGCAGTTGCTGTCTTTAAACGTCAAGGTTTATACTCTTATGATTATAATAAAAACAAGGTAGAAAAAGAGTTTGATGGGGAATTATGCGATTACGCCATAGATATCGATAATCATATAATATATTATTATGTGTATAATGACGGACTTTATAAAAAGGATTTATCTAAAGGTGTTGCAGAAAAATTATATGAATATGAAGATGGTCAAACAAATATATGCCAAGTATCTTGTGATTCATCATATGTTTATCTTTCTAATGAAATGTTTTATGCAGCATACCATCTTAATCCAAAAGAGTATGATTTATATGTTTTAGATAAATCAGGAAAATTGCTTAACACAATACCAACGGATGCTGCTTTATGTACATATTTTGGTGATGATATATATATGTTTTCTTCTGGGCATGAAAGAGAAGATGAACAAGAAAAATTTAGATATATTAAAAAAAGTGAAATATTAAGTGCAAAAAAATGGACATACGTTGATTGGATACAATATAAACAAGATAATCTTAAAACAAGAAATTAAATTTGTATATTAGAATAATGATTTTGAAAGTGGTGAAAGCTTTTATTTAAAACGAAGAGATAACACACATTATAGATATAATATAAACAGGAGTATATATGTATGAATGTAAACGGATATTAAATAGAAAGTTTACTTTATTATTTTTATTTATAATATTATTAAATATGAGTGTGTTCTGTTATAAACAAACAGCAGACACTACTATTGAAGAAATAAAATTATCTAATAGTTATAGAAAATATTTAGTGAGTATGTCCAATGAGAGTATTAATGAAAGTAATCGACCAGATAATCCAAAAGAATTAAAGATTTTCAACAAAGAATTTAGAAAGACAAAAGAACATATACAATATATAAATTCTTATCAAGATAATATTTATTCGATTATAGATAATGCAAATCAATTAAAAGAGTTTTCAATATTTTCTGATATCCATTCTTTTTCATATAATAACGCATTAAAGACCATCTATGATTTTTCAAAATTAAAAGAGATTCATTTGTGCATTGCTGATGATAAAGCAACAGAGCAGTTTTTGAATTATACAAATTCTTTATTATTTGCTCTGATATTAATGATATTTTGTATTAGTCAGATTTTTAAAGAACGTGATAATGGGATGTGGCAGTTGATATATAGTGCAAAAAGCAGATTTTATTTGCCTATAATTAGAATACTATTTTTATTAATTGCCTCTATTGTGGTATATGCAAGTCTCTATTTTTCAACGTTTATATGCTCTGAATATATTTATAATGGCTGGGAAACATTACAATTTCCTATTCAAAATATTGAATTTTTTTCAAATTATACAAATAATTGCAATCAAATAGAATATATATTTATTGTTTTTTTATATAATACATTGATATTAGCAGTGTGCAGTATGGTCATTTATACTCTTTTGGCTGCTTTTCGTAAGAAAACTTATAGTGCGCTTATTTTAGCAGGATTTACAGGTATAGAATATGTGTTATATAAATTGATTCCAAGTCAAAGCGGTTTTCGTTTTTTGAAATATGTTAATTTAATCCGATTATTTAATATTAATGAAGTTTTTGCAAAATATTCTAATTATGGATATGGAAAATGGATTTTGTCAGAATGGATAATTATTGCAGCTATTTTAATAATTGTATATGTTGTATGTTCTGTGTTATCGGTTATTGAAGCAGTTAGAAAACACCCTTTTAATAAAAATAATAAAACATATTCATTTGTTATTAAAGCTGGCGAATTTTACCAGCATATACTTGAAAACGAAACGATATATTTACAAGAAATTCATAAAATGTTAATCACATGCAGAGGGGGAATAGTAGCAATTATACTTATAATCGTATCATTTTATTATACTTCTGCAAGTAAAATTGTTTATTCAGATACAGCAAAAGAAAGAGATGTATTTTATCTTGAGTATGGTGGTAAAGATTATTCAAAAATTAGTCAGCACATTAAACAAGTAAAAGAAAAGTGTGATATGGCATATGTCAAGCTGCAAGAGGCAGTAAAAGAGTATGAAAATAGCAATCTTTCTTTAGAGGATATGGTTTCATATACAAATACTTATAATTCATATAAACAAGAATTAGCTGAATTGGCTGAATATATACAAAAACAAGAATATCTTGATTATATTCAAGAAAAATATGGTATATCAGGATATATGATGTCTGATAGAGGTTATGAGGAATTGTTTGGGAAATACTCATATTTAAGAGAATTTATTTTATTTCTTTCACTTATTATTAGTGTGAATATTATTATTATAGAAAATCAAAGAAAAGAATATACAACAAAAATGTATCAGTTAATTTATTCTTTAAAAAATGGAAGAGGATGGATAGAATGGCGAAGAGTTGCTTCAGAGCTTATAATTATAATAGGTTTATTTGTAATGGTATATGGCATTGATATGATAATGCTGTGTACATATTATGGTCTTCCATATTTAGAAGCACCTGCTGTTAGTTTAACCTTTATGGAGCATTTAAGTTCAGATATAACAATAAAATCGTATATGTTTTTAGGTATTTTTATTCGTTTTTTTGCGTTAATTATAGTTTATATATTTACTAAATTAATATTAAAAAAATGGATATACAAACATATGATTTGACTTGTTGTTATACCAATATTGTTTAAATAAATTCAATAGTTGATTATGAAACTTATGATTTAAGTAAAATAAAGAGCAAGAAGTAAGTTTCGTAATTATCTAATAAATACTAAAGAAAGGAGGAAAATTACCATACGATAAACAGTTGACTTATTAACTGAAATAAATTATTTTTTTTAGGAGGATTTACATATGAAAAATTATGTAAGTAAAAATGAGAATGCACTGTCATTTACAACGAAAGGTGTTAGTGAAGTGCAAAAGGTACAAAAGAATATTTATTTGTGCCAAATTAAAAGATTGGTATTTACAGTTGCAGTATTGTTATTTTCAGTATTGTTTATAAATGAGGCAAAAGCTGATGATGTTAAAGCGTTTCCAAAAGAGGTGCTTGATAGTATAAATGTTGAGTTAGATTCTGCTGACAAAGATAAATTAGGTATATCTGACACAGACGCTTCTCAAATGCAAGTAAGTGTGGAATACGGCGACGTTTCAGAGAATGGCATACAAGAGATAAATGGAAGAGCAAAACCAACATATACAACTTACAAAGATGTTACTTTCCTATGGAATGAGGGCCGTGATGGTCATATTAAATTTAGAGTATCTTTATATTATTATTATGCTGATGGTGATTATGTTGAAATTTATTATTATGCTATACAAAAACTTGAAGAATTTTTAGTTGTATCTGGTGATAGCGAAAGAGAAGGTTATGTGACACAGCATGGTACATTTTCAAGAGTAACAATACTTTATCAGGTAGTATTTTATACAGTTTCTGAGGACACTTATATTGCAAAGATTGTAATAGATATCGATTATTGGGGAGAAATTACTGGCGACCTTTCATTGGATCCTAAATACTAAATAAGACTTATTTTTAAGTTAAGCGGATATTTGCAATCCGCTACGCTACTTGTTCATAACCTCTAGCTACTATCGTAGCTTTTCAGTGGAAGCTTATACTCCCACTGAAACAAGTAAGTCCCCCTCACTTATGTCTTTGCAGCATTGAAGTGGGGGACTTCCTTGATGAGGTTAGATAAAAGATAGGGTAATTTATTTTAGTAAAAATTACATATATGGATGTTATAATCTCACGGAATCATGGAGTGTTGATTTCGTGAGATTATTTACTTTATAGGAATTGGTGTTATGGATGTGATGCATCAAATGACAAGTTGGCATGTTTTTAAGGAAGTGTTATAAATATATTATAGATTTACAAATGAATAGAAAGGTTTGGTATTTATATGAAAATATTTCATATTTCCGATTTGCACATTGGTAAAAGACTAAATTTATTTGATTTGTCAGAGGTTCAAAAAGATGTGTTGAATCAGATAATTAAAGCAGCAAAGGCACAACGACCAGACGTAATTGTAGTAGCAGGGGATATATATGATAAATCATCACCATCGGGTGAAGCAATAAGGCTGTTGAGTGATTTTTTTAGCAAATTGGCAAATATAGAACCACAAATTCCAATCTTGATTATTTCAGGAAACCATGATAGTAATTTAAGATTAAACTATGTATCTTCATTTCTTGAAAAACATAGTATTCATATCTGTACGACCTTGCCTCAAAAGAAAGAAGAGTATTTAAAAAAAATAACGTTTAAGGATAAGTATGGAGAGGTTTGTTTTTATATGATGCCTTTTGTTAAGCCAGAGGATGCAAAAAATTTATTGGGAAAAGAAGCAGGTATTCATACATATGATGAAGCATTTAAGGCAATTATCGGAAGAGAATCAATAGATTATTCTAAAAGAAATGTATTGATAGCCCATCAATTTTTTGTGTCAAAAGACTGTAAGCCAGATAAGCGCGACTCAGAGCTGCGATATATTTCTGTTGGGGGGATTGACAGTGTTGACACATGTCATATTGAACAGTTTGACTATGTTGCGCTTGGGCATTTGCATACGTCTCAACACATTGGAAAAACATATATACGTTATAGCGGAACGCCTTTAAAATATTCTGTGAGTGAAGCAAAAGACAGTAAGTCCATCACAGTTGTGACATTAAAAGAAAAGAATAGTGAGCCAGAAATTACATTTATACCGTTGCATATGAATCCAGACTTAAAAAAATTGAAGGGTACGTTAGAAGAAGTGATTGCAATGGCTGATGAACAGTTAAGAGAGAATTATGTTAGTATTGTTTTAACAGATGAGGATTCATTATTTCGCCCAAAAGACAGGTTGGGAGATTTTTATAATAATATTGTAGATGTTACAATAGAGAATACTAGAACAAAAAATCTTGTTTATAGTGATATGGATGAGACGTTTAATGAAGAAGATAATCCGATGGATATTTTCTGTGAATTTTATCAGGAAATGAATGGACAACCAATAAGTCAAGATGAAAAAATGATTATGGTTGATATTTTAAAAGATTTGAATTTTTAGTAATAAAATAAAGGTGAAAAGAGATAAAAATGAAACCAATATACATAACAATGAAATTTTTTGGCTCGTATAAAGATGTGACAATTGATTTTTCTAAAATAAATAGTGGAATCTTTTTAATTACAGGAGATACAGGAGCCGGAAAAACAACAATATTTGATGCTATTACATATGCGTTATATGGCGAATCCAGCGGCGGCAAACGTGATGGAAAAATGATGATAAGTCAATTTGCAGCACCGAATGAATTTACAGAAGTAATATTTTGTTTTCGATATGGCAAAGATAAATATATAGTTAAGAGAAGTCCAGAACAAAAAAGATATAAGGAAAAAATAGATGATAATAACAATAAAATTTATGAAGAATTAAAAAGCTCAAAAAAACCAACGCTTGAACTTATTATGCCAGATGGCAATTTTTTTAATGGAAAGATGTCTGAAATCAATCAAAAAATTCAAGAGATAGTTGGTATTGATGCTTCACAGTTTGTTCAGATAGCAATGTTAGCGCAGGGAGACTTTTTAAAGCTTTTACATGCAAGGTCTGATGAACGCAAAGCGATATTTGCAAAAATATTTGATACAAGTTTGTATGGTATGATACAGCGCGAATTAGAAAATCAATTTAAAAATATTAATATACAACTGCAAAATAATGAAGATGAAATTAAACAATCATTGTCTGTGGTAGTTTGTGTAAAAGGTAGCAATTTATTAGAAAAATGGAAAGAAAGTGGAAAGTTTAGCGAGGATAAAAGCAGTGAAATTTTTGCTTTAATTCAATGTATTATTGATGAATTGGATGATTTAATAGACAAAAATGAAGAAGAGATTAATAAGTGTAAGGAAAAAGAGGAACAGATACAAAAATTATTAAATGATGCCAACCAAACAAATGAAGATTTTGAACAATTAGAGCAGTTAAAAAAAGAGATGGAAAACTTACAACAAAAAGAGAAAGATATTGTAAGTATAAAAAGACGGTATGTAAATGCTCAAAGGGCAACGAAAGTATCAGAATCATATAGTTTTTATTTAGATAGAAAAAAAGAGCTTTACAAAAAGATAGAAGAAATGAATGAACGTTCTGTTGAGTTAGCAGAATGTAATGATAGACTGGAAGCATTATATTATAAAAAATTAGAAATAGATGAAAAATATAATCAGGAATTTGAAGTAAAGACAAAAGAACTCTCTTTATTGGAAGAAAAAATGAGTGATTTTGATGAAATAGAGGAAGAGCAAAACCAATATCAGTTAGAATTAAGCAAATTAAATGAAAAACAAAATCTCCAATCAGATTATAAAACGAAAGAGGATTCTATACAAAATAAAGTTATTGTTCTTATGGAAGTTATTGAGAGATATATAGAAATGGCGGCTAAATTGGAAATGATTAAAAGAAAATTAGACCAATTTAAAAGAGATAAAGAAGATTTAGAGGAATTATATTTATTAGTTTCCAAGCAAGAACAATTGATTAAAAGATTAGAAAAACAAAAGATACAGTGTGATGAGATACAAAATAAACGAAAAAATTTTGAAAACCGATATAATCAATTATATAAGGAATTTATAAATAAACAGGTACATGTGATTAGGAAACTTTTAATAGAAGGCGAACCATGTCCTGTATGCGGCAGCACACACCATAATATTACAAATTTTGAAGAAGTTGACGTGATATCGGAACAAGAAGTTGAGGATATAAAACAGCAGTTAGAGGCAGTTATAAAGGAAGAAAATATAAAACAAGAACAATTAATATCGCTTCAGTGGCAAGAAAAGGAAAATAATAAACAGATTAATAAATATAGAACAAAATCAGAACTGGGCAAAAATGCAGAAGATTGTAAGAGTATACAAGTTTGTATTGAAAGAATAAAAGCGTCTATTCAAGAATTGGAGCAGCAAAAATTGCAATCTTTAGAGGCAGCAAAATCTTTAGAGATAAAAAATAAAGAGCTTGAAGTTGCTAAAAAAGAATTGGAGAATATTCAAAATAATAAAAAGCAGCTGGATATAGATATTGCGAGTATGAAGTCGCAAACTTCTCAGATGAAAAGAGCATTGACTATCAAAGAAAAAAAACTTCCATTTGCAACTAAAAAGGAAGCTGAGGAAAACTTTTTAGAGATAAAACAATACAAAGATAATCTTGAGCGCAATAAAAAAGAAAATGATGCCGATTATCAACAAGCTAGTGAAAAAATAACAAGGTTGCAGGCAATATATTTAGTAGTCGACAATGAAAAAAATGAATTGATTGAAAAAGAAGAAGAGGCAGAACGCATATTTTTTGATAATTTGACTAAAAATAAATTTTTGGATGAACAAGATTTTTTAAAATCAAGAATGTCTGATGATGAAGCACAATTATTAAAAGATGAAATTACAGAATATGAACAAGCTGTTCAAGAGACAGATTTTAAGATAGCACTTTTTTTAGAGAGGACAAAGAATAAAGAGCGTATTGACATTACTAAATACAGAGAAGAAAAGAAAAAAATTGAAGATTTGACAAAAACATTGCAAGATAATGGAAAGGATATCTATACAGATAAACAGATTAATCAAAAAGCGTATAATCATATTAAAGAACAATATAAGGAACGTGAACATTTAAAAAAACAATATGTTGTCTTAAAAAATCTTAATGATACAGCAAATGGTAAATTATCACGCAAAAGGATTGATTTTCAAACATATATACAGAGAAGATATTTTAAAAAAGTGATTGCGGCAGCAAATATACGTCTTTTAAAAATGACTAATAATCAGTTTTGTTTAAGGTGCCGTGAGTTGGAATCACTTGGAACGATTGGCAATGTTGGATTAGACCTTGATATATATAGTATTGTGAATGACCAGATAAGAGATGTAAAGACACTTTCAGGCGGCGAGTCTTTTATGGCCTCTCTTTGTATGGCGCTTGGATTGTCTGATATTATACAAAATAAAGCAGGCAAAATTCAAATTCAAACGATGTTTATAGATGAAGGATTTGGAACGCTTAGTGAAGATGTACGCAATCAGGCGTTAGAAATTTTAAATGAGCTTTCTGGGGATAATGTGTTGATTGGAATTATATCGCATGTAAAAGAATTAAGAGAACAAGTAGATACCAAGTTGATTGTGACAAAAACAAAAGATGGAAGCGAGGCAGTATGGAAAACATGAATAAAGCTTTTCTTTTTTGGAGATACTCATAAGTGTGAAAAAATCTTTAAAGGTGGTGAATATTATGAGTCAGCTTTCAGAAAAAGAATTATCTGCAATCAATGAGTTGTTACATGGAGAAGAACTTTTAGTAAAGAAGTTTCAGATGCTTGCACAACATTCGCAAGACCAAGAAATTAAGAGTAAATTTGAAAATATTGCCGAGCAACATCAGTCTCATTTTAATATGCTTTATAGAGAACTTGGCTAAAAATTGTAAATTTATTCTTAAATGTAGAACAGCAAGCTGTTCGTAAATTCGTAGGTTGAGTAAGGAGGTCTTTATGGAAATTTATACAGATAAAGAAATATTAGGCGATGCATTGACATCTGTAAAAACAGCAACGAATGATTATAATACGTATTCTAATGAATGCGTCCATGATAATGTAAGAGATGTTATGTTAAATCTTTTGGAAAAAGAACACGATATTCAGAATGAAGTGTTTAATATGATGCATTCAAGAGGTTTGTATCCAACACCAGAAGCGCAAAATCAGAAAATTCAAGAGGCAAAGGACAAATATTCTTGCAGTTATAAAGCAACAATGTAATTTTAAAAATATTTTGTCTAATTATGGTAAGCAATATTAATAACTATATTAATCCTCATAAGATAGTAAAGTTTATAAACTTTTCTATTTTATGGGGATTTTTATAATTAAAATAAGTATGGATTCCTTCAAATAAAAAGCGAACCGTTGTTATAGGTTGAAGTTTTTGTTATAATTAAAAGAAGATTGTTAATTATATTGGTGTTGAAAAGAGATTGATTATGTGGTTTTTAATGGCAGTTTTAGCCGCTTTTTTTGCAGGACTTACGTCAATTCTTGCTAAATGTGGAATTAAAAAGACCGATTCTGATATTGCTACTGCACTGAGAACAATTATTGTATTAGCATCGGCATGGTGTATGGTATTTGTAGTTCAAGCGGCAAATACGATTACAGAAATAGACTTGAAATCCTTTGTTTTTTTAGTATTGTCTGGGTTTGCGACAGGAGCATCGTGGATATGTTATTTTAAAGCATTGTCAATGGGCGATGTAAATAAAGTCGTTCCGATTGATAAATCAAGCACTATTTTAACAGTATTGCTTGCAATTATTTTATTTGGAGAGACGAATCATTTAAAAGTTAAGCTATTGGGAACGGTTTTTCTTGCTGTTGGAATCTTTTTAATGATAGAAAATAAACAAAGCAAAAAGATTGATAAAAATAATAAATGGATTATATATGCTGTTCTTTCGGCTGTCTTTGCCTCTTTTACAGCGATTCTTGCAAAAATTGGAATTTCTAATGTAGAATCTAATCTAGGTACAGCAATTCGCACAACGGTTGTGCTGTTAATGTCGTGGGGGATTGTTTTTGCTAAAGGAAAGCATGAATATTTAAAAAATATTGACAAGAAAGAATTGATGTACATAGTATTATCTGGATTTGCAACAGGGGCATCTTGGCTGTGTTATTATTATGCTATACAAAAGGGTGTGGTTAGTGTTGTTGTGTCTATTGATAAGCTGAGTATTTTGGTAACAGTAATATTTTCGTATATAGTATTTCAAGAAAAATTATGTAAAAAGTCTTTTATAGGGCTTTGTTTGACGGTGGCTGGAATTTTGACTATGGCTTTAGGCGTGTAGGTTTTCCTTGTGTTTAGTGTAATATTTTAGTATAATAATGCGCAAAAGACGTGCGCAGAAATGAGGATTAATATGAAGGAAAGACCTATTTTAAAAAATAAGATTTTTTTGTATATAACGGAGTTTTTTTCAGGAATGTCTGTAATGGCGGTAGAGCTTGGTGCAAGCAGATTGCTTGCGCCTTATTTTAGTTCTTCGCAGATAGTTTGGACAATTATTATTGGCACTATTATGATAGCAATGGCGTTAGGCAATATATTTGGGGGAAGGTCAGCCGATAAGAATCCCAATCCAGACAAGCTTTATGGAAGAATTATCATTGCTTCCATTTGGATTGCACTGATTCCCGTTGTGGGGAAATATATTATTATTGGCATTTCGGCGGCGCTGATTTTTACAGTGAACAGCAATTTTTTGGTTTGGGCGGCATTTGCAGCCTGTATGGTTATCTTTGTATTTCCTTTATTTTTACTTGGAACAGTGACGCCTTCATTGGTAAAGTATTCCGTAGACAGTCTTGAGGATAATGGCAAGACAGTTGGAAATTTGGGTGCATTTAATACGATTGGAAGTATTATAGGTACATTTTTGCCTACGTTTGTAACGATACCAGCTTGGGGTACATCCATTACTTTTTTAGTTTTTGCAGCCATTTTATTAAGTTTATCTTTCATTTATTTTTTATCGTCAAAGATAATAGCTAAAAAGCTGATAGTAGGTGCTGCTTTATTTGTTATATGTTGTATTTTTGGACATTCCACTGCGTTTGCATTTTGGGAGAGTAATCTGGTTTATGAAGGAGAGTCCATATATAATTATTTGCAAGTAAAAGAAAATGATAATGAGGTTATTCTTTCTACCAATGTGCTGTTTGGCGTACAATCAATGTTTGTAAAGGATAACAGTCTGACAGGTATGTATTATGACTATGCGCTTGCCTCTGCTTATATGGCGGACATTTATCATAAAGATAATGTTGATGTGTTAATACTAGGCAATGGGACAGGGACATTTTCAACACAGCTTAACCATCATTTTGATAATGTTACAATAGAAGGCGTTGAGATTGACGAAAAAATCACAAAATTGGCATATGAATATTTTGAACTTTCAGATAATGTAACCGTGACAACATATGATGGAAGAGCCTATTTACAGGCAATTGACAAGAAATATGATATTATTATGGTCGATGCATATCAAGATATTACGATTCCTTTTCAAATGTCAACCATAGAATTTTTTACAATGGTAAAACAACATCTAAATGATGATGGCGTGATGGTTGTCAATATGAATATGCGCTCAGCGCAGGAAGGGAATATTAGCCAGTATTTATCTGATACAATAGCTCAGGTATTTAGTGATGTATATACGGTTGATGTGTCTGGTTCTACAAATAGAGAATTATTTGCAGGCAATAAAGATTTAATGAATATCTTTCATAACAATATGAATCTTGAAAAAAATACAGAACTTCAGGCATTGATGAATAAAGTAAACAGTCATTTGGAGCAGTATCATGGTGGAAATTATATCATGACAGATGATAAGGCGCCTGTGGAATTGCTTGGTATGAAGGTGATAGATTCATTGATTGGAAATGAAGTTGGATATTATAAAAATATATATGATAAAGAGGGTATTAAAGGGCTGATAGAGGCGTTACAGTAAGATTTGTGTTTGCGTGCTGCTTGACACAAAGTAGTAAAAACATAATGGGAAAAATTTTGTTTTTTGCGCAAAAAAGTAGTACAGAAATGAGGAAAAAATATGATAATTAGACGAGCAAAAGAAAGTGATATGATGGGAATAAATCAGTTATTACTGCAAGTGTTGACGGTGCATCATAATCAAAGACCCGATTTATTTAAGGGAAATACAAAAAAGTATACGGATAAAGAGCTGAAAGCAATTATTGAGGATGATATGAAACCAATATTTGTTGCCGTAGATAAAGATGAGACCGTTTTAGGCTATGCTTTTTGTCAGTATATACAACATATAAATGATAATATTCTTACGGATATTAAATCCTTGTATATTGATGATTTATGCGTTGATGAAAAGAGCAGAGGAACGCATATAGGAAAATCCTTGTATGAATATGTTGTTGATTATGCAAGAAATTCAGGATGCTATAATGTTACATTAAATGTTTGGAGTTGTAACAAAAATGCACTGCAATTTTATGAAAAATGCGGTTTGGTGCCTCAAAAAATTGGAATGGAGAAGATATTGTAGGAAATGAATAGATGTTGTTACATTTGGGAAATATATCTATAAAATATATTTCTTAAGGAAGTGACAATATATGGGAAACAATCCGAGTAAATACAATAAAATTCCAAAATATAGACAAAAACATCCCTATTATGAAAATAGAGAGCTTTCATGGCTTAAATTTAACGAAAGAATATTAGATGAAGCCCGAAGTGCAGATGTTCCACTATGTGAGAGAATGTCCTTTGCTTCTATTTTTCAAAAAAATTTGGATGAATTTTATATGATAAGGGTAGGCTCTTTTTATGACCAATTAATATACTCTAAAAATAAAAAAGATAAAAAAGATAATAAAACCAATATGACGGTGAAACAGCAATTACATCATATATTTAAGGAAACAAGACGGCTTACGGAAAAAAAGGATAAAACATATGATAGGATAATAGAGGAATTAAAAGAGCATCATATAGAAATTGTAGATATTAATAAAATAAAGTATGAGGATATGATATATTTACAAAAGTATTTTCAAGATTCCATATTGCCTGTGTTATCACCTCAAGTTGTTGGCAAAAAACAGTCCTTTCCTTTTTTAAATAATGAAGAAATATATGCAGTTGCTGCGATTTATTCAGGAAAACGTGAAAAAATCGCATTTGTGCCATGCAGTAATGGCATATTAAAAAGATTGATTCCTGTATTGTCAGACCCTAATCGATATGTACTTGTGGAGGATTTGATATTGCATTTTATGTCAAAGATATTTAATAATTATCAAATCAAAAGCAGTTCACTGATAAGAATTATAAGAAATGCGGATATTGACGTGGATGAAGCGTTAGATAATGAAGATGCCGATTATCGGAAAAGTATGGAGAAACTTATTAAAAAAAGAAAAATGCTTCAGCCGGTAAAATTGGAATGCTATAAAGCAAGTGATGAATGGATTATCTATTTACTGCAAGAAAAATTGATGCTGAAAAAAAGACAGATTTTTTATTCACAGTCGCCTTTGGAGTTTTCATTTATATTTGAAATAAGAGATAAATTGAGAGGGAATAAGGAATTGTTTTATAATAGACATATTCCAAAAATTGCACGTGATTTTGTGCATGGGACTTCTATTATGAGCCAGATTGAGAAGGCAGACAGGCTTTTATGCTATCCATATGAAAGTATGAGTCCATTTATTAAACTTTTGTCAGAGGCTGGAGAAGATGAAAATGTTATATCCATTAAAATGACTTTATACAGGGTGGCAAAAAATTCTCAAATAGTAGAGACGTTGATTAACGCTGCTGAAAATGGAAAAGAAGTTGTTGTTTTGGTGGAACTTCGGGCAAGGTTTGATGAGGAAAACAATATTGGGTGGTCAAGAGTGTTGGAGGAGGCTGGCTGTCGGGTTATTTATGGCTTAGACCATACAAAGGTTCATTCAAAAATGTGTGTTATCACCTATCAGGGAAAGAATAAAGTGCGTTATATTACACAGATAGGTACAGGCAATTATAATGAAAAAACAGCGAAGCTTTATACGGATTTATCATTAATGACTGCCGACAGAAATATAGGGATAGAGGCGGCGACAACATTTTCTAAGTTATGTATGGGAGAATTTATCCATGATACCAAACATTTACTAGTTGCTCCTAGAAGTATGAAAGATAAAATTCTGGAATATATGAATCAGGAAATTGAGGCGGTTCATCAGGGAATGACAGGATTTATAGGTATTAAGATAAATTCATTGACAGATAAGGAAATAATTGATAAATTAATTGAGTGTTCTAAAGAGGGCGTGCAAATTCAGCTTATTGTGCGAGGAATTTGCTGTCTAGTGCCAGATATCAAGGGATATACAGAAAATATATCAGTCATTAGTATCGTTGGAAGGTTTTTGGAACATTCAAGAATATATATATTTGGAACAGCACAAAGAGACCATATATTTATAGCTTCTGCTGATTTTATGACACGAAATATGGAACGCCGTGTTGAAATTGCAGCGCCGATTTATGATGAGGGGCTTAAAGAACGCGTGCGTGGTATATTTCATATTATGCAGTGTGATACTGTGAAAGCAAAGCAGTTGACAAAGAGTGGAAAATATAAAAGAAGAGATACAAAGATGCTAAAAGTCATGGATTCACAGGAATACCTATGCAAAAACTGAATATATTATTCTAAATTGGCGATAAGCAAAGAAATGAGGAATGTATATGTTTATTGAGGTACTAAAGGCAATTTTATTTGGTATTGTTGAGGGCATCACAGAATGGTTGCCTATAAGCAGTACAGGGCATATGATATTGGTAGACCAATTTGTTCATCTTGATGTGTCCGATGAATTTTATAAGATGTTTGAAGTGGTTATCCAACTTGGTGCGATTATGGCTGTGGTTCTCTTATTTTGGAACAAACTGTGGCCGTTTTGTATGAAAAAAGTTCGCGATTCATCTAAAAAAAGCCTGTCTTTTAAAGAAGGCGCGCTTGAAATGTGGATAAAAATTATAATTGCCTGTATACCCGCAGCAATTGTAGGACTTTTGTTTGACGATAAAATTGACGAATTGTTTTATCACCCTGCTCCAGTGGCAATCGCATTGATTGTTGTAGGTATTTTGTTTATTCTTGTGGAACGATATAAAAAAGATTCCAAACCAATTATGTGCAGTATTAAAGATTTGACGTATAAAGCTGTTATTATAATTGGATTATTTCAAGTCCTTGCCGCAGTTTTTCCGGGAACGTCACGTTCAGGCGCAACCATTATCGGCGCATTATTAATTGGCGTATCCAGAGCAACAGCCGCAGAATTTACATTCTTTTTGGCAGTGCCTGTTATGTTTGGAGCAAGTCTTTTGAAAGCTGTAAAATATGTAGCCGCAGGGGTTACTATTACAAGTGCGGAGATAGGCATTTTAATAATAGGAACATTGGTAGCGTTTATCGTATCCATTTTTGTAATAAAGTTTCTTATGGAATATATTAAGAAACATGATTTTCAAGTTTTTGGCTGGTATAGGATTTTGCTTGGTATATTGGTTTTGTTGATTCTTAGATAAAAATAGTAAGTGATAATTCCATAAGACATATAAGCTGCCGCAGTGGATATTTTCATTCATGCGGCATTTTTTATGTGATTTATGTTATAATAATCTTGGCTAAAGCCAAGCTATTGGTTTTCTACTATGTATAAAACTATGATATAATAAGGAGGAAAAAATAATGTTGGCGCAGATTTTGGCAATAACGATATTTTTAGTAATGTTTGTTTTAGTTATTATTGATAAATGGGAGCGTTACATAATTACTTTAATATGTGCTGCCATTACGCTGATTTCTGTTTTTGGTATAGGGCTTCATAGTTTTCAGGCAATTATAGACACGTTAAATGTGACAAGTATATTTGAACTGGAGTTTTGGTATTCAGCAGGAGAGTCTTCAGAAATTACAAGCGGTATCAATTGGTCTACCATTATATTTATTGCAGGTATGATGATTATGGTGGAAGGTATGGCGCATGTTGGCTTTTTTAGATGGCTTTGTATGAGAATTGCTCGACTTGTCAAATATAAAGTGGTGCCTATTTTTGTAACATTTATGATTTTGTCATCGTTTCTTGCTATGTTTATTGACAGTATTACCGTTATTCTTTTTTTGGCGGCAGTTACCATTGAGTTGTCACAATTATTAAAGTTTAATCCTGTTCCTATGATTTTATCGGAAGTATTTTGTGCAAATCTTGGGGGTTCTGCAACGATGTGCGGAGACCCTCCCAATATTATTATTGGAACATCGCTAGGTTACTCTTTTACAGACTTTGTTACAAATACTGGTTTAATTGCAGGAATTTGTCTTATTTTTGTGGTGTTATATTTTTATTTTGTGTTTAGAAAAGAATTATTGAAAAATAAGGGGCAACAGATTGATTTAGCAACGCTTCCTTCGCCAGAATCTGCAATTAAAAGTAAGAGTGGGTTTGCTGTGAGTACCTGTATATTTTTGTTAGCTATTGTATTGTTGATAACCCATGCAATGACAGGTCTTTCAGTGGCGTTTATCGGAGCATTTATAGCTATTCTTACATTAATTGCGGCTGGAAAGTCAGCGTTGATGTTGTTGAAAAAAGTAGACTATAAGACATTATTATTTTTTGTAGGTTTGTTTGTTGTTGTTGGAGGACTTGAACGGACAGGTATTCTTACATTAATGTCTAATATGATAGGAAAGATAAGCGGCGGCAATTTTTATGTTATGTTAGCTATTATTATTTGGATATCAGCAATTGCCAGCGCTTTTATTGATAATATACCATTTGCAGCTACAATGATTCCTGTAATTAATAATCTTGCTGCTACACAAGGTATTTCTTTATCAGTGTTGGCGTGGGCGTTGGCAATGGGGACAGATATTGGCGGAAGCGCAACACCAATTGGAGCATCAGCTAATGTTGTGGGTATTGCAACCGCCGCAAAAAATGGACATATTATAAAGTGGGGACGATATTGTAAAGTGATGGTTCCAGCAACCATGATTGTGTTAGTTTTAACAACAATTTTAGTGTATATTCGATATTTATAAAAGAATAGAGCTAGCCTTACGCTGTGCTTCGGAATGGAGGTAGTGTGAAAAATAAATTTTTCACACCACAATTTGTGTCTGCGCGTTGCTTGACACAAAGTTGTTTATGCGCAAAAAGCAGCGCAGAAATGAGGATTTTTATGGAACAATTTATTATATCAATTAGTCGAGAATTTGGAAGTTTGGGACATGAGATAGCAGAGCAGATAGCAAGGCATTATAACTTAACTTTGTATGACCGCAATATATTAAATGAGGTTGCAAATAGCCGTAATGTAGATGTAGCACCTCTGCATGAATATGATGAGGAACGCATTTCCAGAATATTTCATCGTACCATACGAGGAATGAGTACACATATATCCGACCATGTTGCTCAGCTTCAGTTTGATTTTTTAAAAGAAAAAGCAGAAAGCGGTGAATCATTTGTTGTTGTTGGCAGATGTTCAGAATGTATATTAAAAGAATATAAAGGACTTATTTCTATATTTATTCGAGGAGATAGAGAAAACAAAATCCGTCAAGTTATGGAAGCACATCATCTTACTAGAAGTGAAGCTATTTATATGATAAGAAAAAAAGATTGGAGACGAAAAGAATATCACAATACTCATTGTGATTATAAGTGGGGTGATTCCAGAAATTATGATTTAACAATAAATAGCAGTAAGCTCAGTTTAGAGGAGTGTGTTCAATTGTTAATTGATTATATTGATAGAAGGTATAAAAAGATATCGGAGTAAAAGAAAGAATGAGTGAAAAATGGAAACATTTTAACGAACGAAAAAAGAAATATAGTATTATAGCAGTTATGGGAATTATTGCTATATTGTCTGTGCTTTTGGTGTTTTTAATATATAGTGATAAAAAGGTTGCCGAACCAACAGCAAGTACTGTAAAAACAACAAACAGTACAACGACAGTGCCAGCATCGACAGAAGAACCCACAACAACAATGGATTTTTCAGAATGGAAAGAGATTAACAGTGAAGTTTTTGCTTATATCAATATACCAGGTACCAATATTGATTATCCGATTATTTATGATGAAAATGAATATTATCTTAATCGTACAATAGAAGGTGAATATGATTATCATGGAACATTATTTGTACAGCACTATAATACGAATACATTTGAGGACAGAAATACCATTATTTATGGACATAATCTTATTGACAATACTATGTTTTCACAGCTTCACAAATATGAGGATGAACAATTTTTTGATGAATATAAAGAGATTCATATTTATATGGAAGGAAAAAATCGAACATATCAAATATTTGCAGCATTTCAATTTACAGATGTACATATTATGTATCAGTATAAATTTGAAAATAATGAGCAGATGCAAAACTTTTTGTCGGATGCAAAAGATACGGGAACGCAGATGATTTGGGACGAGTCTGTGGAGATAAAGGAAGATGATTGTATTATTACACTCTCTACATGCGCTAATGGAAATCAGCCTAAAAATAGATGGCTGGTGCTTGCGGTTTTGAATAAGGAGGTTTAGTGTGGAAACTTTTAAGGCGATAGTATATTTGCTTTTAGGATTTGTATTGTTGATTAAAGGTGCTGATTGTTTTGTAGATGGAAGCTCCTCAGTGGCAAAGCGATTACATGTTCCTTCAATAGTAATTGGTTTGACTATTGTTGCTATGGGTACAAGTTTGCCTGAATGTGCAGTCAGTGTGACAGCTTCTATAAATAATAATAATACATTGGCTATCAGTAATGCAGTAGGTTCTAATATTTTTAATTTAATGGTTGTTTGTGGCGCTTGTGCATTGTTTGCGCCATTGGCGGTTAATACGAAAGTATTTAAAAAAGAATTTCCATTTTCTATTATATGTGCTATTCTTTTGCTTGGATTAGGGTATCTGGAAATGGAACTTGGACATATAGACAGTATCATACTAGTTGTTATATTTGTAGTATATCTTGTATGGATGATTCTATCTGCTAAAAAGGCTAGAACAGATATATCACAAGAGAAAAATTATAAAGTGATTCCTATATGGAAAACGATTCTTTATATTATTGGTGGTGCAGTTGCAATTAAATATGGAGGTGATTTTGTTGTTGATGGAGCTTCCGTTGTTGCGGGAAAGCTGGGACTATCTCAGACGTTGATTGGTTTGACAGTTGTCGCGCTTGGAACATCTCTTCCAGAATTGGTCACATCAATTGTTGCCGCCAAGAAAAATGAAGTGGATATGGCATTGGGAAATGTAATAGGTTCCAATATTTTTAATATTCTTTTTGTGCTTGGTATATCAGGAGTGATAAGTCCAGTTGCATTTATGATGGATAATATTATTGATATTGCCATTTTAATTATAATGAGTATATTTGTATGGGTATTTGGCTGGACAAAAAAAGAGATAAGCAGGGTAGAAGGTATTATTATGTTATTGATGTATTCGGGTTATCTTGTATATATATGTATTCGATAATATATTTTTGTTTTAACAAAGAAATTATATTAGAAAATAAAATAGTTTTTCAATATAAACTGTTGTAACGTGGATTTTAATATTAGATATAGCACTTCTTTATTTAAAGAAAATATATTTAATATAAAATTTCTATTTACAACAGTTTTTTTAGATTTTTACTTTAAAATTTCGGCTAAAACATTTATTTATGAAGTGTATTGTTTATAAAAAGTTTATAGATTTCCCATAATATTACTAAACATTTTTAAAAAATTGTGATATGATAGTAAACAGTCTCTCTAAAAGAAGAAACTAAAATTTAGAATGGAGTTGGATTGATATGCAAGACAAAACACAACAAATATTTAGGGATGCGCCAGTTCCTAAGGCGGTACTTACTAATGTCATTCCTTCTATTGTAAGTATGATAATGGTATTAGTATATAATTTGGCGGACACATTTTTTATAGGTCAAACAAAAAATGCTTATATGGTTGCGGCAGTTTCTGTGGCGACACCAGCATTTTTGTTATTTATGGCGGTCGGCATGTTATTTGGTATTGGCTCGACTAGTTTAATTAGCAGAATGTTAGGCGAAGGCAAAAAAGAGGAAGCAAAACGTACTTCTTCCTTTAGTTTTTGGACAAGCTTGGTCGTTGGTGTTATTTCAATGATTGTTATATGGATATTTAACACCCCTATATGCAGAGCGATTGGAGCTAGTGATGATACGGTTGAATATGCAACGCAGTATTTGGCAATTGTTGCTTTGGGTATTCCTTTTCTTATTATAAGCAATGCCTTTAGTAATATTATCCGAGCAGAAGGTCAAGCTACAAAAGCAATGATGGGTATGATTATTGGTAATCTGATTAATATTGTGTTAGACCCAATTATGATTTTAGGGTTTGGCTGGAATGTTGCTGGTGCCGCAATAGCTACGGTTCTTGGCAATGTTTTTTCAGCAGTATTTTATATTATGCATCTTGTCTCTAAAAAATCTATGTTATCGATTCGACTAAAAGATTATTCTGCAAAAAAGAAAATATTAATAGGCGTATTTTCTATTGGTATTCCCGCATCATTAAATAGCATCCTAATGAGTACTTCTAATATTGTAATTAATAAATTTATGATGCAGCATGGAGATATGGCAGTGGCAGGTCTTGGCGTTGCTATGAAGGTCAATATGATTGCCGTTATGCTGCTTATCGGCGTAGGTACAGGTATTCAGCCGTTGTTAGGGTATTGTTTTGGAGCGGGAAACAAAAAGAGGTATCTTGCAGTACTAAAGTTTTCAATTATATTTGGATTAATATTAAGTGCAATTATGACGATGATTTGCTATTTTGGAGCAGCGCCTTTAGTAACCGCATTTTTGGAAGATGAACAAGCCTTTCAATATGGATTTTCATTTTCAAGAATTTATATATTGTCTGGTCCAATACTTGGCATTTTATTTATCTTTATGAACGCTATTCAATCAATGGGAGCGGCTATACCATCATTAATTTTATCTGTAAGCCGTCAGGGAATTATTTATTTTCCAATTTTGATAATGATTAGTTTAATAAGCAATACACCACAAAATCTAGCTATGACACAGCCATTGACAGATTATATAGCAGCGGCGCTGTCTATTGTTTTGTTTATTATCGCCTACAAAAAGCGTTTTCAGGTAAAATAAGCTGTATAAAGTATACTATTGATAAAGGGGTATATCTTTGTAAAATCAACTTGAAAAAAGTACAAAGGATTGTTTAGTATAGTTGCAAAGCGGTAGTAATTTATAGTAGAAATGGAGTGATAGGATGGGTAGGATAATTAAAAATCTCAAGCCGTATTGGAAAACAATAGTTATTATTGTGCTATTGTTGATATTACAGGCTGTATGTGACCTTGCACTTCCGCAGTATACATCGGATATTATTGATACAGGTATCCAAAATAGCGGGGTAGAGCATGTTATTCCAGAAGCAATTACAGCTTCGGAATACGAAAAGGCACAATTGTTTATGACTGCACAAGAAAAAGAACAATGGATTTCCTTATATCAACAGGATAATGATATTTATCGATGTAAAGAAAAAAGCGAAAAGAAATTAGATGAATATGATTCTTTGCTTGTGTTGCCTTTATTGATTGTCGGTCAAATGGAAGAAGCAGACACAGCACAGATGCAGCAATTTTCTATGATGGGTGCTATACCTGATGAGATTGTAGGGCAGGTAAGAGAAAATACACAAAAGACGATTGATACAATGGGAGATTCTTTTGTACATGCTATGGGGGTTTCCTATGCGGTAAAGCAGGATACATTGGCAGGGCTTGACATCCATTCTATTCAGACAAGATATTTGCTGATAGCTGGCGGCAAGATGGTTGTTATGGCATTATTAATCGCTGTCACAACAATTCTTGTAGGCTTAGCAGCTTCAAAAGTTGCGGCTGGTATAGGACGTGATATGCGTGTCAGTGTATATAAAAATGTTATGTCGTTTTCTAATGCGGAGATGGATAAGTTTTCAACAGCTTCTCTTATAACAAGAACGACAAATGATATTCAGCAAATTCAGATGGTAACGGTTCTTTCTTTGAGAATGGTTGCTTATGCGCCTATACTTGGAATTGGTGGAATTATTAAGGTAATGAATACCAATTCTGGAATGGAGTGGGTGATTGCGGTAGCTGTGGCTTCTATCATGTGTCTTGTTCTTGTGCTGATGATGATAGCGATGCCAAAATTTAAACAGATGCAAAAGCTTGTCGATGCAGTAAACCTTGTATCCAGAGAAATATTGACGGGTTTATCAGTTATCCGTGCATTTGGACGTGAGAAAAAGGAAGAGGAACGTTTTGATAACGCAAACAAAAATCTTACAAAAACTATGCTTTTTACGAACCGAGTAATGACTTTTATGATGCCTGCTATGACTTTGATTATGTATGGTATCAATGTATTGATTATATGGGTTGCGGCACATCGAATTGATGAGGGTGTTATGCAGGTTGGTTCAATGACGGCGTTTATAACATATACAATGCAGATTGTTATGTCATTTTTAATGTTGACAATGATGTCTATATTTTTGCCAAGAGCCATCGTATCTGCCAACCGAATTGATGAAGTTTTAAACCAGCAGTCATCTATCAAAGATAAAATAAATCCAAAGTCTATCAAAGACAAAAAAGGCGTTGTTGTATTTGACCATGTTCATTTTTGTTATCCAGGTGCAAAAACCGATGCAATTGAAGATGTCAGTTTTGTGGCAGAACCTGGAAAAACAACGGCTATTATAGGCAGTACAGGTTGTGGAAAAACAACATTAGTTAATTTAATTCCTCGTCTTTATGATGTGACAAAAGGTTCTATTACGATTGACGGCTGTGATGTGAGAGATGTCTCAATGAAAGATTTAAGAAGCGAGATAGGATATGTTCCTCAAAAGGGTATTCTTTTTTCAGGTACGATTGCCAGCAATTTAAGATTTGGAAAAGATGATGCTTCTGATAAAGATATACAGGAAGCGGCAAGTATAGCACAGGCAACCGATTTTATCGAAAGCAAGGAAGAACAATATGATGCTCATATTGCACAGGGCGGTACAAATGTTTCAGGAGGACAAAAACAGCGATTGGCTATTGCCAGAGCAATTGCAAAGAATCCAAGAGTCTACATATTTGACGACAGCTTTTCAGCATTGGATTTAAAAACAGATGCTGCACTGCGCAAAGCGCTTTCGGAGAAAATGAAAGAAAGCACGATGATTATTGTGGCACAAAGAGTTAGTACTATTATTTATGCAGACCAGATTCTTGTTATGGATGATGGTAAAATTGTGGGCAAAGGAACACATCGTGAATTGATGCAAAATTGTGAGGTATATCAGCAAATTGCAAGGTCACAGATGTCGGAAAAAGAATTAGATATAGAGGGAGGTAAGGATAATGAGCAGTAGAGAAATAAAAACTCCTTCGAGAAGACATGGCGGCGGACCAGGAAGAATGCCTGAAAAGGCTAAGGATTTTAAAGGTTCTATCGGAAAGTTAATTAAATATATTGGAAGATATAAGATTGCCATATTTGCAGTTATTATATTTGCAACGGTAGCGACAATTTTTAATGTTATAGGACCAAAGACATTGGGAAAAGCAACGACAGAGCTTTCTAACGGTTTGATGGCAAAGATATCCGGCACTGGCGGGATGAATTTTGATAAAATTGCTCAAATATTGCTTTTTGTGTTAGGGTTATATCTTATCAGCGTATTATTTAGCTTTTTACAGGGCTGGATTATGACTGAAATTACACAGAAAGTTTGTTATAAGCTGCGTAAGGAAATATCGGAAAAAATTAACCGTATGCCAATGAAATATTTTGAGAGCAGAACATATGGAGAGGTTCTCTCAAGAATAACAAATGATGTTGACACGTTAGGACAAGGATTAAATCAAAGTATTACAACGATTATTACATCATTTGCTACCATGATAGGCGTTTTGGTAATGATGTTAAGTATATCGTTTTGGATGACATTAATCGCTTTGGTTATCTTGCCAATTTCTGCATTTCTGGTATCGCTTGTTGTTAAAAAATCGCAAAAGTTTTTTAAGACACAACAAGAGTATCTTGGTCGTATTAATGGACAAATTGAAGAGACGTATGGCGGTCATTTAGTGGTGAAGTCTTTTAATAAAGAAGAAGATATGATTAAGCAGTTTAATGAAACGAATGATATTTTATACAAATCGGCTTGGAAATCACAGTTTTTTTCTGGTATGATGCATCCTGTTATGATGTTTGTCGGAAATTTGGGTTATGCAAGTGTTGCATTAGCAGGCGGATTTATGGCAATTAATGGAACGATTACAATTGGTGATATTCAAGCATTTATTCAATATGTTAAAAATTTCACACAGCCAATTACACAGATTGCTCAAGTAATCAGTCAAGTGCAGTCGATGGCGGCAGCTTCAGAGCGTGTTTTTGAATTTCTCTCAGAGGAGGAAGAAGAGCAGATTGCTGCAAATCCTGTAAAGGTTGATAATATTAGCGGCGCTGTGGAATTTAAAAATGTTCAGTTTGGCTATAAAAAAGACCAGATTATTATTCATGATTTTTCAGCGAAGGTAAAACCAGGACAAAAAATTGCGATTGTAGGACCAACAGGTGCAGGAAAAACGACGATGGTAAAATTGCTTATGCGATTTTATGATGTAAATAGTGGCGCTATTTTGTTAGATGGACATAATATTAAAGACTTTAACAGACGTGAACTGCGCGATGCATTTGGAATGGTTCTTCAGGATACATGGCTATATAAAGACACCATTATGGAAAATATACGATATGGCAGGTTGGATGCGACCGATGAGGAGGTTATTAAGGCGGCTAAGGCGGCTTATGCCAATCATTTTATTGAGACGCTTCCGAATGGGTATCAGATGGAACTCAATGAAGATGCCAGCAATGTAAGTCAAGGTCAAAAGCAGTTACTGACGATAGCAAGGGCAATTCTTGCCAATAATCCAGTGCTTATTCTTGATGAGGCAACGTCTTCTGTTGACACACGTACAGAGCATCAGATACAAAAAGCGATGGATAATTTGATGAAGGGAAGAACTAGTTTTATTATTGCCCATCGATTATCTACAATTAAAGATGCCGATTTAATACTTGTTATGAAAGACGGTGATATTATTGAGCAGGGTAATCATGAAGAATTGTTAGCAAAACAAGGGTTCTATGCCGATTTATATAATGCACAATGGAAATAATGAATTCTTTACAATAATAGGTATTTGTAATATAATATTGTTAAAAAATAAGCTCTTTGCCGATAGGCCAAGAGCTTTTGTTGGCATAAGGAAATGGTGATGAAACTGGATAATAAAAACGTTTATATAAGAAAAGCGGGCAGCTCATATTGGATTGTAAGAACAGGTGATGATATTTTAGAATATCAAAGCCCTATTATGCTAAATGAGACGGGCGCAAAGATGTATGAGCTTTTAAAAGACGGATATTCCAAAGAAGATGTTGCAAATGATATGGTAAGAGAGTACGACATATCATATGAGGAAGCTTTAAGTGATACAGAGTCATTTATAAATATGCTGGTTAATAGCGGATTGAGGGAATAATGAGAGTATTAATTATAGGTGGAACCGGAACGGTTAGTATGGAGATTATTCAAAAGTTTAGTAAAGAAGGAGCTAGAGTATATACGCTTTCCAGAGAAAAGAGTGAAAAAAAGGGCGGCTTTAGCAGAGTTTATGAATCGTATGGATTTGCATATGATAATGCTTACATAAAGGAAGTGTTTGAGAGTGTAAATCCCGATATTACTATTTTTACAGGGGCTTTTGATACCAGTTTTCATTGGGAAAATGGATATAGTGAGACGATAGAGTTTGGCAATGGATTGTACAATTTTTTAAACGCATTTTATGTTTTGGGGCATGGTCGGTTTATTTATCTGTCTTCCGATGATATTGAAGATATTACAGAGCAAAAGTTTCGTGAGCTTGCGCATGAGAAAAAAGATGATGATGACAATTATATAAAAAATTCACAGTTATTTAAAGCGTATGCCATTAAAAAAGGTGAAAATATATGCGGCAATTTTAGAAATAGTACGATGAGTGATGTTATATCACTTCGCGTCAACAATCTATGTCTATTGCCTGCCAATCCTTCCGAAGTTATGGGAGATTGTGCAAAAATGTTGGTGGAAGGCTACAAAAAAAATACTATAACAATTCGCCAGATGGGATATTCTCCTTTGTATATAGCTGATATGGTGATGGCGCTTTATAACGTGTCTTGTGCATCGCATTTGGAAGAAGGATTGTTTGTATTGCAGTCGGATAAAATCATATCAACGTCAGCCGTTGTCAAGATGGTATCTGAGGCGTTAAACAAACCGTGCAAGACGATTGAAAATCCAAGAGTTACGCAGGATGATTTTGCAATTGAAGCGGTAGACCTCTCGACCCAGTTGAAAGTAAGTATTTTTAAGAACCCCAAAGCTTGCGTTGATGAGACGATTAAGCTGTTTAAAGAAAAGCCCGAACGATTTATTGCAGAGGAAGTAAAGCCAGATAGTTTTGTTAAAAGAATATGGCAGAAGTTTAAACCACTTATTTTAGCAATTTTGCCATTTATTGAAAATATGCTGTTATTTATACCATTTTTTATGATTAATAACCGTGTGACAGGCAGTGCATATTTTGCAAAGCTAGACCCTTATCTTTTGTTTGTTATTTTAGCCGCATTAGTTTACGGTCAGCAACAGGCGGCATTTTCAGCAATATTATCGGTGGCGGGATATATGTTTCGGCAGGCATATGGTCGTACTGGTTTTGATATTATGCTTGATTACAATACATATGTATGGATTGCCCAATTGATTATTGTGGGTATGAGCGTAGGATATCTGCGGGATAAGATAAAGTTAATTAAAGATGACAAAACGGATGAATCGGCTTATTTGGGTAGTCGATTGAAAGATGTGGAAGATATCAATACGATTAATGTCAAGATAAAGGATGAACTCGAAACACAAGTTATCAATCAAAGTGAAAGTTTAGGCAAGATTTTTGAAATTACGTCGACATTAGACAGCGACGCGCCGGAAGAAGTTTACTTCCATGCGGCGGAAGTGGTATCTCAGCTTATGGGATGCAAAGATGTGGCTATTTATAATGTATCAAATAGGTCGTTTGCACGATTGATGTCTATGACCTCAGATAATGCGCGAAAGTTGGGCAATTCAATAGAATATACAAAATATGATGAGATGTATGAGGAACTCAAACAAGGCAGAGTATTTATGAACCGAAAACTGTTGAGGGATTATCCATTGATGGCAGTTGCCATTTCAGAAAACAGTGAATTAAATTCTATCATTATGTTGTGGGATATGCCGCTTGAGAGAATGAATTTGTCACAATCGAACCGCTTGAAAGTTATCAGTTATATTATTCAAAATGCTGTTATTAAGGCAGATAGATATATTAATATGCTTGAGAGTGAGCGTTATATTGAAGGTACAAGAGTACTTGAACCAAATGCGTTTAGAACGCTTGTCAATGCGTTTGTAGCTGCAAGACAAAAGCATTTGGCGGACTGTTCCATTATTAAAGTCAGCGTGGATGGTACAATGACTTTAAATGAAGCAGGAGAAAAAATGGCGAAGCTTCTTAGAACAACAGACTATTTAGGAAGCCTTAATGACAGCCATTTATATATTTTGCTTGCTAATACCAATTCTACGGATGCAACATATGTGGCAAAACGAATTAAAGATTTAGGACTGCGTTATGAAATGATTACCAGAATATAATATATAGAAGGGGTAATGATGATTTTTTATATTATTGATGTACTATTAATATTAGTGAGTTGTCCAATTGTAGTAGCGGCGTTTTTTGCTTGTGGTATTCTTATGAAGAAATTGTTTTTTCATAAGGAAGTGGATTTGTCGGATGTTGTTTTTAGCAAAGACCGAATTGAGCAGTTAGAAAAAAGTAATGCGGATGAGGAGAGCAATTTTGTATCAATACGTGAGGCTGTGGCGGTGTCAGACTATCGCAATCAAAGACAGCTTATGATGAATATTTTAAAAAGAGATACAAAAAAAACATTGGGTTCATTGTCTTATGCGTTAAACAGTGAAGACTCGGAGACATCGCACTATGCAGCTTCTGCGCTTGGTGATGAGTTGGGTATCTTTCGCAATAAAGTTCACAAGCTTCACAAAATTGTAAGGGAATATGGGGAAGCTGGAAAAGATGCATGTGAGTTGATAGAGACCATTTACAGCACAGTAAAACAAGATGTATTTCCGCCGACAGAATATAAACAGTTGGTAGAAATTGTAGATGATACTTTAAATATTATGGAAGAAAAATATCAAGAATTGTTACAGCCTGAATATTATGAGTGGGTTGTTGAATTATTGCTTGATATTTCAGAATACGACAAAGCATTTAAGTGGTGTGGTCGAGTGCGTAGCAGATATAAGGAAGAGCTGATAACATATAAATGTTACTTTCGATATTATTATGGCATAGGGGACGGAGAAATGTTCTTAAGCACATTAGAGGAGTTAAAGAAGGTTGATGTAACTATCGATAGCGATACTTTGGAGCTTTTTAGAACATTTAGTTAAAAATAGGCAGGTTTATCGGATGGGAGTAATCAATGCGTTTCAATCAATCTTAATATTGTTTTTATATACATTTATTGTAGTGGTTATACCCAGTCTAATTTTGGGAAAAAGGTTTGCAAACAGAAGATTTGTCCACCGTTTTATGATTTATTTGACTGTTGGTAATACATATATTATTAATATTGTATTTTTATTACAATTAATGAAAATATCTAATAAAACAACATTGATATTGGCTTCTTTTGGTGTGGAGATTATTTTTTATATTATTATCAATCGCAAAAAAATAAGCACAGGAATTATAAATATATTTAATGTTCTTGATAAGCATGTGAGAGGAACACTTGGAGCAAAAAGCTTAAAGACAATCATATGGTCTGCCTTAAAAAAAATAATTATTGTATATGCTCAAAAAATTTGGAAATTTATTAAAACGTACAATGTAGAATTGATATTTGGTACACTTTTAGTATTGATTATTAGTTATTTTTATGGAACAAACAGTCTGGTTAATTATGGATATGGCGCTTCTGATTTGCCGGTACATAATTATTGGATTAATGGAATGTCTCAGAATAAAGTATTTATAGCAGGCGTATATCCGCATGGATTTCATTGTATTATTTACTATTTGCATGAAGTCTTTGGAATAGATACTTATATTTTGTTGAGATTGTTTACATTGACAAGTGTGCTTTATATACATCTGGCGTTGTTTGCTGTGATTAAGGGCTTGACAAAATCAAGATATTCTTCTTATGCGGCAGTTATTATATATGTTGTTGTTGACTATTTAAACTCTGGCTGTTATTCAAGATATATTGCTGATTTGCCGCAAGAATATGGCATGATATTTATTATGCCAACCATCTATTTTTTAATTCAATTCTTTTACTATGAAAAAGAAAATACAAAAAGTTTAAAATGGGATAAAGTAGACTACAATACAAAAAAGATTTGGAATAAAATACGATATCAATTTCGATATAGAAATAATTATGATATGTATGGCAGAGAAAGTTTATTTTTTGCATCGTTAAGCTTTTCATTGACAATCGCTATCCATTTTTATGGAACATTTATTGCAGGATTGTTTTGTATAGCAATTGTTGTTGCATTTTTTGACCGATTTATCCGACCTAGATATATGTTAAAATTGATGACGGCATTTATAATAGGGGTACTTATTGCTGTTCTTCCTATGGCTGTTTCCGTTATGCAGGGAAATAAAATGCAGGGTTCTATCGGATGGGGATTAAATGTTATTAATGCTAGCAAAAGTGATACAACAGGGCAGGGTAATAATATAAATAATTCATCATCAAATGATATACAGCAAGATACAAATAATGAACAAAATATAGGACAGGGAAATAACACAGGTACCACTGACGTAAACAATGGGACAGAAACTGCAAAACCATCGAAAAGTTTTGGGGAGAAAGTAGTTGATTTATGTTCTAGGGCGTTTCAAGCTTTAGTTAGAGACGTTGATTCTTATGTTGTTAACAAATATGCGCTGATGTATGTGATACTGATGCTTGCAGGAAGTCTGTTTATGATACTGTTTGGCATAGTTTTAAAACTAGTAAAACAATATATATATGGCTCAAGTTATATCACGATAGTAATAGGAAATTTATTGATACATGTTATGTTTATATCTAAAATATTTGGTTTGCCTGCTTTGATGGACCAAAACCGATGCAGAATTTATATGATGTATTGCATGACAGCATTTATAGGGATGTTTTTAGATATTGTGACAGGAATTATACATGATATTATAAAAGATTCGCGGGTACATAATATTTTTTCTCTGGAACGAGGGTTTATTGTATGTGTTGTATTGATTATTCTATTTGGTATCAGACCTCCTGCAAGAATTTCGGAGGGAATGACGCTTGAGAGAAATGGAGCGATTCAATGTTTATATAATATTATGAAGGAACATGAAGATAAGACATGGACAGTTGTATCAGCAAATGATGAATTTCGTATGATAGATGACAGAGGCTGGCATGTGGAAATTTATGAATTTTTAAAGAAGCAAAAAAGGGCTAGTCGATATGATATTCCAACAAAGTATGTCTATTTCTTTGTAGAAAAAAAGCCTGTCGATTATATGAAAAAACATGATAAAAGCGGAAGTATGGTGTCAAGAGAGTATGCAAGCGAGTATCTGCCCGATGCTGCTTCTGGAATTAGTATTTATACGGCTGGATTAAGGCTGATGACCATGTCTAAAATGTATTACTGGGCAAATGAATATATGCGGTTATATCCAAATGATTTTTCAATTTATTATGAAGATAATGAATTTGTTTGTTATAAGTTGATTCAAAATCCATCCAATTTAAATAATCTGGTGATAGATTATGGATATAATCAATAATCTTGTAGGAATGGAGGACTTCTATGGATAAGGGAAATATTACAAAGAGAGTATACTTTACAGTCAGCATTGTAATGTTGCTTATTTTGTTTATGTTTCAATTTTCGGGCATTATAAGAAGAAAATATAATGATTATGATATCAATACATATGCTGCGGATACAAAGACAACATTTACAAGAAGCGGTACGTATTTGCCTGCAACAGATGAAAGAAAAGTAACCAATGGCGATACAAGATATGTCTCTTTTGTCGGCGATATTGACAGTGATTGTGGAATTACAGTCTATGAATGGTGCAGATATACAAAGAGAAATTTATGTATGTATACAACATTGGAAGATGTGACCATCAATGAACGTAATTTGCCGCAAGCTTTATTTGTTGATGCCAAGTTTATTAATTTTTCCAAGCAGCTTGACAAGCTTCAATCTTTTGCAGATATGGGCATTACGGTTGTGTTTTGCACTTTGCCTTCCTATGATGATTTTCTTAAGAATACACAATTGAGAGATTTTTGCGGTATATCTTTGGTTGCTCAAAATATTAAAACCGTAGGATATAAATTATATGAAGGGTTTTTGTTTGGTGGAGAAACATGGTATTTGCCAGAAAATGAAGAGCAGGAAGAGATGTATCAAGATTTAAAACTGGACGTTCCTTGGTATCAGACGACCAACAGCACAAAAACTTATATGTCAGCGATTGTTGACCCTAGCAGATATGAATATTTAAAAAATGAAGAACAGCCTCCAGTTGTATGGAGTAAGAAGCATGAAAACGCATATATATTTTGTATTAATGGCGGATTGATGGAAGATATTTCTGGAATTGCTATTCTTGACTGTATTATGTATGAAACACATGATTATGAAATATATCCCGTTGTTGATGCGGAAACCCTTGTAATTAATGCTTATCCATTACTTTCTTTTGAAAATGATGATACCATTAAAAAGTTTTATTCAAGAAATATGGAATCTATGCTTACAAATTTGATGTGGCCAGAGATATCTAATTTAATTGATGCCGTTGGCTCTAAGGCAACGTTTATGCCCGCTTTGCAATTGCAGTATAACGATGATATACAGCCATCCATCAGTTCGTTGTTTTATTTTTTCCGCCTGATGAATGAAAAAAGCGCAGAGGCAGGACTTACTACAACAAGAAGAGATAATATTTCAGTAAAAGATAAGATAGAAGCCGACTATAATACATATAATAGTTATCTAAATAATTACAATTTTTTAAGTATTATGTCAAAGCGTTCAGAAGTTCAAGAAATTCTTGATAATCATTCGTCCATATTTAAAAATTTAAGGACGATTGTAGCCCAAAAAAGTGATGGCAATGCTCCTTTGTTTGCTTATGGAACAGAGGATATTCTTGTTCTTGACAGCTTGATTAATGGAAGACATTATACCTATTTTAATGATTACAGACAAAAATGCTTTTATACAGCATTGGCATATACAGGTATAGAGTTAGATATGTCTAATGAATATTATCCAGACGATGAAAAAAAGTTGTGGGATAAAAGTATAAAACAGATATCAACAGCGTTGACATTATATACAAAAAGCAATGGTTTTTTAAATAAATGTACAGTGTCTGAAGCGGATAAGCTAGTAAGAGAGTTTATGGCAACAAACTATGATTCTTCTATGGAAGCAGATACCATTCATCTTGAAATTAATGGCAAATCGTTGGATTCAAGATTTGTATTAAGAGTACATAACAAAGAAATTGCCAATGTTATCGGTGCGGATTATATTAAAATTGAGGATGGGTCATATATTTTAAGAGTGTATACCAATCAGCATGATGTAACCATAGAATTGAAAGATTATAATAGATAATATAATTATCAATAACATAATTATTGAATGAACAAGAATAGTGGAAAGGAATATAACTATAAATATGAAGATATGTATTATAGCCGAAGGCTGTTATCCATATGTTGTAGGCGGAGTATCTGGCTGGATTAACAGTTTAATAACATCTTTTCCGGAACATGAATTTATCATGTTAGCCATTATATCAGACCGCAGTGTAAGCGGAAAATTTAAATATACATTGCCAGATAATTTGACACAAGTTTATGAGGTTTATCTCAATGACAGCGAATGGGTCAATAAAGTCAAAAAAAGCTATAAAGATGCAAGATTGTCGCCTAAAAATGTGAAGGCATTGGAATCTCTTATACTTGGAGTTGAGACCGACTGGGAGACATTGACCCATTTGTTTCAAAATAAGAAAGTTTCGATTGATAATCTTTTGATGGGTCCAGACTTTTTAAATTGTGTTGTAGCAAATTATCAAAATGGTTATTCTCAAATTGTATTTTCGGATTTTTTGTGGACAATGCGTTCAATGTATCTTCCTCTTTTGTTAGCAATGCAGTCGGATATACCAGAGGCAGACATATATCATTGTGTGGCAACAGGATATTCAGGCGTACTTGGTTCGATGGCAAAGATTCTTTATCCAAACAGCAAACTTTTGATTTCAGAACATGGTATTTACACAAGAGAACGAGAGGAAGAAGTCATACGAGCTTCATGGATAGATGGAATATATAAAGATATATGGATTAAGCAGTTTCGCAAAATGTCGCTTTTTGCATATGAAAAGGCAGATAAAGTGACTTCATTGTATGCAAGAGCAAGAGAGCTGCAAATTGAATTGGGGTGTCCACAAGAAAAGACTGTAATTACACCAAATGGCATTGACCCTAATCGATTTGTCAATGTTCCTTCAAAAAGTCCAGATGATACATTTATCAATATTGGGGCAATTCTTCGTGTGACTCCTATTAAAGATGTAAAAACGCTTATTATGGCGTTTGGATATGCAAAAAATAATAATCCTAAATTAAAGTTGTGGATTATGGGACCGACAGATGAAGATGAAGAGTATGCAAAAGAATGTTTTGACCTTGTGGATACGATGAATATTAAAGATATTGTTTTTACAGGAAGAATAAATGTGATTGATTATATTGGCAAGATGGATTATACCATTTTGACAAGTATCAGTGAGGGACAGCCATTGACGATTATAGAAAGTTATGCTGTACATAAACCAGTTATTGCTACCGATGTAGGGAATTGTTACGGTTTAATATATGGTGAGGACGATGGCATTGGACAATCTGGAATTTTAACACATATTATGAATGTAGAAGAGATAAAAGATGCTATGCTTTTTTTTGCTGAAAATGAAGATATCCGAAAGCAGTACGGTGATAATGGCTACAATCGGTATAAAAATAAATATACTATTGGGGCAATGAAACAGACCTATCGCAATATTTATGAAGAGCTGGAAAGAATGGGCAAAAAGACATCGTAGATTAGCCTAAATGCAGGATTTTTATGTATATATTGACTAAATTATCAAGTGGATAATGAGGTTCAATATATAAAATAAGACTGAAGTATAAACAGTTGGAAAATGAGGTATAATAATGGCAGGTATTGGAATAAAATTAAATAAATTTTTCGAGAAAAGCTCTGTAACTAGCTACATTGTGGGTTCAGGTTACAGTGTTATATCAACCATAGCGCCAATGTTGGTTGTTATTGGGGTTATACTGATTATGCAGGCTATATTGGGATATAGCGATGCTTCTTATAGCAATAAACAGTTATTTCAGTCAACAGTTTTGTATGTATTTATATTTTCTTTGTTGGGTTCGTCATTGCTTAATGCAGTGCTGTCAAAGTATGTATCCGATGTAATTTTTAAAGAAGAATATGACAGCATTATGGCAGCGTTTTATTTAGGTCTTGCCTTAAATCTTATATTAGATTGTATTATGTTTATTCCATTTACAATACATGAGCATTTTGTCGGCAAAGTGGGAATCGGCTATATTCTTACTTCCATTGCTTGTTTTTTGTCCTTGTCTCTGGTGTTTTATACCATGCTTTATCTGTCGCTTTGTAAAGATTATGGAAAAGTCTCCCTGTTTTATATTATTGGAATGACGATTTCTGTACTTTTTTCATTATTGCTAGTTAAAGTATTTCATGTAGAAGTAACCTATGCAATGTTATTATCCTTAACTATTGGTTTTTTTATTATAGCCTGTCTTGGATATGCCTTGTTAAGGCAGTATTTTACGAAAAACAGCGGCAAATACAAAGAAGTATTTTTATATATCTGTAAATTTTGGAGATTAATATTAGCTAATTTTTTCTATACTTTAGGACTTTATATACACAATTTTGTCTTTTGGAATACATCGCTTAGAAATGTAGTAGTCCATTCTTTTGTATATGCAGAAAGTTATGATTTTGCTACGTGTATTGCCATGTTTACCAATATATCGGCGTCTGTAATCTTTGTGGCATTGGTCGAGATGCGCTTTAATGCAAGATACAAACAATATTCTGAGGCGATTATTGGAGGGCGTTTGCTGGATATAACAAAGACAAAGAGCAGAATGTTTAGAATGCTTGCAGACCAAATAATGAGTATGGTGCGAATCCAGTTTATTATATCAACCGTTGTATTTTTGATATGTATGCTTGTATTGCAAAAATTAGGTTACAGCGGTGTTGTTATTCAGCTATATCCTTGTTTGGCGGCAGGATATTTTATTATGTATATTATGTATAGTACTTTTTTGTTTTTGTATTATTTTAATGATATTACAGGTTCGCTTATCACATCCTTTCTTTTTGTACTATTTACGCTGATATTTAGTATTATCAGCTCGAAGCTTGATATTATATGGTATGGTGCAGGATTGGTTATAGGTTCTTTTATTGCATGGACTTATGGATATTTTCGATTAAAGTGGCTTGAAAAAAATATTGAGTATCATATTTTTTGTAATGGTACAATACTAGACCAAGTAGTTGGAGATAAGCCAACGTCTAAAGTATATCAAAAATAGAAATGAGGTTTCATATGAATGGTGAAATTTTACGATTATGTGTTGTTATCGTGGGCGTTCTTTTTATTACTCTTTGTTTATTGACCTATATACGAAAAAATTTAACAGAAAAATTTACATGGATGTGGTTATTTTTTGGTATTATTTTGATTTTATCAGGAATTGTGCCTGTGTTTTCGGATTGGATTACGACATTCAATGACAGCGGGTATATATTAGCTGCGATTATTGCTGTTATTATTGTATGGTTTATGTTTGTTGTCACAAAAGAAATTGCACGATTAAGGCGAAGAAATCAAGAACTTGCGATGCATGTTTCTTTGTTAAATCAGGAAAATGAGCGGATTTTAGCAAGGCTTTCAAAGATGACGGGTGAGGATAAATCAAAAATATGAAAAAAAAGATATTGTTTGTTATCAATACGTTGGGAAGAGCAGGTGCAGAGACTGCTTTAATAGCACTTTTAAACAATATGGATACAAAAAAATATGATATTTATTTGTATGTCGTGTTAAATCAGGGAGAGATGGCAGAAGAATTGCCATCCTATGTAAAGCTTCTCAATAAACATTACTGTAAGGAGTCTGTGTTATCCTCTAAAGGAAAAAAGGTGTTGATAAGAGGAATCCTTAAGAAAATGTTTGTACATGGGGCAATATTTAAAAATATTTTATATATTATAAGTAACGCTGTTGATATGATAAAAAACAAACAAGGCTTATTGTTAGATAAATTGTTATGGAAAGTAGTGTCCGATGGAAGCGAGCGTTTTAACAACAAATTTGATTTAGCAGTTGCCTATCTTGAGGGAGCGGCAGCATACTATGTAAGGGATTATGTCAATGCGCCAGTAAAAGCTGGATTTATACATATTGATTATGAGCTTGCAGGGTATACTAGAAAATTAGATAGAGACTGTTATAAGGAATATACAAAAATATTTACAGTTTCCGATGAGGTAAAAGAGCATTTTCTTCATATTTATCCAGATTGTAAGGATAAGACTGCTGTTTTTCATAATATGCTTAATGTAAAGTCTATAATCAGTAAATCTGAACAAAAAATAAATGATAAGATTTTTGTAAAAGAAGATGGCAGAACACTTCTTTTGACAGTAGGAAGGCTTACAAAACAAAAGGGGTTTGATATTGCCATAAAGGCGCTTAGGATATTAATCAAAAAAGGGTATAATGTGTACTGGATGATACTTGGCGATGGACCAGAACGTAGTACACTTAGCAATTTAGCGGCAAAAGAGGGTGTATCACAGCGATTTATTTTGGCAGGTGCCAAAGAAAATCCATATCCATATTATGTGGCAACGGATATATATGTTCATGCGACTCGATTTGAAGGAAAAAGTATAGCCATTCAAGAAGCGCAAATACTTGGCTGCCCGATTATTGCTTCCGATTGCAGCGGTAACAGGGAGCAGATAAAAAGCGGGGAAAATGGATTGTTGTGCAACTTTAATCCAAAAGATATTGCAGATGCGATAGAATCTCTTATTAAAGAGCCAATGAGAGCAAAAATATTTGGCAGAAATGCTTTAAAAGTGAAAGTTGATTATAGCAAAGAATTGGAAATGTTTGAGGCGCTGCTAGAAAATCAGTAGTAGTTTTATAATATTTACAGCATGGAGGACGTTATGCAAAAAGAAGTATTGATAATTATTCCGGCATATAATGAAGAACATAATATTGAACAGGTGCTTAAGAATCTTGAAAGTCCTGACATTGCTGAATTTGCAGATATCTTAGTGATGAATGATGCATCGCTTGACAATACCAATTGGATAGCAAAATCTCATAGACATGCCGTTGTGACGCATGTATTCAATCTGGGTTATGGCAGTGCGTTGCAGTTAGGGTATAAGTATGCAATTCGTTATCATTATAAATATGTGATTCAAATGGATGCGGACGGTCAGCATGATGTCTGCAATATTACAAATATATATAAGACATTAAAAACAAAATATGATGGGGAATATCCAGATATTGTGCTAGGTTCTAGGTATTTGGCAGACAGTTCGCCATTTGAAGTGTCCTTTTTAAAAGAGTTGGCTTATAAAATGTTTCGCAGTATTATTAAACTGATAACAAAAAGAACTATTATGGATCCAACATCAGGATTGCAGGGATTAAGCTGGAGGGCAGTACTGGATTATTCTAAATATGGAAATTTTGATGACCGTTATCCAGATGCAAATATGCTTACAAGTATGATTTTAAAGGGATATAATGTTGTAGAGATACCAGCCGTTATGCACACAAGAAACTATGGCATGAGTATGCACTCAGGTTTGATAAAGCCTATTGGTTATATGTTTCATATGATGCTTAGTATTGTGGGTGTGGTGTTAAGGCAGAAAAAACATCAAACATCACAAAAAATAGACAGTGAAAAAAATCAAAAGGGGGGGTGAAATAGGGAAAAAGAAAAATCTTTCTAAGTTTATACAAGTCATAATAATACTTGTTAAAAAATTAACTGATTAAAAATGAAAGTTTGTGTGAAAAACAGCGCAGAAACGGAGATTATTATAAAAATGCGTAAATTTAATATAATACAAAATCCAATTGGCACAGGAAGGGGCTGGTTTAGTATCTTTCCATTTAAATTGTCCGAATTGTACGATTTTGAAGAGATGAAATGGTGTTTAAAAAAAGAGGAATCTTTAGTTTTGGCACGGATTAATATTGGTGAATATAATCAGATGGAAATTCCAGATAAGGCGCTAAAAAATTTTCAAAATATTATGCAGTTTTTTCGGAAATATGAAAAAAAGGTCATATTAAGATTTGTGTATGATGAGACTGGACAGGGGCTTCTCAATGAACCTTCTTCTTTAAGGATAATATTAGAGCATATTAGGCAAGTTGGTTCAATAATGGAAAAAAACAGTGATATTATTCTTACAACACAAGGAACATTTGTGGGCAGTTGGGGAGAGATGCATACAAGCCGTTATATTAATAAAGAAAATATAGCAGATGTTATTATTGCACTTTATACAGCCACAAATGGAACGGTCAGAATGGCTGTACGCAGACCTTCTCAGCATAGAGAGTTACGCAGTGAATTAAGTGCGCGTCGATTGCCTGTTGACGAGATTATGTCAATGGTTAGCATATACGATGATGCACTGATGGCATCGGTTGATGATTATGGTACATTTGATTTATCGGATATTGGAGCGGACAAAAATTATGTTGCAAAAATAGGGGAAACTTTGCCTGTCGGGGGTGAAGCAGTAAATGCAAATATTGAAAATGATGGACAGAAAGCCATTCTTTATTTGAAAAAGTTACATATATCGTATTTAAACAGTCAATATGATTTGCAAGTCCTTGATAAATGGAAAAGCGAGCAGATGTCAACAGGGATAAGCGTATATGATTATATTACAAAAAATTTGGGAGCTGTTCTTCAAATTCGCAAAATAAAAGAGGATATCATTGGAAAATATATCCGAGTAATCATTGCCAATACAGGATTTGCAGCATTGTATCAAGATGCATATCTTGTTATCAGCAATGAAGATGGCAGGATTGTATTTCAGTCTGAAACATTAAAAGGATTACAGAGTGAGACAAATATAGATATTTTGATTAAAAAAAACATTCTGCCTAGCAATAAAATATTAAATATAATGATTTTATATAATTAGGAAATAAATCTAACGCTCAATTGAATTTGTTGTAAAAAGGCAGAAAATATTTGTCTTTTATATATAAATATTCTTTATACTCATACTCCTTGTTTAATGTGGATAGTTCCGATTTTATATCCATTTTCAGTTAATGGTATATCATTGGCAAACTGGATAACTTCGTTTTTTTCAGAATGATTATTATGGTCTGTATTATTTTGATTGTATATTTTTATATAAATATCATAAACTCCTTCTTCAATAGATTGCACAGGAAGTGAAGTATCAATTGTTACAACAGAATTTGGCTGCCAATCGCTTGTGTGGAGAGCAGTTGTAATGTCTTTTGAAAAAGAAATTATTTCTGTATTCGTAGTTTTTTCTGTATCCATAGTGTTATCGGAATTGGTTTTTACAAGGTTTAACATTCCATTAAAATCATGGTATGAGGAAGAAAAACCTACATTTTTAATATCCAGTTTTATCGTGAAAATATCATTAAATGGCGTATAGTTTATAGAAGAATCAACAAAAGTATATCGGTAGCCTAAATGAGCTGTCATATAATCATAGCTGGTAACGCCGTTAAACATATCATTTCCTTCATATATCTGTGTTTTCCATTTGTCAATGACTGTTGTATCATGCAAGCAGTTTAAATAGGAAACGTGCATTGTTGACAATGCAGCAATGGCATTGTTAATATCATTTAAAGGATTCTCTAAAACAACTTCTCCTCCATTTGGGACATTTTTACATAGTTTATTTTGATAATCTAATTCTTGTGTACGATTGCCTTTTGAGGCATAATTTTCTTCTGTAAATGTATCACTAGCAGCGCCATAAGTTCCTAAATCAAGGGTTGAACCAAGTATCCCATCATTGTATAGACCAATGCGATTATTTTCAGGAATCGAAGCTGTTTGAAGAATGGTTCTTAGCTGTTGAGGTGTTCGCACTGATAAAAAAATATCTTTTGATATCAAGCTGTCAAGATGATTTGCCAATGTAGTCATGGAATCGGTACTCATATAGTTGGAGTTGTTCATCTCTGCATGATTTCCTACAAATATACCCTGTAATATATATACATTATTTGTATGCAAATTGACGATTTGGGCTGTTTGTTCCATATGTTTTTTGATAATGGATATATCATAAGGTTCTGTTTCCATAGCCTTGCCATCCCAATCATACATAAATCGAAGAATAAGTTGGTGTTTTTCATTATTCCACATTGTTAAAATTCTATCTATTTGTTTTAGTGCATTATCGGATAAATCTTTATCATTAAAATTTTTAAGATTGATTTCAATTAATGCAAGTCTTGTATTGTTGCAAGTTCTTATATATCGGTTAGTTAAGTCGTCAAAATGGTTATATGCATCGTCTGTTATCATATAGGCGCATATCTGATACCAGCCGCAATAAGGATTATTAAGAAATTGGGCGGTTTCTTTAAATTCATTTGAAGTGTATTCAATTGTATAGTAGTTTTTATCAATCCAAAAGAATGTAAAAGTACATATTAATAGGGAGATACATGCAATCAATACAAGGATTATTTTTTTCATCAATTTTAACCTTTCATTTTTATAAAAATACGAATTGTAAAGATTAATAAAGCAATATATAGCCAAACAGTTATTTGAAAATAGAATAATAACCATTATAGTATAGAATTAAGAATAAATAAATGGTAAAATTATTTTGTTTATTGAAATTGAAAGGGATATAAGCTAGTATGAAGAATTATGAATATATTTTGTTAAAACTGTTAAATGCACAGTTAACCAATAATAATAAAATTCTTGCCGGTGATATGTTTGTAAAAACCGTTCTTCAACTGTCGGACAGCGATTGGTGGAATCTTATAAAATTAGCGCAAAATCATAATGTATTGTCAATAATTGCGGAAAATGAAGTGTTTATTGATAATTGTAATCATGCACAAAAAGAGTATATTTTTGACGAAGCAAACAAGGTTGTAATGAGGAATTACCGATTATTATGGCTTGCAAGTAAATATCAAAAAATATTAAATGATGCAGAAATTGAGTCTGTTCTTATAAAAGGATTTGCAACAGCAATTTATTATGATGTTCCAGAAGTTAGAAAATCAGGTGATATTGATATATTAATTATGGATAAAAATAAAATTGATAAAGCAATTTATGTATTGTTGAGTAAGGGATTAAAATATGTTGATAAGCAGCATTCCAGCCATCATATTGAATTGGTAAATGATAGAGGAATAACGGTTGAATTGCATCAAACGCTTGCAGAACATTTTGATAATAAGCATATGGATAATCAATTGCAAAATATTGTTAAATCATATAAAGAGCATATAGAACGCGTTTCATTTTTAGGAAATACCCTTTATATTCCATCAGATGGATATAATGCGTTTAGTTTGATTGTACATATGTTGCAGCATTATCTAAGGGCAGGATTTGGATTGAAACTTTTATGCGATTGGGTTGTTTTCTGGAATAGGGCGATTAACGATACAGAAAAAGAACAATTTATGTATCAGATAAAACAACTCCATATGGAGACTTTTGTAAGCGCCATTACAAGTATTTGTGTAAGATATCTTGGTCTTTCAAAGGAAAAAGTGTCATTTATGATGAATGAAAAACAAGATAAAACACTTTTATATGCTATTATAATGGATATTATAGAGGCAGAAGAGTTTGGATATAGTGATAAGAATAGAATGGTCGTTTTGCGTGATTCTAAAATCAATAGCTTGATAAGAGAATTTCATCACCAAATGATTATCAATTATCCTAAAATGTCACATTATATTGTTTTATGGCCAGTATTATGGGTGTGTACATTGTTGGTCTTTTTGCGCAATAATAAAAAAGTTCGGCATACAAGTACTTTTCATATACTAAAAAATGCTAGTAAAAGAAGTCAAATTAGAAAGAGAATGGAAGTGTAATGTGAAAAGAAATGAAGGAGAATTGTATTTACAATCATATCCCAAATTAAGAAAATGGATAAATGAATGTCAAATTTGTCATTCAAAAGGATATAAACCTGATATGCCTAAGCATATTGCAAATCCGGATGCTGTTTCAGGATATTTTATAAGAAAATATTTTAAGCCTCTTGAAGTTAACGAGATGTGTATATGTAATCAGTGTGCTAAATTTTATTCCCGTGAGCAATGAATGCCGCGAGGGTCAAATACCCAGTTGCTTGCAATAGGGTATTTGATTGTTTATAATCTGACCATAAAAAATAAATCAAAACTGAATATTTTAATATAGCCACTTTGCAAATATAATGCACTCCAATGATATATATTATAATAATAATGAATCTGTTTGATATATGAGCAAGTAGAATAGAGGATTGTGAATATCCACTTAACTTTTATTAAGTAAGTCTCAACTATCAAACAAATGTAGGAATGGAGGAAGAATGTTTGCATCGTTTAAAAAGATAGATATGCACTCGCATGTAGGAACTTGGGGTGCGCCGTTTCATATTCATATGGATGCGCATAGCCTCATTCAACAGATGGAAGAGTATCATATTGTAAAAACCGTTTTATGTTCATCAAATTCATCGAATAATGAGGAGACCTTACAAGCTTATAGGCAATATCCAACAGCGATTATACCAATAGCTCGAATTGACTGTTCTAAAGGAAAAAAAGCATATGATGAATTAGAACACTATATTCGAGATGAACATTTTGAGGGTGGCAAGATACAATCTTTGTTTGACGGCTATGCGGCAGATGCGCCTTGTGTTGACCCAGCGGCTGAAATTTGTGCATATTATGGAAAGCCGTTTTTTGTACATTCTGGTCATGCGCCATTTTCACTGCCATGGCAGATTGGACTTTTAGCAGAACGACATCCAACATTAAAGATATGTATGCTTCATATGGGACATGGAAATGGAATTTATGTAGATGCGGCATTGACAATGGCTAAAAGATATTCCAATATATGGCTTGAAACCTCTGGAACATCAATGAGTGTTCAAATTCGCAATGCTTATGAGCATGTAGCACAAAATAAAATTATGTTTGGACTGGATACGCCATTTCATGCACCGTCTGTGGAAATACAAAAAATCCAGGCATGTGGCATTGACGAAGAAGGAATGAATCGAATATTTTATAAAAATGCTTGTGAATTTATGAATATAGAGATATAAATAAAAGAGGTGTAAAGAAGTATGGAAAAGACTATTTCAAATAAAAAACAAAGTGTAAACAAAGCACATACAGCAGATTCGGTAAAAATATATGATATTGTGATTACTGGATTGATGGCGGCTCTAGTATTTGTTGGGACGTATTTTTTTAAAATTCCTACATCATTTGGCTATACACATCTTGGCGACTGTATGATTATTCTTACGGTATGTATGTTTGGAACAAGGAAAGGCGTGTTGGCAGGCGCAATTGGGGCAGGATTATCAGACCTGTTGGGAGGGTATACCATATGGGTACTTCCAACAATGCTTTTTAAAGGCATATGGGCATTGATTATGGGAATAGTGGCATATAAGTTATTGTCAAAAGTAAAGTTTAATTGGCTGATAGGGGCTGTTGCAGGCGCAGTGGTGCATATTGCTTTATATACACTGATTAAGATTCCTCTTTATGGTATGGAATATGCGATGCTTAGAATCCCTATTATAACAGGGCAGACCATATGCGGCATTGTTTTTGGAAGTGCTTTATATATGTTTATAAAATCGTCTGGTATTTTAAGAAATGTTATTAAAAAGAAATGATAAAATTGTAATTACAGCAAAACCAATAATTCCTTCATGTTATTGCATTGCTTGAAAAAATTAAGAAATGTATGATTATTGATTAAAATTTATTTTGAGATTTTGGGCATACTTTTGCAAAAAGGAGTTTATATATCAAAAAGAAAAGGAGTAGAAAGCAATGAATTTAAAAGAAGATGCATATAGTGCTGCTAAGCAATTGATAGAGATAGCAAATTTGCAGGAAGGGGATTTATTTTTAGTTGGCTGTTCTACCAGTGAAATATCCGGCAAACAGATTGGTTCAGATTCAAAACCTAATTTGGCGGAAGATGTGTTTCTTGGAATTTGGGAAGCGACAAAGGAAAAGGGTATATATTTAGCGGCACAGTGCTGTGAGCATCTTAATAGGGCGATTATATTAGAAAGAGAAGCGGCAAAAATGAACCGATATGAAGTTGTCAATGTTGTTCCTTTTCCAAAAGCAGGCGGCTCTTTTGCAACAATGGCACATAAGTATTTTTCTAATCCAGTAGCTGTTGAACATGTAAAGGCGGATGCAGGAATGGATATAGGCGATACATTAATCGGAATGAATTTAAAAGATGTGGCAGTTCCTGTTCGATTAAATATTTCTAAAATTGGAGAAGCACATTTAGTTTGTGCCAGAACAAGAGCAAAATATATCGGCGGAGAACGTGCGCATTATGATGTATAAGTTTATAAGCAAGCAGCCAAACAGATTGTAAATATCAGCTTGGCTAAAAAATATTTATAATAATACAAGAATGAGGAATTTATGCAGATTAAAAAAGATGCCAATAATACAAAAAAAATAAACAGCGTAAAATATGCAGATAGTATAAAAAAATTAGATAATAACAGTAAAATTATTTTGGCATTGCAAGAGGGGAATGTTATGATAAAGCCGGAGGGATACAGTATGTATCCCTTATTTGTTCCAAGACGCGATATAGCTGTTATTACAAAAGCAGATACAGCAACGCTAAAACGCGGCGATGTGGTGTTATATCGCAGGTGGGATGCTTCCGGGATATTAGTATTGCATCGTATCGTGCGAATTACTAAAGAAGGATTTTATATGGCAGGAGATAATCAGACACATATAGAAGGTCCATTGCAGGCAGAGCAAATACATGGAAAATTAATTGAAATGATAAGAAATGGCAAGTCGATTTCTGTTGAAAATGTCGTTTATAGAGTGGTGTCTTTTATATGGCTGTGCTTAAGACCTGTTAGAAGACCCATCAGTGTGGCAGTGGCTTTTGTAAAAAAGAAGGTATTTCATTCGTGAAATATATTTTAAAAGGCTGGACATTGCTATTTCCAGCCATCATCATATATCTTAAAAATGAAAATACCTATAAATTTGTTATTTTTAATCGAAATAAGTTTTTAATCCTAGTAAAAGATTTATTATAAAAGAAAGATTAAATTTGTAGAAGCATTATTTTTTCCATATTTACATACCTGCCAAATGTTTAAGCAATATAACCGCATCACTGGAATTAATTTGATAATCATTGTTTACATCACTGTTCCAAAAGTTATATTCAATATTCATACCTGCTAAAACTTTTTTAAGAATTACAGCATCTCTTATATTTACAGTCCCATCATTATTAACATCACCATATTTACTGGCAGAAGCAAATTGAATCACCGAGTATTGGAGATTTTCTTTTCCATTCTGATAAAATATATTGTCAAAAATTGTTTTTCCTAAGGAAAAATTCACATTGGCAGTTGTTTTTGCTTTTAATTTAAATTTCATAATAAGAACATCTTTTGCATTTTCTGTTAAATAAGGCGTATCTGAGTTTAAACCAACACATTTGACAGAGTTTGTAAGTTTATCATAGTTGGCAGATTGAGATGAATCGGTATTGATAAACAAAGGAATATCATCATTATCTTCAGCAGTATTTACAAAATCAATAAATTCATAGACATCTGTATCAATAGGTATCTCAACTTGGATGCCGCTGACTAATGGATTGGTATCATCATATACAGTTGACTGAAAATGTTTTACAGTGACACAGACCGTAAGAATATCATCAGCATTTACCATTTCTTTATCGGCAGTAATACTTATAATAATATCAAACATAGCTGCATTGGCGGTTTGAATTGCTGTATATGTAATACAATAAAGGACAGTAATGGCAGCTATAATGTAAGATACTATTCGTTTTACTATCTTTTTCATAAATCCTCCAAACACAAGTTTTAAATAGATTACCTCAAGTATTGTATCATTTTTATAGGATAGATGTAAAGGATGAAGGGTTAATAATTTGTGGCAATATTAGACATTAGAAAGAGCGCAATTTTTGCTTAATATATTTCATGTTAAGAATAGCTATTTTCATAAAATAAAACTTGGAACTTGCGTTCTTTTTTTTGATACGTTATAATTGCTCAATGTAAAATAATTACAGAAAGGGGTTTTCGTATGAAGAAAAAGCTAATTGCGTTATTAGTCATGTTATCGCTTCTTTTGACAGGCTGCAATGTCAGTGTCAGTGTTGATGATACAGGTATTCATTTTGATAATGTGGATTCTACACAAAATGATTCTATACAAAGCGTAAGCGACAAGTTAGAAATTCACTATATTGATATCGGTCAAGGGGATGCAACACTTATAAAATGCGGTGAACATTCTATGTTAATTGATGCTGGTGAAAATGACAAAGGAACAGAAGTGCAGGATTATCTGGAAAGTCAAAATGTCAAGAAATTGGATTATTTGATAGCTACACACCCTGATAGTGACCATGAAGGTGGCGTAGATGTTATTATATATAAGTTTGACTGTGATAAAATTTTTATGCCTGATTATAAGAAAACGACAAAAACACATAGAGATGTGATTGCTGCTATGGAGTCAAAAAATTATTCGGTTACAGAGCCTATTGTTGGACATCGCTATTCATTAGGAGAAGCTGAATTTACTATTATTGCGCCAAATGATACATATAAAAGTGCGAATAACAGCTCTGTCGGTATTATATTAAAACATGGCGATAATAAATTTTTATTTACAGGCGATGCAGAAGAGGAAGCAGAGAGCGATATTGTAGATAATGGCATTGACATTGACTGTGATATATATCAGGTAGGACATCATGGCAGTAGGTCGTCATCTTCTGAAAAATTCTTAAATGCGGCATCACCTGCATATGCGGTTATAAGCTGTGGTGAGGGGAATGATTATGGACATCCACATGCCGCTACAATGAATGAGTTTCGGATGAGAGGAATCAAAGTATTTAGAACGGATTTACAAGGTACTATTGTTGCTACTTCTGACGGAAGCACTATAACATTTAATATGTCACCAGATGAAAGCTGGCTGACAGGTGATGCGGTTAAATCAAAATAATGTTATTTAACCTCATCAAGTAGCGTAGCGGATTGCGAATATCCACTTAACTAACAGATATCGGATTATATGTTTAGAGAGGTTTATTTAAATAGGTTTCTCGAATATATTGTTCCATATCTGTTATTTCTTGTAAAAATTCTCTGGCTGATACAAGCTGACAGCCTTGTCCAATAATAATAATTTGTTCTTGTCCGTCGGATGTTGCAACACGCACATGATGGTTTTGTCCATGCTGATGAGCAAATTTTTCAATAAATCGGTCTGCTGTTTCGGCTTCTTTTGTATATACAACATGAATATTGTTATAATCGAGTATTTCTGTATCATGCCCTTTTACCCTATAAGCATCAAATACAGCAATCAGTGTACATTTTGTCATAGCCTGATAATTGCAAAGAATGTCCAAAAGTCGTCCGCGTGCGCTGTCCATATTGACTAGTGCCAGCTCTTTTAGTTCATCCCACGCATATATAATATTATATCCGTCAACTAAGAGATAATGTTCTTTGGGAACATGTGGTTTCTTTCCACTTGCAAAAGTAGTTTTTGAAGTTGATTGTCCATTATTTTCTGATGAAACATGATTTGACGAATTATAATTATATTTTTGAATAGACGATTTTTTTTTCCATTTCTTTTTAGAAGAATCCGATTGATTTGCATAATAGGTTTGTTTTAAGATGGATTCGATTTCATCAAGACCAATCGGTTCATCGGATACAGTGCGGCTTATTTGTTTTGAATTGCCAGAAATGATATTGTTTTGAGCTTGTCCTGTTCGTTGAGCAAGGACACTTTCAAGATGCATACGCCCAAATACTTCATTCCATGATACAATCTCTCCAGCGCCATGACTGCAAAATACAGAATCTGACGGATTTAAAGTATCTTTGTCGGCATCGTAGCCAATGCGTTCAAGCACTTCGTCGGTATTATGACAAGGCTTATAGCCTGCCATTGTACAGTTTACTTTGCCCGCTCCTTTTGTGTAAGCAATCACTTCTGTTTGATATTCACCAAATTCAGAAACAGGAACAATCCCCGTAATAATAGAAAATTCATTACTATTTATAGTATTAGAATAGTTATTTTGTGAACTGAGTTCAAAATTTGATGTGTTTTGTGAACTGAGTTCAAAAATAGCCTTCATTCGTTCCAAGTCGGTCATAGCTCTTCCGACACATTCTGTTGGAAGGGTTAATATAAAGTTATAAAAAGGTTCTAATAATACGGAATCAGCCTGCATTAATCCTTGTCGAATAGCGCGATAAGTTGCTTGTCTAAAATCGCCGCCTTCTGTGTGTTTCTGATGCGCGCGTCCTGCAACTAAAGTAATTTTTACGTCCGTAAGAGGGGAGCCGCTTAATACGCCTATATGTGTTTTTTCAGAAATATGAGTTAGAATAAGCCGCTGCCAGTTTTTATCTAATAAATTTTCCTGACAGTCCGTAGAATACGTAATTCCGCTGCCTTCTTCACCAGGTTCAAGAATTAGATGGACTTCTGCATAATGTCGTAAAGGTTCAAAATGTCCTACACCTTCCACTGTATTTGATATGGTTTCCTTATATACAATATTTCCATGTTCAAAAGCTACATTGAGATTAAAGCGTTGTTTAATAAGATTTTGCAATACCTCTATTTGAACAGTACCCATCAGTTGAATTTGAATTTCTCTTAAAAATTCATTCCATACAATATGAAGTTCTGGATGTTCTTCTTCAAGAAGTTTTAGTTTTGGAAGTGCTGCAAGTACATCCGTATTATCTAAAATATTTAATTTATAAGTAAGTACAGGCTCTAACATTGGAGTTATACAAGTTTTGTCATTTCCTAAGGACATTCCGGTAGTAGTTGATTCAAGACCAGTAACTGCACAAATCATTCCTGGTGTTGCTTTGTTGACAGTTGTATACTTTTCGCCGGAATAAATACGAATTTGATTGATTTTTTCATTGTCGCCAATGGGCATTTTGACAGAAAGAATACCACCTGTAACTTTTAGGTGAGTAAGTCTTGTCTTAGCAGCATCTCTTGATATTTTAAAAATTTTTGCGCCAAACTCGTCAGAATATAAACTGCTTTCTGTGTAGAAAGCTACATAATTGATAAAATCATCAATACCAGTCATTTTTAGAGCAGAACCAAAAAAGCAAGGAAAGAGTCTGCGCTGTTTGATAAGTTGTTTGATAGAACTATCGGAAATCATTTCTTTGTTGAGAAATATATCAAGGAGCTGTTCATCACACAGAGCAATTTCTTCCTGACAATATTCAGAATTGGGCTGAGAAAAATCAATAATAGAACTTGACAGCTTATTTTTTAGCTGTTCAAGGATTCTTGGCTGATTGGCGGCTGGTTGGTCCATTTTATTGACAAATATAAATGTAGGAATTTTATAGCGAGCAAGCAGTCTCCAAAGGGTTTCCGTATGTGATTGAATGCCATCTGTGGCACTTATAATAAGAACTGCATAGTCAAGGACTTGAAGCGTCCGTTCCATCTCAGCAGAAAAGTCAACGTGACCTGGTGTATCAAGAAGCGTATAGGTACAATTGTTTATTGTCATAATCGCTTGTTTTGAAAAGATAGTAATTCCTCTGTCTCGTTCTTGATAGTCTGTATCAAGAAATGTATTTTTATTGTCAACACGTCCTAATGTTCTTATTGTTCCGCTTTTATACAGCATGGCTTCTGCAAGTGTGGTTTTACCAGCATCTACATGAGCCAACATACCTATACATATATTATCCACAGTAATTCCTCCTGCTGTATATAATATAATTGATACAGCATATATTAAAAATTATAAAATAAAATATATTTTCAATCAAGTGCAACATTTGTAATTTTATTAAGGAATACATATATTATCCAATAGTCTTTTATAATTAATGGCAGTATTGATTTCATAACAAAAATTATTTATAATAATTATTTACAATAATGAAAACATAGTAGCAGCAAAATCTACATTGTGTTTTGAAATGGAGGATTAGTGTGAAAAATAAATTTTTCACACCGCAATTTGTGTCTGCGCGTTGCTTGACACAAAGTTACTAAAAGAATCTAAAGATTCTTGCACAAAAAGCAGCGCAGAAATGGAGGATTAATATGAAAAAGTTAGGTTTTGGTACAATGAGGCTTCCTCTTTACAATTTTGAAGATAAAACATCAATTAATCAGGAACTGTTTAATCAGATGGTTGATTATTTTTTAGAGTCCGGGTTTACATATTTTGATACGGCATATCCATACCATGACAAAATGTCTGAAGATGCATGTAAAAAGGCGCTGGCAGACAGACATAAAAGGGAATCGTATATCTTTGCCGATAAGATGCCAACAATACTAGTAAAATCAGCAGAGGAATATCCAATGTATTTTTCACAGCAGTTAGAAAAAACAGGCGTTGGATATTTTGATTATTATTTGATGCATAATATGGGGCGTGACCGATATGCAAAGACTTCAAAATTTGGCGGTTTTGAATTTGCCTTAAAGAAAAAAGAAGAAGGCTTAATAAAAAATTTTGGATTTTCCTTCCATGATGATGCTAAAACGTTAGATATGATTTTAACCCAGCATCCAGAAGTGGATTTTGTGCAATTGCAGATTAATTATTTAGATTGGGAAAATGATGTGATTCAGTCAAGAAAATGTTATGAAACCGCAGTCAAACATGGAAAGAAAATCGTTGTGATGGAACCGGTAAAAGGTGGTACATTAGCCAATTTGCCAAAGGAAGCTATGAAGTTATTATATGATTTTAACCCAGAGGCTTCTCCTGCATCGTATGCGCTCCGTTTTGCGGCTTCTTTAGATAATGTGTTTATGGTGTTAAGCGGTATGAACGATATGGAGCAGATAATAGAAAATACAACGCTTATGAATGATATCAAACCATTAAGTGCGGACGAGAAAAAGATGTTGTCAAAGGTAGTAGATATTATTAATGCTTCTTGTGAAATTCCATGCACATCCTGTGGATACTGCATGGAAGTATGCCCTAAAAATATTGCCATTCCTGGACTGTTTGGCGTTTATAACAATTATAAAATTAATGGCAATTTTTCTAATATGTATTATAATAGGGCAGTATATGAAAAAGGGCAGGCATCAGCGTGCATTGAATGTCGTGCATGTGAAAAAAATTGTCCTCAGCATATAGAAATTTCACAGGAATTAAAAAAGATAAAACCATTTGAAAAAGCTCCAAAAATGAATTGAGTGAAAAGTATAGTTGCAATCCGTTTTGCTGATTACTTATAACCTCATAGCTGCTATTGCAGTTATGAGGTTATATTGTAGAGTAGGAATATATAAACCAATTATCGTCTATTTTTTCAAAAAGTATGCGATAATGGACATCTTCTTGCTCTGTATATCCATTTTTTAATGTTTTTGTCATTTTAAATTGAATGTCACATATAAAATGGTTATCATCATATTGTCGCATATTAGTGACATTTTCTTCATCAAAAGTAAGATTGGTTGATTTTTTTGACCAGTGAAGCATCTCTGTTGATTTTACTAGAGCTTGATATGCTTTACTTTCTGGTCGGGTTACTTTTTTCATATCCTGTAAATTTGCCATACCATTAAAAAAATATAAATAGTATTCAAATTTATTTAGCGCTTCTTTTGCCAATGTTTCATTATATTGATATGCGGCAGATACATAATTGTTATCATCAACAGGCGTCAATGGATTGTCTAGCGCATCTTTAACTACAAGTGTATCTGCATTGGCAATGGATATTGTATACGTAGATTTATTTGCTTCAATACCTGTCAATTCCGTTAAATCATCACATACCGTATCGTTTTTTGTTGAGTTTAAAGAAGGAGTAATTATTTCATCATTAATATATATTTTCATAAAACCATCAGCAATAATGGTTTTGTCTTTTTTTCGATGTGCTTCAGCAATAGATGCTTCCTCTTCACGTTTTTTTTGTGCTTCTTCTCGGCTTTGTTGTTCTTCTTGTTTTTTTGCTTCATAGGTTATCTGATATTGTGATAATGAATTCCATTCTAATACACAAATAACAAATATGATTAAAAGTAAGACACAATTATATAAAATAATTCCATACTTAAATTTCATTGATAATCCTCCAAATTTATTCCCAAATATAAATAAGTGTATTTATATATCGGGGTAAAACTCACAATTTTACAATATATTTAAGTTATTGCATAGCTATAACCTATGGTATATATTACTTAACAAGGATGCAGGTTGGCATATTTCTTGGACCTGAGAGAGAAGCACAGGAATTTAACAGCTCGCCTTTATAAAACATCATACTAGAACTTCCTCCATCAAGATTAGCTGCATTGACAGCGCCAAAATGCAGCATAACATCGGCAATATCTTCATAGGAAGCGCCAAAACTTGAACTTTGTCTGCCGTCAATAACAAGCAATAGTATAGTACCATCTGCTTTTTGCCCAATAGCTGTACGGGGATTTAATCCGCCGCTTTGGGAAGCTTCCGTAGCTTGTCCATTAATGACAAGAATGGGACCAAATGAAACAGCATCTCGTATACCGCTGTCAATGGCTTGTTGTCCTGTCATATTGCCAACAATTAAAACATTTTCATTATTCATTCCTATAATATTGTATTTTTGATTGCGACTGCCATATTTTAATTCCCCTTCGGACATAACAATACCAATAGGGATACCGCCGTTTCCAATGCCGTTAGGGTCATCAAATCCTCCTGCATTTGTAGCGGCAACAGCACCATAGGATTCTATCATTTCTGAAATTTTGCGACCTGCTACATTGGGAGAATATGAACTAGAGGAAGTACCAACCATAACCCTTGAAGGGTCTTTGACAGACATCATATAGCCTTTAAAAGTAGAACCATGAACTTTCTCCACAATAATACCATCTTCTTGAATGATAATATTTTCATTCGTATCCTCATTATTTTCCGTATCGTCATTATTTTGGTTCTCATCAGCATTTGTTTCATCTTCACCATCAATATTGATAAGTGAAGTATCCACAAAATCAGTAACATCAATGTTCTTCTTTTGTTCGATTTCATTAATTTCATCAGCACTGCAATAGATATTAGCAAGAAATTTAACGGCGCTGGTTTCTCTTACGGACATTACAAATAACTCTTTTGCGCGAGAAGATGGACCATTAACACAAATCCACATAATACAGTACAGAGCAAGAACAATTAGTAACACGGTATTTCCCAAGATAATAAGTGTTCTTAAAAGAATTTTTTTTGTCAAAACTGTCCTCCTTATTTGTATAATTTTTTGTAGTAAATACATTAGGTTAATAAAAATAATTGAATAGGAAAATAATTTGATTGGGTATCTTATTATAACTTACGTAAAAGTTGAGAAAAAGTTATTGTAAACTTGCAATATTGTACCATTTTTAAGCAAAATAGTCCATATTATATTTCTAATATTTATCTTACATTTTTTCAATTTTTATGACGCTTATTGTATATGGAAAAGGAAGCCATTGTATTAAATTAAAAACCTGATTAAAAACTATTGCTTTTCTTTTTTTATAATGATATTATCATCTTGCAAGTGATTGTTATAAAATTGTCAAATGATACCATTCATTTAACAGTAAAAACATCACTTAAAATTTTGAAGTTATTTGTATACAGTGTACAATATACAATTTGCTGTATGCAGATAGACATTATAAATATATTTGCAAAATTTTTAAGGAGGCAATAAGTAGTTATGGTGAACTTTGAACAGTGGAATGGATTTAAAGGTAGACTGTGGAAGCAAGAAATTAATGTTAGAGATTTTATTCAAAAGAATTATACACCTTTTGACGGCGATGAAAGTTTCTTAGCAGGACCTACGGAAGCTACCAATAAACTTTGGGGAAAACTTCAAGAGCTTCAAAAGCAAGAAAGAGAAAAAGGCGGCGTTCTTGATATGGAAACAGAAGTTGTATCAGGACTTACAGCCTATGGACCTGGATATATAGATGAATCAATGAAAGATTTGGAGCAAGTAGTTGGTATACAGACAGATAAACCGCTTAAAAGAGCATTTATGCCTTATGGTGGTATTAAGATGGCAGAGCAGTCATGCGAAAATTATGGCTATACACCAAGTCCAGAACTGCATAAAATATTTACAGATTACCATAAAACACATAATCAGGGTGTGTTTGATGCCTATACACCAGAGATGAGAGCAGCTCGTAAGAGCCATATTATTACAGGTTTGCCAGATACTTATGGTCGTGGTCGAATTGTAGGCGATTATAGAAGAGTTGCCCTTTATGGTATTGATTTTCTTATTGAGAAAAAAGAAGAAGATAAAGCAAACTGTGGTATCAATACAATGACAGATGATGTTATCCGCTTAAAAGAAGAGATTGCAGAACAAATCAGAGCATTGCAGGGTATGAAAAAAATGGCAGAAATATATGGCTATGATATTTCTAAGCCAGCGACAACTGCAAAGGAAGCTGTACAATGGTTATACTTTGGTTATCTTGCAGCTATTAAGACACAAAATGGAGCAGCAATGTCTGTTGGTCGTGTTTCAACATTTCTTGATATCTATATTGAAAGAGATTTAGAAGCAGGTAAAATTACAGAGGAAGAAGCTCAAGAGTTAATCGACCATTTTGTTATGAAGTGCAGAATGGTTAAGTTTGCAAGAATTGCATCTTATAATGAGCTGTTTTCAGGAGACCCAACATGGGCTACACTTGAAGTTGCAGGTACAGGTATTGACGGACGTTCAATGGTAACAAAAAATGATTATCGTTTTCTTCATACGTTGGAGAATATGGGACCTTCACCAGAACCAAATCTTACAGTGCTTTATTCATCAAGACTGCCAGAAAACTTTAAAAAGTATGCGGCTAAGATTTCAGTGGATACATCATCTATTCAGTATGAAAATGATGATGTTATGAAGGTAACATGGGGTGATGATTATTCAATCTGCTGTTGTGTATCAGCTACACAGACCGGTAAAGAGATGCAGTTTTTCGGAGCAAGAGCCAATCTTGCAAAGTGTCTTTTATATGCTATTAACGGCGGTATTGATGTAAAGTCAAGAACACAGGTAGGACCTCGATATAAGGCAATCACATCAGAATATCTTGATTATGATGAAGTGATTGTAAAGTTTGAGGATATGATGGGATGGTTGGCAAACCTTTATGTCAACACATTAAATTTGATTCATTATATGCACGATAAATATTACTATGAAGCTGCGGAAATGGCTCTTATTGATACTAATGTTAAGAGAACATTTGCAACGGGTATTGCTGGATTTTCACATGTTGTCGATTCCTTGTCAGCTATTAAATATGCAAAGGTTAAAGTCATTCGTGATGAGGATGGAATTGCTGTTGATTTTGAGACAGAAGGCGATTTCCCAAGATATGGTAATGATGATGACAGAGCAGACGATATTGCTGTATGGTTACTTGGAACATTCTTAAGCAAAATTAAGAAAAGACACACATACAGAAATTCAGAGCCTACAACATCAATTCTTACAATTACTTCCAATGTGGTTTATGGTAAGTTTACAGGCACTATGCCAGATGGACGTAAAGCCGGCACACCTCTTGCACCAGGTGCAAACCCAAGTTATGGTGCAGAACAAAATGGACTTTTGGCATCGCTTAATTCTCTTACAAAACTTCCATATGAGTGGGCATTAGATGGTATTTCTAATACACAGACAATGAACCCAGAAGCGTTGGGACATAATGATGAGGAGAGAGTGAAAAATCTGGTTAATGTGTTGGATGGTTATTTTGACCAGGGCGCACATCACTTAAATGTGAATGTATTTGGAAAAGATAAGCTTCTCGATGCTATGGAACATCCAGAAAAGCCAGAATATGCAAACTTTACAATTCGTGTATCAGGATATGCGGTTAAGTTTATCGACCTTACAAGAGAGCAGCAAATGGACGTAATCAGCAGAACATTCCATGATAGAATGTAATTATAAATTATATCTTTTAATATTATCAAGTGACAATAAGGGTATAAATAAGCAATAAAGCGGATTATAAATATTTGCTTGATAATATAATAATAGATTTATAAAAATTTAAAAGACTATTGCAAAAGAGTTTTCAATGCCCAATATAGTGATTGTTTATTTAAATAATTGCTATATTGGGTATGAAATTTCTATTTTGTGATGGTCTTTTTTTATGTATAGTTCTATTAGGTAAAATATAACAGTTTTTTCTCACATTAAATTATTTTTTTTAAGAAACTAGTATTGTGCCATTTTTATTGACATATATATCTACAATTAAGTCTTTTAAAATATAGTTGATTCCTTTTTGGGAATTAAATGCAATTTTTCTTTTTTTCTTTAAGTGAATATTTAATATATTTATTCTATATTAAGCCATTAGATGAACGTATCATTAATGGTTTTATTCGTGTACTTTTCTATAATAATAGGTCAAAATGATACCCATTTATAAATAGAATTGTAAAAATTTATTACAAATGAATGGAGGTATGAGATATGGCATTAGTAAGTTGTCCTGGATGCAAAAAAGAAATCTCAGATAAAGCTACAAAATGTATTAATTGTGGTTATATATTAAAAGAAGAAACGGTTAAAATTGAAAAGAAATGCTCTGAATGTGGGGCAATTTTAGGAGATGATGTAAACATGTGTCCTAATTGCGGTTGTCCTGCACAAGATAAAAAGGAAGAACTTACACAAAAAGAAGTTCAAACGGCAAAAGCTAGTAAAAATGCAAAAAAATGGATAATACTTGGAGGAATAGCAGCACTAGTTTTAATAATAGCAGCACTGTCAACATTCTTTATTGTTAAGGCAAATAATCAAAAAAAAGCCATAGAAAGCTATAATGAATATATAGATAATGTAAATACTGTTGTGTCAAAGATGCTTAGAAGCGCCTCTGTATGTGAAGATGCTGCTGGTTTGATTCATGATGTGTGGTCTAATTCAATAATGAAAGAGAGCAGTCCTACAACAGATAAATATACAAAAACAACATATAGCTTTAATGATTTTAATACATCATTAGGTAATCTTTTTGCGGATAGTTCTTTCCAAAAAAAGATAGATAATATTGAAAAAGATAAAGAATCTATAAATGCTCTTATGAAAAAATTACAAAATCCGCCAAGCGAATTAAAAGATTGTTATGATGCAGTTGTTGAATTAAATGAAAAATATAATTCATTTGCTAGCCTAGCTACGGACCCTACTGGTTCATTGACAACATACACTTCTTCTTATAATTCATTAGAGGCAGATTTTATGACAAAATATAATACTTTAAAAAATAAAATACCAGAAAAAAGATAAAATGATGGAGAATGAATATGACAATGTTAAAATGTGCAGATTGTAATTCAAGAATAAGTGATAAAGCAGATATGTGTCCTCATTGCGGATGTCCAATAGAAGACTCAATAAAAAATAAAAAGATGAATACAAGAAAAAAAGTATTGTTAAATGTTATACCAATTATTGTTATTCTTACTATAATAATTTTAATAGTTGGAATTGTTAAAATAATAAAAAGACAGGAGGAAAAAAAGGGTTTCTACAATGGATTGGCATGGGGAACTTCAAAAGAAGAATTACAGAAAAGAATTGGCGAAGATTGTGTTGATAATTCAAGTAAAAATTGTCTGTTAAATGCTGTTTCTGATTATGAAGGTATTAAAAATGTGCAGGCGGCAGAAATTTATTATTATAAAGATGGTTTTAATAAAGTATCAATACTTGTATCTTTTGACGAAGAAGATTGTTCGTTAAATACAGTTTCCGATAAACTTGTTAAAATATACGATGGTAAATATGGAACTCATAAGGAAATAAGCAGTTATGGATACACGTGGACAACAAGTGAATCTGTGATAGAATTAGTCTGTATATCATCGGAAATTATTAGTATAAATTATGAAAATATAAATATTGCAGATAAGGAATAACATACATTATCCGTTGTTTTTTTGACTGATTATGAATTATCCTATTACTTATTATATTAGGCTTGCTTATAAAATATGGCAGCCTACAAGAACAACTCGCAAAATGAATTGTTCTTTGTTATAATCAGTAATAGGATTTTTTTATGCAAAATATTTATTACAGAATGTTTATGAAATGGATAAATTTATAGAAAGGCATGGATATTAAAATGTATAAAATATTAATAGTGGAAGATGACCATTCCATTGCAGAATTGATGAAAATGCAGATAGAATCATGGGGAAATCAAGTTCAATTAATTGAGAATTTTCAAAATATTCTACAAGAGTTTATTGCATTTGACCCCCATATGGTGCTGTTGGATATTATGCTGCCTTTTTACAATGGATATCATTGGTGTGATGAAATTAGGAAAATTTCTAAAGTACCCATTGTGTTTATTTCATCTGCTTCGGATAATATGAATATTATTATGGCAATGAATATGGGCGGTGATGATTTTATACCAAAACCTGTGGACTTAAATGTAATGATAGCAAAGATTCAAGCCGTGTTAAGACGTACTTATGATATGGCAGGGCAAGTTCCAGTATTAGAAAATAAAGGGGCTATTTTAAACTTAAATGATTCTAGTTTGACCTATAAAGACCATCATATGGAATTGACAAAAAATGAATTTAAGATATTACAGACATTGATGGAAAATAAAGGAAAAATTGTAAGCCGTGATACATTAATGACAAGATTGTGGCAGATGGATTCTTATATTGAAGAAAATACGCTGACGGTGAATGTGGGCAGACTTCGGAAAAAATTAGAGGAAATTGGCTTAAAGGATTTTATCACTACAAAAGTTGGAAGCGGATATATTATAGAATAAAAAAGCAAATTAATTTATAAATAAGAATAAGAGAAGTCCTCCACTTCAATATATAAGAGGGATTTGTGCAGCGATAAGCTAGGTAGTTTAGGCTAGCATTAACGTAGATTATAAATATTTATTTAACTAGGAGAAATAAAAATGTTTATACAATATATAAAGCAATATAAATTTATGGGATTATTGTTTATAATATTTATAACAATATTTGGGAGTGTTTTATTTCTTTATAATAGCAATACAGAAGCCGTTTTGTATGCAGCTGTTTTATGTTTTTTTGTTACAGCGATATTAATAATATTACATTTTAACGGTTTCATAAAAAAGCATAAAAATCTTTTGGAATGTGCAGATAAAGCAATCTTGTATCCACTTCTAGTAAATGAGAAACTTCCTATAAATACCAATATAATAGAAGAAGATTATAATGCAATTATTCAGACCATTCTTGTAAATTATAAAAATCAACGTGCAAAAGCAGAAGCCTCCAGATTGGATATGATGGATTATTACAGCACATGGGTACACCAGATAAAAACGCCGATTGCAGCAATGCGAATGAAACTGCAACTAGAAGATACAGACAGCAATCGGGCGCTTCTTACGGATTTATTTCATATTGAACAATATGTTGAAATGGTACTTTGTTACATACGGCTTGATAGTGAAAGTACAGATTTTGTTCTTAAAAAGTACAACATTGATTGGATTTTAAAGGAAAGTATACATAAATATGCAGGTGAATTTGTACATAAACGTTTATCTCTTGAATATAAACCGATAAATAGACAAGTACTTACCGATGAAAAATGGTTGTCTTTTATTGTAGAACAAGTACTTTCCAATGCAATTAAATATACAAATAAAGGTTCTGTCACTATACTTTTAAATGATGAGGACATCCTTATAATAAGAGATACTGGAATAGGAATATCATCCGAAGATTTGCCAAGAATATTTGAAAAAGGGTATACAGGGTATAATGGAAGGCTTCATAAAAAATCAACAGGTTTAGGACTATATTTAAGTAAAAAGGCGGCAAATAAGCTTTCTTGCAGAATGTGGGTAGAGTCTGAACTTGGAAAAGGAACAAGCGTGTATATTGATTTGCATAAAACGCCGTTAGAAGTGGAATGAAAATTTTTAATGGTTCATTTAAAATAATATTTTATTGTGACAAATTTAAAATAACATTATAATCTATTTAAAGCTAAATATAAAAAAAGTAGTGTAAAGTTAAGCGTATATTCGCAATCCTCTATGCTGCTTGCTCAAACTCTTTAGCTGCTATCGTAGCTTTTCAGTGGGAGACTTCCTTGATGAGGTTAAATAAAGTTTAATGAGGTGGTTTTATGTCTATATTACAAGAACAGATTATACAAATGATAAGTGAATTGTCTGATGATAACGTGATGTTTTTAATTGAGATTATTCAACGGCTTATGCCACAAAAAACATATTCTCCAACTTTTGATGATTTAGATAAAGAAAAAATGCAGGCATTTTATAGATTAGAAAAAGCACGAACAGAAATTCAGCAATATTTACCAAAAGATTTTGACCCAGATAAAGAGTTAAAAGAGGCAAAGGAGGAACGTTATGGTTGTATTGATTGATACAAATGTAATTATTGATTATCTCATAACCAGAGAGCCTTTTTATAAAGCTGCTTCTGCGATTATTATAAAATGCGCTCAAAAAGAAATTACAGGGTATATAGCGTTTCATTCTATACCAAATCTTTGGTATATTTTGCGAAAAGTGCCAGAGAATAAACGGCGCAAATGGATAATTGATATATGTAGTTTCTTGCAAGTTATAGGAGCAAGTCATGCAGAAGTAGTTAGAGCAATTAAAATGGAAAATTTTAAAGATTTTGAAGATTGTTTGCAAGACCGATGTGCAAGTAATGTAGGTGCTAAATATATTATTACAAGAAATGTTCTTGATTTTTTAAATTCTGAGGTACAAGCTATATCACCTGAAGATTTTTTAAAGATACTAGAAGATAAAAAATAATATGACAAAATTGTCACATTCTACAATGATATTGTCACATGATTCGATTGTTGTTAGCAGCGCTTTTTTGTTATTCTCTTGCAAGGAGGTGAATGATATGACAATATTACAAGTAAATTCATTAGAAAAAATTTATTCTTCAAGATTAGGAATGAATCAGGTAAAAGTTCTTTCCAATGTCAATTTTTCAGTGGAAAAAGGAGAATATGTAGCAATTATGGGTGAGAGCGGAAGTGGTAAAACAACGCTTCTCAATATTTTGGCAACGCTTGATAAGCCAACTTCAGGAACGGTGATATTAGATGGCAAGGATATATCAACCATTCCAGAAAAAAGGCTTGCTGAATTTAGAAGAGAAAATTTGGGGTTTGTCTTTCAAGATTTTAATCTTTTAGATACATTTTCACTGGAGGATAATATTATGCTTCCGTTGGTATTAGCAGGAGAAAAATATAATACCATGCAGGAACGATTAATTCCATTAGTAAAGCGACTTGGCATTTATGAGCATATAAAAAAATATCCATATGAAGTGTCTGGCGGACAAAAACAAAGAGCTGCTGTTGCAAGAGCATTAATTACAAGTCCTAGTCTTGTTTTAGCAGACGAACCAACAGGAGCGCTTGACTCGAAAGCCAGTGATGCTCTCTTATGTTTATTTAAAGAAATTAACAAAGAAGGACAGACCATATTTATGGTGACACATTCTGTAAGGGCTGCCAGTCATGCCAGCAGAGTACTGTTTTTAAGAGATGGTGAGATTTTTCATCAAATATATAAAGGTGGGCAGACCAATGAAATGCTATATCAAAAGATATCCGATGCCTTAACGAGCATTACAGCAGGGGAGGGGCATTATGAATAGCATACGATTTCATTTTAAACTGGCAACGGCAAATATTAAGAAAAATAAAAGATTATATCTTCCGCATATTTTAGCAGAAGCAGGATTGATTGTTATATTTTATATTATGATAACATTGCAGCAAGATGAAAATTTAGTGAAAGTAGCAAGTCAGCTTTTAATGATTATAAAAATGGGCGTTGCTGTTGTTATAATTCTTTCATTTATTATTGTTTTATATACCAATAGTTTTTTGATGAAACAACGAAAGAGAGAGTTTGGTTTATATAATGTACTTGGTATGAATAAGACGGATATAGGGCATATTTTATTTTTTGAGAATTTTATAAGTTATATCGCGTCATTAGTTGTCGGTATAGGGGTTGGCATATTATTATATAAATTGTGTACTTTATTAATATGTAAAATTTTAAAAATACCAACAATTCTTGGATTTTATATTTCAAGGGAAGGTATATTTATCACCATTATGCTTTTTTTGGCTATCTTTTTTATAACATATATATATAATCAATGGCAGATTATTCGATTAAAACCATCAACGCTTTTGTTAAGCAATCAGATGGGTGAAAAAGAACCCAAAATAAAATGGATTTTATTGGTGTTAGGACTTCTTTTTTTAGGCGGCGGTTATTATCTTGCAATCACTATTGAAAGTCCATTGCAGGCATTAGAACTTATTTTTATAGCTATCATTTTAGTGATAATAGGAACTTATTTTTTGTTTGTAGCAGGAACAATTGCGTTGCTGAAGTCTTTAAAGAAAAATAAAAAATATTATTATAAACCAAATCATATGACAGCGGTATCTGGGTTGTTATATCGAATGAAACAAAATGCGGTTGGTCTTTCTTCTATATGTATACTTGCAACGGGGGTTCTTGTTATGCTTTCAACAACTGTATCTTTGTATGCAGGTGTTGAAGATAGTGTAAATTCATTACAGGAAAACGATTTGCAAATCAGTGGAAATATTTTAGGAGATGCTCATTCAGGAAAGCGGATACAAGCAGAATTTGTAGAATTAGCAAAAAAAGTTGCAAAAGAGCTGGACATTGAATTGACTTATTTAGATACGAAGGATTATTTTGAGACAGTATACCAATATGAAAACGGCAATCTTTTAAGCTTGGAATCAAAAAATTATACAAGCAATACAGAAATGAATAGTATAACAATAATGACTGCTTCAGAATATGAAAGGCTAATGGGCATAAAACTAAATTTGAAAAAAAATCAAGTAGCATGTATGCCAATAAACGATGGTGCAGATAATGAATTTAAACATTTTTATATGGATAATATGGAATTTGAAAATGTATATACACTTGAAAAAGTACCATCAACAAGAAATACATTTACAATATTTGAATGTTATTTTATGGTAGTGAGTGATGAGACTGTTATGAATCAGATAATACAACAATCTTTTTCCGATTTACCAGCTGCCAATGAGGAACAAAATAATATTGTTGTACTGGATTATAATGGTACAGATAGTCAAAAAGCAGATTTTGAAGAAAGGATTAAAAAAGAAGCATTCGATGTTATATCAAATTTGTCTAAAAATAATTCGTCAGCTAGTGAGACCAAATTCAATTTCGACTCAAAGAAGGAATTATATCAAAGCCTTTATCAGATGGTTGGTGGCTTTTTATTTCTTGGGATAATGCTGGGAATAGTGTTTGTCTTTGCGACAGCTATTGTTATTTATTATAAACAGATATCTGAAGGATACGAGGACAGACATCGTTTTATTATTATGCAGAAGGTTGGAATGAGTAATAGAGAGGTGCAGAAAAGTATACGAAGTCAGATTTTATTAGTATTTTTTCTCCCATTGATTGTGGCAATTATACATTTGGCTGTTGCATTCAAGCCATTAAATTGTCTGTTACAAGTCTTTTTTATGCCAAACAGTTCACTTTTTTTGCTTTGTGCAGTGATAAGTGTAATTATATTTGCAGTGATTTATGGATTGATATATTCCGTTACCGCTAAAACATTGCATCATACCATATATAGTAAAGGTTCAGTCTAAAAGGCTGAGCCTTTACTTTTTATATTATATAAGATAGATTCATTCATATAGTAGATTGAATAATATTATTAAATATGTTAAAATAACAATATTCTATGTGGATTTTTAAGGTGCAGAGGAGGCTTGTATCCGATGGAAAAAAATCAAGTAAATTCAATCGTAGCAGAGCAAACCATAGAGATTGTAATTACTTTTAATGAACAGGGAAATATATTATTTAGCAATCGTTCAGCTAGAGAAAAACTAGGATATAGTGAAGAAGAATTTTTAGAATGTAATATGGCATGGATTTTTTGGCGGGAATTTAGACAGGATAATGGAACGTTTGATTCTTTTGATATTGCAAAGATTATTGATGTGAAAGAGACGATTGTATATCGAAAAAATAGTACTTGTTTTCCGATATCGCTTCGCTTTTTTCCTGTAATAAATGGGTGTTATTGTCTTTTGGCAGAAGATATTACTTGGCGTAAAAATATGGATATGCGTGTAATACAGCTTAAAGAAGAAGAAAAAATGAACAAACAATTGAGAAACGAATTTACAGCAAACGTTACACATGAATTAAGAACGCCTGTCAATGGGATTCGAGGTCATGTGACAACATTGCTTGAAGTTGTAACTGATGAACAGCAAAGAAGAACATTAGAAATTATTATTTATTGTTGTAATAATATGTCAGCAATTATTAATAATATTTTAGACTTTTCTAAGATGGAAGCTGGTAAATTTAGTATTGAAGTTGCTGAGTTTGATTTTTATAATATGATGGACCAAGTGATTGCCACACATATGGCAGAGATTAATAAAAAGGAACTTCAAATTAGTATATACATAGATAAAAATATTCCTCAATCTGTTATTGGCGATAGTTTGCGCATCAGCCAGATATTGAACAATTTGCTTTCTAACGCTATAAAATTTACATTGATGGGCGGTATCAGCATTGATGTCAGCAAGACGTCACAGATAAACGACCAGATAGAGTTATTTTTTATGGTACGCGATACTGGTATTGGGATATCAAAAGATGAACAGGATAAGCTTTTTCAGAGTTTTAAACAAGCAGATGCTTCTATTACAAGGCGTTTTGGCGGAACGGGTCTGGGTCTTTCTATAACAAAACAGCTTGTTGAAATGATGGGTGGTACCATTCATGTAGAGAGTGAAAAAGGCAATGGCAGTTGTTTTTCTTTTAATATTAAACTTCGCGTTAATCAAGCGGTTGAGGAAAGCAAAGATTTAAGTGAGATTTTCAAAAAATGGGACAATATTACAACAAATACGGAAAGTGATATAAAAGAGCAATTTTTTGAATTTGGTACAGCTAGTAATAAAGCGGAATTAAAGAAAAGAATGGAAAAATTGATTCTTTCTATTGAGTTAGGTTCTTGGGAAAAAGCTGAAAATTTAGGGGAGACGATAAAGGCTTTGACAGAAAAAGCAGACAGTGATGTAAGGAGGGCGGTATTGCGCTTAGGGATGGCTATCAGAAAAGAAAATTATGAAAAGAGTATAGAGGCTTATGAAAATGTGAAGCGTATCTTGTCAGATACAAAATACATCTTATAAGATGTATTGGAAGAATCATGAGGGGAGGTATTTATTTAAGTGGAAAGCAATAGAGAGAAGCCGAAAATATTAATAGTTGATGATATCAGTATTAATGTTGAATTGATGCAGGATATTATTGAGTCCGAAGGGTATGAGGCTCTTTGTGCATTAAGTGTTCAAGAAGCATTGGATATTATGAATGAGACTATGCCACAACTGATTTTGTCTGATTTTTCTATGCCTGGTATGAACGGTTTGGAATTTTGTAAACTGTTAAAGAGCAATCAGCGAACAAGGGATATTCCTTTTATTTTTATTACCGTTGCAAATTCTCGTGAAGAAAAAGAACAAGCATTTTATGCGGGTGCAGTGGATTTTATTCCAAAACCCTTTGAACCAGTAGAAGTCATTATGAGGGTCAATAATCAATTGGCTAATTATTATGCTAAATTGGAAATGGAAGATTATAATAGAATGATATATAAAATGATGACGGAACAAAAAAAGCATATTGAAAAAGAGCGGGAAAATGTATTGTTGGCACTTGCGAAGGTACTAGAAAAAAGAGATGTGCATAAGACAAGTTATCTTGAACGCGTAGGATATAATTGCAGTCTTTTAGCTCAAAGTTTACAACTTATTCCTCAGTATGAAACATTTGTTACAGATAATTTTATAGAGACAATTGGAGTAGCATCAAGGCTTCACGATATAGGGACCATACTTATATCCGATGCATTGTTGTTTAATGAAAATTTATCGCAAGAAGAACAACTTGATATGATTAAGATTCATACAGAAGAAGGCGCTAAAATTTTAGAAGAAATCGATAGAGAAAATAATCAAAGCAATCTTTTAGATATGGCTATTCGTATAGCTAGGTATCATCATGCCAATTGGGATGGAACAGGGTATCCTAAACAGCTTAAAGGCGATGATATTCCATTAGAAGCAAGAATCACAACAATAGTAAATGATTTTGATTTAATGTTATGCAAACCATGCGATGATAAGAAAACTTTGGTTAATGAGTGTCTTAAAAAAATTAATGAGAGAAGTGGGACGATTTATGACCCCCATATTGTTGAAGTGTTTAATAAAGTTTTTAAGCAACTAATGATAGAATCAAAAGTAGACTAAAGAAAAAGTATTACCTATGGAAAGGCATGGTCATTAAAGATGGAAAAAAGAACCACAAAAATTTACATAATAATTTTTATTTTGGCTCTTATTGGCGTTTCTTTTGCGTTGCCATTTCTTAAGGCAGATGTTTATAATAGAACACAAGTTCAGATGGCTGAATTATGGAATGACAAAATGGAGCAGTTTAGGGATGGTGAAAGTTTTATTTATAAAACAGTTTTACCTATGGATGATATAGATAATAAAGTGATAGGTTATGATTCAGCACATATGCAAATTGAAGTAACAATTGATAATAACCCAGTTTATTCACTTTCGGCAACAGGCGGTTATTTGTCGAAAACACCAGGATATTATTGGAATTTTATTTCATTTACACATGCTGATAAGGGAAAAGAAATTGTATTTCGTGTTACGCCTGTTTACAAAGACAGCAAGCCAAAAGGAAATTTTTATTTTGGTACACGAAGTTCGGTGGAACATTTGATTGTCAAAGAACATTTGCCCCGTTTTGTTATTGCTGTGGCAATTCTTTTAGTTGGAATTATATTATTTTTTTATGTGGTGTTTATATTAAAAAAAGTACAACAAAAAGAACCTTTATTTCATTTTACTTTATTTGCGATTATGCTTGGCATATGGTATATGAGTGAAACTCAATTACTGGAAATGTTCCTTCCTTGTCATGTTGGACTTTTATATATGGACCATATGATGTTAATGCTTATGCCAATACCATTTTTGTTGTTTTTACAGCAAATTTATCAGTCAAAAAGTCACTTTTTATGGAGCTTTATTTGTTATGCAAATTGTATTGTTGTTGCATTAAGAATACTATTGCAGTTGCTTGATATTGCTGATTTGCGTGAAACGCTTTTGTTTACACATATTATGATTGCTCTGTCTGTTATCATTGTCGTTTTTTTAAGTATCTACGAGATAGTAAAATACAAATTGACAGGACAGGTAAAATTAAATATTTCTTGTGTACTGATTATTTTAGTGACAATTATATTAGAACTTTTAGAATACCGTGTAAATAATAAAAGTACTCCTTATGGAAGTTTGGGCTTTCTGTTTTATATTATTGTTATGGCAATTGAGTCTGTACGCAATTCCCGCAAGGTGATAGAGCAGGCAAAAGAGAGTGAATTATATCGAAAGCTTGCATTTACTGATGAGTTGACAAAATTATATAACCGTACTGCTTTTAATAAAGATATTAACGAGCGGTTTATAAAAGTGGAGATAGAATATAAAATTGTTCCTACGGTCCTTTTTATGTTTGATTTAAACGATTTAAAAAAGTGTAATGATAATTTTGGACATGAGTATGGGGATTGTTATATTACGATGGTTTCTGATATTATTAAAGAGGTTTTTGGCACAGATGGAAAGTGTTACCGAATAGGCGGCGATGAGTTTTGTTCCATTATGGATTATACTTCACAGGAAGATATTGAAAATAAATATAATCATTTTGTTGAAGCGATACAAAAAAAGAATGAACAAGAATTTGTGGTGCCTGTCAGTGTAGCGGTAGGTTATGCTATATATGACCCTAATATAGATAAATCACTGGAAGAGACGTTAAAACGAGCCGATGCCATGATGTATCAAAACAAACAAAAAATAAAACAGATTTATAAAAAATAAATAGTAACATGTTACATTAGGAAGGGGAATAAAATGCCTGTTATAGAATATCTTGAGAGAAATGCGAAGCTTTACCCAGATGAGATAGCTTTAGTAGAATTAAATCCAGACGAGAGAGACAATCGTCGAATGACATGGAAAGAGTTTGATTTAATTGAGCCAGAACGATTTAAGCCATATCGAAGGCAAATTAGCTGGAGTGTATTTAATGAAAAAGCAAACCGTTTTGCCAATATGTTATTGGGGCGAGGAATTAAAAAAGGAGACAAAGTTGCTATTCTTATGCACAACTGCCTTGAATGGCTGCCTATATATTTTGGCGTATTAAAGACAGGCGCCATAGCAGTGCCATTTAATTTCCGCTATGATGCCGATGAGATACTATATTGTGCAGAGCTTGCAGAGGTGGATGTCATTGTATTTGGTTCTGCATTTATAGGAAGAATGGAAACCTATGCAGATAAACTTTCTAAGGGAAGGCTTTTAATCTATTTTGGTGATAGCTGTCCAAGTTTTGCTGAAAGTTATCATGCGTTAGTTGCCGATTGTTCCAGCAAATCGCCAGATATTGCTATCACAGAAGACGACTATGGCGCTATTTATTTTTCATCAGGTACAACAGGCTTTCCAAAGGCTATTTTACATAAACATCAAAGTCTTACGCAGGCAGCACAGATGGAACAGATACATCACAAAACAGGAAGAGATGATGTGTTTTTATGTATACCGCCGCTGTATCATACCGGCGCTAAGTTTCATTGGATGGGGAGTCTTGTTGCAGGAAGTAAAGCAGTACTTTTAAAGGGGACAAAACCAGAGACTATTTTATCTGCTATATCCTCTGAAAAATGTACGATTGTATGGTTGTTGGTGCCATGGGCGCAAGATATTTTGGATGCCCTAGAGAGCGGGAAAATAAACATTTCAGATTATGAACTAAACCAGTGGCGTCTTATGCACATTGGCGCACAGCCCGTGCCGCCATCGCTTATTAAAAGGTGGAAAGAGTATTTCCCAAATCATAGTTATGACACAAATTATGGTTTATCGGAATCAACAGGACCAGGTTGTGTACATCTAGGTATGGAAAATATACATAAGGTAGGAGCCATAGGTGTTCCAGGTTATCGCTGGTCTTGCAAGATTGTTGACGAAGACGGCAGTAAAGTCAAGCAGGGCGAAGTTGGAGAACTGTGTGTTAAGGGACCTGGTGTTATGACTTGTTATTACCATAATGAGGAAGCTACAAAGGAGTCGCTTAAAGATGGCTGGCTCTACACTGGCGACATGGCTATGCAGGACGAAGATGGTTTTTATTTCTTGGTAGACCGAAAAAAAGATGTCATTGTCAGCGGCGGTGAAAATTTATATCCAGTGCAGATAGAAGATTTCTTAAGACGTTATGATAAAATAAAAGATGTGGCAGTTATAGGGCTTCCTGACAGGCGTCTTGGCGAAAAGGCGGCTGCTGTTATAGAGCTTAAGGACAATGTTTCATGTACACAGGAAGAAATTGAGCAATTTTGCAGCCAACTTCCTCGATATAAACGACCAAAAGAGATTATATTTGCTGAGATTCCAAGAAATGCTACGGGCAAGATTGAGAAGCCAAAACTGCGTGAACGTTATGGCGCTGTTCGATTGGTAGAAAAAGAAAATAAGGCATAAATTATAATTTTAGTAACCGAGCAGCATTATCACCAAGTATTGCAGACGTATCTTTATCAGAAAGACCACTGTCTTTTATAAATTGAATAACATTTTTTTGAGAATCCCAAGGGCAATCTGTACCAAATAGTATTTTGGAAGCCCCATGTTTTTTAACAAATCGTAAAAAACGTTCTCTTGACAATGGAGGTGCTTCTTCTGGGCGGCGTTTTGTATTTGGAGCAGGCTTTAATCGAAGGAGTGAAAGCGCTGTGTCAAAATAGACATCCCGTCCAAGAAGAGTGCCTTCTACTTGTGAAGAGCATCCCCAACCACCCATATGAGCCAATATCATATTTTTTGGCTGAAGGGTATCTAACATTGTTAGGATATGTGATATATTGGCATAGTTATACAATGGTATAGTGATATCATATCCTGCATGAATCAAAATAATCATATCATTTTCACAAGCGTATTCTATAATATGAAGATATTTTATATCATCAATATATGTTCTTTGAAAAATAGGATGCAGCTTAATTCCTTTTACACCGTTATGGGCAAGGTCTTTAATGATTTTTTTAGGATTTTCATTGTCAGGGTGTATTCCGCCAAAAGAAATCAGTCCTGTTTCTTCAGAAAATTCATTGATAGCAATGGCAGTTTGATTAATGTTTTCTGTTTGAGTCGGTTTGGTAGCAACGGGTAATAGAATAGAGTAATCAACATGCGATTCATTCATAGAGGATATAAGGCTGTCATTGGTTCCTTTTATATAATTTTTAATTCGTCCATTATGACCAAGTGTATAAATAGCTCTGTCTGCCAAAAACGAAGGAAATGTATGGGTATGAAAATCAATAATCATGGTTATCCTCATTTCTACAATTATAATACGATTTCTAGTTTTGTATAATATAACATAGGTTTCCCAAATTTTCCATTGAATATAATTAAAAATAATAAAAATATGATTTTCCAAGTATTGTTAAAACAAAACATATGTGCTATAATTTTTTATTATGGTAAAGGAGAAAGAACTGTGTAACAGTTCTAAATGGTGAGTATGGGTAAAAGTAAAAAGTATGTTTATGATTGGGATGATTGTGACGATGGTGGCAAAGGTCCAGATACGATGATAGAAGATATGCTTACAGACAGTGAATTTCCTGATTTAGAAGAATTGATTATCGGCTGTTGGGGTTATGAAGGTGAGGACTGTCAGGAAATTATTAATGGCATTGTTGAAAATGCAGATAAATTTAGCCATATTACAAAGTTGTTTGTCGGTGATATGACTTATGAAGAGTGTGAAGTGTCTTGGATTGAGCAGGGAGATTACAGCAAGTTTTGGGCAGCTATGCCGCAGTTGACAGAATTGACGATAAAGGGCAGCACTAATTTGACATTAGGAGATATCGAACATGAAAATTTAAGGTCGTTGACCATTATTTGCGGTGGTCTTGGCAAGAATGTTATCGAGGAGATTCAAAAAGCAAAATTGCCTAATTTAAAGAAGCTTTTATTGTATATTGGTGTTGAGAATTATGGATTTGATGGGGATGCAAAAACGATTGAAAATTTATTAGCAAAATCGGATTTTCCAAATTTAACCTATCTTGGAATTACAGACAGTGAAATTCAAGATGAATTGGCACAAGTTGTTCTTGAAAGTAAATATATGAACCAGATTAATACATTGGATTTGTCTAATGGCACTTTGACGGATAAGAGTGGCGCTCTTTTATTAGAGAAGATTCCACAATATCCAAATATTAAAAAAGTAGATTTACATTATCATTATTTATCTGATGAGATGATGGGAAAATTGAAAAAAATGCCAATTGTTATAGACCTGTCAGAGCAGGAGGATGTCGAAGAATGGCACGGAGAAATCTGGATGAATGCAATGCTGACAGAATAAAAAAGATTTTACTGCTTGGTGTAGAAGGTGACAAAAGAAAGATTTACTTTGAAAAAGCGGTCTATGAGGCAGGGATTGATTATGAATTTTGTGATTGGAATAATTTTTTGCTTTTGGGAAAAAGGGATGATTTAAAACATTGTATTATCAAAATTGATGCACCAAAATGGGACAGCTCTGTCTTAAATGATTTAGATAAACTTACGAATCAATATAAGAAAGCATTGTTTACTTTGACAGAACTGCCTTTTGGCGCATATTTTAATCATCCTATGGATATTTTAGAATTGTTAGATAAAAGAAAATGCAAACAAAAGCTAATACAAAATGGTATTCCTGTCACAAAACCTATTTTTCATACGTTTTCAAAAAGTGATGAACTACTGTCATTTATGAGGGAAAATCGGCTGAGACAAGTCTTTGTAAAACCTGTTACAGGTTCTGGGGCTGCTGGTGTGTCTGCACTTCGTTTTGAACCAATAAAAAATAAGATTGTGTTATATACATGTGCGCAGTTGTTGGAAGATAACCTTATTAATACAAAAAGAATGCATCGCTTAGAACAAGATACGGCAGTTGAATTTTTAAACACGCTTTTAAAGTTGGATTGTATTGTAGAAAAATGGCATAGAAAGTCTCATTGTCAAAGTAAGGATAATGATTATTTTGACAACAATTATTCTTTTGATTTGCGTGTGATTGTCCAAGATGGAAGGATTGATTATATTTTGCCGCGATTATCAAAAGGACCTATTACTAATTTACATTTAAATAATTTGTCAATCCCTTTCAATGAATTAAATTTAAAAAAATCTACGGTTGATAAACTTTGTGATGTCTGTATCAAGGCGGCGGCATGTTATCCGAGATTAAACAGTATAGGTCTTGATGTTTTATTAGAAGAAGACAGTGAGAAGCCTTATATTATTGAGATGAACTCACAAGGTGATTTGATGCATAAAGATGTATATAGCAACAATACAATTTATAGAAAACAAATTGAAATTATAAAAAACATAATGGTAGACGGATATATAAGGAAAGGACAGAAAATATGATGAATGAAGTACCATTTGCAGCATTTCGTGCTAGTATGACAAAAAATGAAACGTCCGTTGATATGACACAGGTGGTGGGCAGCAACGATATTTTGTTTGTATGTCTTGATACATTAAGGTATGATGCTGCTGTTGAGGAAGAAAAGAATGGCGGTACTCCTGTTTTAAACCGTTATGGTTTGTGGGAAAAACGTCAAGCGCCAGGTAATTTTACATATCCTTCACATCATGCTATTTTTGCAGGCTTTCTGCCTGGAAAAGAGGAAGCAAAAAATATTGCACAGCAGGAAATGTTATTTTTTCCGAAAAACAGCGGTATGGGAAAAAATGCACCAAAGGGTGCGTATGGTTTTTCTTCAAGCAATCTTGTTCAAGGACTTCATAATGACGGCTACGATACATGGTGTGTCGGCGGAGTAACATTTTTTGATAAACGTTCCGATATAGGTAATGTTTTTCCAAGTTTTTTTGAAAAGAGTTATTGGAATCCTTCGTTTTCATGTTCTGTAAAGGAAAGTGTCAATAATCAAGTGGATTTTATTATAAAGAAACTCGAACAAAATACGGATGACAGAAAAATCTTTTTATATCTCAATGTATGTGCAATTCACTATCCAAATTATTTTTATTTGGATAATAATAAAAATGACAGTATTGAGAGTCATAAAGCTGCATTGAGGTATGTTGATACTCAATTGGGACGATTGTTTGATTGTTGGAAGGAGAAGCGAGGAAAAACATTTGTTGTATGTTTTTCAGACCATGGCACATGCTATGGTGAAGATGGCTATATATTCCATGCAGTTAATCATCCAGTTGTTAATACAGTTCCATATAAGCATTTTTTTATAGAGTAAAATTTATTATATAAAATAATAGTATACTATTTATTTTGAAAGTTGTGTATAACTTATTTTTATAGAGCAGGAGACATGATGAATCGATATATACAATATATGTATAGTTATCCTCATAAAACAGCTTATGGTTTATTAGAAAATATCAATTTAAACAATTATTTTTATCATTTGGAAGGTGAAGGGCATAGTTTATATCTTCATCTTCCTTTTTGTGAAAGTAAATGTGGCTATTGTGATTTATTTTCCGTGACAGGATTAAATGAAACAAGGATAGATAACTATATTGAAACAGTGATAAGTCAAATAAAACAGTACAAACAATTTTTACCACAAAGTACGGTCTTTCAAGATTTTATTATTGGCGGTGGAACGCCGCTATTATTGACAGATAAGCAGTTATTAAGGATTTTTGAAGCAGTAAAAGAATATATGCCATTGAGTAAAGAATGTAAAATCATTATAGAGACAGCTCCAAATCAGACTACCCAAGAAAAAATTGCTTTGCTGCAAAAGATGGGTGTTACACGAGTTAGTTTAGGCATACAAAGTTTCCATGATACGGAGTTGAAGCAGCTTCAAAGAAATCATTGTAAAGAGCAAGCTTTGCAGGCGGCAACGATTTTGAGCGATGCAAATTTTGAGTGTGTTAATTTTGATTTTATTTATGGCATACCTAATCAGACAGAAGAAAGTTTTATTGATTCTTTAAAGCAGGCGATTGCATTTTCTCCAGATGAAATATATCTATATCCGCTGTATATTAAACATGGCGTAAAACTTCTAAAATCATCACAAAAAAATGATTTCGATTCAGAAAATACATATCGTTTATATCAATGTGGTTCGGCTTATTTAAAAGAAAATGGATATATACAATGCTCTATGCGTTGTTTTTTAAAGAAAACACAAAACAATCAAGACCAATGGGAGCGACCATTTACAGAATGTGGGTTTAAAAGTACATTGTCGCTAGGCTGTGGAGGACGAACCTATTTAGGCAGGCTTCATACATGTACGCCTTACAAAATAACAAGATGTGCAGCATTAAAAGAGCTTGACAGTTATATCCAGACAAAAGACCATATGATGGTACATCATGGGATTTTACTCTCGGATGATGAATTAAAAAGAAGGTATGTCATTAAACATTTAATGATAATTCCTGGAATTTCAAAGAGCGCTTATAAAAAGGCATTTGCATCGGATTTGTTAATAGATTTTCCAATTATCAATGAATGGATAAAAGCAGGGTGGATTGATGAAAACAATGACTTTATTTGTCTTACTGAAATAGGGCTTAGTCTTTCTGATTATATTGGACCAAAGCTTATCTCAGAGGAAATCGCAGAAAAGATGCTTGAGTGGGAGCGTGTCAATGGATAAAAACACAATTGTTTACAGAGGTAGTTTGAAAAGTTGTAATTATCACTGTTCGTATTGTCCGTTTTCAAAAAATAAAATATCCGATAGGGAGCTTGAGAGGGATAGAGAATGTTGGGCAGCATTTTGCGAGAGCGTAAAAAAAAGAGTGGATGCGTTTTCGATAGGCGCTGTTTTTGTCACGCCATATGGTGAAGCCCTCATTCATCATTGGTATTGGGAAGGGTTAGCTTGTTTATCGCGTCTTGATAAGATAGATAAAGTAGGTGTTCAGACAAATGCTAGTTTTGCCGTTGAAAAATTTTTGAAGATTTATATGGATTTAGGAGGAAAAGTAGAGAAGCTTTGTATTTGGGCAACTTTTCATCCAGAAATGACGGATATTGATTCATTTGTCGGACAATGCAACAGACTTGTTGAAAAGAAAGTTCATTTAAGTGCTGGAGCAGTTGGCGTACCTGAAAATATAGAGATAATAAAACAATTAAGAGATAAACTTCCCAAAAGCATCTATTTATGGATTAATAAAATGGATGGTTTAAAAAGAAAGTATACGGTTGATGAATTAAATACATTTATAAAAATAGACCCTTTTTTTATCAATGAATTAAACTATCCAAAAGCTTTCTCATCAATGTGCAAAAATCGCTGTTTTGTTGAGGCGGATGGACAGCTTCATTCTTGCAATATCAGTAATATAAAGCCTGTTAATTGGTATGAAGGCACAAAAGAAGATATTTTTAATCCACTATGCCACAGTAAAAGATGTTCTTGCTATCTTGCTTACAGTGGAAGGACAGATTTTCATTCTAAAAATTTTTTTGGTAGTTATCCTATTTTTAGGGTTCCTAAAAAGCCAAAAGCAATCTTTTTTGATTTAGACGGCACTCTTTTTGATAAAGGTTCAAAAAATGGATTATCTTTAGAAACTTATCAGTATTTAATGGCATTAAAAAATGATTTTCCACTGTTTTTTGCAACATCTATGCCAAGAGAAGAAGTGATAAGACGTTTAAAAGAGTCTGTTCATTTATTTCAGGGAGGGATTATAGCTTCAGGGGCATATTTATATTTAAATAATGAGAATGGTTTAAAATTAAATTATTATCCAGTGAAAGTAAATGATTTATTAAAATTACAACAATTTTTAAAAAAAGTAAAAGCTCGATTCCAATTTTATAAAATAAATGGTATAATCTATAAAGTAACATTGATAAAAAATTGTCGTTTTACATGGAATGATGACGAGTGTGCTTTGATAAGGGCGTTTTTTAAAGAATCAGAGTGTCGTTTTTTTGTTGAAAACCATTGTTTGCAGATTGTTGCCAAAGATAGAAATAAAGGTACAGGTATCTTAGAGATTTGTTCATGGCTTGGCATTTCGGCAAAAGATGTGCTGTCTGTGGGGAATGATAAAGAAGATATTGCAATGGAAGATGTTTGTGGTGCCTATGTTAAAATACATAGATACTAAAAGTTGCAGAGTAAAGGAAGGACATGGTGATTGATATGTATGAATTTACAGAGGATTGTATTACTGGGATTGAAGAGATAGACAGGGAACATGAGCATTTATTTCAGGTGATTAATGAGGCATATGGTTTGCTCAATACAGCAAATAAGCATATTGTTATGATTCGAGGGTTAGTGAAGGAGTTAAAAAAATATGCGGAGGTTCATTTTGAGCATGAAGAAGCATATATGAGGAAGATTAATGACCCTGAATTGCCTAGACAAATAAGAGAACATGAAGCATTTACAAAAAAAGTAAATGATATATATACAGATAATTTAGATGAAGAAGAAAGTAAAAAAATGTTGGAGGATTTATTGATTTTCCTTTCTAACTGGCTGTATCGGCATATACTTGGAAGCGACATTATGATTGGAAAGATGGGAACAGTGCAAACTTCTTCAACTTCATCTAACGAACAATCTTTCCAATTTACGCAAGAGTATAAAACCAATATTGATTTTATAGATGAAGAACATAAACAGCTCTTTCAGATTATTCAGAATGTATATGATGTTATACATATGGAATATGTCCATGATAAATTTGATAGAATTGTCAATGTGTTAAATGATTTAAAAGATTATACAGATAAACATTTTTCGGATGAAGAAGAGTATATGGAGCGTATTCGATATAAAGATATTGAAGTTCAACGATTAGCCCATAGAGCGTTTATTGAAAAATTAAATCGAGTGGATTTGGAATCCGTCGATGACAATCAAGAAGAATATCTTGAGGAATTGATTAATTTTTTATTAGAGTGGCTTAAAAATCATATTTTAAAGATGGATAAAAAAATACCTGCTGAGGAATAATAATGGCTGCTGTATATATTAGCAATAAAAATTAGCAATAAAATCAAAAATGTAGATATATTTAGAGTAATTTAGCTTTATCAAAGAAGCAGCAAAACGGATTGCGAATATCCGTTTGATATGCGGACTGTTATAAAATCAAACAATATAAGATGGAATATAGAAGTTTTATTTTTGCGAGCAAGCACTGCCGTGAGGGTCAAATACCATAGTGTCCTTTGGATGCTATGGTATTTTACTAAATATTCATAGATTATATGAAAAATTGATTTTACAACAGTCCTTCTTTATTTTATAGTTTTATTATGATATAATTTTTATGTTTACGATTTTATAAGTTTTACAGATTAAGAGAAAGGTCATTCATAAATATGAGTAATAAGTTAAAAAAACGACTCAGTCAAATTCTTTTATTTGTTCTTGTAATGGGATTTACATTTTTTACGGTATTTGAAGGGCAAGATTTAAATGAAATATTAGATTCTTTGACGTCATTATCCCCTTTAGCGTTGATAGCTGCTTTGATTTCTTCATTTTTATATGTTTCTTGTGAAGGTTTTATGATATGGTTTATGTTCGCCTCCCATAATGGGATAAAAGGATTTTTTCAATGCGTAGGTTATGCGTTTATTGGCTTTTTTTACAGTGGGATAACACCGTCTGCTTCTGGCGGGCAGCCAATGCAGTTATATTATATAAAAAAAGATGGATATAGTTTTTCTAAAAGTTGCGCTACATTGACAGTGATTGCAGCAATGAATAAATTTGTTCTTGCATCAGTTGGCGTTGTATTGCTTCTTTTCTTTAATGATGTCATTAATGAAGTCTTTTATGGACATATGGGGTGGTATTATCTGGGATTGATTATTGTTGTATTTTGGGTAGTGCTTCTTTTGTTCATTATGATAAATCCAGATTTGATAGAACGAATAGCGCAAGCTCTATTAAGGGGACTTGTAAAGGTACATATATTAAAGGATTCTGAAAAAAGTGCAAAAGCAATTCATGGTTTTTTTGACGGATATAGAGATGTGAAAAAATCGTTGTTAGAGGATAAGAAAAAAGTTACCTATATGTTTTTAGTAAGTTATTTACAGCGATTTTTCTTAGTTGTGCTGACTTATATTGTATATAGAGGTTTTGGATTATCAGGCAGTAGTATTCAATATATTATGTTGGTGCAGATAGCAATTATGATATCCGTAGATATGCTTCCTCTTCCAGGTGCGCAGGGAATTACAGAATTTTTGTATAAGCGAGTATTTGAAGGAGTATTTACAAGTAAGTATCTTACAGCATCCATGTGTGTCACAAGGTTTGCAAACTTTTACTTTTTATTATTAGTAGGTATTTTGGTAGTATTAGGAAAAGCAATTTCAAATCATTATAAAAATAAAAATTACGTGTTAGACAAATAATAGTTATATTATTTTATCTGAAATAATTGGACAGCTTATGGAGAATTAATATGTATAACAGAAAAACATTAAAGAAATCAGCGAAAGTTGCAGTGAAAAACCATATTCTTATTTATATTGTATCGTTAATTGTGTCAGCGGTGCTTGGCATAGCTTATACAAGTGCTATTGATATATTTACAATAAATGAAGATATATCGTTATGGGTGCAGTATTATCAGTCTGAAACAAATCAAGATGTTGATGAAGTGATTGATGATGTGCCAACATCAGGCGGTATTAGTCTATATTCTAAGCTTAAAACTGTATGGGGTGAATTAGCGCAGGGAAAAATTAATGAGACAAAAGATAAAACACAGCAGGAAATACAACAGACGGTGGATAAGGATGCTGCTATTAAAGAAAATGTGATATTAGGGCGGTCGCAAGGGGTCTTTTCTTCAATTGTCAATTATATATCCAGCGGGCAAATTTTAGTGTCAATTGTCTTATTGCTTAAAAATATTACAGGTTCAGACAATGCGGCAATTGTATTGTTTATATTGCTTAGTTTTGCTGTTTTGATGGCTGTCTGGATATTTATTTTTAATATATTTAGTATAATATACAAACGAATCTTTATGGAGGGACGTATCTATAAGGAAGTGCCTATTCAGAGATTTGCCTATATTTTTAAATCTGGCAAGTGGTGCAAAGCGGCAATGACTATGCTGTTAAAAGATGTTTATGAAATATTGTGGCTATTTACAATTGTAGGCGCATTTATTAAAAAATACTCTTATTTTATGGTTCCATATATTGTAGCAGAAAATCCAGATATATCGCCAAATACCGCTATAACATTATCACGAAGGATGATGTGCGGTCATAAATGGCAATGTTTTGTTATGTCTTGGTCTTTTATATTATGGGAAATATTAGATTTTTTATCATATGGAATTGTTGGAGCTGTTTATTTGAATCCTTATAAGGAGGCGACTTTTGCGGAATATTATGTATATATCCGAAATATTGCAAAAGAAAATGGCATTGAAAATATTGATTTATTAAATGACCAATATTTATATGAAATACCAGATGAAGAAGCAATTAAGGCAACGTACAAAGAAGAATACGAGTTAGTCAATAAGCCTTTGCCTGAATATAAAAAGAAAAAGGGAATCATTGGATTTTTAAATAATACATTTGGAATTACATTATTTTATGGAAAAGAAGATGAAATTTATCAAGAGTATATGTCTCAAGTGATTGCTATAAAACATGTTAATAGTGTTGTGTCTGGCAAAACGTATCCTATAAAGATGAGCAAAGTATATGATGCATCGAAAGAAAATATGGTAAAAAAGTGGATTCGAGACTTGCGCTATATGAGACATTATTCGGTTGTATCATTAGTGGTTATGTTTTTTGTTGTCTCGTTTATTGGTTGGATTTGGGAAGTGATTTTGCATTTGATAGAGGACGGTAGATTTGTCAACAGAGGTGTGCTTCATGGACCATGGCTTCCTATATATGGTGCTGGGGGCATATTAATTTTACTGTTATTATTTAAATTTAGAAAAAATCCAGTGTTAGAATTTATAACAGCAATTATATTGTGTGGTATCGTGGAATATTTTACTTCATGGTATCTTGAGATTGCTCATAATGGAAAAAAATGGTGGGATTATACAGGCTATTTTTTAAATTTAAACGGCAGAATATGCGCGGAAGGTCTGCTTGTGTTTGGACTAGGCGGTATAGCATTTGTATATGTTGTCGCGCCAATGTTGGATAATATATTAAGGAAAATTTCAATGGCAATCTTAGTTCCTTTATGTGTTGCATTGATTATAATATTTATGGTGGATAAGATTTATTCAAATGATAATCCGAATGAAGGTAAGGGAATAACAGATTACGCATTAAATGAAGAATATTTATTTTGTAATCAAGATAGGGAGGATATCACATGCTTGCAATCATTTTATCACCAGTATATGTCCTGTTAAATGTATATTTTTTATTTCGATTATTTATTTGGCTAAAAAATATTCATGTAAAAACAAAAAAGTGGTATATTCGAGCGCCCATTCTTATAATATATTTATTTTTTGCAAGCGCAATGATTGTTGGATTTTTTCTTCCGAAAGGTTCCGATATAAAAGCAGCTATGGTTAGTATAGGTAATTACTGGTATGGTGTTGGACTTTATACGACCATAGCGCTTATTGTTGCAGATTTATCGAGATTTGTTGTGATAGTGACAAAAAGAAGTAAGCTTAGGACAAGAAAAATACATATACTTGCAGGCGTTTTATGTCTGGTGTTTATTATATCATGCAGTACATATGGCGTAATCCATGCAGGAGTGATATATACGACAAATTATGACGTTTCCGTTGACAAAAAAGCAGGCAATATAAAATCAATGAATATTGTTTTGGTTGCAGACTTGCATATGGGGTATAACATACGACAAAGACAGATAAAGCAGATGGTAGAAAAAATAAATGCAACCAATCCAGACCTTGTGGTTATTGCGGGAGATATTTTTGACAATGATTACGACAGTCTTGATAATCCAGAGGAATTAATTAATATTTTAAGCAGTATTAACAGTAAATATGGCGTGTATGCTTGTTATGGGAATCATGATATAGCAGAAAAAATTATAGGTGGATTTACGTTTCGATTTGATAAACGCGAAAAAAGACAAAGCGATATTCGTATGGATGAATTTTTAGAAAGAGCAAATATCAAACTTCTTAGAGACGAGTATGTTCTTATTGATAATAGCTTTTATTTATATGGAAGACCTGATGCAAAAAGACCGGGACGAGATATTGAGGTTAGAAAGACACCAGATGAGCTGGTAGAGGGATTAGACCAATCTAAACCGATTATTGTTATTGACCATGAGCCGCGTGAGCTTGGAGAGCTTGCCAATGCGGGCGTTGATTTGGATTTATGTGGACATACACATGATGGACAATTGTTTCCTCTAAATATTACATGTCAGCTTATATGGGAAAATTCATATGGTTATCTTAAAAAAGGAAATATGCACAATATTGTAACTTCTGGAGTAGGATTATATGGACCTTTTATGAGAGTTGGCACAGATGCTGAAATATGCAGTATAAAGGTGTCATTTCAGTAATACGCTTTTAGCATTATTTTTTATAAAAAAAATCAGTAACGATTTTTTTTAAGTACATAAAATAATGAAGAGATAAAAAATAGTAATAATTGTCTATAAAGATTGACAAACAAATGTTCGCATTATATAATAATACAAATAGTGATATATCGTACTATATAAATATAATAAAAGATATGTTGATGATGTAAAAGGATTTTTTCATCGAACAAGTTTGTTTTAATCTCATCAAAAAAATTAGGCTTGTCTGTTGAAAAATGTTGCGGGGCAGCAAGATAGTTTAAGCAAGCGACAAAGAGCATTGCGAATATTTGCTTCATAAAAACAATGATAGGCTGTTTTTTTCACAAATTTAGTAAGAATGAGAGATTATTATGGAATATAATATAAAAAATCAAATTACACAGATTGCAGATAGATTAAGTGATAATTATAAAAAACAGGGGCTTTTTGAATTTGAAGTTGACCAACATCTTCCAAAAAGAGAAGAGATTATTGATATCCTTAATGAGATGAGAAGAATTATATTTCCTGGATATTTTGGCACGGAAAATACAGCCTATGTCTCTTTAAATAGTTTTGCGGGCAATACGCTTGCAGGAATATATGAAAAGCTTTATAAGCAAATTTATGTGGCTTTATCGTATCATACATTAGAAAAACAACAGTCAGATATTGAAAAGATGGCGCAGGAATTGACATTAAATTTCCTAGAACAAATCCCTACCATTCAACAGCTTATATTAAAAGATATTGAGGCTGAATTAGAGGGAGACCCCGCAGCAAACAGCAGAGAGGAGATTATTTTTTCATATCCAGGCATATATGCAATCTTTGTATATCGCGTTGCACATGAACTTTATCAATTACAAGTTCCTTTTATTCCAAGAATTATGACAGAACATGCACACGGCAAAACAGGGATTGATATTAATCCAGGCGCAACGATTGGAGAGTATTTTTTTATAGACCATGGAACAGGAATTGTTATCGGAGAGACAACCGTTATAGGCAAACATGTAAAATTATATCAGGGTGTTACGCTTGGCGCATTATCGCTCAGTCAAGGGCAGGCGCTTTCGGGGGTAAAGAGACATCCTACGATTGAGGATAATGTTGTTATCTATGCAAATGCTACCATTTTAGGCGGTGAAACGGTAGTTGGGCAAAATTCTGTGGTGGCAGGTAACTCTTTTGTAACAGAATCCATACCACCAAACACAAAAGTATCTGCTTACATTCCTGAATTAATGTTAAAAAGCAGAAAGACTTGATAATAAATGAACAATTTAGTCCTATGTGCAAGTAGCGTAGCGGATTGCGAATATCCGCTTAACTGTCTTCATTAAATTTACAGATTAATAGAAAGGTATGGTCATTTATATGGAAAAAGACAAAGAATTTAATATCACAAAAGAACAAGCATTAAGCATTATAAAAGACATTGAGGAAAGAACGACAAAAAATGAGTATCATATTGTGGTTAATCATGAAAGAGAAGCAGGTCTTTTTGATGATAAGTTTGGAGGGCTTCCTTATTGGGACTTGAGCAAAGAATATCCAAGAGATGAAAATGGTGATAGTTTAGTGTTGCTTGCACAGATTAATCTGGATGGTTTAAAACGTCTTAATAACAGTGATGGAATTGAGCTTCCACAAAAAGGGATGCTTCAATTTTTCCATGCAGTAGATGATTTATATGGATTTGATTTTGATGCGGATACAGGATGTGATTTAAAAAACAACAAAGGGTATAAGGTTGTCTACCATGAAACGATTGACAGAAGCGTAACAGAAGAACAGATAAGAGCATTAAATATTAAGACAACAGATGATGTTGACAAAGATTGTACGCCAATATTAAAAACGACAGCAATTGATTTGTATATAGACGAGACTTCGCTTGACATGAGTAATTATCAATGGGATAAGTTGTTTATCCAATTGTTAAAAGAAAAGTTTGAAATTGTTGTTCCACAAGATTACTGCATGTATGATATTTTAGATGATGATATTTATGAAATGATTGATGAGATGGAAGAAGAACGAGAGGAAGAAAAAGAAGAGTTGGGAAAATATCAGCATCATATGATGGGATATGCCGACTTTACTCAATTTGACCCAAGAGGAGGCAATAAAAAATTACAAAAATATGATATTGTCTTACTTCAGATTGATTCCGATTATGGTGAAGATGAATGCGTGTTGTGGGGCGATTGTGGAATTGGCAATTTCTTTATTAATCACGAAGATTTAAAGAATAAAAATTTTAATGATATATTATATAATTGGGATTGCTGTTAAGATGGAGTACACTTTTTATGATTAAAAAAGTAATACGGACGATATGTTTTATTGTTGGAATAATAGGTTGTCTATTATTTATAGGACCATATCTTACATTTGGAACTAGAAATATTGGCAACATTACAGGTTTTGTTGTGTGTTTGGCAATATTGCTTTATGCTATATTTCAAGAAAAAATAGAGCAGAAATTAAATAAGCCTGTAAAAATAATTATTTTATCAATAATTAGTATTATTTTTATCATAGTTGTTGTTTGTACTGGTTTTATGATATATGCAGCAACGAAGAAACCATATGAACCAAAGACTCTTATTGTTTTAGGCTGCAGAGTGGTAGGAAGGCAGCCAAGTACCATGCTAGAGGAACGATTAGAGGCGGCATTTCGCTATCTAAGTGAACATAGAGACTCGGTTGCGGTGCTTTCCGGCGGACAGGGTGCTGATGAGGAGATTTCAGAAGCGGAGTGTATGTTTTCCTATCTTATAGAACATGGTATTGATGCAAATCGGTTATATATGGAAGATAAATCTACATCTACTAAAGAAAATATCGCTTTTTCACATGATATTATTATACAACAGCATTTAAGTGACAAAATTGGGATTGTGACAAATGAATTTCACGCGTATAGGGCATTGAAAATTGCAGAATCATTTGGTTATCAGGCGGCAGCTATACCTGCCAATACATTTATATTTTTGTTTCCAACATATTATATAAGAGAATTGTATGGAATATTATATGAATGGATATTTGTCTGAATTAACCCCCAATGTTACAAAATTTTATATTTGTAAGTATTAGTTAGGTTAATGATATGTTTGGTATTTGTCTAGTTAGAAGAAAGGGGAATAATGGACAAAAAATTACCACAAGAACCTGTCGAAAATGGTGTTTATTCATTATACATAGAAGATTTGAAAAAATATGGCGCTTATCAAATTTTAAAGACAGATAAAAAAGAGAATAGTATTTGTTATGTTGCACTTGATTATCTTGAAGTACAGCCGCCAACAAATCAACAATTGTCTGATTTAAAGCCATTATATATGGAGCGTTACAGATATCATCATACGCTCGCAATATCGTATATATCCAATGATAAGATTCCGGCAGATTTTATTTTTTGTGGAATTTGCGCGCCTATTGCAGATTACAAAAAATGTCATACATTTTCATCGGATTTTAGCAGAGGGCATGAATATATACAAGAAGAATTTTGGAAATCGCTCGGTGAGGATTTTAATATACGTTATAAGAAATATAGGACAAGCGGTGAATCCTATGAAGTTGGCAAGTCCGGAAAAAAATTAAGTATTTATCGAAGAGTGCAGACACTTGGGATAAAAGAGCTTATGGCGATGGAAGAAAACGTTGTTTTACATGAATTTCCTTGTGTAAATTCTGTACAGATTACATCAAATTATCCTTATATAATGGAGCTTTCATTAGCAACTCATAGTGCGCCACTTGTAAGGAGTATTGATATTACAAAGACAGAAAATAGCAATGAGTTGGATGTTATTGATTTAAGTTATTCTTGTTTTGTTTCAATAAAAGCAGATGTTACCAATATTAAGCGTATTATTCTTCCTCAAACAGCAACAAGCCTAGAATTGTGTGGTGATATAAATATTCGTTTAAAAATTGATGATAGTTTTTGTAAAAATCCTATTATCTTTATACAGCAATCCGATAAATATGGTATACGCAATTATGGTATGAAAAAAGTGCGACAATTAAATATTGACACTATCAAAAATATATCCATGAGGGACATTGTTTGTCAGTATCCAGATATTGAAAAATTGACTCTTATAGGATATCCAGGCGTAATAACAGAATTTTATATGATAAGAGAATTGAAAAAATTAAAAAGTCTTGCATTGGTGGATATGTTTGGATATTCAGAAATCGACTTTGCGGTATTGGATGAACTGCCAAATTTACATTATTTAAATCTTGAGAGTATTCCATATGAAGCAGGCGTCTATGCAAAAGATGTATTAAAGAAAAAAATGGATTTTTTTGAGGTAGGTAAACTTAGAAAGAAGGATTGGCTCGAGAAAAATCTTGAAAATCCATTACGTCATTGGGATGGCAACGAATTTATACCAACAGAAGCCTATCAGGCAGTTGAAAAGCAGTATAAAAAAACATTGGAACAGTTTTTAGCTGCTGATAATAAGAAAGATATCTATATGGCAGTACAAAAATTTGCTGGTACACTTAATAAATTAAATGAAAAATATGATTTATTTATAGAGACTCAAGAACGTGATGATTTATTTAAAGCACTTGAAACTATATATCAACATTGTGTAAAAAAGAAGTTGCCTGTCTGCAAGGAAGTTTCATTAGAACAAGTGCTTGATTGGCTCGATGAAATGCGTGAAGATTGGTAAAGATAGTATGGAATAGGAGGATTTATGTTACCAATACCAACTCATTTAAAAAACATTTTACAGGTTGACGAAGCGGAATTTGATATAAATAGCAATGAGCTTGATGGAAAAATACAATGTACATGTGGGTGTGATTCAATAAAGTTAAAGATATATGCTAATCAACATGACAATTATGTTGCTATAAAGCGGTATAAGAATGATTGGGGATTTAGAGTTTGTGGCATTTGTTCTTCCTGTGGTGCAGACTATGATTTATTTGATATGTCCAAACATGGATATAATGGGTTTGTATGCCATGAGGGAATAGCTGTTGATGGCGTTGATTTAGAATCCTATTTTTGTCCTGTATGTAAACATGATTGTTTCCAAGTCCAGATTGGGTTAGAATTAGAAGATATGGAGCAGTTTCAGGAAGAAGTAGTTGAAGATTTATATTTAGAAGAAAGGTATGTTATAGACGATTTTGTTGATGCATTTAATTGGATAAATATAGATATTCAGTGTGAAAAGTGCGGCACGCTGTTTAAAAATTGGGTGAATTTTGAGACATCATAAATCTTAAGTTATTAATAAATTTATATTTAACAGAGAGCGAACACTGCAAGTTTAGAGATATATTAGGAAGTTAATAAAATGGAAAGTATATACAAAAAAATTCGTACAGAAGTTGGCTATATTGAGGCAAAAAGAGACGCAATTTATTTGGATTCATTTCAACAAGAAAATAATATATTGATATTACTGGGGGAGGTATATGCAAAGTGGTGTGAGAAAAAGTCTTCAGAATATAAATGGTATAAGTATCGTTTAACGATAAAGGGAGTGAAAGAATATAGTGCTATAAATATTGAGGATTTTTATAAGAAAAAAATAGAGACGCCAAGCAGTTTTTCGGAAGTGTTGGATATATCGAATGATAAAATAGATTTAAGAACTATAATAATAGAAACATATGATTGGGCGTATATAGTTACGTGTAAGAATTTTGAATTTGCAGTAATTGGTGGTAGATAAAACAAAAATATATAAGAAAAAAGAACGTTAAAAATAACACAGAAATGAGGTTTAAAATGGATATTGATGAGAGAATTAAAGTGATTATGAAAAAAATGGAGGAACTTTCTGCTTCAAAGAATCCTGAATATAGTTGTGGAGAATTTCCTCCAAAATGGGACAAGCCTTTTAAAGAAGAAAGAGTAGCTAAGTTTGAAGAAAAGAATGGTATTAAACTGCCACCCGATTATAGAAGATTTATTACAACGGTTGCCAGTGCAGGAACCCAGCCGTTTTATGGGCTTTATAGTTTGTTCGACAAAAGTATAAAACGCCCAGCATTTGATAAGCCATTTATTGCAACAGTAAGAAAGCCTCTTCTTTATGAAGAGATAGAACAGTTAGATGATGAGGAATGTGATAAAATTTATGAGAATTTAGATTGTGGATTTGTTCCATTATGTACGGAAGGCTGTGGAATGGATAGTATTCTTATAGTAAACTCGGAAGATGAAGAAACGTATGGTACCGTTTGGTATTTTGATTTTGCCAATGATGCAGGAACGCTTCCTTTAATTAACCCTAAAAATGGCAAAACAATGGATTTTCTGGATTGGTTAGAGTATTATGTAGATAGAACATTAGAGTTAGATGATGATGATTTTTTTGGTTATGCTGAAATTGCAGGTATTTTAAAAGATGAGTCAAATACCCCATAGCAGAGCTACAATGCGTCCAAAGGACGCTATGGTATTTGCCCCTTGCGGCAGTCGCCAAATGGAAAGGCAAACATGCCGCAAGCATGTCTGCTGGGCTTGTTGCTTGCAAAAATAAAAATAAGAAAGGCAGTTTATGGAGACGATAATTGTAAAGTTGGATTCACAAAAAATGGAAAATCCCGAGATAAGTATTTTTTATGAATTACCAGAAAAATTAGAGAAATATACAAGAAATAAAGTAACCGATAATGGATACGATTATTTAACCAATACCATTGTTGGAATATGGTTAGCTACCGAACATGCTAAAGAAGATTATCCAAAAGTAATTGAATATATTTCTAAGAAAAAAGTATGTGGTAATGATTTGTCTAAAACAGCAGAAATTTATATTTCACAAAAAGATATTGCAAAATTAGAGGAATGTGAAAAAGTATATCCAAAGGATTAGAAGGGAGTGTCGTTGTAAAGATGGAAAATGAAGATTTAATTAGCAGGCTGCCAAAGTTTAAATATCATCCCAACCCTTTAGATACTGGTGCATTTATTGAAGAAGATGAGCCAGTTATATGCGATTGTTGCGGAAAAGAAACATTGATTTGTTATAACGCACCATTTTATTCCATAGAAGATATTGATATATTTTGTCCAGAATGTATTGCCAATGGTGAGGCTGCTAAAAAGTTTGATGGCGAATTTCAGGATGCCTATTCAACAGATGAGGTAAGTGACGAAGCAAAAACAGATGAATTGATACATAGAACGCCAGGTTATTGCGGTTGGCAGCAAGAGTATTGGAGAGCGCATTGCGACGACTATTGCGCTTATTTAGGTGGAGTGGGAACAAAAGAATTAAAGCAGATGAATCTTCTTGAGGAAGTTTTAGATGATAATATGTTAGATGACACAGCAAAAGAGTGGATTCGGGATGGTTCTGTTACAGACGGCGGTTCAATACAAGGTTATCTGTTTCAATGTCTGCATTGTGGAAAGCATTTGTTATGGGTTGATGCAGATTAATTGGAGAGGTTAAAAATGATGGAAGAAATTAAAAGAAAATATAAAGAAATATGTAGATTGTTTGATGAAAATAATCCTTGTGGATACAGTAACAAAGAACTTGACGATGTTATCAAATGTGTTGGAGAATTGCCAGAAGCCTTAAAATTTTTTTATAAAAAATATGGAAAAACGTTTTCATTTTTTCAGGATGAGTTGATGTTGCCCAACAAGTATCCCGCACGATTAAATGACAATTATTTAGCATTTTTTAATGAAAATCAAGGGATTTGCCAAGCTGCTGTTAAAAAATCGGATGTTTCATTGATAGACCCGCCTGTATATATTAGTATAGATGATAATGAATGGAATCTTGCCGCAGATAAATTGTCGGATTTTATGGTTGCTATGTATGGTTACCAGGCAAGTATTGCTCTTGAATATAATCCTGAAGATATTTTTTTTGTATCAAGAGAAGAACAAAAAAAGATAGAAGAACGATTTACAAAAAGACCAGAAACTATAAAGGGATGGATTGATAAAAAATACGAGATTATATTATATGGCAATGATAATTGCAGAATAGCATTGATGGATATGGATGGAGAAGATGATATTCAAATGACGTATGCGGCAAATTCTGAGGAAGAATTAGAGCGAATGGAAAGCTTGTTGTCGGATATTGGAGAAGCTATTTAACCTCATCAAGCAAGTAGCAAAGCGGATTGTAAATATTCGCTTTACTATGTAAAAACGGGAGGAAAAATGGGCGAAAAAATGAGTGAAAAATGGATGAAAAAATGGAATTGTCATCATACGAAGATGAAATATTTAACTGAGTTTGAAAGAAAAATTCAGTCATATGATGGCATGATAATAGAGACTGGGGGAAGATTTGCACAAGGTAAGTTGGGCGGTGATAAATATGAGCAAAGATGCCTTGATGATGCGAAAAATTATATTTCGGCAGGTGGAAGCAAAAAGCATTTGATAGAAATTATTGACCAATATATTTTATTTTATGAAAAAGAGACAGAATGGAAATTTCAAGATTTAGAAATGACCTTTTTAAGAAATATCAAAGAAAAATTAATAGGGGTGGCAAAAATGAATAAAAAAGAAATTCGAGCAGTTTATTCTGAAAACACCATTCGTGTATATCAGGCTTATTGTGATGATATTGCAGATGAGGCTATCCAGTTAGGCACATTTGGGAAGAAATTTAAAATGGATAGAATGACATGGATTAAACCTTCTTTTCTTTGGATGATGTATCGCTGCGGCTGGGCAACAAAAAGTGGTCAGGAGAGAGTGTTAGCAATTGATATAAAAAGAGAAGGATTTGACTATATTGTCCAACATGCTATTGCGTCTACACATAATGAAAATATGGGGATTAGCTTTGAAGAATGGAAAGAGCAAGTACAAAAATCTGATATAAGATGTCAGTGGGACCCGGAACGGGATATTGATGGAAATCCTTTAGAAATCCGTTCTATACAATTAGGGCTTAGAAGAAAAGCTGTAAAATCTTATGTAAATGAATGGATTGTTCATATTGAAGATATTACAGCTTATGTGAAAGATTTATATAATAAAAAAAATGCAGGAATGGATATTCAACCATTATTGCCTAAAGAACAAGTTTATACTTGTAAGCAAACCTAAAGTTTACTAAAGATTTGCCTATATATTAAAAAGGTGTTTTTTATAACACATTTTTATTCAAAATAAAATATCTTGCTTTTTGTATGGAAAGGTAACTTTCCATTTTTTGGCAAAAGGTAAGCATGTTCATGGTGAACATGTAAATTTTCTTCTATAAACCCATCTGTTATAATTAAAATAGGCGCATCATTAGGAAAATCGTCTGCATGTTCAAGAAGATGGACGGCTGGCTGTAAAATCGTTCCTCCGCGTCCTTTAATTTCGACTTGCCTTGCAATATCTTCTGGGGAAAGATAACCAGCATCGTATGCGCTGGCATCGCAAAAAACGACACGGACAAAAGGGACGTCTTTTGCCACAGCATAACTTGCAATAGAGCCTAATGCCATACCAAGCTCTCTTGTTGACACAGAGCCTGAAGTGTCAATAATAACGCCAAATGTCCGATTTTTTTCATCGATTTCACAAAGTACTGTTCTTGGGCGGGGAATATCTGGCGTAGCACTTTGGCGTCTGCTTGGTCTAGCATATGTTCGATGTTTTTCAAGAGGGGGAAAATAGGTATCAAACCATTTTCCAAGTTTTACGTCCCAAGCAATAGCGGGCATAGATAAGGCATAAATTTCTTCAATTAAGCCTTCTGGCAAAAAGCCGCGTCCTCGTTCCATCTGGAAATCCAGACCTTCGCGAAGTACATTGCGATAAAATTCATCTAATCGGACACCTTCATGCAGTCCGCCAAATGTTGGCAGTTCATCAGCGAGAATATCTCCTTTTTTATAACCTCGAAATGTATACAAACGAGAATATTTTTTTAAATCTTTTATGATTTTATCGTAAATCGTTTCTGCTGATAAGCCTTTTAATTCCTCATCATAAAGAATCCCTTTCGATGGCATCATACCAATATTCATTTCATGCAGCCAGCCATTGATAACATAATCACATGCGATATTCCAAAGATACGCATTTCTTCCTTGACATCGTTTATGATGCATAAGTCCTGCATGTAAAAATTCGTGTGCCAGCACAAATTTCCATTCTTCTTCATTAAACCCACATGTGGGATTTACATATATTTCACCTCGAATGGCATCAACAGCGGCAATCTCAATTTCATTTCGGATACATAGTGAATAATCCTCAATGATTTTATAAGAGGCTGCCATACTTCCAAGAAGAGGAAAGTTTCCCATAAACCATCGGGCTGCCTTTAGTGTTGGTGTATTTTTATTTTCATCATACACATATCCGCCCACATCGCTTAATGTTTCAGAAGTTAAGTGAGAGATAGAATAATAAAATGTTGCAGCATAGGAGTTGGATTCATTATTTTTATATTCATTGGGATGGTTAAGACCAATCATATCCATATGAAGATGTGAAGTCGTGCCATAAGGCTGCAATGTTCCATCTTCATCTAAAGAGAGTAAATGTCTATATATTTTTTCTTCACTGCTTAATTTTATTGTATAGTCGTTGGAAGGGTCGTTACAAGTAGGTGTACCGATTTGAATATCCATAAGGAATCGTGTGATATAGATATCACATGCTTTGTTCCAAACAGCAAGGTTCCTTTCAATTTTATCTCCAACATAGACATCCGATGGAATTGTATCTTTATCAAAATGTGCAAATGCCAGATGAAGCAGACAATGAGCCATAATATAAAACCATTCGTCACGAGTTTTTTTACAGTAGATATTGATATAAATATTACCTTTATTATCAACAATTGCGGCGCTGTCTGCATCATATGTATATTTTTGTTTTAAGTAGATATGCCCTAATAATTTTCCAAACAAGGGATGATTCTCTATTAAATTCCAGCCTTGCAGAAAAATTTGTTCATTATATGGGATTTTCTCATTAGGAGCAACATAGCGGTAATAATGTAAATTAGGCATGATACCTCTTTTCTGCACTCTGATTGACTAATCTTGGTAAGTCTCGAATAATCTCCACCATAAACCAATCGGGCAAAACCTCATCACCATTGGCGGATACGACCATCTGTGCAATTTCAAAATTAATCGTTGCAAGCTCTTTTATCATTGTCTTTACCCTGTAAACAAAAGAAAGGATATTTCCACCTGTTGACTGTTTATTTTCAGGCAGTTCTCGAAGCAATTTTGCTCTGAAAGACTGAGCGAGAAAATAGAGTATATCGCGTTCTTCTGGTTTGCTTGGCCATTTTGCTTTTTGTGCGATAATATCATCTAATAAATGGGTATTTTTCAGTTGTTTTGTATAGGCAAGAAACATACTTGCATGGGAAGGTGAGATTGTTCCATAAGTAAGCACACGCAAAATTTCTTGCGAAATTTCTCTTTTTCCAGCACCATATTCAGTGAGTGCATCGCTTAACATATGCCAAGAACGTGGGGTAGAATAAGGTTCTTCTGTTTTTGGCGGCTCTGAAAATAAATGGTCTGGGCGCTGTGTAAGATAATCAATGACCCAAGCATGAATGCCAGAGTTGTTTGCCCATTTCAGCCATTGTTTGGTATCGGCTTTTAGCTGTACATGAAACATTCGGTTAATCAGTGCAGATGACATCGTTTTTACAATAGCAGAATCCTGTGTGCGGTTTCCAGCACCAATTACAACACTGCCTTCTGGAAGATGATATTCACCGATTCGGCGTTCATGGATTAAACTGTAAAATGCTTTTTGTACTTCTTGTGAGCAAGCATTTAATTCATCAAGAAAAAGTACATAAGGTTCTTTTCTTGCAATCATTTTAGGTGGTAAAAATGTACTTACATCATTTTGAATTTGTGGAATGCCAATAATATCTTCTGGTGCAAGTTGGCTTCCTAAAAGTGAGACGCAAGGCATTCCTATTTCTTTGGAGAACTGTTCAACAAGTGCTGATTTTCCGATTCCGGGCGCACCCCATATAAACACTGGTCGAACAAGTGCAACATTTAAAAGTATTTCTAATAAATCGTTTTGTGTAACTGTGATTGGTAAATTCATATATAGATAACTATAACCTTTCTATAATTTTTAAATTTTTGATAAAACAGCAAATCGCTTATTGCAGGATATTTCATTATAATATATTGAAAAATTACATTTATTGATTTGCTGATGGATATAAAATTCTTATTTTATAGTAGGTTAGCAGAGACTAGAAATCCTTTTGTAGCAGTGTATTTAAAACATACAGCTATAAGAATAATGAATAATACATAATGAATAACATACTTTGTAAGTTATTCTTATGTTTAATAAAATTAGATAAAGATTTTATATATAATAAATGTATAACAAATATTTATTACATATATAAAAAAGATAATTTATATAAAACCTTAAAATTGTAATAGGACAACTAGACCTCTATTAACTACTATTAAATTATTTTTGTGTTTTATTAACTGTTTCATAATTGTCCTCCTTTCAATTTATGGTTTATTGTTTTATTTATGGATTTTTATACCATTTGTGGAAAGTATAGCGAAAGGATTTTAAAATGTCAATATCCAAATGTAATTTATTTCCGCGATTTATTTCCACGAGCAGTATTTAACTGGACATTTATATTTTACAATGATATACTAAATAAAATATATATATTTTAAATGGTGTGTAATCTAAGTATATATGTGGCAAGTTAAATTTTAATTTATTTAACCTCATCAAAGAAGTCCCCCATTTCAATGTTGTAGGTATAAGTGTGGGGACTTGCGTTGCGATAGCAGCTAGATGGTTTGAGCAAGTAGTGTAGCGGATTGCGAATATCCGTTTGACTAATATATATTTTTATAAAAAATATTTTAACAATAAATTATTTTGCGTAAGTTTGTTGCCTATTTGTATCAAAGTGTTATAGATAGGGTTTAATGTGATAATAGGAATTATTTTTATGAATTTTTATTGCACAATTTCTACGCTTCAGAATGGAAGAATAATATGTATGATGATAAAAATGCAAGACGTGGTTATGTGCCAGAGGATAGATTGCAATTTATGGGCGTTGAGCTGCAAAAATTAAAAGAGGCGGCAAAAGATACATTGTATTTGCTTAATCGTGGTTATTCCGTAAAAAATGCAACAACATTTGTCGGCAATCATTATATGCTGTCCGAGCGTCAGCGTTTGGCGTTGGCACGCAGTATATCGCCCGATATAGATGTAGAAAAAAGAAAGAAAAAAGAAACCTTATGTAAAGAAGTTCATATTGATGGGTTTAATACAATTATTACTTTAGAGGTAGCATTGTCTCATTCTCTTCTTATGCGGTGTATGGATGGTACAATAAGAGATTTAGCAGGGCTTCGCGGCACCTATCGCATTATAGAGCAAACTCAATCAGCCATTCATCTTCTTTTTAAAGAATTAGAAAATAAAGATGTTGAAAATGCTGTATTTTATTTAGATGCGCCTGTCTCTAATTCAGGCAGATTAAAATTGTTAATTTTGGAAGCTGCAAAAGAGTATTCTATCATGGTTGAAGTGATTGTTATACATGATGTAGACCGAACATTGCAGAAATTATCAGGTGTAATTAGCAGTGATGCCATTATTTTAAATCATTGTGGAAGCTATATGAATATTTTGCCGGATATTGTTAATAAATTAGAGGATACTTGGATAGTGGAGCTTTGGCAGTAAGAATGTAAGATATTAGATAGATAGTAAAACTTAAACTTTAGCAATAAGAATATAAGACATTAGGTGATAGTATGAATTTAGAATTAAAAAATGTAGGAAAAATAAAATATGCAGATGTTGAATTAAATGGTATTACGGTTATTGCCGGCGAAAATAATACTGGAAAAAGTACCGTTGGAAAAATGCTTTTTTGTATATTTCATTCTTTTTACGAAATTGAAGAGCAGATTCGAGAAGAACGAATAAAATCAATGGAAAGAGTATTGTCAACTTTTGATTATGCTAATCCTTTTATAAGGTTTGCTGATATAAAACTTCTTGCAAAAAAGATACTAAGTTCTAAAGAGATATTTCTTATAGATAGGTCTGGTTTAATAAAAGAATTAGAACAATTTTATACAGATAATGGAGAAAAAATACAACAATCCATACCACAGGCAGAATTAGAAAAATTAGCTGAAAAAATTTGTATATTTTTAAAATTAGAAGATAATGAAATAGGAAAAACTATTTTAAGAAAAAGATTACAAGCTGAATTTGCAATGAATGTTGGTAACTTGAATAATATTGAAGATGATGGAAAAACAACTGTAAAATTAACTGTAAAAAATAATATGATTGATTTTGAAATTGTAAAAAACAAAGAAATTCATATAAATAATTATATAAGTTTAACAAAGGAAATTATTTATATAGATGACCCATTTGTATTGGAAGATTTAAATATAAGAATGATATTTACAAGATTTACAGCATTTGAGCATAGAGCAGATTTGCTTAATAAAATAGTGAATGGAAAAGAAAAAGACCCCTTTGCTTTTACGATTATTGATGAAATTATTGCTGAAAAAAAGTTAGAAAAAATATTAAAAATAATGAATGATGTTTGTAGTGGCAGTTTACAGGCAGAAGAAGGAAAAGATTTTGTATACAAAGAAGAAAAATTCAATGGTAGTTTAGATATGGTAAACCTTTCAACAGGAATGAAAAGTTTTGTTATTTTAAAACAATTATTGCAAAGCGGAATAATTGATGAACATGGAATGATTATTCTTGATGAGCCAGAAATACATCTACATCCAGAATGGCAGTTGAAATTTGCTGAAAGTATTGTTTTAATTCAGAAAGAATTTGATGCTAATATTCTTTTAAATACGCATAGTCCTTATTTTTTGAATGCGATAGAAGTTTATTCTCAAAAGTATGGAATAGATGATAAATGTAAATATTATCTTGCTGAAGACCAAGATGGAAATGCTGTTATTTTAGATGTTACAGGTAAAACAGAAGTTCTTTATGATAAATTGGCACAGCCATTACAAAAGCTAGAAAATTTGGAGTATGAAAATGGAAATACAATATGATAAGATAGCACTTTTTAAAGAAAATATGTCTTCCTTAAAGGAAACATCAAAAGATTCCGATAGCCCCAATCCTGAATGTATGACAAATTCAGAAATGCAAGTTGTTAATTTTGATAAAGTGAAAGAAAGTTATATTAAAGGTATGAAACTTTCTTATACACCTTGTTCAAATGATGCACTTTATATTGATAAAAATGGAGAGTTGTATTTTATTGAGTTTAAAAATGGAATAATAAAACCTCACACAATTTTTAATGTATATAATAAAATATATGACAGTCTTTTGATATTTAATGATATTGTTGGGAAAAATATATCGTTTTGCAGAGAGCATGTGAATTTTATATTAGTATATAATGAAGGTAAAAATTCATCTGAGGATTATGATAATAAAAATTCATCTAAAGATTGCAAAATAAAAAATCAAGACAGTTCAAAAGCTAGAATTGGCAAGTATTTTTATTCTAAAGCCAAAAAGAAATATATTCGATTTGGCTTGGAACGATTTGAAAAATTATATTTTCAGGAAGTTTTTACATATACAGAACAAGAATTTGAGGATAGTTTCTTAAACTTTAGTTAAATGGATAGTTGTAATTTGCTTTACTGTTTACTTTATACCCCCCCCCATTGCGATAAGGTTAAATAAAGTTTTAATAATGTTATAGAATAAAGGAGAACCCATTTTGAAAAGTGCAAAGCTATTTTTTATAGGATTACATATACATTTAATACTTAGTATTTTAGTGCTTGTTATGTTATTTATAGACCAATGGGGTGGATTTGCAATATTATTTTTTTGGTTTTATTTGTTAATGATTGCAGTAGTTGTGATAACAGGGTGGGTTACCGTAGTGATGGCATTTTTGGCAAATAAAGACCAGAAATATAACGAGCTAAAAAAGGCATGGCTTCTTTTAAAATTAGGCAGTATTCCATTTTATATTGTGAATTTTTTTTATAGCTTTTTTGTATGGTTTATATTAGTTGTTGCCAGCAGAGGCATTTTTATTCTTTTGGTTCCAATTCCGATTATATTGACATGTACCTTTATTTATCAAAGTGGCTGTGTTAGTGCATTTTATATTAATAGTTTAAGATATAAGTTGATGGTAAATTCATCTGTTTTACCGTATTCGTATCAAAATATAAGCAGTATTCATTACTTGCTGCAATTTATTCCAATTCTTGATGTGATAAGTACATTGGTCATATGGAATCAATGCAAACAATATAATGGAGGTTATAAATGAAACCATATTACAGTGATAATAGAGGCAGATATGCAACAGGGGAAAGTTATGATTGGTTTTACAAGTTTGAAGATGAAGAAGATTATCAAATATTTACCAGTCTGGACGGTCTGTGGACATATGATATAGTAGAAGATGGTATTGAATTATTGCGCTATAATGGAAATGAGATTCATATTCATGTGCCAGAAATGGTTGATAACAAAAAGGTAGTTTCTCTTGATTCAACATTTGATGGATTTTATGAGTTGAAAAGTGTAGTGATTCCAAAAGGTATAGTGTCTATTATTGGCGCTTTTTATGGCTGTGAAGGTCTTGAAAAAGTCACTTTGCCAGAAGGTGTTAAAGATTTGACATATGCTTTTAATAGTTGTTTTTCATTAAAACATATCGAAATTCCAAATAGCGTTGAAGATTTTTCACAGGCATTTGGAGGAACCGCAATAGAACATTTTGAATTTCCACAAGGAACAAAAATAATTGATAGTTGTTTTTCTGATTCTGAATATTTGCGCAGTGTAGTGATACCTAAAACGGTAATAAGCTGTGATGAAGCATTTGCTGATTGTGAGGTATTAGAACATGTAGAGCTTGAAGACGGCATTTGTGAATTAAGTGATTATGCGTTTTTTCATTGTCCTGCATTAAAAGTATTGAGGATTCCTGAAAGTGTCAAGAAGTTTGGCAAAATGGCGGTTGGCATTATGGAAGACAGAGAGTATGATAAAACACATATGACTTTTAAAATAAAAGGATACAACACTGTTTCTTTTTTTCAAATAATAGGTGTGCCAGGTTCGCAGGCAGAACAATATGCTAAGATAAATAAAATATCTTTTGCGAATGAAAGCAAAGAAATTAAACTTTATTAGAAAAGCAATGAGTCAAGCGGACATGCTTGTATGACCGTTTGGCTCACTGCAAGGGTAGTATGTATAATAAAAGTTATTTTTGTGTCAATGTTTATTAGGAAGCATAAAAATCTTTTACAAAATTCATTACAGGTTTTGTTGTTTTACATTTCGGGCAAGTAAACGTTCCATAATAATATGGAATAATAGCAGCTTCATCTTCAGCTTGAAGTTTATTTAAAATATCGATATACCAGTTATAAGCATCATTGCCGCTTGTGGCAGGTGTAATATCTTTTAGGGAAACCTCAAAAAATTCCTCATCGGATAATCCTTCATCGGAATCGTCGTCATCAAAATCACTGTTAAAAGAAATATATCCTTCACTTTCACATGTACTGCAAAATATTTCGCTTTCTTCCCAAGCACCTGAGGCTAAGATAAAAGCCGTTTCTCTATCTACAAAGATTGCCATAAGAGCAGTGACAAACATGGATTTTGTATTGTCGTTTAACGATTGTAATTGTTCCATGTGTTCGTTTAAAAATTGTTTGGTTTGTTCTTTAAAAAGGGCAACACTAGCTTTATAATTTTCCATAATCTCTTCATTTTTTATTTCAAAATTTATGTTATTTGGAATATCTGTTGCAAGACATATGCCCATTTCGCAAATAATAACAAGCTGCCAATCAAAATCGTTTTCTGCTTTCTTTTTCTCTAAAAGTTTTACCATATAAGGCATTACAAGGTAAGTAGCTTCATAAAAACTTAACTGATGGGTTAAATTTTCAAAAAGATTATCAAAGACAATTCGATAATTATCTTTATCTTCGGGGTCTAACCGTCTTAATTTAAGTGGATTTGGAGAAGGCTCTAAATCACCCATTATAACCTGTACTATTTCGCATACGTTACCATATGCACCTCGATATGTATCCCAAAGTTCTGAATCATAAGGTGTTAATTTTATATTCATAGTAAATCTCCTATTCTAAAGCGTAGGAATTGTACAATACAAATTTGTGAAGGTTATTTTTATTATCACAGTAAATTTTATTTGTGACGCTTTAGCACAAATAGATAACAAATTTGTTTGTAAAAAATTGGTTCGTCAACTATGGATATGTTATAATATTTTTCTTACTATTACAAGGTTTTGTTGTTATAAAATAAAATTATTTGTATAAAATTATTCTTTTTTGAAAAAGAAAACGTATTAAAATTGTAACTTTTTAAAAAGGAATAAATAGAATTGCAATAAAAACAAATGTTCTATTTATTTCTATTTTTTTATTGATTATTATATAAACTTTCGCTATAATACAAGATAGAAATTTAGAAGATGGGAGATAAATAATTGAGAGAACGGGACAACTTTTTTTCCAGACATATGGTAATTTTACCACTGTTAATTTCTTGGGTGTTAGGTATTGTTATTTTATTTGTACCTTTTGTATACAGTCTGGATATAAAAAGAATGTTATTGATAGTACCAATGGGAGAATTTGTAGGTACTCTTGTTATTTATCCTTTTATCTTAACATTTTTAGAAGGGATATTTTTATTTACGGTAAGGTGTGGAGATTTACTTCATAAGAGAGAGCGTTATATTGATGTTATTACCTTAGTGCTTGGATTTGTATATACTGTTTTTTATGTTTTATTTGATGTTGAGTGGAAAGATTGGTACGAAGTATTAATTAACAATCAAAAACATGCTCCAATCAATACACAAACACTTCCTACAATTATGTGTATAGCTTTGGTTGGATTTATCGGATATATGATTGTCAGTTTTATACCAATGCAAAAAATGCCTCCTCTTTTAATTGTGTTTGGCATAGCTGCTATGTATCTTGGCTGTGCAGAAGCAGTGATATGGGCAATTCAGACAGTACCAGTTGATTTTGATTTTTTTTATCTTTTATTTCCGTTAAATTGTGTTTTTATTACAGCAAGAACCGTGATGGTAAAAGTAAGACAATGGAAGTTGTTATCTTTTGAAAAAAATAAAGTACAACATTCAACAAGTCTGTCTATCTGTAAGAGGATTTTAGAAAAATCAGAAACATGGCCATTTTTAGCTTTTTTACTGATGTGGCCACTCTTAGGAATATTGATTTCTTTTCTTACTTTACTGGGACAGGCGCCTGATGCAATTATTAAAGCTTGGACAGAAACAGCCGATTGGAATTTATCAAATAGAATTGCACCACAAAATATACAAGTTGATGAGCATTATCTTTGTACAGTAGCAGCGGGAGGGCATAAAAAGATAGTAAAGCCGATTCGATTAGGACAACGGCATGGACATGAGGTTATAGTAAATAGACAGCTTTGCATTGCCAATGCTTTTGAGCAGATTCTTGAGGAGAGAACGCCAACGTTTCATAAGCGAATCAGAGGATTTTATGATAAATATGGATTCCCCATTAGTAAATTAATTCATTCTAAGTACATAGCTGATTTTATTTATTTTGTAATGAAGCCGTTAGAATGGTGTTTTCTTATCGTGTTATATCTAGTAGACAGAAAGCCAGAAAATAGAATTGCTGTTCAGTATATGGGCGATTTGCCAATTTGTGAGTTCATCAATAAATCAGACGTTTAAAAATTAGGTAAGAGCAGATGGGAAAAGAAAACCAAATACAAGTAATCTATAAACGGACAAAGTATTTTTATAAAGAATATTATCATTGTATTGATGGCAAAGCGTTGGTTGAATATTTAGAAGAACAAGTGTCATTTGATATAAAAAATAAATTAAAATACAATGGTGATTTTCTTGGACTTATGCCAGCATGGTCAGGCAAATTAATAATGACAGCTGAAAATCGTTTTGTATGGAGTTTAATTGACAGTGAAGAAGCGTTAAATGTTCCTGTGTTAGTCTGTGAGGATGATTGTGACTTGAATTGTATTGTTATTGTAGCACATATCCGAAAAACAAACACCAATGTTTATTGGGATAGGATAGGTTTAGTTGATTGGTCAGAGTATAATAGTGCTAAAGAATGTGAATCGGGTTTCTTATATGTTGAGGCATATACTCAAAAAGATTGGGATTTATATGGCGGTGATGTTGCTTGGATGAAGGTAAACAGCAGTGAATTTACACATTGGCTCAATGATAATCAGTGTTGGGAAGAGGAGCATTTTCGCAGGCTTTCTAATTATATGAAGCCATTTATACAAGAAGATAATCATATAAACTGGTTATTAGAACCAAAGTGGCATTTTTTGAGAAATTCTTATGAAGATATGGTAGAAAAGTATAGGAAAATTTGTCAGTATATAGCATGAAAAAGTTTGATTTGTAGTGTTTCAATGCACTTAAAATATTAAAAGAAAGGAATCATTTAAAATGGACAAAGAAAAATTAATTATGGAAAAAGTAGGATGCCCTTGCAAAGTCTTTGAAGTGACTGATAATCTCGAAGAAGAGATATTAAAGGCATATTGTGAAGCGTTGGAAAGAGGCAAAAAAGAAGGTTTTACACCTGTTATTATTGCAGAGGAGGAAGATTTAGAATTTTGGCTTGATGCTCCTGCTGGTGAAGATTATTCAAAAGAAGAAGAGATTGCTAAAGAATTAGGAGATGGAAAAGAAATTTTAAATGAGAGATTTCGGGAGTATACAGAAGATTTTGGGGAAGATTGGCTAGATGAAGTAAGCAATGAAAATTGGGCAGAAGCATTGGAAGATGAATTTGATGAAGGCGACGAAGGTGCTATCAATGAATTTTCTTTTCTTGGTGAAAGGGAAATTGTGCTTTTTGAGGTGCCAACAAAGAATCCTTGGGAGGTAATCGCTTGGTTTCCAATGGGTGGCTGGAATGAATGTCCATGGGTTGACGATATGATGGCAATCAGCCATTATTGGTATGAAAAATATCATGCTCTGCCAGCTGTTATAACAAGAGATGTGTTGCAGTATTTTGTCGAAAATCCTGTTGATAATGAAGAAGAAGCCCTTGAACTTGCAAAGGAACATTATGCTTTTTGTACAGACCGATTAGACCAAGGCACAGCCAGCGGAACAATTAATGAAGTTGCAGCTACCTTGATAAATTCTAAAGTTTGGTATTTTTGGTGGGATTAATAAGGCTTTAAATATGAAAATAAAGATAGAGGCTTTGTCAGAAGACAAGCTATATGAAGTTATCCATATATGGAATGTTGTAGTTGATGATGGAGTAGCATTTCCACAAATAGAACTTCTTGATAAAGATACAGGAAAAATTTTTTTTAATCAACAATCATATACTGGAATAGCAGTTGATAAAGAAATAAATGAAGTTGTGGGATTATATATATTACATCCTAATAATGTTGGACGATGTAGTCATATTTGTAATGCAAGTTATGCGGTTAAAAAAGAACGACGTGGGCAGCATATAGGAGAATTATTAGTAAAAGATTGTATGAAAAAAGCGAAAGAATTGGAATTTCAAATTCTTCAGTTTAATGCAGTAGTTAAAAGCAATACAGCCGCACTAGCATTATATAAAAAATTAGGGTTTATTCAACTTGGCATCATTCCAAAAGGATTTATGTTAAAAGATGGAACATATGAAGATATTATTCCACACTATATTAATTTATAAAATATTTAACCTCATCAAGGAAGTCCCCCACTTTAATGCTGCAAAGGCATAAGTGGGGGGACTTGCTTGTTTCAGTAGGAGTATAAGCTCCCACTGAAAAGCTACAATAGTAGCTAGCGGGTTTGAGCAAGTAGCGTAGCGGATTGCGAATATCCGCTTAACTAATATTAATAAATGTATTCTTGCAAATAATGACTTAAATGATATTTGCATATTTATTAAAAAACTGTCATATTAAGCAAGAGAACTAAAGCTTAATATAGCAGTTTTTTTCCTTGTATTCTAAAATCTTTGGGCGTCATACCCGTATTTTTCTTAAAATTGGCTGACAAGTATTCGCTATTGCAATATCCTGTGCTTAAAGCGATATCTGTAATAGATTTATCCGTTTTTAATAAGAATAATTTTACATGTTCAATTTTTAAATTGTTTAAATATTTTGAGTAAGGTATACCTAGTTGAGCGCGAAATAATCTTGATAAATGCCCTTCAGAGATATTTGCCATTTTTGCTATTTTCGATAATGTTGGATTTTCTTGATAATGGGATTCAAGATAATATAAGATTTCGATAATTGGTTTAGTTAAAGGTGTACTATCTTTTTTTATATTATTAGAAGGTATATGTTCTTCTATAATAGTAGCAAAAAGACGAAAAAGCATTCCTTGTAAAATCAATTCTTTATAACAAGTCTTTTTTTGATATTCACTTAGCATATCTTCAAATATAGTTAAAATCTTTTGCTGTGTATTTTTGGTAAAATGAAATACCTTACTATTATAAAAGTTTTTAAATTCATTTTCACCGATAACATCAACAAAAGGTTTGGCAAAATCTGGTGTAAACTTAATAAGAATACGCTCATAAGGTTCATTGGAATCTGAAAAAGTCCTATGAAAAAATAACGGAGGCGCTAAAGCGATATCTCCTTTATGATAACGGTATGTTTCTATGGGAGTAATAACATATCGGTCTCCCGAGATGATATATCCAATATTGTAATAATCAACCATAACTTGCATTGAAGACATGCAAAAATCGGGTGAAAGCAACCGTTTTTCTATTGAAATATGCTGTCCATTAGGGATTGGTATAGGCATAAAATGTTCTCCAAACTTATATAACTTGACTTTAGCCGAGATTATTATGCCACAGCTATGCTGTGGCTATTATATTATAATTTAATATATAGCAGTAAGCCAGAAGTTTGCGCAGCAAACTTATATAGCTCGGCTTTAGCCGAGATTATTATATCATAATTTTAAAGTTTTTTATATGAAATATGTCATTAATAGAAATGAAATTATAAGTGTAAAGTTTTATAATGAACATTATTTTAATGGAAGTTATTGATATAAAGATATATCATCAATATGTCATTCAAAATCACCAAATGTACATTGGGTTAAAAAATTACAAATTATAAGATAGGAGCATAAAAATGTGAAAAAAAACAAATCACAAATATTTAGGATTTTAAGCTATGTAAAACCTCATTGGTATTTAATTGTTGCATCTACAATTGCAGGAATTTTAAAGCTTACATTGCCATTGATTTTGCCACAAGTAGTAAAGTATTTTACAGATGTTGTTTTAATGCCAAATACGACATTTACGCATGATGAGCAGGTCTATGAAGTAGTAAAATGGATATTTATATTGTTAGCACTCTACACAGTTGTATACATACCAGCAGCTTTTTTTAGACAAATAGGGGCAACGGAAGTCTCCAACAGAATTATGAATACAATGCGTTGTCAACTGTATGAGCATCTGCAAAAAATGTCTGCAAAATTTCATCAAGAATATAAATCAGGAAATCTTGTCACTAGGATAAATAGTGATGTGGAGGGTGTTCATGAATTTATATGGAATGTAGCTACCAATGTATGGATTGATGGAATTGTTGTTATTATTTATATTATATTAATGGGTTCAATGAATATTCCTTTGACAATTATTGCTTGTATAGCGCTGCCGACTTCTGTTATTATCACTAAAAAAATACGTGCTCATATCAGAAACAACAGCAGAAAAGTTCAGGCAAATATTTCAGAGATATCTGGCTATATGCAGGAGAGAATGACAGGTTATTCAACAGTTCGACTGTTTAATATGGAACAATATGAAAGAAAGAAATTTAATGAATATTCTAACCTTATTTATCAATACCGAAAAAAGACAAATAAGTTTTTTTCATTGGGTGAGGCAATAAATGGTTCATTTTCAGAAGTTATCAGCACGATTGTTATAGGGCTTTCAGCACTGTTTATTATAGGCAATCAAATGACAATAGGTGAATTGATTGTTTTTGAGTCGTATCTTGGTTATTTTATGACACCATTGCGTAGATTTGCAGAGTTAAATGTCAGTTATGCGCAAAGTATCGCTAAGATTGAGCGCGTGTTTGAAATTTTGGATATGCCCGTAGATATACGAGACTCTAAGGAAGCAATTAATTTTGAACCGGATGAACCTGCAAATATTCAGTTTAAAAATGTTTATTTTAAATATGAATTAGAACAAAAAAATTGGAATATTTCAAATTTAAATCTTTCTATTAATGAAGGTGAGCGTGTTGCAGTAGTAGGTTCAAGTGGGTGCGGTAAAACAACATTGATTAGCCTTTTAACAAGATTTTATGATGTGAACAAAGGAAGTATCTGGATTGGCAACAATGATATTAAACATTATAAGTTAAACAGTGTATATCATCAGATGGGTATGGTTTTTCAAGATACAATTATATTTTCTGGAACAATAGAAGAAAATATACGATATGGAAAACAGGATGCCAGTCAAAAAGAAATAGAGAAAGCAGCAAAACTTGCAAATGCGTATGATTTTATTATGAATAGTCCAAACAAGTGGCAGACCATACTTGGTGAGCGTGGAATTGGTCTGTCGGGAGGGCAGAAGCAAAGGATAGCAATTGCTCGAATATTTTTGCGAAATCCTAGAATATTAATTTTAGATGAGGCAACAAGCGCGCTGGATTCTGAATCCGAATTGTTAGTGCAACAGGCATTAGACCAGCTTATGGAGGGAAGAACATCAATTGTTATTGCACATCGGTTAAGTACGATTATCAATGCAGATAAAATTGTTGTAATGGATAATGGAGAAATTGTTGAAGTAGGAACACATAAAGATTTGCTTGAAAAGAATGGACGGTATGCGGAATTGTATAACCTTCAATATAACAGATAAAGCAAATAACAATAAAGATAAAGAGGCTGTCCTATTAAAGATAAACTTGTATTTTTTTAATAGGATACCTCTTTTTAAAAAATATTTTATTCGTCTTGTTTTAACAGTTTTGTTATTTTGTCAACCATATCATTTATGGCATTTGCTTGATTTGCCACTTCAGTTGTGTTATTTGCATTATTTTCAACCATATGATTAATGGAATTAAACTGTTCGTTTTCATTTCGGATGCTTTCTGCTATATTTTGATTAATAAAGATGGTTCGTTTAATAACCTCTGCCTGCTTCCGATGAGCTTCTCCCATTGTTTCAATAGCATTTACAGAAATATTTAGAAGTTCTGTCATATCTTTCATATATTTAAATACATTTTCAAGGTAGTTGTTTTGAATACCTAATTTTGCAGAGTTTTCTTCTACCTGAAAAGCAATATCTTTTACATTTTGCTGTATTCGTTCAATGACTTCTTGCACAACTTTTAACGATTCTTGTGTGTTGTTTGCAAGTGTTCCGACTTCTGTTGCAACAACTGCAAATCCTTTGCCGGCTTCCCCTGCTCTAGCTGCCTCAATAGAAGCATTAAGGGCTAATAAATTAGTAGATGATGAAATATCATTTATAAGATTTAATGTCACTCCGATTTCTTGTACAGCTTCAGATAACTTTTGTGTTATATTTGTAGTTTCACTCATAGAGTTGGATACTTCATCATTAATTGTATGTAAATCGTTTAAAAATTTTTCATTTTCTCCAGATTTATCAAGAAGATTTCTGGATGTAGTTTCTACTTTTTTTACATTATCTGCAACAACATTTTCCCATTGACTAAGTTCTTTAAGATTTGCCATACTTTCATTTGTTTTATCACTTAAGAGGTTACTGCTCTCAACTAACTGTTCACTTGTAGCTGCCAATTCTTCAGCAGAAGCGCTCTCATTTTCAGATATTTGTGAGAGTGATAAACCAGCGGTATATAAATTTTCAGATAATGCTTGAACTGCCATAAGAACATTTTTTACTTGTTCTGTATTTCGCTCTATTTCATCTTTTTTTGCATTAACAAGAAATTTCCTTATTAAATATGTCAAAATAACAATAAATAATAATGTTAAGAAAAGACAGACAATTCTTGAAATAATATTAGGCATAAATAATGCATCTTTTATTGGAAGAAGGGTATCTCCTTTTATAAACCAAGATATAATTAGCGATAGCGTTATTTCTGAAGCAGTTATCATTACAACTTTTACATCTATAAAGAAAGCTACGGCTATTACAAATAAAAGCGCATATCCCCAAAACTCTGTTGAAGGAATCATATAGAGAATAAAATTATACTGTATAAACATAATAATAACCAAAAATATTTTCGCAGCTTTTAATTTATTAGGAGATACAAAACCATTTATAGAACCTGTTTTTATAAAATAAATTCCTATTAATAAGTAAATTAAACATGTAATATCAAAAGTAATTAATGCAGCCCAATTAACTGTTGGAAATAATCCAAAGATTTTTTCTGTTGTATATAATAGACCAGCACACTGGCAGGCTCCTGGAACTAATAATAATATAAGAACATAAATTTTGTTTATATAATCATCTAATGCAGATTTATATTTTTTTTCTGTACTCATTTCAATTCCTCCTAAAACTTACATAAATATACTATAATGAATTATTCCACTTTTATTATATAAATAACTGTTTTTATATTTTTAAAATAGTATGTATCACCTCTTTTTGAACAATTTATTGTACACTTATAAAAAATCCTTAGTATTTTAGTGATTTTTTATAAATTTAATGAAATTATTATATAAGAGGTATTTAACTTTGTCAATTTTATATCAATATTAGCTATTAGCAATTTATAAATAATATGTTATAATTTTTTGTATCATTTGGTTTATAAAGAGTGTGAAAGATATGAAAAATCAAAATTTTAAGTGGGGAGCAATGATACGATATATTATAACGATTATATTAGTACAATTTTGTATATTTTTTTGGGGAGAATTTATATTATTTGACAAAGAAAAAAATAAAGATTATATACCTAATGGAAAAGAATATGATATTGAAGATTTTGCAAAGTGCAATCAAATTATTGATTATCAATATGATGACGAAGGTAAGCTGATACATACATATGGCTACCATGAAAAAGATGACAATAGTGGAAATTGGTCTTTGCAATATGAAAATGTTTATACATATGATAATAAAGGAAGGCTGATTGAAGATAAATATTATTTAAGTTATATCAGCAGAAAAGAGCCTAGAAGCATTACAACTTATTCTTATAATGCAGATAGTTCTTATGTTAAAAGAAAGTCATATAATGAAAGTGATACCAATGATGGCACAAAAAAGCATTATAATTATAGTAAGATTAAAGATGTTGTTGAAACGTATGATGAAAATGGACTGTTAATTAATAAAAATGATAAAGAGATTTATACTTATGATAAAAATGGAAAATTAACACATATTGATACATATAATAAGGATACTGTTTCAAAAGCTGCAACGATTTATTGGGATTATGATGCTTATCAAAGCGTGGAAGTTATGCAGCTTAAAAAAAATACGTATGTTGTGTGGGCAGACCAATATAATAAAGATTGGCAGCAAGTTTCTGGCGTGTGGTATAAGGGGAATTTAGATTCTGCCAATTTAACATATCAAAAGGTTGAACAAATGGGTAAGCCATATTATGTTGCCAATTATTATAATGGAAATATTATTGAAGAATTATTTAATGCAAGGACAAAAGATATTAATGGATACAATGCGTTAAGTTATGAATTTAATGATTATGATGATTCAGGAAAGATAATATGGCATACTTATATAACATTGTCAGGTAGCAAGATATATGGTGAACAGTATTTATATGGAGATGGTGATAAAGTATGCAGAGAAATTCATTATAGCATTTATGGAGGATTAAAATATCATCTTTGCGATGGAAGTACCATATCATTTTATAAAGATGAAACCAATTATCTTACAGATATTATAAGAGTTGACAGTGCAGGACAAGTAATCAGTCAATATGAGTTTGATAAAAAACATAAACTTATATGGAAAGAAAAAGAATTTGATGAGATAATAACAGATATATATATTGTGCAAAGCGGAGACTGTTTATATAGTATAGCGCAGGACTGTTATGGTGACGGTAATCGTTGGGAAGAGTTGTATTATAAAAATCAAGACCAAATAGGTGATGACCCATCTATCATATATCAGGGGATGGAACTTATTAAGTAAAAATAAATTTTAATGCAAATTATATTCATTTAAATAAAGTTATGTTATTATAAAGATAAAATAACGGAAAATAATAGAAGTGAGGAGCAGTATGGGATTTTTTGACAAATTAAAGAACAAGAAACAAGAAAAGATGCAAAATGCAATGAACAGTCAAGATTTTGATGGTGTTGATTTAACAATTCCTGAAAATGTAAAGGAATTTGTAAAAAAACAGATTGCTGATTTAATTGAGGAAGAAACACAATTACGAGAAAACAGTGTATTGATTCCAAAGTGGAATGTGTCTATTTATCCAGATGTACAGCAGGTTGATGAAAGAGGTGTTGTGTTAGACCTTTATATTAAAGCGCCTCAGTGGGGAAAGTCTTTATATGAATGTAGTGTTGGTATGGGAAGTGACCCTCAAAGCAATATTGGACTTGCATTAGGTTCTTTTATATTTGCCTTTATGAAAGGAATTGAAGCAATGGAAAATAAGAAGGAAGGCATTGCGCTTACGACATCCTTTTCAAAAAAGACGCATCAATGGAACGTTTATAAAACCGATATTGTCGGAATGGGAAAAAATGAAAACTTTACAGATGTAGATACATATTGGAACGCATTAAAAGAAGATATTAAAAAGCGTCTTGGCAATCAAAAATTATGTTATGTTAAAATATTTGGTTCTAAGATGGGCGATGATGTTACTGGGGAATGTAGAATTGATGATGTTGTCAGTCCAGAATTAAGTAAAAAAGTGGCGGATATTGTTTCAAAATGGCAAGTTGAAGGTTTTGTTTCACAAAAACAATTTTTCTTTATTCGACAGGAAGAGAGTACAACTTTGCCTTATCCTTACGAAGGGGAAGCAGGATTTCAGTTATTAAAGGATAAAGTTGCGCTTGCTGCAAAGATGTTTCATGAGAGTGACACAGAAGAATTATATCAGTCTTTGCCTGAGCGATTAGGAGAAGCATTGCAAGATAAAGTGTTAGGAATAGAATGTTTTTCCTTTTTGCCAGAAATATGTACCGAACATGCTTTTGGTGAAGCGACGTATTCAGAAAAAGTGAATTTTGCATATCCAAGCGGTCCTATGATAGAAGTCTATAAAAGTCAATTAGCCGATTATGAACTTTTAAAAAGAGCGATATTAACTGTATTTAATGACGGAACATTTGGCGAATTGACAGATGATATTTATAGAGAATATATTGGCAGTAGTGCTACCTATTCTGTTTTTGCGCAGATGCAGGAAAAAGGTTCTGATTTAAAAGATGCGTCGGCAGTTGCGATTGCTTTTAGTGTAGATGAAGATTTTGAGATAAGGTAGATAAGATAGGAGTGAGATAATGGCAAAGAAATTTGATGCGGGGGTTTGGCAGCAAAAAATTGACACAACACAAGGCTCTAAAAAAATGTCTGTAATTTTAGAGGCTATAAGACAGGCAGATGAGGAAGAGGAGCATTATTATCGACTATTTTTTCGATATTTATATGCTTATGAAGCGACATTCCATGACGACCCTCCAAAGGCAATGCCAGTTGCTATCGAATTTAGTACTATTTTTGAACAATATCCAGATGTATTAGGACCAGATGGCGGTGAAATGTATGTTATGATTATGCAGATGGCAATTGACCCTATTGTGTCACTTCCTCAGATTCCTTTTGAACAATGGCAGGGTATGATTGAACAATATTATAAGCTTGTAAAGCGTTATAATTTAGGACATCGTACATATTGGTGGCAAATGTGTCAGTTTTATGTGTATTTGGATAAAAGAAAGCCTATGAACTTTTTGAGCGATTTTGGAAAACGGGAAGAGACAGTATGTCCGATTGCAGGACGTGCGACCGCTGTCATGCTATACGTATGCATCTGTTAATTGATGATGAGGAAGGCGCTAATGAGATGGCGAAGCCAATAAAATCAAGACGTATGTGGTTTTGCCATGACACGCCACATTTAATGCATAGAGATTACATTGAATATTATATGAATAAGGGCAATGCCAAAGCTGCAAGACCTTATGCGTATGAATTAAAAGGAATGGGACATAGAGATAAACATGATTTATCCTATATGGGCGCTGTTATACGATGTATGACTTATTTTGAACCACAAATAGCATTACAGTTTTTAGAGCAAGGTATGGAGTGGGTTATTGGAATTTGGGATTGCAAGCTTGCCTATGATTTTTATAAAAGTGCTTGGGTGCTTATGCATCATTTATCAAAAACACAAGAAACCATTTCTATCAAGATGCCTCCTAATTTTGCATTAAAAAATGATAGTGATATTTATAATATTGTTGAGTTAGAAAACCATTACTATGATACTGTAAAAAGTATTGCTGACAGTTTTGATGCAAGAAACGGCACAGATAGCTATAATGAAAATTTTAAATTGGCAATGATGGAACCAAAAATAATAGAATAAAATTGTATAAAAATAAAAAATATTGTGGCAAAAGAAATGTTTGATAAGATTTGATATAGTATAAATAAATGTTGGTATCTTATACAAGAAAATATTTTGACACAATATTTTTTTATTCTATTAATTATAATTATTTGTATGATTTCAAAATTTACTATTTTATCTGCAAATAATTTATATTTATTTAAGTGATAATTTTATGTCACCTATTAGCCATTGATTTGTGCAACCTAAATTTTTGTTGATATTAAATATAATAATTCTGAGTTGAATGTTTTTAATTCGTTGTGGTGCAAGGGCTGCCCGCTTGTTATCAAAGCATTGATATACAAAATTTTGCCTAATGCCTGAATTAGGCGTGTATCGGTTATTGTAAGCATTTCTTCTATTAAAGGATTATTGATATTTAAATAGACCGTAGCAATAACTTCATTGCATTTATTTGAAATAAGCGAGGACAATGTATCCGAAAATATACCATAACTTGATTCTTTTGCTTGTTGGGCTTGGCGGATAAACTCAACATCATTATTCATATAGTACAGTGCAGGCAAATCACTTGGATAAAATCGTTTCATATCCGCTTGACAGTCAAAAGGTTCTAATGCTTTATTGATTTCTTCTATTATAAAACGAGTCTCTATTTGTTCGACAGGTAAAAGTTCGTCCAATATCAGCTCAAAATCTTCCTCCATCATTGGATTAATTGGAAGCTGATAGGTATTAGCCAACTTGCGTACTAATTGTTCATCGGATGTATATCCTGTACATATAAGCAGTTGTTCCTGTTGAAAAAATACGGATTGCAGTTGTTTAAAGCGAGAAATGTCACTTATATAACTGGCAGCTCCCGCTGTTTTTAAATAGGCGCCAGTAACTATGCCTTCCGATGTTTCAAAAGTAAGATAATCAATAAATAATTCAAATAAATCATTGTCCCAAATAGCCATTGATTTGATTGCAGAAGAATGTATGCTAATAATTTTTTGCATTAAATCAGGGTTATTTTTGCTGATTTTTTTAAAATATTGTTTGATAGGAAGGATAAATTCCTGTTGTGCTAATTCAAGTTCAAAATCCTCATAAAAATTTTCGCGTGAGGCAGTAGGACGAAGTCCTGCTGTATTCAAACAGCATTTTAGAAAGAATGCCCAATCTGGAAGTAATGGCTGGGCAGATTCTGTAAGCAGCATATGTTTTAAATAAATTCGATGTTCTTTTTTTACAGAACTGCTTGTATGATAAGGCAGGATAAATGCTGCGCCAGAAAGATGCGGCGTCTCAATAGGAATCGCATCAAGGAAATTTTCATTAAAAAGCCATTCACCAAACGATAAAAGCTGTCGTTGTCCTAAATGAGTAAATTCTTGCGGCATATAGTTAATTGGTTTGGATAGATTATCAATATATACAGGAACAGGCAGTGTAAGTCCATAATATTGTACAAGGCTTTGTAATTTTTCAGAATTATAGTATTTTTGGCACTCGTCTTTAGCATATAGTATAATTGTTGTGCCAGCATCCATTGTCTGTGTGCTGTCATCAAGGGAAAGTTCAGTTACTTCTTCAAGTGTGTATGTACCGTCTGGAAATCCCTTCCAAATATGTGCAGGACTGCCATCAATGGATTTTGAGTGAACTTCAATAACATCCGATATCATAAAACAAGAAAGTAATCCAATTCCAAAACGTCCGATAAAATCTTCCGATTCATATTCGTCCATTAAATCATGTTTAGAGGATTGTCCAATAACTGCAAGAAAATGATGAATTTCTTTTTCGTTAAGCCCTGAACCATTATCTTTAAAAATGATTTTTCGATGTGGTTCTACTTTTATATGAATACTTCCATTATCCCAATCTTTTTGCAATAGCTTGCGTTGTGTTATAGCATCAACGCCATTTTGTAATAATTCTCGTATAAAAACGTCAGGTGTTTTGTATAAATGGTTTGATAAAATATCTAACATACCTCCAAGATTTACTTGGAAATTAAATGTATCTTTCATAATAATCCTCATTTCTGCGCTGCTTTTTGCGCATAAACAACTTTGTGTCAAGCAACGCGCAGACACAAATTGTGGTGTGAAAAATTTATTTTTCACACTAATCCTCCATTCCAAAGCGTAGGGTACACTTTGTTATAAATTTGACAAAACAACTTATAGTGGACAGTATATCATAAAAACTGGTATAATGTATAGGTACTTGATTATACTAAATTAAAGATAAATACTATTTTTTTAGAAATATAATTTATTGTAGAAAGACGAATTATTTAATACGAGGTGAAAAATATGTCTGATATTAAAGGAATCATTCATTCTGTGGAAAGTTTTGGTTCAGTTGATGGACCAGGAGTGCGTTATATTATATTTTTACAGGGCTGTAAAATGAGATGCAGATATTGCCATAATCCAGATACATGGGCTTTAAATGATAAAAATGCGTATGAAGAGTCGCCAGAGGATACTCTAAATAAAGCATTAAGATACAAAGCATACTGGAAAAATGATGGTGGCATTACGGTAAGTGGAGGAGAAGCTTTGCTGCAAATTGATTATGTGACCGAGCTGTTTCGTTTGGCAAAGGAAAAAGGTGTCAATACAACACTGGATACTTCTGGAGGACCATTTACAAGAGAAGAACCTTTTTTTAGTAAATTCCAAGAGTTGATGAAATATACCGATTTATTTTTGCTGGATATAAAACATATTGACAGTCAAAAGCATATTGACCTTACAATGAAGGATAATGCAAATATTCTTGATATGGCAACGTATCTTTCAGATAGCGGCAAAGATATGTGGATAAGACATGTGCTGGTGCCTGGCGTAACAAATGATGAAGAAGATTTGAAAAAGCTTTCAGAGTTTGTAAAGGGACTAAAAACAGTGCGCCGATTTGAAGTTTTGCCATATCACACATTAGGTATTTTTAAATGGAAGCAATTAGGTATTGAATATACTTTAGATGATGTAAAGTCGCCAACTGATGAAGAAATAAAGATTGCCAATGATTTGCTTCACACGGCAGATTATGATATAATAGCCACAGCGTAGCTGTGGCGTTTATTATGACATTCGTTTATAATGTTGCCCTTTGATGTTGATTTGTATAATAATATAAAATATTTTATTTTAATAAAGGCGGAGATATGGTATATAATAGTGATTTGTTTTGTAAAAAATGTGCTCAACAAATTATCGTTCCAGAGGTAGTTCAAGAAGATTTGCTTAGTATTATAGAAGAAAAGTTAAAAAAGGCAGGATTTTATTATCGAGTTGCTTATCGAGTAAAGTCTGTTGATTCCATAGTAGATAAGCTTAGGCGCAAAGAGTATCGAAAAAAAGCATCAGATAATGAAGATAAAAAGATGCAGGATTTGATTGGAATTCGGATTATTCTCTATTTTGAAGATGATGTATCTATATGTAGAAATCTATTAGATACATTATTTATAGAGCCTGGAATTTGGGAGACAACAGAAGCAAATGAATATGAATTTAGGGCAATGAAAGTTAATGGTATATTTAAGCTGCCTGGTTATCTTGCTAAAACCATTGTAAATCCTTTATTAAAAGACTATATAGATGATACATTTGAGGTTCAAGTGCGAACGAACTCTTTTGAAGGGTGGCATGAGATAGAACATGATTTGCGTTACAAAGGCTCTGCTTTTGGAGATGGCAATGAGCATTTAGCAAGAAAGATGAACAGTATTTTGGCAACATTAGAATTATGCGATGATTCCCTAGTCAATTTGATAGAAGATTTAGGACATCAGCATTATAAAGACCATAATTGGTCGGATATGATTCGATGTCATTATCGTTTAAAACTTAACAATGAAGACATTAACCCTGAAATTGCCAATATACTGGATAATAATATTAATCTTGCAAAGGCGTTTTATAAATTTAGCAGAGAGAAAGCAATAACAAAATTGTGGAACAATACATCAGACAGACCGCCAAATCTTTCCGTAAATTATATTATTTATATTGTTAATACCATTGGACCATGTAATGATAAAATTTCAGAAGCTTTTTTTAATATAGAAGGAAAATTAGGCGTTGATGATTGTAACAATAAACGAAAAAAATTTGAACCGTTTAAAAGATTGGGGACATATACTGTATTTAAGGCAGAAACCTATTTAGATACAAGCAATGTTACCGAGATGGATGCATTTAAGAAGGCTTCAGGATATATATATGCGTGGATTAAATCAAGATATAATGAAGCGTTAGATGGGCTTCCTGAATATGTTAATAATTATTCTGGGAATGAACCTGGTTATTCTGTTGATATTGTATATAATGAGAAAGATATGTATTTTGCCCAAGAATCAACACATATTGATGCAAAGATTGCCAATAGAATATGGATATCAAAAGCTGTTTTAAAGAAAACATCGGATGGTATACAATTTGTTGTTTCTAACGTATATGCAGAGCCTAAGGAAAAATATCGGGATACAGACAATGTTTTATTTTCAAGACCCAATTTTTATGGTGAAATTGCAGATAATATAGGCATTTGTGACTGCGAACGATTAAAAGAAAATGTGAAATGTATCACTGATAGCAATTATGATGAGTTTGTAGGTCTCATACATAATGCAAACAGACATTTTCCAGTGATTTTATTTATAGGCAACAAAGAAAAATGGCTTGATAAGTTTGATATTGGTTATTTTTCATATCTTGTGGGATATTATGCGCATATACGAATTATTGAAGACTTGTCTTGTCAAGAACGATTTGCTATGCAGTATCATTTGGATATGAATCGGTATCAAGATTCAATAACTGTATTATATGCAGGAGAAGAACCGCAAACAAGTTATGGTTCTGATATTATGGATACAACCTTTGAAGTGATTAAATTAGAGCAAAAAAAATATTGGAATGAGAATGGATGTAGGGCATATAGAAGACGATTAGTTGCAGATATTCGAGAAAATAATATAAAATAGTTAATAAAAATAATGAGAATGGGGGACTTATATGGAAATTACAAAATTATCAGATAAAGGACAAATAACTCTTCCTATGTCTATAAGAAAAAAATTACAATTAAAAGCAGGTGATAAAGTTGTAATTCTTGAAGAAAATGGTAGATTTTATATGGAAAATTCTGCGCTCATGGCATTCTCTAAAGTTGCTAATGATTTTAAAGGTGCTGCGATTGAGGCAGGTTTTAATTCCGAAGATGAAATGCAAGATTATATGAGAGAAATTCGCAAAGAAGTGAGGGGGTACTAATTATTGAGGGTAATGTTAGATACAAATATTTTAGTTTCAATAATTTTCTTTCCTTCAGATATCACTAAACAATTGACAAAGCAATTAGCTATTTATCATAAAATTGTTTTATGTGATTATGTAATTGAAGAATTAAGATTAGTCACACAACGAAAATTTCCTAAAAAAATAAATTTATTAAATCAATTTTTTATTGAATTGCCTTTTGATATGGTTTACACTCCAAGAAATTTAAGTCCAGAAAGTTTAAATATAATGCGAGACATAAAAGATTCTCCCATATTAGCAACAGCAATTATAGAAAATGTAGATATATTTATTACAGGCGATAAAGACTTTCATGTTTTAGATATTGAACAGCCTGAAATAGTGACAATGGTTGATTTTTTAGAAAAATATAACAATTAAGAAATGAGGATAAAAATGAATTACAATAAGTTAGCAGATATGTTATTTCCTAATGTAACAAATACACCTGAATTTTATGAAGCAAAGTTTGTCGAGAGAAAACTTCCAAATAATGCAGAGGTGACACGTATGGCGCCAAGTCCTACTGGATTTATTCATTTGGGCAATCTTTACAGTGCATTGGCAGACGAGCGAATTGCCCATAAAAATGGAGGTGTATTTTATTTGCGAATTGAAGATACTGATGAAAAGCGTAAAGTAGATGGCGCCGTTGAATTAATTATTGATACCTTGAGATACTTTGATATTGAATTTGACGAGGGCGCTGGTTTTGATGAAAATGAGCAGACAAACGCATATGGACCTTATTTTCAAAGACAGAGAGTAGATATATACCATGCGTATGCTAAAAATTTAGTTGCAAAAGGGCTGGCTTATCCTTGTTTTTGCACCGAAGAAGAACTTGACAGTGTAAGAAAAGAGCAGGAAGAACAAAAAGAATTGACTGGTTATTATGGAAAGTATGCTGTTTGCCGTAATTTGACAATAGAAGAAATTGAGGCGAATCTTTTAGCAGGTAAATCTTATGTTTTAAGACTGCGTTCACAGGGAAGTCCAGAAAAAGAAATTACATTTGTAGATGCCATAAAAGGTGAGATAAAACTGCCTGAAAATATCCATGATATTGTATTGTTAAAAAGAGATGGGATTCCTACGTATCATTTTGCACATGCCATTGACGACCATTTGATGCGGACAACCGTTGTTGTAAGAGGCGGAGAATGGCTTGCATCAGCTCCTATTCACTATGAGCTTTTCCATCTTCTTGGATTTAAGATGCCAAAATATGCACATACGGCACATTTAATGAAAATTGATGAAGAGACAGGTGGTAAAAGAAAACTCTCAAAAAGAAAAGACCCTGAATTATCATTAGATTATTATAAGAAGGATGGATATCATCCTTATTGTATGAAAGTGTATTTGATGACATTATTAAATTCTAATTTTGAGGAATGGCATGAAAAATTTGCCGATAAAGATATTAATGAATTTCCATTTTCTATTGATAAGATGAATCAATCAGGTGCGCTTTTTGATAAGGATAAATTGCACAATATCTGTAAAAATGAATTGTCAAAACTTTCTGAAAATGAAGTATATGATTTCTTATATCAATGGGCAAGCGATTATGAACCTGAAAATAAAGATATTTGGTTTGCAGATAAAGAAAAAATGTTACGTATTCTAAGACTTTATATGGGTGTTGGCATGAAGCGAAGAAGAAAAGACCTTGTGTATGCAAAGCAGATATTTGAATTGTTTTCGTACTTTTTTGACGGTTCAAAAACAGATGAAAAAGATTCATTTAAATTAGATATGGATGAAGTTCATGCAATTCTTACAAAATATCTTGAATCCTATAATCATGCAGATGACAATAGTGCATGGTTTAATAAGTTAAAAGAAATTGCAGATTCTTTAGGTTATGCATCCGATATGAAAGCCTATAAAGCTTCTCCTGAAAATTTTAAGGGAAATGTGTCGGATGTGGCAGAGGTGATAAGAATAGCTGTTACAGGACGTGCAAATACGCCAGATTTGTGGACAATTGTTCATATTATGGGGGAGGCACAGATGAGAGAACGAATTGAGACTGTACTTTGACATAAAAAAATATAGCCAACAACCACCTAAATTAATTAAGAGGGGGATAAAGAAGGTGGTCGCTGCTATATACCAAAAAATGAGAGGTTGTTATAATTATTGTTGCAGGTGGAGCAACAGTAATTATATAATGTAATAAACTACATTTATAACAACGATATAGTAATTTATTACATTAAACAGAATATAGCACTGCATGATTATAAAAACTACTGATTTTTATTCTTTATTTTAATATTTTACAGAAATATGGCTATTTTTGATGATTAATAAGCTGTGATGATATATTTATATCCTTTGACGTTAGGAGGTCTTATGGAACAAGGCACAGATAATGATTATATATATGACATTAGTATAGAGCGACCAATTGGTACATCCCATCCTGAACATCCATCAATTGTATATTCGGTTAATTATGGATATGTAGATGGAGTAGAATCAAATAATGGAGGAAGACAAGGTGCATATATTGTTGGAGTAGATACACCTGTTGACCGATTTGCTGGAAAAAAAATAGCAATTATTCATCGAGTTGGAGATGATGAACAATGGGTGATTGCTCCTGAAAATATGCCGTTTAACAAGCAGCAAATTGAAGAGATGGTTTATTTTGCAGAACAACGATTTGACAGCAATATTGAGATGCTTAATGAAGAAATGTGGGATGCCTATGATAGACAAGGAAATCAGCTAGGGTATCAAGTTCCAAGAAGTATGGCAAAGTCGTTAAATGAAGGTGTTTATCATATTGTTGTTAATGTCTATGTATTGAGAAGTGATGGGTGTGTCTTGACAACACAGAGGTCAAGAAATAAGACATATCCATTAAAGTGGGAGATAACGGGAGGTTCGATACTTTCTGGAGAAACGCCTATTGAAGGTGCAAAACGAGAATTGTTTGAAGAGACAGGTATTCAAGCTGATGTAAGGGATTTTATTGAGTTATATTGTTATGTAGATGATATAAGGCATTGTATCTATCATACCTATTTAGTACATATTTCAACAGCAACACAAATTCATCTTCAAATTGGGGAAACGATGGATTATACTTTTCTTAGTTTAAATGATTTTGTTAAATTGGTTGAGTCAGACCGATTTGTTCCTTCAGAGAAGGGAAGATTTAAGTTATTTAAAAATTCGATAATAGCAGCGTTGGATACATAGTAAATGGAGGATTATTGTGAACGTTTTACATAAAGACATGCTTTTGTATGCAATAACAGATAATCATTGTTTAAATGGTATATCATTAGAAGAACAGGTGCGGCTTGCGTTGGAGGGAGGAGCAACATTTTTACAGCTAAGAGATAAAAAAGCAAGCCATGATGAATTGGTAAAGAAAGCAGTTGCCTTAAAGAAAATTGCAAAAGAATTTAATGTTCCTTTTGTTGTCAATGATGATGTAATGGCGGCAAAAGAAGCCGATGCAGATGGGGTTCATATTGGACAAAGTGATATGGCGTATGAAAAGGCTCGTGAAATTCTTGGGCATAATAAGATTATTGGCGTTACTGCCAAAACGGTTGAATTGGCAAAACAGGCGCAGCATATGGGGGCTGATTATATTGGTACAGGAGCTGTTTTTGAATCCCATACAAAAAAAGATGCCATCCGAATGGATAAAAAGACACTTATTGATATAGCTGACAGTGTGGATATTCCAGTAGTGGCAATAGGCGGCATTGCTTATGATAATATGGATTATTTAAAAAATACAGGCGTTTCAGGAGTGGCAGTTGTGTCTGCTATATTTGGTGCTAATGACATCAAAACAGCTGCCAGTCAATTGCATCAGAAAGCAAGTAAAATATTTGATTATCAAAAAAAGAATATTATATTTGATTTAGATGGAACATTGTTTGACTCTATGCCATTTTGGAGCAGTATTTCAAGAGAATATGCACAGTCAAGAGGAATCGAGCTTCCAGACGATTTTAGTGAAGTGACATATACGATGGATATGAATGAATGTTGTCATTATTTTCAAACCGTATTAAATATTGATATTGAAACGGATACGTTAAAAAAAGAAGTATTAAAAATTATGGAAAAACACTATGCTTATGATATTCCTATGAAGCCAGGTATGAGACGGTTGATAAAAAAAGAAAAAGAAATTGGAAGCAGAATGTGCATTTTTACAAATTCAGATGAAAAATGTGCCGATATGGCTTGCAAACGTATGGGAATAAGAGATTGTTTTGAATTGATAACAACCTCTTATAATATAGGAATCAATAAAAAGAATCCTGCAAGTTATCAAAAGATATGTGAATTGATGGGATTTAATCCAAGTGAAACCATTGTATATGAAGATGTTTATCATGCTGTTAAAACAGCGAAGTCGGCAGGTTGTAAAACAATTGCAGTATTTGACAAGGATTCAGAAAAATTATGGAATGATATTGTGTTGGAAGCAGATGATTTTATAAATTTAGATGTTCTTTAACTTTGGTAAAAATATTTATTCCTGCGAGCAACGAAGCCCAGCGGACATGCTTGCGGCATGTTTGACTTTTTGTATAGAAACCAAAAAAGAAATGAGGATGAATGTGAAGAAAAAGGTAGTCATTGGCATGTCAGGAGGAGTTGATTCTTCTGTGGCGGCATATTTACTGAAGGAACAAGGATTTGATGTTATTGGCGTGACTATGCAGATATGGCAAGATACGACATTATATGAGGAAGAAGACAAAAAAAGCTGTGGAATATCAGCAATTGATGACGCAAGGAGAGTTGCAAATCAACTCCAAATTCAACATCATGTTATTGATATGAAGGAATCATTTAAGTGTAAGGTGATTGATTATTTTACAGAGGAATATAAACTTGGCAGAACACCAAATCCATGTATTGTGTGCAACCGTTATATTAAATGGGAAGAGTTGTTAAAATATGGTTCTCAAATAGGGGCAGATTATATTGCAACAGGTCATTATGCAAGAATTCGCCAGCTTTCTAATGGAAGATATGCTGTGAAAAAATCAGCGACATCGGTTAAAGACCAAACTTATGCTTTATATAAACTTACACAAGAACAATTAAAGCATACACTGATGCCCATAGGTGATTATACAAAAGATGAAATTCGAGGAATTGCTGAAAAAATAGGTATTCAAGTAGCACATAAACAAGATAGCATGGAAATTTGTTTTATTCCTGATAATGACTATGCAAAATATATTGTTGATAAGACCAATTATAGATGTGATTTTGGTAATTTTGTTGATGTTCATAACAATATTATTGGTACACATAAAGGGATTATTCACTATACCATTGGGCAGCGCAAAGGACTTGGTTTATCAATGGGAAAGCCCGTGTTTGTTGTTGCGATAAGACCAGAAACAAATGAAGTTGTTATTGGTGATGATACAGATGTTTTTTCTGATAAGTTGTATGCAAATAATGTTAATTTTATGGGGATAGAAAATATCACTAATCCTATTAAAGTTCAAGCTAAAGTGCGATATAGTCACAAAGGAAGTGATTGTCTTGTAAGAATGATAGATAATGATACGCTTGAATGTATATTTGATGAGCCTGTAAGAGCAATTACACCAGGACAAGCTGTTGTTTTGTATAATGAAGATATATGTCTTGGGGGAGGAACGATTTTGTAAGAGACAGAAAGGCGTGGTTTATTATGAAGATTTCAACAAAAGGAAGATATGCTCTAAGACTGATGTTAGACCTTGCAATCCATAATACGGGCGAAGCTGTAAGTATTAAAGATATAGCAAAACGTCAAGAAATTTCAGATAAATATTTAGAACAAATTATTTCCGTTTTAAATAAGGGAGGATTTGTAAAAAGCGTAAGAGGCGCACAAGGAGGCTATATGTTAAAAAAAGCCCCACAAGACTATACCGTAGGAATGATTTTAAGGCTTATAGAGGGGTCATTAGCACCTGTGTCTTGTGTAGAAGAAGATGGGGATATTTGTAAGAGACAAGATAATTGTGCGACATATATTGTGTGGAAAAAAATAAATGATGCAGTCAATGATGTTGTTGACAGTATAACGCTTGCTGATTTAGTTGATTTGCAAGTCCATAATATATAATAATGTTAAATAAAATGTAAATAGTATATAGGAATAAGCGCGATAAAAAATAGATGGTATATCCATTTTAACACAAGAATTAATATTGCTAAAATTATATTTTTTATGTTACAATATCAAAAAATTGTGCTAATTGGAGGATGGATATGGAAACAATACAAAAAGTAGACACCAATCAAGTACAGGCAGGTGTGAAATTAAAGAAGAAAAATTCTACAACAAAAGGGCTTAGTATTAAGTTTAAATTGCTTATGTTAGCGTTTGTACCATCACTTATTGTTTCTTTAGTTCTGCTTATATTTGCTCAAATCAGTCTTATTGATGGATTGAATGAGGAAGCTGAAAATGGTCTTGCTTTAGCGGCAGAGGCAACAATGGCAGGTTATGGAAATTTGGACGGAGATTATAAGGCTGATTCTTCTGGAAATTTATGGAAAGGTAATGTCAATTTATCTGCCAACATGAGCCATATTGATGAATATGTAAAGAGTAGTCATGCTGATATTACATTATTCTGGCAAGATACACGTATGGTAACTTCTCTTAAAGATGCAAATGGAGAAAGAATTGTTGGAACAAAAGGCGACCCGAATATATGGGAGACCGTAAAAAAAGGCAATACATATAGAACATCGAATATAACGATTAATAATATAAGTTATTCGGCAGTCTATATTCCTCTTAAAAATCAATCAGGTGATATTATTGGTATGGTATTTGCCGGTCAGCCAAGAACAAATATTCAGTCGTATATTGATAGTAAGGTTCTTGGATTTGCATTGATTGCATTATTGGCTTTGGTGATTTCAACTATTGTTGGATTTTGGAGTTCAAGAGCGATTTCAAATTGTCTTATCAAGGCTAAAAATTCTTTGGACAGTCTTGCACAAGGTAATCTTACCGTAGGAATTGATAGAACAGTCACAAAAAGAAAAGACGAGATTGGAGCTATGGGAGTGGCTATTGACTCTCTTATTGAGAAACTCAAAAAAATTGTGTCGGAATTAAAACAGTCTGCATATACGCTCAATGAGTCTGGTGAAAATCTTGACGGCATGGCAAGTCAGTCTTCAATGGCTTCTGAGGAGATAAGCAGCGCTGTGGAAGATATTTCTAAAGGTGCTGTTTCACAGGCAGAAGAAATACAGACGGCTTCTGCAGAAATTGCTTCCATAGGAGAATTGATAGAAGATATTGTATCAAATGTCGGCAATCTTACAAAAATAGCTGGCAATATGGAAAAAGCGGGTGATAAATCGGTTCATACAGTAGATGAACTCAGTGTATCCAATGACCATACAACAATGGCTATAAAGAGAATAGCAGAACAGTTAGATATTACAAACCAATCTGTTGAAAGAATTAGCGGTGCAGCTTCGTTGATTACCAATATTACAGACCAAACAAGTCTTCTTGCTTTGAATGCTTCGATTGAATCAGCAAGAGCAGGTGAGGCGGGCAAGGGGTTTGCCGTTGTGGCCACAGAGATTCAGAAGCTTGCTGCACAATCTGATGAAGCGGCGAAAGATATACAAGCGATTATATTGACACTTCAGGAGGAAGCAGCAAAGACAACTGCCGCTATGGACGAAACGCAGAAGCTTATATATGAACAGCAAAGTAAATTAAATGATACGAAAAATAGTTTTTATGAAGTCAATCGTGGTATTGATGTTACAAAACAAAATACAGATGTCATTTATGGCAATACACAATCATGTAACCGCGCTCGTGCGCAGATTAATGATGTTATCTCAAATTTATCTGCTATTTCTGAAGAAAACGCTGCATCGGCACAGCAGACAACAGCTTCTATGGAAGAGCTGAATGCAACTATCAGTTTGCTGGCACAGACAGCAAAAGATTTAAAATCCATTTCTGATGGTATCAATGAAGATATTGAATTTTTTACGGTTTAAAACAATTATATAAAATTTTATAAAAACGACTGTTGCAAAGACAAATATCCCATAGCAAACTGCAATGCGTCCAAAGGACGCTATAATATTTGACCTTTGCGGCAGTCGTTTTGACTTGTAGTATCTTTAAGCTTTCTTAAAAATTGGATTTCGATACATATTTATAATAAGTGGTATTACCATGATAATCCAAACAATAGGTTCTGCAATAATAATTCCCCAATATCCAATATGCGGGGCTAAAAAGAAAGCAATTAAAACTTTCCCAATTAACTCTAAGGAACTTGAAAATACAGGCGTTTTGGAATCGCCAAATCCCTGCATACTATTTCTAAATAGACAGATAACGGCTGGCACAAAATATAAAGAAGTATTGACTCTTAAATATAAAGAAGCTGTATCTATCACTTCTTGGATATCTGAAGCAGTGATAATACGGATAATAGCTGGTGCAATCGTATAAGCTATAATTACTACCAATGCACACCATACAAATGTCAATAATACAGTTTGTTTGATTCCTTGTTTAATACGATTATATTTTTTTGCACCAAGATTTTGACCGCAATAGGTTGCCAATGTTGTGCCAAAAACAGAAAAAGGTAACATAAACATAGTGGTAGCTTTTCTTGCCGCAGTGTGTGCAACAATAATATTGGTTCCAAAGGTATTGATGCTTGTCTGTAATGCAACCGTTCCAATATTGACAAAGGATACCATAAATCCCATAGAAAGTCCTGTTTTAATCAGTTTATTATAGATATTTTTAGCAGGCAAATAGTCTTTTTTTTCTAAAGATAATTGAGGGTATCTTTTTTTGACATAGAAAAAACATAAAACAGCCGAAATTCCCTGTGATACAACGGTTGCAAATGCAGCGCCTGCCACATTCATATTAAACCATAATATAAATATGTAATCGAGTGCAATATTGGTTATTGTAGAGATAACCAGAAATATAAGCGGGGTAAAGGAATCGCCAATTGCTCTTAAAATGGCAGCATACGCATTATAGATAGTTGAGGCAATTAGTCCTGCAAGGATAACACAGATGTAACTTTTTGCCTGTGATAGTATTGCATCGGATACATTTAAAATACTTAATATTTGATTGTTTAATAAAAGACATAATATACTGATAATAATTGTAAAGCCAATGCTTAAAAGCAAGGTTGCAGCAATGGATTTTTTCATATTAATGTAATCTTTTGCGCCATAAAATGTAGAGATAATAATAGCAAAACCATTTGTTAAACCATTAAGCAAGCCTACAAGCATATCGCTTAAGGAAGTTGTTGAACCAACTGCGGCAAGAGAGGTTTCACCCAAAATTTCGCCGACAATTCGCGTGTCTACCAAGCTGTAAAATAATTGAAATAGCTGTCCAATAAATAGAGGTATTGCAAATGTTAAAATAAGTTTTAAAGGTTTTCCATTTGTTAAGTCTTTCATAATGTTTTACTTTCCGTGAATGATAAGTCAAAGTTATAATAATCAATGTTTTGGCAATTGAAGCCTATCTGACTTATATAAAGATAATCTAAAAAGTAAATTATCTTTTGATACAGTCCTTTCATTTAATAAAATAATATATTATATGTCATTAATAATATTACCTTTATCTACATTAGGTTTAATAAAATGATTATAAGAATAATCCCATAGAGTCTCTGAGCCTTTAGCTGTGTTTTGGTTTCTATCTAATATTTGAGAAAGCTTTACCTTTTTTTCCAGCCAGCTTTTTCCGTGGGTGGCATGATTTAGCATAGTAGGTTGTATATTATCTAATGTTCTTGCAAACTGGGCTTCAGGCGTTTTGCATTCTTCAAATTCATTCCATAAACTTCTTAAGTAATCGCCTTGTTCTTTTGGCAGGATGGAATATATCCTGTCAGCCGCTTTTAATTCGCGTTCCTTTTGTGTTTTTTTGGCTTCAGGGTCATATGCGTATGTATCACCTGCATCAATCTCAACAATATCATGTATTAATAACATGGTTATAGTTTTTAATACATCAATTTTTTCATTGGCATAACCAGACAGTAGTACAGCCATGATTGCCATATGCCAAGCATGTTCTGCATCATTTTCTTTTATACTGCCATCCGAGAGATAAGTTTGTCTTTTTATCATTTTTTCTTTATCAATTTCTAAACAAAATTGAAATATTTTTTCTAAATCAGTAAATTCTTTATTTTCTTTCATGGATTCCTCCTGTTTATTTTATTATAAGTTTGTGATAAGAAATTTGTATTGTTTATGGTATCACAAGCCGAATTTTTACACAAGTAATAGTTAATATTTTTATTTATTATGTCGAAATAATAAATAATATTTATAAGTTGTTTGATGTGGATTAATTTATTAAAAATAATATAGAAAAGAGGGTTTTATTATGAAAGTTAACGGATATTCGGATATAAATTCAGTAAATAATATGGACTTAACTAAAAATAGCGAGGTAAAAGAAAAAAATTCAAAAAATGATAAAAGTGCAACTTCTACCAATTCAGGAATGACGATTGATGGCAGCCAGCTAAATCTTGGGAATGAAAGCATTGAAGAAAAAAAGAAAAAGGCGCAAAAGATAGCAATGGAATTGATGGGAAATGCGTTTAAGCGTGATAATGACATTGATAGGGAAATTGAGCAATGTAATGAAAGAGCCGAGATACATAAAAAGGAAAATGAAGAATATTCTATGCTTTTATCGGACATTCAAGATGAAGAAGAAAATTTAAAAGAAATACATAATGTGGATAGCGATAGCAAAGAACAAAAGGATTTAGATTTGCTTATCAAGGAAAGAGAGAGCATCCGTCATCCAGATGAAGTTAAGCTTACGCCAGAAGAGAATGCTGAACTGGCAAAAATAAAGAACAAAAGTCTTACGGAATATCAAGAGAAGATGTTAAAGCTTGATGAGGAAAAATTTGAATTAAACGAAAAAATTGACGAAAATAAAGAAAATATACGTAAAGAATATGGAACGGCAAGAGGAATTGCATTGGAACGTTTAAAATATCATGAGATGGTCGATGCAAAAAAGCAGGGCGATGAGGTTATTAAAGCTGCTAATAAAGAGGTTATGGGAACCATTATTGATGAGGCTAAAAAAGATATTGATGATAAGTATGAAGATGAAAAACAAAAGGCAGAGGATAAGGCAAAAGAAGAAGAGATTATTGAAGATAGAATAGAAAAGTCAAAAGAACAAAGTAAGGAAGATGAAGAAAAGCTAGAAAAAATTTATGAATTGAAACAAGATATTTTGGAGCTTTCTAAAAATAATAATCGAAACAGCTCTAATGATATGAAAAAATCATTAGACCTTATTGTTGCAGAGTTGCAATTAAGTCAAGAAGATTTAAAAGGCGCAGCCGTTGACCAAAATGTTTAATATCTATTGTGATATGTTGTGTTGAGAACAGTTTAGTCATTGTAATATAACGATATATAATAAAAATATATCATTATAATGGCTAAACTGTAAAATTTACCAATAATTCATATAATTCCTATTGACATAATATGAATAAAGTGGTATTTTATAGAAAATTACAATATACCATTACATTTATAAGATAATGATTGCTTGCTTTATAAATTTGTGAGAGTTGTTTGTAACGCATTTATATTGTATAGTAATCTATATAAAATGGATATTAAAGAAAGAAGGAATGATTATGGCAAAAAAAACATATAAGGACAGAGATTTTAAATTTGAGACATTACAATTGCATGTAGGACAAGAATATGCAGATTCTGTAACCGATGCAAGAGCTGTTCCAATTTATCAGACATCTTCATTTGTGTTTCACAATGCACAACATGCACAAGACCGATTTGCATTAAAGGATGCAGGCAATATTTATGGAAGACTTACAAATCCCACACAAGATATATTTGAACAAAGAATTGCAGCGCTTGAGGGCGGGGTAGCTGCTTTGGCGGTTGCTTCTGGAGCTGCCGCAGTATCTTACACCATTCAAAATCTTGCAGTTGCAGGCGAACATATTGTTGCGGCAAAAAATATATATGGAGGAACCTATAATTATCTTGCGCATACAATTGTTGACTATGGTGTGACAACAACGTTTGTAGACCCTTTTGATATTGAAAATTTTGAAAAAGCAATTCAAGATAATACAAAAGCTTTATATATTGAGACGCTTGGCAATCCAAATTCAGAAGTTGTTGATATTGAAGCTATTGCAAAAATTGCACATGCACATCATATACCGCTTGTTATTGACAATACATTTGCAACGCCATATCTTGTAAAACCAATCGAATATGGAGCAGATATTGTTATACATTCAGCTACAAAATTTATTGGTGGACATGGCACAACGATTGGCGGCGTTATTGTAGATAGCGGTAAATTTGATTGGAAAGCTTCTGGAAAGTTTCCTCAATTAACACAGCCAAATGAAAGTTATCATGGCGTTAGTTTTACCGAAGCAGCGGGAGCGGCAGCTTTTGTGACACGAATACGAGCTATTCTCCTTAGAGATACAGGTGCAACATTGTCACCAATACATAGTTGGATATTTTTGCAGGGGCTTGAAACATTATCGTTGCGAGTAGAACGTCATGTTGAAAATGCTCTTAAAGTTGTGGATTATTTATCAAAGCATCCTCTTGTTGAAAAAGTAAATCATCCATCTGTATCCGATGATTTGAGTCAACAGAGCCTTTATAAAAAATATTTTCCAAAAGGGGGAGGCTCTATTTTTACATTTGAAATAAAAGGGGATGAAAATACGGCTAAAAAATTTATTGATAATCTTGAATTATTTTCACTTCTTGCAAATGTTGCGGATGCAAAGTCTCTTGTAATTCATCCAGCTTCTACAACACATTCTGAATTAAATGCTGATGAATTGGTAGAACAAGGTATTAAACAGAACACAATCAGACTTTCTATCGGTATTGAAAATATTGATGATATTATTGAAGATTTAGAAGAGGCATTTAAATCTTTATAAAAAGGGTTATAAGCAATTTTAACATTATAAAGGAAACCGTATGTGGGATTGTCAATATCCGTTTTGATAAAGTATAGTTTACAAAGGGAGAAAAACAGAGTGAATATAAAGCACCTAATTATTCGTAAATCGCATGTAGAGGATATACCACAAATACAATATCTGATAAAATGTTTAGCATCCTATGAAAAAAGGCCACAGGATATGACAGGAACAGAGAAACAATTGAGGTATTGGCTTTTTGAAAGAAAAGTTGCCACAGTCTTGATTGCCGAATATGAAAAAGAGGTTGTAGGATATGCGCTTTATTATCCTATTTTTGGTTCATTTTCTGCCATAGGAAAAATACATTTAGAAGATATTTTTATCCAGCCGAATTTTCGCGGCTATGGTATAGGCAGACTTTTTCTTGCTAAAATAGCTGAAATTGTACTTGCAGATGGATATACAGAAATGGAGTGGAGTTGTCTTGACTGGAATAAATCATCAATTGAATTTTATGAAAGATTAGGCGCAAAACAGGAAACAGGGCGGAAGTATTTTAAATTTACCCAATCAGAGTTAAAATCTATTGCAACACAAATGGAAGGTTATAAATAAATTTGCAAGTAAATATGGGACTGTCACAAAAAGAATTTTAAGTTCTATTTTGCGACAGTCCCTATGTTATTTGATAGGCAGTTAAGCGGATATTCATAATCCGCTACACTACTTCGTTGATGATGTTAGATTTTAATAAAGATATTTAAAATATCTTAATCTTCTTTTGGAAGGCTTTGCATATATTGATGCATAGATTCAGCAACGATTTTGCTGTGAGCAACGGCTTCAACAACGGTTTTTGCTCCATAAATAACATCGCCTGAAGCAAAGATGCCTGGTCTTGAGGTATGTCCTGTCTCATCAGCATCAAGAAGTCCACGCTCGTTGGCTTTTAATCCTTCTGTATTATTTACAAGTCTGTTTTGAGGACCTTGACTGATAGAAATAATAACGCTGTCTGCCTTAAATAATTTATTAGAGCCTTCAACATCTGTAAAAGAACCATCTTCATTTTCAACAACATCACAAAAGATAACACCTTCGTCTGTTATTTCGATAGGACGCTTGTTGTATTCAAATTGGACGCCTTCAAGCTGTGCATAACTAAATTCATAATGACTGGCAGCAACTTCTTTTGTGATAGAAAAGCAGGTAATGTTGGTAGAGCCTTTGCGCATCGCTGTTCGGGCAACATCCATAGCGGCATTGCCCGCACCAATTACAACAACATTTTGTCCAAGATGATAACTGTCTGGATTATTGAGGTAGTGTATACCAAAATGAACATGTCCAAATGTTTCCCCTTTAATGTGTAATGAGTTTGGTTTCCATACACCTGTGCCTACAAATATTGCTTTATAGCCGTCTCTGAACAAGTCTTCAATGCCAATAGCGCCGCCAATTAATGTATTTGGACGTATCTTGATGCCTTTTAATCGCAAATGTCTGTATTCAATATCATCAAGGACATTTTTTGGCAATCTAAATTCTGGGATACCATAGCGAAGCACTCCGCCTATTTTATCTTTTCCTTCAAATATTGTTACTTGATATCCATATCGTGCAAGAATAATTGCAATTGTTATACCAGCAGGACCAGAGCCAATAATTGCAACACGCATACCGTTGGAAGGTGCAGGACCATTTGTCATTTGGTCTGCAAATGTAGAAGATATATAATTTTCAATGGTTGAAAAATGTACAGGAGCGCCTTTTTTACCAAGTACGCAGTGTCCCTCGCACTGTTTTTCATGATTACATACAAGACTGCATACCGTTGTGAGTGGATTATTCTCAAAAAGCATCTTTCCAGCTTCATTTAATTTATTTTCTTTTAGTAATTTAATAGCTTTTGGAATATTTGTGTTAATTGGGCATCCCTTTTGACATTGTGGTACCTTGCATTGCAGGCATCGATTTGCCTCGTCCATTACATGTAGAGCCATATTATTACTAGTTCCCCCTTTTTAATTTTATTCTTGCGAGCAACGAGCCAAGCGGATATGTCAGTGGTATGTTTGCCTGTCCATTTAGCATTGCCGCAAAGGTCAAATATCATAGCGCCCTTTGGACGCATTGCAATTTATTGTGCGATATTTGACTTTTTAATATTATAACATTATTTATGAATGAAATACAATGACAAAGTGTACTAAATTACTAGACTTTATAGGTATATTAATGGTAAAATCATGGGAAAGATTAGGGGATGAATGGAGGATTGGTATGAAAAAATTAATTAAAGATGACCATATAAGGCGAGGTGTTACAATTGGCGTAATTTTATTGTTTGTATATTGGGCATTAAACAATATAGGAACGTTATATCTTGCCTTTAATTGGATAATATCGGTTATTTTACCATTTATTGTGGGTGGAGTCATTGCATTTATTATTAATGTGCCAATGAGAAAAGTAGAAAAAATATTGTTAAAACTTCGCAAAAATAAAGAAAAGCCGCTTTCCAATAAAATATTTTATTTAATAAGAGGAATGTCCATTTTTATTACATTATTGTTAATAATTGTTGTTATTAGTTTTGCTATGATTGTTGTTATTCCACAGCTTGCAAATACAATAACAGAGCTTATTAAAGTTCTTCCAGAACAAGTTGCACATGCACAGCAATTTATTATGGAGAAGCTTCATTCTGTTCCACAGCTTAGTTCTTTTATTGGAAATATTAATATTAACTGGGATATGATTATATCAAAAGTGATGACGTTTGTTTCAGATGGCACAGTAGGAGTTTTTATTTCGGGCGGATTTGGAGCAATAACAAGTATTATTTCAGGATTTACAGTATTTATAATCGGTTTTGTATTTTCTATTTATATCCTTATACAAAAGGAACGACTTGGAAAACAAATCACAAAAGTTTTATATGCTATGTTTAAAAAAGATAAAATACAGCGTTTTTTAAATTGTGTTGGTATTATTGACTCAACCTTTTCAAGCTTTTTGTCGGGTCAGTGTTTAGAGGCTTGTATATTAGGACTATTGTTTGTTGTGTGTATGTCTATATGTGGTATGCCGTATGCTTTATTAATTGGTGTTACCATAGCTATTACAGCTTTAATTCCTATTGTAGGTGCGTTTATAGGACTCATTATTGGGATGCTGCTTATTGCATTGGTTAGCCCATTAAAGGCTGTTGCGTTTCTTGTACTTTTTCTTGTCTTACAGCAGATAGAGGGCAATTTAATTTATCCTCACGTTGTTGGAAATTCTGTGGGATTGCCAGGTTTATGGACATTAGTAGCACTTACATTGGGTGGCAATTTGTTTGGTGTAATAGGAATGTTAGTATTTATACCTATTTTTTCAATTGCCTATACATTTTTTAGAACATATATTAATAATATATATGATAAAAAATATAATAATAAAGAGAACAAAGAGAATGTACAGTGAGTCAATAAAAATATATCATTTCATATAGATTTATAGGATATAGTTATGGTATAATAATCACGCGCTGTATTGATATTATTTCAAGAGGGAAAATCAATGAATATAAGCAAATTTTTTCGTAATTTTAAAGGTCATTTAAAAACAATTAATGCACATAAAATGTTAGTTATGAAATATTGTTTTCGTGTTGGATTATATAGGCAAGGATTGTTGCATGATTTATCTAAATATTCTTTAAGTGAGTTTATACCAGGTGTTATATATTATCAAGGAGATAGAAGTCCTAACAATGCCCAACGTGAGGCAGAAGGCTGTTCAGGGGCATGGCTTCATCATAAAGGGCGCAATAAGCATCATTACGAATATTGGATTGATTATCCTACCAATAAGTCTGAAGGGCTGGTCGGTATGGAAATGCCAATAAAATACGTGGTTGAAATGTTCTGTGATAGAGTTGCTGCCAGTAAAAATTATAATAAAGAAAAATACAAGGATTCCGATGCACTTGATTACTTCCTTAAAGGTAAAAGTCATTATGTAATTCATCCTAAAACAGAAGCTTTATTGTTTAAATTGTTAAAAATGCTTTCAGAAAAAGGAGAAGAATATACATTTGCATATATACGAAAGAAAGTAATAAAACGTCGTGTATTCTGACAAAAGGAGATTTGGACATGAACAGTAAAGCAAACGAATATGATATGATACAAAGAAATTCATTATACAAAAATATTGTAATGGCGACGTCAATGGCAGTATATGAAATCAATGTATCAAAAGACCTTATGACAGGTATAGCAAGTCAATTTTTTAAAAATAAAGAAATTGATTTGTTAGAAACTGTTGGATTGTCAGCACCTTGTAGTTTTAGAGAATTTATAAGACGTTGCAGCGCTCAAAAAATAATTAGCAATAATAAACTTTTTATAGAAAAAAGCAATCCTGATTACTTGCTAAATAAGTATTATGAGGGCGATTTTTTTCCTTATGTGGAATATTGGGCTGATGGATTTGATGGAAAGAAAAGTTATGTGCGAACGACTTATATTTTATTTAAAGATGAAAGTACAGGAGATATTCATGCTCTTGCTATTGATAAAAATATAACGAAAGATAAGATTAGAGAGGAAGACTATACAAGGCAGTCAGAGATGATACAGGGCTTAAGTGAAGATTTTAAGTCTGTATTTTTTGTCGATTTAGACAAAGAGACCGTATATCCTTATAGAGTTTCTACGGAATTTAATCATGGCAATATTGATATTGACCATAATGATAATTTTGCATCCGTTGTACAAAAATATATGGTTGAAAATGTCTATATTCAGGACAAGCCATTGATTCAACAAGTTTGTCAAAATGATTATATAAGGTCTTTGATTGAAACACAAGATTCCTTTTATGTTAATTTTAGAATGGTACAGGATAATTATTTTGAATTTTGGCAGATGAAGGTTGTAAAAGTGGGCAATACCATTTGGCCATCGCAGGTAGTTATTGGTTTTAAGAGTGTAGATGAAGAAGTTAAAAGAGAGATGGAGCAAAAAAAGAAATTAGAAGATGCTCTTGTACTTGCAGAGACTGCTAATTCTGCAAAAAGCAAATTTTTATCAAATATGTCACATGATATTCGTACACCAATGAATGCGATTATTGGGTTTGCCAATTTAGCAGTGAAACATATGGATAATATTGACCTTGTCAGAGACCATTTGATGAAAATACTAGATTCAAGCGGGCATTTGCTCAATTTAATTAATAATGTTTTGGATATGTCGCGTATAGAAAGCGGAAAAACACATATAGAGGCATCTCAAAATGATATTGTATCAATTATTGAAAATACAGGCAGCATTATTCAAAATCAAACTTTGGAAAAAAATCAACGATTTAATATGGATATATCCAACATTCAAAATCGTATGGTTTATTGTGATAAATTAAAGGTTAGTCAAATATTGCTTAATTTATTGTCCAATGCGGTTAAATATACGAATCAATATGGAACAGTCACATTAAAAGTTGAAGAAAAAGAAGGAACCGCAAATACACATAGAAGATATATATTTGTAATAAAAGACTCAGGAATTGGGATTAGTAAAAATTTTTTAAACCATATTTTTGAACCATTTGAGAGACAAAACAATTCAACAATTAGCGGTATTCAAGGCACAGGTCTTGGTCTTGCTATTGTAAAAAGTCTTGTGGAAATGATGGGTGGCACCATTTCTGTTAGAAGCCAAGAAGGAATTGGCAGTGAATTTATTGTTGATATTGAATTTCGATTATGTGAGCCTCATATATCGATTATGAAAGAAGATGCTTTTGTAAATAATGACAATAAAGATAGTGATTTATTAAAAGATATGAGGATTCTTTTAGTGGAAGACAATGAATTGAATCGTGAAATTGCGACAGAAATATTAACAGATGCAGGACTTATTGTAGAAACTGCGTTAAATGGCAAAGAGGCTGTTCAAATTATGCAAAATGTAACGCCAAATTATTATAAAGTGATTTTAATGGATATACAGATGCCTGTTATGAATGGATTAGAAGCAGCTAGGGCAATTCGTATGCTTCCTGATAATACAATACGCCGTATACCAATTATTGCCATGACAGCCAATGCGTTTGAAGAAGATAAGAAAAAATCGTTTGAGGTAGGAATGGATGCACACATTGCTAAACCAATTGATGTAAAAATTGTTCTCGAAACGATAAAAAAGATTGTTTTGGAGTAATCGTGTGAAAAATAAATTTTTTACACGCAAGTTTGTGCTTATGCCCAAACAAACGTGCAGGTTGAGTAAGAATGGGGATTAATATGGCATCAATGTCCGATTTAGAAAAATATTATAATAAATTCAATGAAGAAAAACGCTTAGATTCAAGACATGGCAAAGTTGAATTTGATATTTCAATGAAATATATACATGAGTGTATTAATTTGTGTAAAAGTGATAAAAATTGTATTATAACCAATAATGAAATTAAAATAATGGATATTGGCGCTGGAACAGGGAGATATTCAATTGCTCTTGCAGACGAAGGGTATGATGTGACCGCAGTTGAACTGGTAAAGCATAATCTTGGACTGTTAAAAGCTAAAAATAGTACTGTAAAAGCGTATCAAGGAAATGCCTTAAAATTAAAACGATTTGATAATGAGGCTTTTGATATAACCTTATTGTTTGGTCCAATGTATCATTTATTTAATATAGAAGATAAGGTTCAGGCATTACGCGAAGCAAAACGAATTACGAAGTCTGGGGGCTATATTCTAGTAGCTTATGTGATGAATGAATATAGCATAATTACGTATGGTTTTAAGGAAAGACATATAATAGAAGCATGGAACGATAATAAAATTTCATCAGACTTTCATACACATAATTCACCTTCCGATTTATATGATTATGTTAGAGTGGAAGACATTAATGAATATAATAATATATGTGGATTAAAACGATATAAGATTTTATCACCCGATGGACCAGCTAATTATATAAGACCATTTTTAAATAAAATGTCCGAAGACGAATTTAATTTGTTTATTCAATATCAATTATCTGTATGTGAACGACCGGATTTATTGGGGGCAGGCGCACATATAGTAGATATTTTAAAGGTTTAAATTTATAAAAATTTTTTATGATTTTTATTGAAACTTTTTATTGATTTTGTTAAAATCGTAACAAACAAATGTGTGGGTTTATTTATATAATATATAAATGAATGCTATATAAATAATAGTTTGCTATATCATTAAAAAATGAAAGGATTGATTATACATTATGATAGTTGCTGGAGCTCGATGTGAACAATGTGCTAGAATTGACACCATTCCTTATACAGCAGATACAGCTGTTAAAGTTATGCTTGGACAAAAGGGATGGAAATTTAATAATGATAAATGTGTATGTCCCATTTGCATTATTAAATATGCTAAAAAATATAAGAATTATCAATAGTAAATGATGAGAGTAAAATACAAAATTTCGCTAAAGTCTAGTTTAACGAAATTAAAGGTGCGAATAAATAAAAAGATTATTGTAATGCTATATAATAGCTATTTTCAATAATCTTTTTTGTTTATCTATTTATTGATTATATTAAAATTTCAATATATATGTTGTTCTTATATAAATTATGAGTTGCTTTTTTCAATAAATGTTTCCAGCTGCTTCATTGCAGCGCCACTGTCAATAATGTTGCGGGCTTTGCTGATAGCTTGTTCTAATGTAATATTATCGGAAGCAATATAAATTCCAGCGCCAGCATTTAAAAGTACGGCATCTTTTTTGGCTCCTTCTTTACCTAAAAGAATTTCTTTTGCAATAGCTGCATTTTCTTCTGGTTCGCCGCCTACAAGTTCTGATTTTTCACATCGTTTTAAGCCTACTTGTTCAGGCGTTATTTCATATGTTTTAAAGTTATCATTTTTAAATTCACATATTTTTGTAGGTGCGCTTAATGATATTTCGTCGATGCAATCGGTGCCATAAACCACCATAGCGCGTTTTACACCAAGATTATGAAGAACATGAGCAAGAGGTTCAACAAGCGCTTCATTGTATACGCCTAATAACTGCATTGTTGCGCCTGCTGGATTTGCAAGCGGACCAAGAATGTTAAATAAGGTTCTAATTCCGATTTCTTTTCGCACATTTCCGACAAATCTCATGGCAGTATGATATTTTTGCGCAAACAAAAAACAAATATCAATATCTGTTAATAATTGAGCGCTTTTTGCAGGTGCAATATCAATTTTAACGCCGAGTGCCTCAAGGCAATCAGCAGTACCACATTTGCTTGATGCAGCACGATTTCCATGTTTAGCTACCGGAATACCTGCGGCAGATACAACTAATGCCGATAAAGTTGATATATTAAAAGTATTCGAGCCATCTCCGCCAGTTCCAACAATTTCTAAAACATCCATGTCATTTAAAAATCGTTCACAATGTAAACGCATTACTTTCGCAGCGGAAGTAATTTCTTCAATTGTTTCACCTTTTATAGCTAATGCTGTAAGAAAAGCAGCTTTTTGAGCATCGGTTGCCTGATTTGTCATAATCTCTTCCATAACGTCTATCATTATCTTGGCAGACAAATCCTGGCGATTTACTAGTAATGCAATAGCCTCTTTAATCATTATTTTTCCTCCCAGTGTTATTTAGAAATTTTCTGTTGTTTATTATAAAACCATTAATAATTTTGTCAAGTTTTCAGTTTTAAATATATCATCAAAAACAAATTCTTCATATAATTGTTCAATATTATCTTCAGAGTATTCTATTTCACGAGAAAAAATATGGATGGTATCTAGTTGGTCTTGAGAGGAAAAAGACCCATTGTTTTTTATAAATTGAGCCATATCAAGTTCTTGTACAATAAGATAATTAGAAATTGTAAGCTGAATTTTACCTAATATATTATAATCATATGCAGCTTTCATAAAATATCGATATATATAATATTTTATTAGATTATCATATTTGATTGCAGTATGGTTTAAAATATAAGTATGATATTGATTTAAAATAGTTGGATAATTTTTTTTATTATTTGAATGAAGCAATTGTATAACATCATTTTTTACTATATCCCATTCGTTATTTATGGATTCTAAATCAAGATAAATAGCCCATATTTTATACATACAATCCTCTATATCAATAATATGCTTTTTTGTTTTTATCGTATTAGAATAAATTTCATTCGTTGTTATTTTTTTAGCATCATTGATAGTACTATCATTATTAATATATTTTTTAAATGAATTGGTATCATTTATTAAATTTTCGGATAATGCTTTTAAATGATTTCTATCATTATGATTTATATATTCTTGAATTTCAGATGCAATATGAATCATTATAATAAGCTTGTCATTAAGATTATATTGATTATTGTTTAAAAGGTCAAAAAAGACGTTTCTTATATTAAAGAGAAATGTCCCCCACTCTTTGTCATACTCAGAACTGGTATCTGGCGGTTCTTCTATTATAGAAGTTTTTAATACAAAAGGACTAGTATCTTTAAAAATGATTCGTGCGGCTTCCTCACAGGCTAATCCTATTCCAGTTTCTTTTATATCACCATAATATTCTGTATATCTTGGAAATTGAGCGCATACTACCCCTAAATGACTTTCGCCAAGATTTTTATATATCATACATAGATTATGCTTGTCCAGAAATGGACAATGACCATCTTTTAATTTGAAACAATATTCATCGGTATAGTCAAGATTGTCTATAATTTCTTTACCAAATGGAGAGTTTAAGGTCTGATAATAATGAACCGTATCTTCATCTACATTGATTTCCCAGCCGCCAAAACAACAATTATCAATACATTTATCAGCAATACATACAAACTTATCATAATAATGTGGTACATGAAGTTTCATAGTGTTTATTCCTTTCAAATATTATGGTAAAAAGGAGGATGGTTTAATGGTAATAACGCTTAAATCTGCAGCAAGAAGACTGCTTGATTCATTGACAACTCTATTATACCGTGTCATCCATCTTTCAGTAATTCCGCAATAATCTGCGACAGAATCTTGTCCAGCTCCGCCTAATAACATATATTTTATTGCAGAATGCCTGATATCTTGTAATGTATATTCTTTTGAAATTCGTTTATCATCAACGCCTTTTCTTATATATTTTTTTAATAGACGCTCTGCATCGCGTACTTTTAAATTGGTATTTCGTTTATTCATAAATATATACTGCACATCATCCGGCTGTAAATCACTATATTGTTTTATATTATGAATTTGCAAATAATTTTTAAATAAAAAATCTACATCCTTTGGCAGTTTGATTAATCTTCCTACTTTTTTTTGTTTATCAATCTTTAAACAAATGGTATTGTCTTTATCAAGATATATGGATTTGTTTGTAAGCTGACAAATTTCACTGGTTCGCAATCCACATTTGATTACTAAGGATAATACGATATAAAATAGACTGTCATTAACTTCGCTTGCTAGTAAAAGCAAATTGTCTAACTCCTTATCTGTTGGAATATCCTCTTCTTTTAATGTTTTATCTTTTTCAGGTATAGCATATTCTTTAAAATAATTAATATAGGGTTCTTTTTCCAAATCTTTTTTATATTTAATATAATCGCATAATTTTCGCATAACGGATAAGCGCATTGCTGCTGTATTATAAGATAATTCATTATTTTTAACTTTATTGGTTAAATAATTAAAATATTTTAAAGCAGCTTCATTCGTTAGATTTTCTGGTGAAATATTGGTAACATTTACATAATTTTTTACAACTTGAAAATAGTTTTTTCTTGTTCGTTTGGAAAGGTTTGCTTCAAAAAATGTCCAAATAGAATACAAAAATTCATCTGTCATAATGAACCTCCTAAAATTACTCTATATTTTAATATCATTTTACTGTTTATGACGACATATGTCAAACATTATAAATAAAATTTCCCACCACTCCTCTACCCCACCAAATCAACCATAATTAAGACATATACCTCGCTCCTAAAATCTTACGATTTAACATTTGCATTTATTTTCATTTAATCTTATAATTACTTATAATTCATCTGAATATTTAGAAAGGTATGGTTATTCTATGGAACAATATTCAAGACAATTTATAGAAGAATTATCAAAAAATATAGACCCTGCTATTATTGACTTTTTCAATATGAAAAATAACATTCTTAGTTTTCCCTGCTCTTCTATCGTAGAATTGATTGATGAAACGCTTATGACTTACTTAGAAGGAAAAACAAGCCGTGAAGATTTAATACCTATCGTCAGCAAAATTAAAAAATCAAGATTACAAAAAAGAGCAAGATGGTACAAGTCTTATATAACTGATATTAATACACTAAATATTGATGATTCTAAACACCCTCTTGCCAATATCTTTAAAGTTGCTCGTTCTTTGCCAATTGACCAATATACCACAATGTTTGGGACAATGGACACTAATGACATTATTGAAGATTACCGAAAAAAAGTTAATGATTGGAAAGATAACCCTAACAGTTTATTAATAACATTTCCAGGTCTTTCAAGTTTTACAAATAAATCAATCTATAACTCATTAAAAAATGACTTAATTATCAGCGCTTGGAAATATATTGAAACAGACCTTGCTGGCAATATTGATGCTTATATGCGTATGTTTCCTGAACAACTTTTAGATAAACCTTTATTTAGTCCATCTTCTTTTACTTTAATGATGGATACTGCTTCTAATAATTTATTAAAAGAAATCATAACAGATGATGATGGACATGAGCTGTTAGAGGTAACTGTAAATAATGGCAAACTAACACCACCTAAATCTATGGACTCCAACGATTTAAAATTAATTAATTCTTTTATTTCTAATATTAATATGCAGGAATTTTCTAGAGAAAAATCAGTTATTGTTGATTTAAATACATTAGGTAAAGAAGTCGTTGATTATCATGTTGGCAAAAATGTACTTGCTAAAATTTCTAATTCTTGTAGAAAACTAGTAGAATACAACTTTTCATATGAAGAAGAAGGAAGTAAAATGTATTTTAACTTGTTTGATAATATTGCAATCAAAGAAGATGCTGAAAGTCCTTACGCGATAGCTCAATTTGGTGAAGTTTTAAGCAATGCCATTATCAATAAAAAATTGATATCCATCTCTTCTGCTTCTTATGATGTTTTACAGAATAACTTGTCTAAAATCATTTGTTATGCTTTAAAACGTGAACAAATTGCAAATCAAGAAACACTTACAAACGAATATAGTTATACGTACTTTCAAAAAATAGTACGATTTAAAATGAAAAACAAGAAAAAAAATATGCAGTTAATACAGGAAAGTCTGCAAGAATTTGTAGATAACAAAATTGCTATTAAAAGCTTTTGTTTAAAGAATGGATTGTTTATTTTAAACTTTTTACCACTATCTCCTGCTGAAATTGAAGACTTAAATTCTAATAATATCAAATCAATCACTATAAATAATTAATAATACAAAACAGAGCTATTTAAAAAATGATGTTAATAGCTCTGTTTTATATATTATTTATATAAATGCTTTTCAATGACAACAAATGATTCACCTCGCCTTCCAATTTCTTCAACAGAGATTTTATCTACAAATGTTTCAAAAGAACTATCTAAATCTTTTACATCTTTGTATGCCTCCATCATCTCCCCTTCTGATTGGAACTTTCCAAGCGTCATATGAGGTATATATCGTTCATCCTGTTCTTGTTTCCATATATTCCTATATAAATTATTATGAATATCTATAATTTGTCTTTCACCTTGCTTAACATTCAAAAATATATAATTTCCATAATTGTCCTTTTGTCTGCTTATACCCTGTAATATTATTTTAAAAGGGGGTATTTCAATGAAGCACTCTTCTAACTTCTTTTCTAATTCAATATTTGATATTTTATCTTGAAAGGGAAAAACTAACGTAATATGAGGTTTCACTAAATTATATAAAGGGTCATATTTCTTTCTAATTGCATTAATTATATTCTCATTATTAAATTGTGGAAAAATCATAATTGTTCTAAATAACATAATTTATTTCTTTTCCTTTTTTGTCTGTATTTCTATTCGCTTCCTATATCTACATTTTAACATAACAATATCGTTTTTGGAATATGTTTACTTTACTATATTTTTAATATTTTAGCACTTTATAACAAATATATCATATGATTTGCAAAATTATTTGTTAATTTTTTTCAAATGTTAAATCATCAATACAAAATTTCCTTAACAACATTCTATTTAAAAAAAATGTAGACATTTTTAGAGTAAATTTTTAATATTTCCTTCAATTACATATCAAATGTAGATAGTTTTGGAGTAAATTTTTCAAATGTAGACATTTTTGGAGTAAATTTTTCACTTTTTTATTTAAAAATTCAGCATTATAGAATGTATTAATATATATATAATATTAAAAGAATAGTTTTTCTACATTTTTTATTCAAAAATTATTTATTAATGTCTACATTTTCCCCTTAAATACTAGGGTTACACCGATTCTGTATAAATTTGTAAAAAGAGATAATAAAATGTAGACATTTTTGGAGTAAAAAACGCAAAATGCAAATTTTCGTGCTACAAAAAAATTTTTAAAGAAATTATGTAGACATTTTTGGAGTAAAAATTGCCAATATTTATCAATATAACTAAAAATGTAGACATTTTTAGAGTAAAAAATGAAAAAAATGAAAAAATGTAGATATTTTTAGAGTAAAAAACGCGATTTGATTTTTCACCCCAAAAATTGTTAAAATAGCAATGGAAAGGTGGTGTACGTTATGAATTTATTTACAAACATCGGAAAAGCTGTTTTATATCAGGCATTGGGACTTCAGAAAAATTATTCTGAAATAATAGAAAGCACACAAGAAATAACAGATTATAATAATGTTCATTGCTCTAATTGTAAACAATGCGCACTTATTCAGTCCTTTCCATCCACATCACCTGTTTATAGTACAGCTACCAATATATGTACTACATGCAAATATAGGACAACTACTCTACAAAATACTTATAAAAAAGTATATTATAATGAAAAAAATAAATATGGATACAAACCTCGATTAAAATCTAATGCAATTAAGCTATTTATATTATTGCATTTTTATAATCCTAATAAATTTGGTATTATTAACAATCTATCTTTAGAGGATTTAGTACAATATTTGCATTGTAATATAAAAACTATTATTAATAATCTTGATATATTAACAATGTATGGTTATCTTTCTTATTCTAAAAAAGATGCCCATACTATTTCAGTGTGTCTTAATGATTATGAATCTTATTACCTTCCTGCCAATAAGGGAGGACGTGGTTTTATTATTATTTCTTTAGAATTATTTACCCGTTTAATCAAAATCAATAATATTGTATCCCTTAGAATTCATTTAAGACAGTTAGCAGAATTTGATACATTAAGCATTAAAACAGATTATTCGGCTATATATAAAAGCTTTAAAGAACTTAAAAGAACTTTGCCAGAATACTGTAAACCTAAAATCATTAAAAATTCTGTTAAAAATTTTAATGATATTTTTAATATTAGTTTTACGGATACTTCTATTCGATTTGAAATTCATCAAACATTTAATTGCAAATTGCAAAAACAAAAATGTTTTGATAATTATTTAAATATGCTGAATGACTTTATAAAAAGTTTTAACAATACAGTTTATAACAAAAACAGTATCATTATAAGTTCCGATGATACTAATTATAACTACTTTTTTGAAGATTCAGAAGAATTTTTATTTAAACCTCTTAAATTTAAAGACTATGAACTTGAAGACTTGGCACAGCTTTCAATGCAGTATTCATTTGATAATGTATTATATGCCTTAAGTTATGTATACAATAAATATTATATAAAAGAACGTACTATTAACAATCTTGGAGGATTAGTACGAACTATAATTATGCAAATACTTAATAAAAATTTTAAAGTTGCTTAATTTTTAAATATTTCTTTTTACTCTTTTTATATATTAATAATATGTATATAATTTTATTAATTTATATATATATTCTTTTATTTGTTTATATATCCTTATT